>CAZECN010000018.1:32352-61290 GCA_964510575.1 uncultured Bdellovibrionales bacterium | reverse complement strand
CAATGCACACCTAGTGTTCTCATCTGCATGAGCCCATGAGAGGAAACCTCTGCCACAAAAGCTTCTGCACTATGCTCTAGGCCATCTACCATTGTTTTGTTAATAGTAATGGGATCAGGAGTGGTATTATTAAAAATCTCTAGCTGCTCCGCCTTACCCTTCACACCGCTTTCCGAAGACCAAAAAAAAGAACCGAGTGTTCCTGAGGAAACAGCAGCTTGAGTATTCAATGCCAGACTTTGTGAAAGCAAGGAGCAAAGAGTGGTTTTACCATTTGTCCCTGTTATAGCAGCGGCAAATAATCTACTTGAAGGGTGTTGGTAAAAGTTGGCTGAAACTCTGCTTAAAGCTTCTCTTCCGTCTTTCACAACAACTAAAGGAACCGTCTCCTCACTAGAAAGTTCTTTCTCAGTCACTACAGCCACTGCGCCGTTCTTTAGAGCCTGATCCACAAACCGAGCACCATCCAAAGAAACGCCCGCTAGTGCAAAGAACAAGTCGCCTTTTTTAACTTGGCGACTATCACAACATAGTCCCGAAACGCTTAGCTGATCTAACTGCCCTAGTACCCGCGCTTTAGGCAAGGATTTCTCGATAAGAGTGGCGAGATTAATAGTAGTCAAACTGGACTTTTGATCTATGAGTAATTCTAATATTGCTAAACTATGAGGACAATCTAGCTAGTTTTCCAAAGAAACAAAAATAAAAACTCAGACCGTGCGAAATTAACTAAACTCCCTGAGGAGTCTCTAGCTCACTATTCTCTTTTTGTTTTGAGCCAGTCATAGAGGCTAGGTACTGCATTGATTTAGATATGACACGAGAGAACACCGGAGCCGCAAGAGTTCCACCCCAGCGGGTTTCTACTGAAGGCTCGTCAACAATTATATAGAGTACCAACTTTCGATCCACACCTATGTTACTGCCATCGGCGAAACCAATAAAGGAGGATAGAACTTTATCTTCGTCGTAGCCACGGCCATCAACTTTTGCCTTGTGAGAGGTTCCTGTCTTACCGTAAACCTCAACCCCTTCAACTTTTGCATTCTTACCAGTTCCTTTTTCGCTCTCGATGACATCTCGCAGAACTTCCTTAACTCGAGATACCGTTGAGGGAGAAAATACTCTTTTTTCAGAGCTGCCATTTTTAGGAGAATCCAGCAAAAGCGAAGGAGAAGGCAAGAAACCGCCATTAGCAATTGTACTGTAGGCCCTAGCCATTTGAACCATTGTTACAGCCAGTCCATGGCCGAAAGAAGCAGTAGCGAGATCTATATCCTTCCATCGCTCGGGCTTCCTCAATATACCTTTACCTTCCCCTGGCCAAGCTAAGCCTGAAGAACTACCGAAACCCAGTTTATTTAAACCACCCCAAACAACTTCTTTTCCCATTCTTTCAGCGATCTTAATCATACCTACGTTTGAGGAACTAATAACAACATCCTCTGCTGAAAGAAGCTTCTCTCTATGAACATCCCTGATGGTATGTTTTCCAATTTTGATCTTACCCTTTTGACAATCGATCAACTCTCGATCGCCTAGGTATCGTCTCTCCAAGGCTTCAGCCAAAACCAAAGGCTTCAGAGTTGAGCCAGGTTCAAATAGGTCTTGAAAAACAGAGTTCTTTAAAAAATCAGGGTTGATTCCCTTTGAACTATTAGGATTGAAACGTTTTGTTTGAGCAACGCTAAGTATTTCCCCGCTATCAGCGTCCATCATAAGACCCATGGCCTGGGCCGCTTGACTCTCTTCTCTAGCCAAGTCTAGCTCTTCTTCCAAAAATCGTTGTAGAACCGAGTCTATAGTAAGCGCAACGCGAGCTCCCTCATCTCTGAACCGATCCTTCTTTGCAGAAGCTGCTAGATGTCTGCTAGAAACTTCAAGTTTAAATGGCTCGGTATTTTCAGAAAGTTTACTTACAAGGCGTCCGCGAGCATCTCTCTCCACTTTAAGAACCCTTGAGTCAGCTTCCAACCTTTCTTCAAGAATTCGCTCCATACCAGCCAGGCCATTTCCTTCACTTCCCACCACACCAAGAAGTGAGGATGCTAGGTCTCCTTGCGGGTATACTCGCTGAAACCTTGGGATAAGATTCAGCCCTTGTATTCTTGAAAGCTGAAAATCTTTGGTTAACTCAGGATGAAGGCCTCGAGCCAACCAAAAAAACCTTCTTTTTTTACTAAGAAGCTCTAAGCTCGCAGGTTGAAAAAGATTGCCTAATTTCTCAAGCCGTGAAGATAAGGCCGGTAGGTCTTTAACTCTCCTTGGATTAACTCCCACATCGTACGATCTAACCGATACAGCCAAAGGACGCTGATACCTATCCGTAATTTGACCCCTAGCCCCTTTGACTTTCTTAGAGGTGTTATGTTGACGATCTCCAAGCTTAATCCACTGCGCTGTCTCACTAACCTGCAAGCGATAGAGGTTCTGAGCTAAGAACGCTCCGGATGCAACAATTATAATATGAAGAAAAATTAATCTTAAGGTTAGGTTAGATTGAGCATGCTTAGAAGGATCATTTGAAGAGTTTTTTAGAGGCTTCTGGTTCCCTAACCTCAGGGCTCGGCAGCTTTCAATGCCCCTAGAAGCCTGTCTCTCTTTCATTCTTTTAGAATTTATCCTCATTCCTTCCCCACCCCTGAACAAAACTACCGAGAAATATTCTTGACTGCATTCATTTTAGGAGCTTGAAGCCCAAGATGAATACTGGCTCTTTTGCCAAGCTGCTCAGGACTAGTTAGCCAAGCATAGTTAAGCTTAAGATCTCTAAGCAAAACATCATTCTCCAAAGCCTCTGCTCTTAGATGCTCCATCAAATAGGCTTTTTTAGTCACTTCAACTCTGACACCAAGTTGAACTGTTAAGGCTAAAAACAAAGCCGAAGCTGTTACAATTTTGGCTGCTCTCATTCACCCACCCCTTTCTCATTACGTCTAAAAATCCGCATCATTGAACTTCGCGCACGAGGGTTGATCCCTATCTCTTCTTCGCCAGGCAATAGAGCCTTTTTGGTCAAGAGTTTTCCAATTCCGGTTACTCCACCTTGCTGCGGTATACGTCGTGGCACTTGTTCTCCCCTCTCCCAGCTTCTCATGCCCTTAGCCACTATTTTATCCTCAAGCGAATGGAAGGAAATTACACAGACACTAGCTCCAGGAGATAGAAACTGATGAACTGAATCTATCAGCTCACTAGCTGCTCCGAGTTCATCGTTAACTGCTATTCTCACGGCTTGAAAAGGGACCGTGGCCGCACTTCTACCTGGGCGAGTGTTTAGTTCACCAATAGACTCGCAAACGGAGGCAAATTCAGCGGTGCTATTAATCGGTCTAGAGTCAATAACCTTAGCAGCTAGTACACCCGAAACTGCTCCCATTCCTCCTTTCCTAAAAATTGATTGCAATTCGGACTTACTGCTTTCATTAAGTAAACTGGCTGCACCCTGTTCAGCACTCGGGTCCATTCTCATATCCAATGGAGAATCTTGTAAAAACGAAAACCCTCGATCTGGATCTGCAAGTTGGTCACTACTAATGCCCAAGTCCGCTATGATCCCATCGAAAAGCTTTAAATTACTCCGGTAAGGAATTGCTTTCTGTTTAAATAGTTCGGAAACTAGACCATCCAAATCTCTAAAATTACATCTAGCAAGAATTAACCGGTCACTATACTCGGCCAAACGCACTTTAGCTCGCTCCAATGCATCTGGGTCCTGATCAATCGCCAAAACAAATAAATCTGGAAATTTTTTTAGCAATGCTTCGCTATGGCCTGCTCCACCAAGGGTGCAGTCCAAAAATACGGGATTCTCTATCTCGGAAAGATAATCGAAGCATTCCATAACCTCGGACATCATAACTGATTGGTGAACTGTAGTAGCCTGACTCACTTCAGGAACCCTCCTCTGATATTAAGCCAGCAAGATCAATTCCACTGAAAAGATCTGGATTTTCAAGTAAAGCAGCTTCTGCTTTTTCAAAGACATGAGTCCAAACAGTTGAGTTCCAAATTCTGAAACCTCGCAGCCCTGAAGTAAAAGTAACCTCACTCTTCAGTCCAGCGTAGTCTCTAAGGTGCGCAGGGAGTAATATTCTCCCGCTGGTGTCCAAGGAACACATTGATGCTCTGGATAAATAGTAGTTTTCCAAGGTCTTTAGTCTGGCGTCGAAGCGGCTAAGTTTTGAAATACGCTTTTCAAAAGTTTTCCAAGTGGCCAGGGGGAAAGCTTCCAAACAGCGAGAACCATCACAGATGTAATTGGTCACAACCAATTCAGCTGAGCCCATTTCTTCAATCAAGCAGCGATACCCTATAGGAATATTAATCCGGCCCTTGGAATCGAGCTGATGACTGAAACTACCCCTGAAAGGAGGTCGCGCTTCGCCCTCCCCTTGACCTGCAAGAAGAGAATCCACTGTTGGTATCGATTGACCAGAATCCACTACACGGTTGCCTTCAACTCCCACTAATCCCCATTATTCCCCACAGTATCAGCGAAGAACCCAACTTTCAAGAGTAATTTCAGTAAATTAAGCTATTTTTAGTCTTTCCACATATTGCGTCCCACTGGCGCGAACGACCTATATATAGTGGTAGGCAAGATATAATGTCGTTTGGATATTTTTGAGCACACATTCAAGGCAATCCGTCAGAACAGTGACAGGAAGAGAGAATTGCTCCTTCAGAGCAAAACTCAAACTCCGGTTCTATATTTTTCGTTTTAATTTCGGTTAGTTAGCACTTGTGGCAGGCCCTATGGCTGTATGCATTCTTTTATTTTGAGGCATGCAGATTTCCATTGACTTTCCACAGCATGCTGAAGTATCCTTCGGCCCCTTTAAATTACCGGGCTTTTCTCTAGCTTTTAGAGAAGGACTGGTAAGGGGGCTTAAAATTAACCTGGGCTGGCTGTGAGGTAAATTGCCACCCCTACTAACAAAAAGGCTGGATTAATTATGAAGCTTTGGTCAAATGGTGAAGTCGCAACTGGTGGAAGTACTTTTAACCCAGAAAGAAGATTACTTGCGGCGGTCCTACAAAGAGCAATTACTGATTACGTTTCCGGAGACGGAGAACTACAGGAGTCCTCTAGACAGTGGATTTTTGGACCAGATGACATAGCTGAGTCTTTTGGCTTTGCGTATATCTGCGAAGCTCTAGATTTCCACATGGAAGAAATGAGAAAAGCTATTCAGCTGCAGTACGAAGCTCAAATCAGGAACTCAAGAAAAGCTGCTGAAGAGCAAGTTATTCCTCAGCCAAAGCCTGAGAATGTTGGCAGTAGAGTCGCAGCTTAAATTAGAGCTTAGACACTTTGTCAAAAAGGAGCCCTAGGGCTCCTTTTTTGTGCCAAATCTTTGCACCCAGCCCTAAATTCTTACTGGTCACTTTTGGAGCCAAGCGATAAACTTATCAAGGATTGACAGTTTATCTTGAAAGGCTATGGATCAAGAAGACAATAGAAACCGAATATGGAATTTAATCTTAGAGCGTCTGCAGGAGAAACTCCAATACGGAGTTATTGAACAGACTAAGTTCGTTACTGACGCAAGAGTTGAAGGAAGCGAGCTAATTCTGGAAGTAACTTCAGAAGATGCTAAAGAATATTTCAATGCGGAAGTTAACCAACAACGCTTGATCATTCTCGCCCGCCCCGAAATCACATTACTAAGAGTAACTGCCATCCTAGTAGCTTAACCTTAGGAGTGGGTCCCACAGAGATACATACAAATGACCACACCAGCACTGTCACCTGAAGACCCAACAGAGTTTTTAAACGAGCATTTCTAAAGACAACGAATCAGAAGCGTGCACAACCTGTAATGAGAGGCCTCTAGGTGATTTGAAGAGAAGGGCTCTTCAAATGCTCAGGAGCATTAGGCAACGCAAGCTTGCCAATTGGAGTTGCTAAAGTCTTCCTCCTCAACCCCTCTTCCACTCTTATCTTCATTAAAGTGACAAAGCAGGCTTACAACTTCTGCCCTAAGGTTATCGCTGGCATTAGCAACCATACCTTTATTAAATCCCGCATTACCCAAGTCGATTGTAAATTGCAAAGACACAACACGAGCAAAAATTCGGCCCAACTGAACTAGTTTCTCTTGGCCTAAATTAGGGTTCAACTCAAATGACAAGCAGTCTTTAAAATAATCTGCGGCTCTAGAAGTAAGCTCATAGTCTTTCAGAAACTGGTAGACATTAGCTGTCTTCATTTTATTCATAGACTTAATTACAGATTCTGTAATTTGCTGATAGAGAATGTCATTCGAACCTTCGAAAATTTGGAAGGGTCGACTATCCATAATTGAGCGACTTGCAAGGCTGGAGATATGGTAACCAGTTGAACCAAGAAGCTGCATCAAGGATTGTGCGCTTTCCTGCATATAGTCAGTCACCAAAGCTTTAATGCTATTAGCCTCGACTGTTGCCCCGGTAAGATCTTTGTCACACCCTGCTCTTTGACTGGTGTAAGCACACATCGCCGAGCAAACAGTGAAGTTAGACTGGAGAGCAAAAATACGACTTTTAACTTGCTTGTAATCGGAAAGGTTTTTTCCGCCAACTTCACGTTGAGAGCAATGCTCAATACCCGTCTCAAGAAGCCTTCGAATATAACCAACTCCCATACCTGGGAACTGCAAACGACTCCGATGCAGGATATCCGTTAGCATTTTTATGCCGCTGGTTTTTGGCACTAGTCGGTAGTTACTATCTACTTCGCAATCAATTTGATTTCTGCCGTAGGTAATCAACCTTAAGCCAGGGTTTTTATAATACTCGACAACTTCCAAGCCTTTGTTTCTGGAAGGATGAATAAAGAAACTAATGTCCTTACCCAATCGACCTTGGCCTTTACTTTCTCTCGCGGCGAGAAGCCAGTAGTCAGCTTTCCCGGTCAATCCAGCCCAATGCTTCAATCCTTGGAGATGATACTTGTCTCCATTCTCGAGCTTACTAAAAGATGTTTTCATCTTGAGCGCATCTGAGCCATGACCTGGCTCGGTGATCATCATCCCCCCCATGCGCTGATTGGCTAGGAAATCAGAGAAAATTTCCTTTCTCGCACTTTCTTCTGCGTATATTCCAACTGGCTGCAGGAACAAAGCACCATTGATACCCACCATCAATGACAAAGGAAGAGATTGATAAGAGCAGGCTTCTAAGAGTGATAGACCATGCTTGATATGCGCACCCCTTCCTCCATATTCCTCAGCAAGATAAACACGAAAAGGGTTGGTTTTTAGAATTGGATCAAGGAATTCAGCCGGGGCTCCCCAGCCCTGCTCCAATCCTTCGACTAGTCCTTCGGAATTAAAAAGCCTGCTTAACAGCAGTCTGAAGTCCTCCAGATACTCATTAAAATCGTCGCTGGCGCTCTCTGGTAAATTATCGTTGGGTGAGGCCGGTTTCATTAACTCTTCAACCTCGCATTCAGCCACTGCCATCAGGTAAACACCAATATCTGGAAATTAGTAAACAGTTCTCCCCACATCGCTAGCTAAGTGAGCAAAGAGAAAGTCTAAAACAGGACCCGTACGAAGCAACCGGATAATTTCCGGAACGAGCAGCAGATTCACTGGGAAAGACTATTACCGCGAAAGTCGAGAACAATAGCCGGGATTAACAAAATTGGCAAAAAAAAGCTCAGGTTTTACGCCTGAATTAGCCCTTTCCTGACAGCTAATTCAGGCAATAGATTAGTCTTGTATACTGAGGCCTCTTTAAATATCACCGCAAAAAGCTCATTGTATGGCTTGGCTTGCGGCTCCATTTAGAAGGTTTCTGCCAGCATTCTCACCAAAGAGTTAAGAATCCCTACTTTCTAGGCCTTCGAATTCTCTTCCAAGGGCGCTTAGGGGCATTGCCAGCTTCTCGGGCAAGCTGAAGAGATCTAAGGTAATTTCTAAGTCCTCTTCGAAGATAATCCGGGTCGATTCCAAGTGACTGACAGACATTATCAAAACTGAATACGTAGCTAAAATCCTTTGTATCAACCCACTCTAAAGATTCCCGAGCGGCTTCTGATAAAGAATCCACCCCTGCCAGCCTCCTGTTATGGAGCCCTGATGCATAAGAGATGTAGGACTCAATCCCATCGGATAACAAAGCGGCCATGAGTCGCCTCTCCCCACCCGAAAGTTCAGTTCCAACTTTCTTGGTGAAATGAGACGGCACAATCACGTCCGGTTCGAAAACTCCCGAAGCGAAATCACTTTCAGCGGTAACTGTAGAATTTTTAAGCATAACGTATTCCCTCCAACCTTGTATATTAACTCGCTGCAAGCAGCCCTACACCTAGGGCAAAAAGAAGTTGCTTGCATTTGATGCTCGCTTTGCGAATGAAAACAAAGCCTAGGCGCATCGAAAAATGACGACAAAAACGGCGTAAGAAAACAAATAAAAAACAGATATGAACAGATAAAAACAAGAACTAACACCTTGTTTTAAGCTACCAGAAGTAAAATAAAAATCCAGAACTATTCGCAGAACGAATGGTCATTCTAGTGATTTTATTGACTTAGAATGTATTTAAACCGTTTTGAGGATATACTGCGCCTCATTGAAATTTCGGTTTTGCTAAATTAAGCATAGGCGCAGTATAAGCCGAGCGTAAGCGAGGCCATTAGAGAAATATACTTAACCTCAAAATATGCTTTTCAAGACCTTTAGGTCTTGTCTAACTAATTATTAATTCGCAACTAGGGCCAAGGCTTCACTGATCGGCGGACGAAGGAGTTTAACCTTTGCGTAAAAAGCCTCCTTGGCTAGCTCGGGGTGACTTTCTTTTAAACGGCTGAGTTGATTGAGATGATCTGCCGTTTGTGAAATCAACCTTGCCGCATCCCCCTCTGCCACTCCCGCAAGGTTTAATAGGCCACGAAACTCTTGCCAATCTTCAGCTTTCAACCAGGTAGAAATAGTGGAAGCACAATCTTCCACGTATTCTCTTGAATCGGAAGAACCTGGCAACTCAGCTGCTCGCACGTTCTTCACTATTTCCTCCAGCATTTGAACCTTATCGTTAGGAATCAGGTTGGAGGATACCGAGAGATAGCGCCGATAACTGTCCCCTGAGACTGAGCCAATCATTATGGCGATCTCCTCTCCACTACAGCCCTTAAAAAGATCCTTTTCGATCATCTCCCCCAACTCTATCACCATGCTTGTACAGAGTTGAGCGGCCCAGTAACCTTTCTCGGAAAGACTGCTTCCATCAAGATACCCAAGGTCAGTCAAACCACTTAGGGCTTTCTCTAAAGTATCCATCTGACGAGACTGCAGTTCATCCGCCTTCCTCCTCATTCGAGAAACTTTTTTTCGTCTTTTCTTAACCTGATCAGCCGGAAGACCGGACTCCTCTATGCCACCCTCAAGAGAATCTGATTCTTCTCTGATTACAACGGCCTGCTTCTTATCACTAAAAGAGGCTAAGCTTCTCTCAACAGTAAATCGCAAATCGTCGACATTTCGATAGCGCATCAGATTCAGCACCGTAGAAGCCGATGGGAAATAAGCGCTTTCCAAAGGAGCAGGTGGTTTTTGCGCAGTCTCTGAGATCACTCGTCCATCGCAAAACATAGAGGGCGCAACAAGACAAAACCCTACTGTGTCCTTTCCTCGCCTACCAGCTCGCCCAGACATTTGCTGAAACTCAGCACTACTCAAATTCTCGTAACCCTCAGCGCCACGCCGAGAGTGAGCAGTAACTACAACTGTTCGAGCCGGAAAGTCGACGCCAGCTGCAACAGTTCCAGTCGCAACTAACACTCTAAGCAAGCCGGCACTCATTAACTCCTCTAAAACCAATCGCCAGGTCAAAAGCTGACCTGCATGGTGAGCCCCGATAGCAGTTTTAACCAAAGAGGAATAATGTGGATGGGAGCGAATTAGCTCAATATCTGTATCGTATCTTTTAGCAATAGCCTCAACAGCTTGTCGTAGCTCTGTTTGCTTCGCGCTTGAAACCTGCAATCTTCTGTTAGTCGAGGCTCTCTCAACATCAGTATCGCACTGAGCCCGGGCAGTTCTAAAAACAATAGCGGGCAGGAGATCATTCTTCTCTAGCTGCCTGACTATTGGAGCCAATGATACATTTCTAATTGCCACTGGCCACTCCATGAAGCTCGCTAAAGAGCCCAAGGCAATACTTTTGATAAAGGTCGTTTAGAAATATCAAGATTTACGCTTCCTATATTTTCTGTTTTTCCCTGTGCCTTTACCTTTTGAAAATCGAGGTCCTTTTCTTCCGCCTCGTTTAAAAGAAGATGAATTATAAAAACGTTGTATCTCGGGCATGACAGAACCTTTTTTACCGTGCAAAGGCATCAGTCCGAACTCAGGGTGAAGAAACCCCAAACGCAATTCTACCGGGCGCTCGGTAACACGAATGATGTTAACCTTCCTTCCCCGAATTGAATAAATCCAATCTGCCAAAAACTCGGCATTAGACACCGAAGCTGACAACATCAAAAGGCGGCTCTCTCTGGAGGATAGAATTATACTCTCCTCCCAAACTGCCCCTCTCGATGGATCTGCTAAGTAATGAAGCTCATCCAAAATTACAAGAGAATAGTTTTGCTCGCCGCTATAAAGGTCGTTTCGATAGATCTCAGTAGTAGCTACCACCACCTCCGCATCAGTATCGATTTTACGATCCCCAGTAAGAAGCCCAACTCTAAACTCTGGCTCAAACTTCTTTTTTAATTCCGTATACTTTGAGTTAGATAGGGCTTTAAGGGGAGCCGTATAGATCGACTTACGCTGTTCTTCCAGCATTAGCTTAATGGCTTCAACTGCGATGTAAGTCTTCCCAGCACCGGTTGGCGCCACAACCAAAGTATCATTGCCATCAGCCAGTGATTGAATAGCCTCTAGCTGGAAGTCATCAGGTTTAAAATCCCCCACATCGGGAACTCCAATACCATCTAAGAATCTTTCCCTAAGGTCTTCGAGATCTTTTAGTTTTTTTATAGACACCCTTTATATACTAGCCTCAGAGAAGTCATAACGGGTGGAAATAAAGTCCTTTATCTCAGTCGAACCTTCTTTGACTAAAGATTCGCTAGCGCCATCAAAGCCAATCTGGCCATCAAACAGACAAAGCAAGCGGTCAACCCTCGGAACCAATCTTCTAAGGTCATGGCTAACCACAATGGTAGTACTATTCAACTTACGATGAAGCCTCTCGATTAACTCCATCGTTACATTAGCAGCCACTGGATCCAAACCGGCTGTCGGGTCGTCTAGCAAAACTAGCTCAGGATCACTAACTAACGCACGTGCTAAAGCCACTCGTCTTCTCATTCCACCACTCAACTGCCCAGGCAGTTTACTAATGTGAGCAGACAAACCTACCTCGGAGAGAATGTTGTAAGCTTTTTTTGCAGCTTCTTCATAGTCGAATTCTCTATACTGGCTTAAGGGAAACATTGTGTTTTCAAGCACAGTTCTGGAGTCAAACAGAGCACCGCTTTGAAAAAGAAAGCCTGTAGACTCGTTTAAATCCTTAGCTTTGCCATGCTGATCTTCAAACTTAACAGTTCCACTATCGGCTTCAATTATTCCACCTATTATCTTCAAAAGAACACTCTTACCTTGACCACTTGGTCCTATTAGGCCAACGAGCTCTCCTTCAGATTGGTCAAAGGAAACACCCTTAAGTAATGCTTGAGAGGAAAATCCTTTGCATAGCTTGGATACTTTTAGCATGCACTCTGCCTAGCGAGAGGATTAACTTCTGTAGAAGTTCCGGGAGGAGGAAAGACGCCATCTTTCTGTTTATTATGAAGATACTCTCTCCACTCCTCTAGCTTCTCGCTAAACTCAGCGAGACTTTGCGACCGGGTCAAAGCATGTCTAACCATCTTCGAACCCGGAACTCTACGGGTAACTTGTGAAGCAAATTGCTTCATTTTTCCAATAGCTCCCTTTTCTGGCATCTCTTCCAGAACCAACTCTAGGTAGGTTTCTAGAATATCTACCGTGGCCAAATAGTCCGGGGTTTGAAAATCACGGCCTTCAAAGCCCGCTGCAACTTCAGAGAATACCCATGGGTTACTCAAAGCAGCTCGGCCAATCATTAAGCCAGCCACTCCGCTTGCAAACCGCTCCTTTGCAGACTGAAAACAAGTCACGTCTCCGCTACCGATAACTGGTATTTTCAAGGTCGTGGCAATTTCTTCGATTATCTTCCAGTCAGCCAGACCTCTGTAGCCTTCGGACTTAGTCCTGCCATGAACCGCAAGCATCGAAATTCCCTCACCCTCAGCTATCTTGGCAATTTCGAGACCGTTTCTAAGATCGCTATCCCAACCCGCTCTGATTTTTAGAGTCAAAGGAATACTAATTCCTTTCCTTACAGTGGAAAGTGCTTTTGCTAAATGTTCAGGCTGCCTCATTAGTTCACAGCCTCCCCCCTTCCTAACCACTTTAGGCGCGGGACAGCCGGAGTTAATATCCACTATGTCAGCACCAGCCTGTTCAGCCATTTTAGCAGCGTCAGCCATACGTTGAATATCGTAACCAAAAACCTGCACCGAGAACGGTCTTTGCTTTTCACCGTACCTCATCATCTGAACACAACGTGGATTATGCCTGGTCAAAGCTTCAACACTTATAAACTCGGAGACTACAAGTCCCACAGCTCTAGGATTGGTTCTGACAATTAGTTCTCGAAAAGAATGGTTAGTCACCCCAGACATAGGAGCCAGTGCCAGAGGCACACTAATTTTCTTATCGCCAATAGTGAAAGGCTTAAAACCCTGATTGGGCAAAGTCGAATCAAGCATTCTTGCTCTCCTCAATACATCTTCTTACTTCTACTGCTAGGTCTTCTACAGCAAATGGCTTTTGAATAAAGCCTAGACCACCATTATCTAAAATTTTCCTAGTTTTCCCATCACTCGAATAACCTGAAGCTATTAAAACTGCTACCTCATCATCAATTTCTTTAAGTCGCTCAAAAACTTCGTCACCCGCCATCTTAGGCATCATCATGTCTAAAATAACCAGAGCGAAGTCTCCGCCTGCTCCTTGAAAAGCTTCAATCGCCTCGTGCCCCCCAGAAGCGCTAACCACTTTATAACCCAACAGTTCAAGACTTCTCTGAAGAACTGTTCTTACAGTATCCTCGTCATCAACAATCAGAATATTCTCCGAACCAGTAGGTATCTCTTCCTTCGACTCTTCAACTATGGCCTGACATTCGTGGTGAAGCGGTAACAAGATCATAAAGTCTGTTCCCTTACCCACCTTAGACCTTAAGCTGATTCCTCCACCATGTTTACTTACAATAGAAAGTACAGTGGAAAGACCTAGCCCAGTTCCACGCTCACTCTTAGTGGTGAAAAAAGGCTCGAATATCTTTTCCAATACTTTCTCTTCTATACCGGTCCCATTATCAGAAATCGTAAGCGCCGCGTAATGTCCAGGCTTGATCGCCGGCTTTATTCCAGCAGGAGCAGACTCAAAGGTCATCGAATCAAGCGAAATCCCAATTACTCCTCCATCTGGAAGTGCATCTCGGGCATTGACGACCAAATTCATTACAATTTGGGACAAGGCTATTTCATCACCGACTATCGCTGTATCTCGATCCAGTCCTGATATCTTAAATTGAATATTCTTGGGAAGCGCGGCCTCCAACAGATTAGTTCCCGTTTTAACAACGGAAGCCAGATTGACGACTCCGAACTTCCCTTCCTCACCTTTAGCAAACTCAAGAACACGCTGCGTCATCAGAGCTGCACCTTTCGCTGCTTCCTCTATGGCCGACACTGACTCAGTATGATCTCCTTTATCTGGAAGGGACAGCCTGAGATAGGAAACATGACCGAGTATGCCTGTGAGTAAATTATTTAGATCATGGGAGATTTCTCCAGCCAAAGTACCAAGAGAAGCCAGCTTCTCTTCTCTCCAGTTCATGTTACCAGCCATCGGACCGTCAGCGTCGCTAATAAAATAGGCTACACCCAAAGGGTTTGACTGCTCCCCTAAGTTTCGAACACGAAATATATAGCTTTCACCTGAAATATCCTCTGAACAAGGTTTCAGTTGAAAAACTCCATCCCCTGAGACCTCTTGCTCAACTGGGAAAAAATCATTGATGTTTCGGTCAACAATTAAACCAAGGTTTACGCCTGCCAATTCAGCAAACTTTTCATTTGCAGAAACAATCTTTCCATTAGACTGACAAATTATAACCGCATTGGGGGCAAACTGGAGGGCCAACTCAAAAACTTCGCTATTTTTATAATTCTCCATACAGCCCCAAGTTAATTAATTAATTTTATCAGAAAAGGACATGCTCAAAGCCTCAGGTTACGGACTTTCTCTAGCAAATTAAAACATTCCTTACCATATCCATGTAAGTATATAAACTAAAACTACCGAGCAAGTTTACCCCATCGCTCTATTAATATATATCCTTGCCACATCCTCTGGCACGTTGTAACGGTTATCTGCTGAGGGTGAAACATAATTAAATTGAAGTCGGGAGTTTAAAAATGGGGCAGGTATTGCAGGGAGTAGTGAAGTGGTTCAATGATGCTAAAGGATTCGGGTTCATCGAACACGAGTCTGGGCAGGATGTTTTCGTACACTATTCAGTGATTGAACAAGATGGTTTTAAAACACTGAAAGACGGGGAACCCGTAGAGTACGAACTTCGTGAGGGAGATAAAGGCCTTAACGCTTCTAGAGTTAGTAGAGTCAACGCTCCCGCATCAGAGGGTGAAAAAGAAGCCGATACTGTATCTGCTGAGTCTTCACTAAATTTGGAAGTAGAAGCTCAACAACCTACTCCAGAGCCAAACGGAATTAGCGTTGCGTCAGAAGCTAGTCCAGTTCAACCAAAACCAGCTGAATAGGTTAACCTAATCTTTCAATAGATAGAGTCCTAATAACCAGCTCTAAAAGCTGCTTTCCACCGATCCTTTTTGGTTTGGTGGAAAGCAGAGTCCAGTTTCCTATCCCTAGCTACCTAACCCACCTGTCAGTCTAGTTAGTTACATTTACTACTATTTTACTCGGTTACGATTAAAGTTATCAGCCTGTTTGGTCCGATAACTACGTATGGCGATCCGAAAGCCCTTTTTAGCTCTCGGCTTCCATTTTGTAGGTTAAACAATAATCGGAAACGGGTTTTATGTTTTTTAAAGTTTTTAAGAAGGTTCCATTACTCATTTTGGCTGCGCTATATGTTAACAGCAATCTTCTCGCGGAGGAGAAAGCCATCAAAAATGAATTTCTCGTAAGATTCTCTTCTCCCGTCTCCACTCAGGCTCTTGAAGAACTAAACAAACAGCTTGGCCTAAACATAAGAAAAGAAAATAAATTATCCGGATCTCTATTTTGCGAAGGCAATTTAGATAAGAACGTTGCCAAAAATCTTATCGCCAGCGGACTTGTTGACTATATAGAACCTAACTATGAATTAAAATCGGTTAACACTCCAAACGACCCGTTATTAAGATCTCAATGGCCCAACCAAGAGCAAGATAACGATATTGACTTAGACCTGATGGACGCTTGGCAAGTAACTACCGGCTCCGATGAGGTAGTTGTTGGAGTTATTGACTCCGGTATCAACTACAATCACCCCGATTTGATTGGCAATACTTGGCAAAACCCAGCCGAGATTCCATTCAACGGAATTGATGACGATGCTAACGGAGTCGTCGACGATTATTACGGATTCAATTCAGTAAGCAACACTGGTGACCCAATTGACAATAACGGACATGGTAGTCACGTGTCAGGGATTATTGGCGCTCAGGGAAATAACTCACTGGGAACCTCTGGGGTGAATTGGAATGTAAAACTTCTAGGAATCAAATTCTTAGATGGTGCTGGATTTGGCTCCACTCAAAACGCTATTGAAGCTATTGAGTATGCCGTGGCAATGAAAAGACGCGGTGTTAATTTAAAAGTTTTAAGTAACTCTTGGGGAGGTTCTAACTTCTCTAGAGCACTCGAAGATGCGGTAAGAAGCAGCAATCAGGCAGGTATTCTTTTTGTCGCAGCCGCAGGAAACTCAGGAACCAATAACGATCTACGTCCAATTTATCCGAGTAGTTTAGGAATAGAAAATGTTGTTTCAGTTTCAGCAGTTGATCAGGAAGGCAATCTGGCAAATTTTTCCAACTACGGACGGCAATCAGTAGATCTTGCGGGACCTGGAGTTGACATCTACTCGACTTGGCTCGGGTCTGACTACAACACTCTCTCAGGCACATCGATGGCTGCCCCTTATGTTGCTGGTGTTGCAGCACTTATACTTTCTGCTGAACCTGACCTTTCGATCAGCGAGCTAAAAGCTAGGCTTACATCAACAATTCGCACTCTTCCAGGCCTAAACGGGCTAATGCAAAGTGCAGGAATGGTAAACGCTGGCTTTGCCATAAACAATAGACAAGCCCCTCCCGAAGACAATCCTGTTTTGACTGAGTATAGTCAAACTACATTTCCAGCCAGAAATGATGCAGAGATTGGCGAAAGAATCTTAGCAGGTGACGATGGTTATCACCTGCTTGAGTTACCATTTGAATTCGATTTCTTCGATGAAAGTTTCCGACGAATTGCTGTATCAGCTAACGGCAGAGTAGTTCCTCTAGGTGTTGGCGAACCCTTACCTACGGAATCTGATTTTGCAAATAATCTACGCCCAGGAATACTACCTTGGCATGACGATCTCTTCCCCTCCCCTGGAGCCAATGGAGGTGTTTGGGCCAAGGTTACTTCAAGCGCTGTAACGCTTACTTGGAATTCTCGCCCTTTTGCCCTCAGAAGCGCTATCCACTTTGATAGTGACATGAGAATCCAAGCAGTGATTCGTTCTTCTGGCCGAATTGAGTTTAATTACGTTGATTTACTATCTGAAGAGATAGACACAGCCTTCGGAAGCAGCGCCACTGTGGGGCTAATTCCATTTATCTCCTCAGGAAACAGCCCAGCTGTTATAACTCACAATAGAGCAAATCCAGATGTTCTTTTCTCCGGAAGCGGGCTTGGTTTCTCTCTTGGAGAAGGCGACCGGGTTCACAATGACTTTGACGGAGATGGAAGAAGTGAGTTGGTTGTCTGGAGGCCTAGCTCAGGAAACTGGTTTATTTCCCAGTCTAGCTCTGACTATCGTAGCGGAACACATTCCGTCTACCAACTAGGTCTACCGGGAGATATTCCACTTACTGGAGATTTTGATGGAGACGGAAAAACAGACATGACAGTTTGGCGACCGACTGACGGCAACTGGTTCTTTAGACTTTCAAGAAACTCATATTCTGAAATATCTTCGATTCAATGGGGTCTCCCTGGAGATATACCTCTAGCCGATGATTTTGACGGAGACAATCAGACCGACTTGGCCGTATATCGCCAAGCTAGCGGACACTTTTTCCTTTTACTCTCCAGTAACAATTACAACCATAGCCAAGGACAGGTTTTTCAACTTGGAGACTCTCAACATCTTCCCCTAACAGGAGACTATGATGGCGACAACAAAGCCGATCTTTTCGCTATTTGGAGACCCGCAAAAATTTGGTCGATTAAGGACACAGGAAATAACTTATTAGAGTTTCTTCCCTGGGGCCTTCCTGGCGACAGGGTCAACAGCTGTGACTGGGACGGCGATGGTCGCTGGGACCGACTGGTAACCAGAATAAACGGCCAAACAGGACTGAAAGATTGGTTCGTTGCTGGAGCCGATGGCTCAGTATTCACCAAAAGCTTTGGTCTGCCTGGTGACATACCAAGTTGCAACAAAGACTTTGATGGAGATGGTCTCAGCGATACTAATGTCTGGAGGCCTGCAGATGGCAATTGGTTTATTGACAGCTCCTCTGGAAGACAGCTTACAGTCCAATTTGGACTACCAGGAGATATACCTCTCTAAGAGCTACAAAAAAATCATTACCTTGATAGGCGCCTTTACAGGCGCTAAAAAGTGGTATGCTAAAGCTATTCGCCAGCGGAGCTCTACTTGCCCTTCTTTATTCCCAACTCAACTTTACTGAGCTGAGTGATAAGATTCACCAACTACCGCTTGGACTGCTTTTATTAGTCTACTTTTCTAGTCAGATTTTTTCAGCTTTGAAGTGGAGCCTAATACTAAAAGACGCTGGTCTGACCCACTACTTAGGCAGAGGCTTTGCCAGTTATTTTTCTGGAATGCTGGTTAACTTGATTGGCCCAGGAACTGTTGGTGGTGATGCCTCAAGAGCTTTCTTAATTAGCCAAGAACTTCGCTCCACCTCGAAGGCTGCCTTAATCACAGTTTTTGACAGACTCCACGGTTTGCTAGTCCTCGCTCTTCTCTCCCTTTGTTCGCTACTTCTATTTGAACACAAAATAATCAGTGAGAAGGAAAGACTTCTACTTTTAGGTGTAATAGCCTTACTGTCAGCTCCCACTATCTATTTTTTAGGCAACTACTTAAAGAAACTCTACCCTCTGCGATCGCTGAAAACCTTGCTCAACATCAGTGCCATTTCTATTGTTTCTCATATACTGCAAATAGCTTTCTATCTGATAATTTTTCAGGCGCATCAGCTCAAGGTACCTCCAGAAACGATCTTTCTGTTGATACCCCTAGTTAATATTCTCTCTGCTTTACCATTCACTTTGGGAGGTCTAGGAGTCCGTGAGTCTGCTTTGCTAGTCTTCTTTGGTGGTCACGGCTTGGAGCTTGAAAGTGCTGCTGTCGCCGGAGCTGCCTGGGTTGCTATCTCGTTCTTAAGTGCCTCCTTAGGTGCTTTTTTCTTGCCAAGAGAAGTCTCATTGGCAAATACTAAAAGTCGCTGGTTCTTCTCAGGGGCTAGTATAAGATCATAATGGAGAGCTTAGGATGTCTAATTCAATAAAAGCAGTTGGTGTAGTAGGTGCAGGTCAGATGGGCGCTGGCATCGCTCAAGTTTTCGCCTCTTCCGGTTTTCAAACAACACTTTTTGACCTATCTACCGATGCTCTAGAGAAGGGTCATGCGGGAATTTCTAAAAGACTGGATCGTCTAGTTGAGAAAGAGAAACTCAGCAAAGAAGATGCGGATGCCAGTAAAAGTCGTCTAAGTACTACAGCTAATCTACAGGATCTTTCAGACTCAAACCTAGTAATTGAGGCTATTGTAGAAAAAGCTGATATTAAATGTAGTCTATTTGCTGAACTAGATCAGCTCTGCCCAAAAGAAGCCATCCTAGCTTCTAACACTAGTTCTATTTCTATCACCAAGATTGCGGCCGCAACCAGTCGTCCTGAACAAGTGATTGGCCTTCATTTTATGAATCCAGTTCCTGTAATGAAGTTGGTTGAAGTAATTTGTGGTCTACAAACTTCAGAAGAGACCTTTAAAAATTCAAAAGAAATATGTGAAAAGATCGGTAAAACGCCGGTTAGGGCTGCCAGAGACTATCCCGGATTTATCGTTAACAGAATCCTGGTCCCTATGATCAATGAAGCTATTTTCGCTTTGATGGAAGGAATTGGTTCTGTAGAAGACATAGACAAAGCTATGATGTTAGGAACTAATCAGCCGATGGGACCCTTAACACTGGCTGATTTTGTTGGCTTGGATACTTTGCTCTATATCTGCAACACCCTACAGAGCGAGCTGGGTGACGATAAATATCGCCCCTGTCCCTTACTAATAAAATACGTGGAAGCTGGCTGGCTCGGAAAGAAAACTGGTAAAGGTTTTTACGACTACTCGAAAGGCTAAGGTTAGAATCTTTTGAGGCCTTCCTTACTTACCCCCTTGGTTCTGCTGGGAATTCTCAAGTCAGGGCTTAGGTTTGGTAACCTTGGGTTGATTTTATCCTCGATATAAACAAAGTCTCTGCCACTAGATTTATCGATGACACTTGCAGAGGGAGCACTACTTTCAAGCTTTTTGTCGTAATATAACTCGCCAAAGTTATCAATCAAACCGGTAAGCTCCAACTTTCCATCAAACACAATTTGCTCATCATTACCGTAAAATATCCAAACAGGCAGACGATCTATATTCATCTCCTTCGCAACTGCCTTAACATTAACACTTCCTTTTCTTCTGAATTTTAGCGCATAAATTGTTTTCTCAACCCCGGTAAGTGAAGAATCAAGAACACCATCAGGAGTAGGAGGCTTAATTGAAGAAAGGTCAAAACTAGAGTTGGAATTTTTAGAAACTCGATTGGAATAGAGCTTCGTCAAAACACTATCTACATTCTCCCGAATTCTCTGCTCCATACCCAAGACGATAACTGCTCCAACCGAAACCACCTGCTTCTCGCCAAACCTTTTCAACTCCTCCAACTTGGATCGGAAAATATTAGGGTCTATATTAGAATCTATTATCAAGGAAACGAAATACTTTGCTGAGTCTTTCCTCTTACTCTCACGCTCAACATTCTTTTCTCTTTGCTTTGCGTAATCCTCAGCTATTTTTTTATTGGTTGAACTTTTACCCTGCTTAATAACTCTATCTAAAAACTTTTGAGCCTTAGGGTCATTTTTAGGATCAAACTTAATAGTATCGGACTTTTTCCTACGGTTAAACATCACCCCGCATTGCATTCTAGGATCCATCGAGCGAATAACCATGGAAGGCAATAGTCCTGGTGAGACTCGTCGCTCCCCCTCAAAACCTAGTTTCCGACAAGATGCTTCAGTGGAAAGGGCTTGAGCAGAAACCGCCACAGGAAAAAATAAAGCTAAGGCAATAGCCAAGACCTTAAATATTTGAATTAGTTTATCGAACCGCATCCGTTATATCGCATATACTAGGAATGTTAAGCCCGCCGGCATCCCCCCCTTCACAAGGTTTGCCACCATCGTTAATAGTGATAGGACTAAGTGTGTACCAAGGGTCACCAACTAAGTTATCACACCAGCCGGTTCCAACAAAAGGCCAAGCACACAGAAAAGGAATTGAGGCACGAAGCTCGTCTACAAAACTATCTGAACCCTCGATGGTGTCATACTCTAAGTTACCCCGACCTTCATCCATTGGGGTTCTTGGGTAATTCATACAACCCCAACCTGCTCCACAATCCTCGGCTCCAGCCATAACGCAGAGTGGTAAAGTCCATCCACTAAGTACATCAATACCATTGGATCTTTCCTGAGAACTTTCTAGACCTCGAAATTCACAGGCACAAGCTTTCCTCTTGTTCCAGTAAAGAAGTCTAATACTTCCCTGATGCTCAGGGTCAAGCATTCCCGGCGGAAATAGTTCTCTATTATCCTCGTCAACTTGACTCATTCTAAAACACTTAGCCTCAGCAGCTCCAGTGCCAACGGGGTTCAAAAACTGAAACTTATCAACTTCCTTCATTCGATGACTTACAATGCTTCGAAGTTTAGTAAACTTATTTATGTGGTTACCGTCGGTACAATGATTAGGGTCATAAGGTCCCTCTGGCTCATCTTCCCCACCCAAGAAAGTCGGAAATATTTGAGATAAATCAAAATTAAGAATATCCGGAGTAGTTCCACTTACTGGATCAATTGAGCTAGGTATTCCCTCTCCAGGGATACTATTACTGTGTTGATGATTATAGTGACCTGCTAATTCAATAGCTCTTCTAGCAAGATATGCCGCTGCCACCATAGGGTTTTGAGTATTAAGTAAAGTTCCAGTCAAAGGATAGAGATCGTCTCCCCCATAGTAACAAACTCTTTCATACGGATTAATTTCGGTTGGATTCTCGGCAGTACTGCCAGGGCCACATAAAATATTGTTAATTAAGTTATTAAAAGAGCTGTTTCCATACTCACCTCCAGGCACTGGCAAATCTTCGAGTGGTCGAAAGCACATCGGAGCGTTTGTTAACTCTGAATAACGCTGGTCTCCTAATTGCTGCGAGACAGCAACTCGATAAGATTGGCAAGATTTTGTCTGGTGAGGATGTAAATCATCTGGGTCCGCTTCTTCATCACAACCAGTCACCTTAGACATCATGTCTAAATCAAAAGACTGAAGAGTCACATCATAAAAGCTCTCATTGACATCTTTAGACCGCTCCGGCCTCATCCAATGTCCAGCATAGTTAATTGGAAATACCTGCTCTGTCCAAGCCTTAATAGTCTCACTAGGGCCGTCAAGCATGTCCTGAAAACAACCATCAGGATTACCTTTTAAAAACCCATTATAATGAAAAGGTAGACCTGGCAGACAAATACAGCCAAAAGGAGTGCATAACTCCCAGCTCAAACCAGCAGCCTCAGACCCATCTCCTTGAGGTCTAATCCCTTGTCTTGAAGCAAGTCCTGGCTCTCCCCCTTGCAACCACCACTGCAGTGGCGAGGTATAGATATGAGCCTCTTGCCGTTGAGTAAGATCAGGAACAGTGAAACCACTGCTATGGGTACTTCCATAAAAAGGAAGTGAAATTAAACTTTTCTCTATAATGGAAAAGAAAGACAAGGTGTTAGCAACACGATCAACTAAATTTTCAATCTGAGCTTGAATAGTTTCAAGCTCTTGTTGAATATGTATCGGAACATTCTCTACAGCTCTTTCAAGCTGCGCTAAAACTGAATCCACTCCACCCAAGGCTTCAACTTGAGCAAAGATCTGATCAATTTCTTGTTGAATCCGCTCCGCTCTTTGAAAAGCTTCTCTAAGCTCGTCAAAACGAACAGTCTCTCCCAAGTTTTCTAAAAATGTATCAGCTCTATCTCTAATCGAAGCAGAAGCAGCAGTAGCTCGGTCCCTAACATCACTGAGTTGATCTCTTAAATCTTCTTCCGTTACTTCTTCGCCATTCTCTTGGGCATAGAGAGAGTTTTCGTTTCTCAAATCCGAACTAGAACCAAATTCAGCTTGATTCGTCTCACGAAAAGAAACTGTCACAATCCTAGGCTCCGCGGATCTCAGAAAAGTTTCCTGTTGGTTAGCTAGCTGATCCGCTGTTTGCTGAGCTTCTTGAATCTCTCGTCTTAGCTCCGAGAGTTCATCGTCCCCATCCAGATTTATTCCCATCGACTCCAGTTGAGCATCTAGTTGTGAAATTTCAGCTCGCACTGCGTCTAATTCTTCTCCGCCTCTTAGATCACCAAGACTTAAATCAGAAATTCCTTCTCTTAGTCCCTGGAGTCGGTCAGAGACATCTAGAATCTGTTCAAAATCTATGTCCAAGTTAGTATCGAATCCAAGCTCGGCAAAAACTTGATCCACATTATCAAAGGATTCTATCCGCTCTCGAAAGCCATTCACCTGAGTTTGAAACTGTCCAAGGTCGGAGATCACTGAGGTAACTCCAGGAATCTCCAAATTCTCAAGAACTTCAAGACCATCCAAGCTTAAGTTTTCACCGAAATTTTCTAGAAAATCTAAAGCTCCGCTCACTTCAGCAACTGCTGTTCCACCAAAACTTTGGGCAAAACCAGAAGCACCTGCAAGATATTGGTTATAAAAATCTGAAAAGTTTCCAGCTATCTGTTGAATTTCGGCCAGCTGTTCTATAGGATTAGCAAAGCTTTGCGCTGCGGAACTGAAACGAT
The DNA here is from genome assembly GCA_964510575.1 of uncultured Bdellovibrionales bacterium. Taxonomy (GTDB): domain Bacteria; phylum Bdellovibrionota_C; class UBA2361; order SZUA-149; family CALKYB01; genus CALKYB01. The sequence continues at coordinate 37,812 of CAZECN010000018.1, read as the reverse complement.
CAACTAACGTTGAAACTTGATCAACATAGCCATCAATTGCACCAATTTGCCCTGCTATCTCAGTGATATCACCAAAAACTGGTACGAAATCTTGAATAACCGGTGGGATCACGTTTCCAATTGTACTGATTTGGTCTGCAATTTGTCCGATAGCACCAGTGTCGAGGTTATCCAAAATTCCTTCTAAGTTCTGCAGATCCTCACTAAAAGCACTCAAGTCACCACTAACATTTCCTAAGATCTCAGTGACTTCAAAAAGATCGCCGTTAGCGAAGTCCTCAATCGACTGAACGGCACTATCGGCCTGTTCAAGAGTATCAACAGCAGATTGTAAATCATCAACCGCTCCTTGGGCATTCTGAAACTGTTCTTCGTTTTCAATATTAGCAAAGGTGTCCTGAACATTTTGAAGGTTTGATACTAGGTTTTGAAACTCTGGACTGTTATCCAAATTCCCAAGTTCTTGAAGCAAATTCTCGGGATCAATATCCCCAGCATCATCTGGAATCTCCGCTGCTGCAGACTGAGTTGAAGAGTCAACTCCCCCACTGGCTATATCAACTGGTGCATCCTCTTCAGCTCCAGAATCAGCCGCTTGGTTATCTGAGGAATCATCATCACCTAACGTGCTTACATCTAGAAGCTCAGTAACTTCGAGAATTTGACCTGCAATTCCCTCCAACTGCCCTTCTATATTAGCCAGTACCAAGTTGACTTCTGCAACAAAGGTATCAACTACACCCTCAAGACGCTCATCAGCATCTTCAATCTGGTCCACAGCGTTAGACAAACCTTGAGCTTTAAATTGAGCACCTCTTTGTAGCAAATGAGCAGTTATTTCTGCTCGGGCTAGGGTTTGATACTGAGCAAGCAAAGCTTTTTGATGGAGATGCAGCTTATTCGGAGTATCATGAACTGCAACATTGATTGCCTGAATTCCAAAATTGTTAATTTCAATAATCAACTCAGGCCACCAGAATTCAATAATAGCGCCCATATTCACAAAAGGAACATTACATTTGTCATCAACAAAAAAAGGCATGACCTTTGGCTGACAATATTCGCAAAGATGAGAAATAATCCTAGGCTCCACGCATTCAAAAATATTCTCTGCTGTATCTCCTCCCACTCGAAACAGACCTAGAGGAAACTCGGCCATTTGAGTCAGTTGAGTTACGCCATCTTTGATAAATTCTAATTCATTACCACCGATATTCATCCAAGGGTGGTCACCAAAATCAGGGCCCTCAGCGATTACTTCTCCAACGGTGCCTGAAGCATCTCTGTTCTTAGCGCGCTCGACTTGCGTTTGTGCATTCTCGTAAACACGACAACAGGAATAGGGAAAAGGATTTCCCCAACAAGGATGCTCTGGATTCCCATCAGCGCAAGGTGGAGGCGGAGGAGGTATCGGCTCTGATGTACTATTTTGTTGCTCGCTTTCAAACTGGGCACAACATGCAGCAACATTGGGTGACCCGTTACAGGGGTGACTAGAATCACCCTGCGCACAATTTCCTAAGATATCATTAATATCGATACCCTGATCTTCTAGGCGTTCCAATCCCCGACAACAAGCCGTTGGGTCATCAGCATAGAAACAAGGATTGGTCTCATCATCGCAAGCACAATGATTACAAGGTTCGGTTACTCCTGGCCCATCTTGAGCAAAGGCAGGGACAGAGAATATCGCCAAGCTAAAAACTAGCGAGAAAAGAACTCTGATAAAAAGGGACTTAAACCTGTGCATCTATAAACCGAAAATTTTTCCTTCACTGATCATTATAATGTAAACGGCGCAAAACATTGCATAAAATATTTCCAAGGCCGACCTAGGGCCAAATTCAATTTAGTTTAACATTCTAAAGACTAACACCAATTTGGGACGCTGCCAGCGTTAAAATAATGTGAGTACCTAAATATTCCCCCCTGAGCCATGTAAGCGCTCTCTTAGTCCGCTTTTAAACTTTTCAAGGGCCTCCTCTCGCTCAGTTGCTGAAAAAGAAGGGCCAGTAACCTCAAAATCAATATCCACCTGAGTGCTATTATCCTCTAAAAGAACCTTAATAAAAAATTTAGCTTCCTCCCCTTGCCCTTTCACATTCTGCTCAGCCCTTATTAGCCCCTCACCCATGTCTGCCTCCAGCACGCCAAAGCCTGCCTCTAAAACAGAATCAAGAGCTGAAAAGTATACTCTTTTGTAAGAGGCATGAGTGTAGAGACTTTTCTCTAAGCTTTTTGAACAGGCCCCACTAAGAACCAGCAAGACGACAGCAAAAATTGTCCACAATGTCCGGAGAAAAGAAGTTTTAGAAAGTATTAGCGTCGGCATTTAATCTACCCCCTCTTAACGAAGAAATACTGAAACCAGAATCAATTCCGTGTTTGGCAAGCGCTTACACGAGGTTTCCGTACACGCTTTGCGATAGCAAAGCCATTAGACTACGTCTGGCCCTTGCGAAGCAAAAAATAGCCTGACGTAGGACAACTAAACAAATGCTTACAGCATTTGCTCCTTATTACTCCGTCTAAAAATATGCTGCGAAGCGAAGCTTCGCAAGAAAATCATAAAATACCAGAATTTTAACTTTTCTTGCCAAGAGCTTCGCTCTTGGAGTCATATTTCAAGTTTCAGTATATTTGTTCTCTAGCAGTGCTACGCACTGCTTATACCCCTTCACGATAGGCCTAGAAAAAGCCGGAATTTAAAGTAGACGGGGTATAATGGGCTAAAGCGATCCTCCGCTAAAAGTTAGCAGCGCATTTACAAGTATAGCAAGAGAGTTATGGAGTTAGAAAAACTTTCTAGCTACCGTCATTAATTCGGCTGTAGGAGTTCTCTAGCACCTGGTCGATTCGATCTTTAAGTCTGAGCTCTTTTATACGCTGGTTATGTACAATCACATTGTCGTAGTCAAAAGCAGGCTGAGCAGCGAATTTCTCAATCAAACTGAAAGCAATAGAGTGTTCTACCGACTGGATAGCTACCGCATGTTCAATTGGCTCTTTTCCTTTCTTGTCTTTGGCCATGGCGTCAGCTCCAAAAACAAGTAGATCAGAGACTATTTGATAATGCCCTCCGCTTGCAGCGAGGTGAAGAGCTGTTCTTTTCTTGTGATTACTGGAACCAATATTGGCCCCTGCCTTAACTAGGTAGAGCACAGAATCTCTGGCCCCATTTTTCGCCGCTAAAACTAGGGGAGTCGAACCATCATCAGAAAGTCGAGTTTCCATTCTGACACCAGACTTAATTATAGCCTTTAGACCCTCAATGTTATTATCAACAGCAGCCTGGTGAATTGCAGGAAGAGCTATCTTCTTATTAGAATCCCCTGAGTCATCACTTAGGGTCACATAATGACCCACAATCGCCATAGTAATTATTAAAGTCGTAATCAAAGAAGCAGATAGTTTAAAAGTGTTCACAGCAATTCTCGGAAAATATTAAGCAAAGCCAAGTTGAAATTAACGCACTAAATTCATAGGCAGTATACCGATCAAGTGCACGGCTGTAAAATCACTGAACTAATGTAATGAAATCACTTGTTTATTATTCTTTTTTTTAGGTTTTCTTGTAACTAAAGTCTGGGAAAGACGAAGTATCTTCTAAGGAAAGAAGAAATTATGAAGAGGATGGATTGGGAGATCTAGAAACCTTAAATTATAAAAAATATAATTAGAACCGCAGAACACATTTAATAAATGTGTAAAAAACCTCGTAAGAAGTTTAGGCTGCGGTAATCACTCAATTCACCCTTTCGGGTAAAACTCAGTGATTACCGAGCCAAGGTAGGAATTCAGCAAAAGCTAAACATCAACTACCAAGAACCTTTAAAAAACTTTATTTTGCTATAAACCTTATTAACCTTTGTTGACCTACGCCAACCATCCATCTAAAGACTGCCAGTTAAAATTATAACTCCAGATCCTTAAAAAGCGGGTTGCTTCTCAGGTATTTGAGGTTTTGATGTAATTTTTAAAGATGAGTTTCAAAAAAACAGGGGGAAACCAAAAACTTCATCCTAAAGACACATTCATGCCAAAATCCCTCTTCTTTGCATATTATAGCATAGATCTAGCTAAAAACACAAATTTACAGGCAAGTCGATCCGCTAATTAGTTGTTTTTACTATCCTTTAAGCTCCCTAGCGCTTCTTTGAGGCATATTTTTGTTTTCAGAATTCGCCAATAAGCAATATAGTTCCTGATTTCACTAATAATTCATCTTCCAGCCTTTTTATAGGAGTTTATAAAATGTCTTTCGGACTCTTCTTCTTGGTTCTAATTCTAATTTTAGTTTTTGCAGCAATGCTTGGAATAGGAATCTACAACAAACTTGTAGGGATGAGAGTTCAGACTGACAATGCTTGGTCTCAGATAGATGTTCAGTTGAAACGTAGATATGATTTGGTTCCAAACTTAGTCGAGACCGTTAAAGGCTACGCCAGCCACGAAAAGGAAACGTTGGAAGCTGTTATTCAAGCTCGAAATAGCGCAATGAGTGCCTCGGGCGAAGGCAGTGGCTCTAGAGCTACTGCTGAAAACATGCTGACTTCAACACTTAAAAGTATTTTTGCCCTTTCTGAGGCCTACCCTGACCTAAAGGCTAATGAAAATTTTTTAAATCTGCAGGAAGAGTTAACAAGCACTGAAAACAAAATCGGGTTTGCTAGACAACACTACAACGATTCAGTGGGATCCTATATGACTGCCCGCCAAACTTTTCCAGCGAACGTTATAACTGGGATCTTTAACTTTGAGCCCAGAGAGTTTTTCGAATTGGATGCAGGGGAAAGCGCTGAGGTTAAATCAGCTCCGGACGTGTCCTTTTAGGCAAGAAAAGGCTTTCAAGCTTCTCCCACCAATCAAAAATTTGGGCTCTAGAGGAATCTACCTAGCAGCTTAAGCGCCAAGATCTTCGTTTAGGCGCTCTCGCAACTCTTTACCGACTTTAAACTGAGGAAGCCTTTTGGCATCAACCCAAATCTTCTCGCCAGTTTTTGGGTTTCGTCCCCAATAACTGTCGTAGTCCTTAACAACAAAACTTCCAAACCCACGAATTTCAATTCGGTTTCCGGTCGTTAAGCTTTTTCTCATGTGGTCAACAATCAAGTTCACTATTTCCTCGGCCTGTAACTGTCCGAGGTCACACTTTTGCGCCAATCTTTCAATGAGTTCTGACTTGTTCATAATAAAACAAAACCCTGTTCAAAATTATAACTACAACATTCACTCAAAAAACTGCCCTAATAATTTCCTTCGCTTAGAAAACTAAGCTCCAGATTGGTACTCCCGGCAGGATTTGAACCTGCGACACCAGGTTTAGGAAACCTGTGCTCTATCCACCTGAGCTACGGGAGCAAAACTTCCCAAAAACTCAGGGCAAACATCAACCTGCCGTTACCATCTGTGAACTTAGGATTCCTCAAAGTTCGGCAAGTATGCAAAAAACTTAAAAAA
>CAZECN010000018.1:0-32252 GCA_964510575.1 uncultured Bdellovibrionales bacterium | reverse complement strand
AAAAAACTTAGGCCCCAGCTGAAAACGCCCCTAGAGCCTAGAAAAGCTCTACAGAGCAACAAAACGGCTCAACAGGAAAAATCCCCTGAATTTACGACACTTTAACTCCCGACCAAAGGAAAAGCAATCAAAATTTGGACTTTAACTCAAGGAAACTAGGGCCTTAAGGAATAGTATTCAGTGATTATGTCTATTTTTTACTATATTAGTGAGGCTATTATTGGTGCGAAATCTCGCGGGAGTAGCCTTTGCCTTAAAGAAAGGAAGCGGATCTACGGCAACATATCCCTTCTCACCATGTTTAACCCTAACTTCAAAATGAAGATGAGGACCCGTTGACTTGCCGGTTGAACCAATCTCAGCAATTTTCTCACCCCTAACGACCCGCTGCCCCACCCTTGTAAACAAACGATTGTTATGAGCATAAACGGTCAACATTCCGTCTCGAGCACGAATGATTACCAAGTTTCCATAACCCCTGAGTCCATTGTCGGAATAGATCACCTCCCCCGAAGTGGCAGCGTAAACATTTGTTCCAGTAGGCGCAGCTACATCAATGCCATCGTGGAACTTACCCCACCTTTTTCCAAATCCAGAACTAAGTTTACCACTTGCCGCCGGCCAGAATAATCGATCGCTAAGATAAACAGGTGTGCCATCGCTCAGTGTTTGCCGCGTAGAACCTGAGTTCCTTGCCCCAAATGCCTGCTGACTGGAACCTAAATCAACTCCACTAGAATGTTGATGGCTATGATGGCCAGATTTACTGGAACCATAGCTAATAAGTATTCTCTCTCCCTTAACCAAGGGAGTATGGGGATTAAAACCATTCAACCAAACTAAACTATCGGCTCTAACACCGTAACGATTGGCAATTACACCCAAGGTCTCCCCTCCCTTAACCTGGTGGTAAACAGGTAGTATAGTTTGGTGTCCTCGAAGGCGGTAGCCTGCTTGAGAACACGAAGCTAGCAAAAAAGCCAAAAAACAGATTACTATTTTAGGTGCCATCCAGTCCTGAGTAAAATTAGAGAAAAACTAAGTGTAGTACTCGAACTCAACAATCGCCAGAAATTTATGCTGAAGCTAGATAATATTTCTAAAACAAAAGTTGGTCGGGGTGAGAGGATTTGAACCTCCGACCACTCGCCCCCCAGACGAGTGCGCTACCAGGCTGCGCCACACCCCGATCGGGTAGACTCATAAAACGACGCTTGCCTGTGTAGCCCAACCCCTGTCTTGTAGCAAGTTCCAACAAAGAGGCTTTTTAAGCTTCAATTCAAGCATATTTAAGAAGGCTGTCTCATATTTACCCACTTTATTGATGACACAATTTGAGAATTTAATTTCTTTAGCAAATCTTAGGCTCTTGCCCTCATCAAAAAAGAAAGCGAATTGGAACTGGCCTGCAAAGATTACCCTTATGTTAATCCTCTCTGGACTAGAGCCCAAGCTTGAACAATAATTTGACGTTAAGGTTATCAAAGATCTTAAGTTATTAGTGAAAAAATTGGGCAATGGCCAAAAAGAATTTCTATCAAATCCTTGGCATCGAAGATGATGCATCTGAACAAGAAATTAGGGATGCCTACCGCAGCATGGCTCGCAAATTTCATCCAGACAGTGGCTCAATTGGCAGCTCTGAGGAAATCTTTCAGCAAATCTCCGAGGCCTATCACGTTCTTTCCAACCCAGTAGAGAAAGACCGTTACGATCTTAAGAACAATCTCAACAGACCGCTAGACAGTAACTTAAACCTCAAGAAAGCAGCTAGGCAAAGGCTGAAGAACTCACCTTTCGGTAAACTAGATGAAGAAAACCCAGGAACTTTCGGCGACCCGGCATCTAGAAGCAAATTCCCGAATAGACCTGACAGCGGAATATTTAAAAAGATTAGTGATAAACTAAAGGGCGGTAGTAACTTTGGTCAAGAATCCCAAGAAGATGAAGAGATTAGGGGAGAAAGAGAATATCAATTTTCAATTGATGCATTGGAATCCCTAAGGGGCTGTGAGCGAGAGCTAGCTATTAGGAGTGGCGATCGCACTATTGTTATACCAGTTCAAGTTCCACGAGGGCTTTCTGAGAATGACGTTCTAAAAGTTGCTGCCCCAAACCCTGACCCAGCAGTCGAAAGTAAAACTTTAAAAGTAAGGATTAAAATTATGACACATCCAATATTCGACCGTGAAGGTTCAAACATCATAATTAAAGTTCCGGTTACAATCGGAGAAGCTTTGGGTGGCTGCGAGGTAGAGCTTCCAGTAACTGGTGGCTCAATCAGGGTAAAAATCCCCCCTCAAGACAAAACATGTAAGAGACTTCGAATACGAGGCAAAGGTGTTCAGGACAGGCAGGGCAATTTTGGAGATCTGTTCGTGGAACCGATTATTGTGCTTCCAGACCGAGTTAACGATTCAGTTCTAATGGCTGGGGACGCCATTGACCAAGGCTACCTGCGAAACATTCGTAAAGATATTCCTCAAAAAATTTAGCCTCGCCAGTATACTTGAAGAGCTAGAAATCGAGCTTTTTAGGTTTTTTTATCAAAAAAAACCCTCCTTAATCCCATAAGTATTCGTAATTATTAAGGGCTCTTTATTTGATTAGTCTGTTTTCTTAAAATAATCTGAAGCAATTCACGCACTAAAGCTGATTGTAGATTATGAAGAGAAAAAGAAAAAATACAGAATACCTAGGCAGAAATAGAGCAGCCACTGTGAACAATCTTATCGCAGCTCTGTCCGCCTTGATGCTTTTCACCCTACTTGTCTTCTAGAATTTGTCTTCTAGAAGCACGAGCTTAAAAACTAAACCCACACACTCCAATCGAAGTGATGCATTTCCAAAGAATGATTAGATAAAATCGTCTTCAAGGCCCTCTTGTCCCCCTAGGTCTTCCCCTAAATAGTCATAGTCAGACTCAACTGCTAGGTTTTCAAACAAAGTATACTCTGGAATAAAAGCAACCTTAACAGTACCTACCTCACCGTTTCTGTGTTTGGCGATGATCAACTCCGCTGTTCCCTTATCTGGCGACTCTGGGTTGTAATATTCATCTCGATAGATAAAAGCGATAATATCAGCATCCTGCTCAATAGCTCCTGACTCTCTCAGGTCTGACATCAACGGTCTTTTATCGTTTCTGGATTCTACTCCCCGGTTAAGCTGAGAAAGAGCTAAAATTGGAATCCTCAATTCTTTAGCTAAGGATTTTAAGCCAGCTGATATTTCGGAAATCTCTTGCTCTCGCCTTTCGGCATTACGCGAACTACCTCGCATTAGCTGGAGGTAGTCCACAATAATTATACTAAGAGGATTCTCTCTATGAAGTCTTCTGGCCTTAGCTCTCATTTCAAGAACCGAGATAGCCGGAGTCTCGTCAATATAAAGCTTGGACTGAGCAATACGAGCAGCTGCATCAACCAGTTTAGGGAAATCACTTTCCGCCAACCGTCCAGTTTTAACCCGTCCATTGCTTACTCTAGCCTCAGAACATAGCATTCTCATAGAGATCTGCTCTTTAGACATTTCCAAAGTAAAGACTGCGACATTACCTCCACAGGTCATAGAAACATGGCGAGCAATAGAAAGAACCATTGCTGTTTTACCCATACCTGGTCGACCGGCTAGAACTATCAGCTCTCCTGCTTGAAAGCCCGATGTTATTTCATCGACTAAAGTAATCCCGGTTGGAACTCCAGAGATCGGCTCTTGGTTAATATGCAACTTCTCAACTTGATTTATTGATTCCTTGATAACGCTACTGATTGGAATTAAACCTTGATTGATTCTTGCATCTGAAATTTTAAAAATTCGTTGCTCAACAGAGTCGATGAAACCATCTATCTCACCTCTCCCATTGAAGGCCTCTGTAGCAATAGCTCCTGCTTCTGTAATCACCCTACGCCTCAAGGACATTTCCTTAATCGTCCTAGCGTAATACTGAGAGTTGGCAGCAGTATGCACCGTATCCAAAAGCCTAGAGATGTATTCAATACCGCCTATAACCTCTAGCTGGTCACGTCTTTTCAATTCCTCTTGAAGGGTGACAGTGTCAATTGGAGTAAGCTTCTCGTTCAAAGCGGTCATGCATTCAAAAAGAATGGCATGAGAATGTTGGTAAAAATCTTCCGCTCTTACAATTTCAAGAACTGAGTTCACCGCTTCATTGTCAAGCAACACTGCACCAAGAACAGCCTGCTCAGCCTCTAACGAGTGTGGAGGAACTTGTCCCACAGAAACTGATTCCGAAAAATCAGCTGAACTCTTCCTTTGAAGATTATCTCTCATAACTACAACTACCCTTCACTATAAAACAGCTGAAAACTCACCGCTTAGCTGAACAGCCGAGCAGACATTCCTAATTAACTCTTTGTTGGTCTCAAAAAAAGACTCTGGCCAATAGTCGAGCCCTTTGGTTGCCGTCTCTGCTCTGGTTCCACACAAACTATTAGTACCCGGGTCTGGATACTCAACAACTAGCCGACCTGCCTGAGCAACTACTTGTCTGCGGCTCTCATCTATTAGCAGCTTTAAGTTTCTAACATTTAGCTTATCTTCGCTGCTCAAGCCTTGCTTTTTCAAAGCCCTTGATAAGGCTTCCTCTGCTAAACCATAATTGCCAACAGTCATCAGTGCCAACCCATAATCATACATCAAATTCGCTGGAACCTTCTCTCGGTGCACAGCTATTGTATTTTGTAGCAATTGAATTGCAGAGCCTAGCCTGTCCAAAGAAAGCAACATGCGGGAATGTTGGGCCGTTTCCTCCATAGAAGAAGACAACTGAAAGGCTTTACTAGAATAGCAAACAGCGTCGTCCAAAAAGCCCATGGCATAATAAACTACCGCTAAGTTTCTGTAGATCCTATGCTTACTAACCTCAGAATCCTTGCTGTTGGCATCCCTGCTCTCAACCAATAAAGAGCTCTTCTCTTTCTGTTCCAAAATTTGGTGAAACGTTTCGGCTGCCCCTTCGAGCTGCCCTGATAAATAATAGGACCTGGCTAAGTTAAGCCTGGCAGACTGATTCTCTGGGTTTAGTTTAATAGCTCTCAAAAAGAACTTCGAAGACTCGTCGAACCTTTGTTGAGAAAGTAAGCTATATCCAATATCGTTCAAAATTGAGTCACTGCTAGGCTCAATTAGAAGTGCTTCTCTAAAATACCCCTCTGCTCTCTTCGCACGGCCACTCCTTGCCAGTTCTTGGCCCTGTCGAACCAAAGCTACGGCTTTGTAGGAATCCGAAGGTTCACTAGTGGGTTGCGGCGGCACAATGCAAGCCGAAACTGTCAGGCAAAAAACGGTGGCGACAATAGGGTAAATTTTTGGCAACTCGAGCATCAGGACAAGCTATAACGATAAGATAATCTACTGCAATTAAGACGGCTGAAAATTGAATATGATAGCTTAGGACTTGTTTCAAACCGGATTTAGCCAAGTTTTCCACAGGTCAATATCTCGAACAGTAACCGGGGGTTCCTCTTGAATTCCCTTCTTAATGCGCTGAGGAGCTGTAGACCATTTAAACCTTTGAAACTTATATGAAGATAAAAGTTCAAAACCTAGTTTAAAATGGTCTAGAGCACTCCCAAAAAGCATTAATTCAGATACTGGACTTGCACAACACCATTGATCTTATTGTCTTCACATTGCTGTATGGGCAAGTTAACTAAAATAGCAGAACTTCTTATCTGGAAAAACGCTAGTCGCGTTTTGCAGAGTTTTGGACGCAGTATCTGTCTTATGGCCATGCTAGCGCATGGCGGATATACTCAACCCAACTAGACACATAAAGGACGAAATTTAAACTAAGTTGAGTATAACTCTCTAGAAGGCTATTTATGAAAAGATTTTTACTGGTAATCGCACTTCTTTTGATTCTCCCGTTGGCCTTATGGCTACAGCCGGACGAGATTAGGGCGAATAGAAGCTCAGATAGCCTTCAAAAGACCTCTTACACGGAAAAGCCAAGTAGTATCCTTAGCTCCACCTCCACCCTGGACACCAACCAAGATCAAAAGGTTTCAGTTAGTAAAGAGCCCACGGCAGCTCCCAAAGCCTCTGGGCTGGAAGTTCCTGGATCCAAAAACCCGGTTAACAACCTCCCAGAAGACCTCCGTCGACAACTGGAAGGACCGCCCCCGGAGCTACCAGAGGATCTAAAGGCTCAACTGGAAAATCCAAGTGCAGAAATACCTGAAGATATTAAAAAGGCTATGGATACACCTCCTCGTTCTGTAACCATAGAAGAGGTGAACACCCCATCCCCTGTTATCCCCAACTAAATGCTTAGAACTGTTAGCAAATATTGACCAGATGAAGGGCTATTAATTATTTAAAAAATTTTTATAACGAGTGGTAACCTTCTCGGAAACACAGCGTATTAGTTAGTGACACTAACTAATTTAGCTGAAAAGCTGAAAACTTAATTGCCCATATCCCCGTAGGCCCTTTGCGCCCCCGCAAAGGGCCTTTTTTATTGTCGATATTGGTTAAATAAAAAGCCGCCTCTAACCATCAAAGGCAGAGGCGGCTTCGTAAGTCTCTAAACTGAAGAACAGCTAGAGCACCTTACTATTGCTACTAGTAGGGGTCGCCATTTACAAAGCTACCGGCAAGGAAACCTACAATAGATCCTACAATAGGACCTGCAAGGTATGGCCATGAAATTCCAAAACTACTAACTCCAACAGAAACTGCTGGGTTAAGAACTCCGCCTGAACCATGAGCAGCAACAACAACTCCAAGAAGAAGTGAGCCACCAACAACAATACCAGACATTGACTCTGGAATTTTTTCAAAAACTGCAGCAGCAATTCCGAAAGTAAAGAAAAACATACCCAATGCTTCCGCAAACATTACATAAGGCTCTCCGTTATCAACTGGAAGAGCTCCTCCTCCGCTGCCGGAAACATTAAGTAAAGCAGCAGCAGCACATGCACCAACTACTTGAGCAATGATGTATCCAACTGCATCTGGAACAGAAATTTTCTTAATCGCTGTCAAACCAATAGTTACAGCAGGGTTAATATGGCAACCCGAAGTCCCACCAATGGTGTAAACAAACATCGCTAAACACAATGCAGCAACAAACGGAGTAACAACTGGAAATTCTGTAGCAATAGAGCTAGCAACAGCGAAAGTCAGGCAAAAAGTTCCGATAAACTCAGCCGTCAAAGCTTTGATATTCATGAAAAACACCCCTCATTCTTCTTAGTCACACAATACAACAATAGTCTGGTTCCAGACTAAAATCTTTGCCACTGCATCACAATACGCATGAAAACGATACAGTCGGCAGGAACCCCCCTAGATTAAGGTATTTACACCGGGCGTTGAATTTAGTCGGTATTTCTATGAACGTGATAGGCAGAAGCCTGTGCGTTGGCTAAAACTAAAAGCTCGGCAACATTCACATGCTCTGGGGCTGAGGCACAATAAAGAATTGTGTCAGCAATATCTTCAGCCGTAAGTGGATCAATACCTTGGTAGACCTTGTCAGCCTTAGCCTGATCTCCATGGTACCTTACATTACTAAATTCTGTTTCAACAGCGCCAGGCTCGATATTACTAACCCTAACGGAAGTTCCCTGAAGATCCATCTTCAAAGATCGGCTGATAAACCTTACTGCCGCCTTAGTTCCACAGTAAACGCTGCCACCAGGATAGGGTTCTCTACCAGCCACCGAGCCAATATTGATAACATGCCCTCTATTTCTCTCCACCATACCTGGAACAACTAGTCTGGAAATATAAAGAAGTCCCTTAATATTGGTGTCGATCATTCGTTCCCAGTCATCCAGATCCCCCTCGTGTAACTTGGAAACTCCTGCTGCAAGGCCAGCGTTATTTAACAAGAGATCAATATTACTAAAGGGGTCTGGGATAGCAGCGAAAAAAGCCTTTAATTGATCGACATGTCGAATATCAACTTCGGCACAATGAATTCGCGCACCACTATCTCCCAGCTCCGCCCGAAGTGCTTCAAGTCGTTCCATACGACGTGCTACAAGAACAAGCTTACACCCTTGCTCATAAAACACCCGGGCAGAAGCTGCCCCGATACCACTGCTAGCTCCTGTAATAAGAACTGTTCGGTCTTTCAAATCCAGTTTCTTCACCAACCAGCTTCCCCAAATATAAACCTAACGACCCGTCGCCTTTCTTGAGGCAACTGCCTTTAAGGCTCTTAAGTACCACTTAAGATACTGAGGTATCCATTCAACAAGTTTGAAATTACTCTCCCCCGCTGTTCGATCGAACCAGCTAGTGGGAATTTGATATATTTTCTGCTTTTGCTCAAAAGCTTTACAACTAAGTTCTAAAGCTACTTCAAAACCACCTTTGGACTCTATGCTTTGACTAGCCAACCACTCACCATCGTAAAGCTTGAAATTATTCGTGGCATCACTGGTGGGGAAGCCGGCAAAAGAAAGAGACTTACCAGCCATTTTAGACAAATTGCTTTTGATAACTCCACCCCCCTGCTGTTCCCCACCTGGCATGTACCTAGACGGCGAAACAACAATAGCTCCACGTGCCCATAATCTAATCATCTCAGGAATAATTGAGAGTTTATCAGAGTTGTCTCCCATCAAGACAAGGACTGGCCCAGCTACAGCCTTTGAAAAACCATGCTTTAGAGCATTTATAACACCCCTACCAATGGTATTCTTCTCTGCAATGATTCTATGGTCAGCTCGCTGAAGTTCAAATATCACCGGCAGCGTGCTGTCTCCGTCGAAATCATAAACAAAGCTTAAACGATCAAACTCAACCTCCTCTTCAAGCAGAGTATTGTAAAGAGTTCGGACATTATCCCCTTCGTTGTATACTGGAACAACTATCTGAACGATTTCAGCGTTCTCAGGGTTCGATAGTCTGTTTGGTAAAGCCATGCTAATCCTCCCAGATTGCCACAGGGAACGGCTCTAGATAGTCCCTTTCTCTACTTGTTCAGTAACCCAAGGAACCACAATATCCAGAATTTCATCTAAACTAGTTTTGGCTTCATAGCCTAACAAGTTTTTAGCCTTTGAGACTTCAGGGACCCTCTTTTGAACGTCATAAGTGAAAGGATCATCCGAGGCATAGCTAAACTCTTGCCCTGGACGAATCTTGTTCCAAATAGCTTCAGCTAGTTCCAACACCGTGGTTGAAACTTCAGTTGAAATATTAAAGTCTTCGTTCAAAGCCTTTGGGTGTTCGATACAAACCCTAATACCCTCGGCCAAGTCAGCTCCATAAGTATAATGTCTAACTTGCTGGCCATCGCCTAAAATTCGAAGAGGGTCTTGACCCTTGACCAGCTTTTGAATCAAATCTGGGACTACATGGCTCATCGCTAGCTTTACATCGCCAGAGGAGACTTCATGCTCCCCTATCGCTCTCTGCTCCCCTATCCCAACACAGTTAAAAGGCCTTACTATTGTGTAAGGAAGACCATACTGTTCAAGGGCTCCTTTGCAGAAATATTCGCAAGAGAGTTTCTGAAAACCATAAGTACTGAGAGGTGGTGGTGATGTCGTAATGGCTTCCTCAGGCGTTGGATAAACATCAGAAGATTCGAAAACCATGCTCGAGCTCAGAACAGTAATTTTTTGGAGCTTGTGATTTTTATAAGCGTCAATTGCCGCATCAAAAGTAGAAGCCACGATTCTTTCATTCTCTGCCAAAAGGTCGTAAGCGTACTCGTGAAAATAAGTGATACCACCAATCATGGCGGCGCCAGCCAAAATATGGTCACAATCGGCCGCGATTTCTTTTAACATCCCTGTGTTCTTGGCATCACCTCGGTGAAAGGTATAGTTCGGATGATCATCGTAGGATTTAGAAAGCTCGCCGTACTTCGAAAAATTATCAATACCAACAACGTCCCAGCCGTTGTTAAGCAATTCCTCTACAACATAGCCAGCGATGAAACCTGCGGAGCCTGTGACTAGAATTCTTTTTCCCATTTCCCTTTCCGTTTTTTAGCTCCGGCCTTTAAGCAAGCTGGAGCTTTCAATTTTAAATCTATTTTCAACTCAATGATCAAATATTGACCACTTTCTTTTGACTGTCACCAGGTACTTTTCCTGGCAAAACTTCCAACTCCGGTTGAGAGAAAAAGCCCCAAACGTCCACCACTGGCAGACTAAATTTTTGGCCCCGGTATGCCTTATGAGGCGTACAAAGTATTGCCACGTCTGCAGATTGTTTTAGTTGATCTAGATGAACTCTATCAACCCCATCACTTTCAGCTACAAAAGGATCGTGGCAAATAACATTGGCTCCCTCAAATTCAAGGCCTTTCTTAACTTTAAAACTAAGAGACTCTCTAATATCGTCGTTATCTCCTTTAAAAGCCAAACCAAGAATACCAACGGTCTTACCCCAGAGACTGCCCCCCAACTCATCTTTAGCCTTATTCACTGAAAACGAAGCTAAGCCTTCGTTGACTAACATGGCGCTATGCCCCATGAAAAACTGGTGATCGAAGAAACTGGCTAGTTGCATCGTATCCTTAAATAAACAAGGTCCAGCAGCAAAGCCTGGTCTCTTATATCCGGAGGCTCGCGGGTAGTCGTAGCGTATCGCCTGATAAACTTTAAAAAAGTCGACGCCTTGTGACTCTGCAATCATGTAAAATTGATTGGCAATAGCAAACTCAAGGTATCTCCATGAATTAGCCATCAACTTTGAAAGCTCAGCCTCAAGAGGCTTAAGCTTGATAACCGATGGCGCAAGAGCAGAGAAAATGTCATAAGCTCTAGAAAAACTCTCTTCATCAAAAGCAGAAACAATTTGAGGAAGAGAGTCGATTTCATCTAATGCAAAACCCTCGGCAACTCGTTCCGGACAAAAAGCTAGATGAATCTTCTTCGAAAGCGTCCTCTCCATTCTCTGGTGGAGATGCTCCATCGTCCCAGGATAAAGCGTAGAGCGCATAACAATTAGTGAATCTTCCCTTAGCTTTTCCTTATAAAGATCAAAAGTTTTGAGAACATCAGATATTTTGGGATTAAGGTGTTCATCAACAGGAGTTCCAATTACGAAAACCACTACATCTGCTGTGGTCAAACAATCGGCATCGGAAACGGCTCTTAAACCCTTCTTCAGGGCTTGCGCCAATTGCTCGTCACCCCCGTTTTCGAGGAAAGGAAACTCTCCACCATTAACCTTCTCTATTGAGTCTTGGTTAATGTCCAAAAGAGAAGTCTTCGCTCCAGCCAGAGCAAACTTAACCCCGAGCGGTAGGCCAACATGACCACATCCACCAACAATAACTATCGACTTTCCTTCAAGACTCATCCTAACTAAAATCCCTTAAAGCTTTTTTCCCAGCATCAACGTCTGACCACCTAAGACCTTCCAGACTAGAGGGAATTTCAAATAAGTTTTAATCATCAACTCAGTTCCAAGCACTCTCGAGAGAAGGCCCAGCTTGGAGCGAGCGGTATAAGGCAAAAATTGTGGAATTGTTTCCTTCACTTCGAAGCCAGTTATCTGTAACGCCTCTGCAAGACTATGCTCAGTCAAAGCGATGTGATGATCGATATAATCCCAGTAAGCACTGCCAACATAACGCACATTAGGCTGAAGAATTAAAACTTTTCCGCCAGGCTTTAAAACTTCACGCACTCCTTGCAAAACTTCTAACAAAATTGTCTTGGTTGGTAGATGCTCTAAAAAGTTACTCATGAAAACAATGTCAGCCTGTCCCTTCAAGGCTCCGGCCATTTCTCTAGCAGGCAGCTGGTAGACTTCTATATTATCTTTCTCAAGCGCCTTAACGTGAGGACTTAAATCAACTGCTATCTTCCTAGTCGCTTTAATATGCCGAATGAATTTTCCATCACCTGCACCCAAGTCTAAGACCGTGTCATTAACGTTGACATATTTGGGGAAGAATCGATCACACAAAACTCTCCAAATAATCTCTCTGGATTGATCTTCTTCACTACTAAATCTCGACGTATAAATTACATTCTCGAGACCAGTTCCCTCTTCCGTAGATTCTTTTTTTTCGGCGCTGCCCATTAGAAACTTACCATTAGGAATTAACTCTCCTTTCTATCCAGCTCACCCCGCCTTTAACTCGCCGCAAAAGGGCATTAGAAAAACGAGACCACTCTCCTTCAGACACCATCCGAGCAGCTCTCCTTAGAAGAACTTTCGATCTCTCGAAATGACCAAATTCATCCGCGATTGTGTATAAACAAGGGCAGAAACCAGCAGGCTCTGCTCCGAGGATGGAAGGGTATCCCTCCTCTGCTTTACTGGCAACCTCAACGGGACTTGAAATCAGGCTTTTATTGCCCACAGGTTTAATCAAAAGCCTGCCTCTAGACCCGCCTGCCGGCCTTTTGGAGGCAATAGCGCCCCCAGTAGTTGAAAGCCAAACAATCTGCCCCTTTTCAAACTCTGGGCCGTACTCAAGATTAGCCTGCCCTGAGAAATTCTTTTGGTCTATCAGGGAGTTAGAACTATCCAATAATCTTAACTCCACACTTTGAGCCGATCTAAGTCTTATTCCTATTTTATTTATGTGATCCGCCGGAAAAACAAAGTGATAATCCAAACCGCTCTCAGCAAGTTTCTTAAAGGCCCCTCCGTCAAGACTATTTGAAGGCACAGAGGCCCTAATATGAGGGCGACCATAGGTGGCATTCTTGGACGACACTGAATCCAGTGAGCCAGCTCCAAATCCTCGTATCAAATCTTCTAGATCAGCTATTCCATTTAATTCCCAACTACAAAACTGCTGGACCAGCTTATTATCCACAGGACTATGGCCTGCCTGCATCAACCAACCCCAGAAGTAGGCTCTGTCCTCTAAAGACTCCAAAACAAGCATGGAAAGTCTTGAAAATACGTGAAGTTTTTCTTCAGCTTTTTTACTTGAATTGAGCTCGGAACCATTACCTGACAAGGTAATTCTCCTACTTTTTTCGAAGACTACTAAAAAAACCCCTGCTGGAAGCTCAATTCCTGAGATAGATTCCCAACCATCTGCCACTAAAACTAGTTTCTCAGAACCCAAAGAGTCCAGGGCCTCTAGCAATTCAGCCCTAGAATCTAAATTCCGACTATTGGGGCAAAGAGAAGCAAGAGGGTTATGGGTAACTTCCCAAAACCCTTGAAACTGCTCATTTCTTTCTTCGGTGGTGTAAAAAAGACAATTCACTGCGAACGATTCAATCTGAGTTAAAGCGAGGTCTTAGCAAGATGAAAACATTGTCAGCTAAAAGCCTGAGCTGATGTGGGCAGGATACATCAAATCTGATAAATAATATACGTTTTAGTTCTGACAACCAATTTTGATAGATGAAGTTTTTAGTTTTCGCTACCGACCTCCTGCCTGTAGGAGGTTTGCCATCGAGTGGCACTGCAATACGCACCTTCGGTCTTGTGGAGGGTCTAAGAGCTAATGGCCATCAAGTCACTGTCTCAGTTCCTCAAACTGCGATTGACGGTTTCGACAACGCTCAGAAGAAAAAAGGCAGTAATGCCTATATTGACTCTTTAACCAGAGAGCTGGCTTTTTCCGCTGCTAACCAACTGGAACTAGTGGCAGAAATTCAACCTGATGTGATCATCTGTGGCCACTGGCCTGCAGTTCAATTCCCGCAAAAACCGTCGCAAGTTTTAATCGTTGATTTAGCAGGACCTCATATGTTGGAACGGCACTTCCAGGGCTCTGCTGACCAACAAGCTGCAACTTTGGCGAAAATTTCTGCCATTGCAACTGCCGACGGCCTTGTGGCCTCGGGGCCATCCCAAAGAAAATACTTTGAAAGCTTTGTTGCTCGAACAGGACTACCAGCTCCAAAGTTCACCCAAATCTCAATGCCCTTGGCTCCGCCAACTCCTAAAGCAAAAGACTCTAAGAACGGCAAAGAGTTTCCTCAGTTTTTCTTTGGAGGAGTTTTCCTACCTTGGCAAAACCCAAGCCATTGCTTAGAGCATGTTGCAGGTTTTTTACAGCGCGCCGAGAAAGGAAAGTTGACTTTAATTGGGGGAAAGCATCCTCACTACAAAGTAGACTCCGGGGTTTATGAAAAACTTTTCTCCTCACTAGAAACAAACAAAAGGGTGAACTCCTTTCCCCTATTGCCTTACGAAGAGTACCTTGGACACTTAGAAACAGCTGATGTGGCCCTAGACCTAATGAGTTGGAACCTAGAGCGAGAGCTTGCCATTCCTATTCGTTCAACTAATTACTTAAATTCCGGCATACCAGTCATCCACAACAATTTCTCAGATCTATCGAAGCTAATTGATAAATATGATGCCGGTTGGTGTGTTGAACCTGATAACTCAAAGGCTCTGGAAAGTGTTCTGGAAGAGATAGTATCCAATCCAAAACTAGTTGAAGAAAAGTCTAAAAACGCCAAAAATTTAGCTAAAGAGTGCTTCGATTGGAGCAAGGCTGTTAGGCCTTTAATTGAAATGGCTGAAATTCTAGCCAAAGGAGGCTGCAGCTTCTTTGATATTTCAATCAATCAACAGGACTCAGCGAATCTTTCTCCTCAAAAAGATGAGTCTTTAACGCAAAGATTTTTGGCTCGTGAGAAAAACTTAAAAACCGTGGAAGTTTTATTAACTAGCAAAGGAATTCCTTCTAATTCTGAAACCACACTGGTTTTAAAATCTGCAGCCCCAAGTTCCAACCACAGCTTGTTACGAAATAGCTCTTCTTTCGAAGAAGTTGGCAGAACCACTATTCCTAGTGGCAGCAAACTCGAAGATCATTGGGCAAAGATAGATTTAGAAAAAAAAGTTGAGGCTGGGAGTTTAATGAGCCTTGAGATTCATAGTTCTAGCAAGTCGCCAGAAACATTTCCTTGGGCATTTCATGCTTCCCCTTATCCTCTAGACATCCTGAAACAGGGAACTAAAGTGATTAAGGATACTTCGCTATGTATTCGGACTAGGCATCTAAGTTAAGACACTCGCGATGAAGCAGAAAACTAAAATTTTTATTAGTGTCGTTTGTTTCAATAATGAACAAACCATAGTTCAATGCCTAAATTCACTTTTCGCAATAAAGGGTTATCGCGCAGGCCAAAACCTACATATTTCAGTTGTGGACAATGCTTCCACAGACCAAACTAGCAAGCTAGTTCGAGAACACTTCAGTGAAACTCAGCTTAGTTTTACTGAAAATAAAGAGAACCTAGGTTTTTGCCAACCTCACAATAAGGCAGCTCAACACACCCTATCTGAGGGATATGACTATTTTCTTTGCTTAAACCCTGACGCCAGCTTAGAGCCAGATTCCTTAGAGAAGATGGTGGAAGCAATGGAGGAAAGTCCAGAGTCAGGTGCCGTAACCCCACTGATTATTCGAGCGGATGACAATCTTAAAAGAATAACACCCGAAGTCGTGGACTCGGCTGGGATTTGGTTCAATAAAGAGCTTAGACATTTCGATCGCTTCCAGGAGAAAGAGCTGTCAACTCTTAGTCTAAAAGCTGAGTATGTTTTTGGAGGAACTGGCGCAGCACTCTTTCTGAGAAAAGAATGCCTACAAGATTTACAAATAGTTAGCTCAAATTCTGATTTAGAACTATTCGACCCAAACTTCTTCGCCTACAGAGAAGACGCTGATCTAGCTTGGCGCCTAAGTCGTCTAGGCTGGAAAACGCTGTTCTGGCCAGAGGCGACTGTTCTACATCAACGAAAGGTCACTCCTGACCGGCGCTCAATTCTACCTGACAGAATTAATAGCCTAGGAGTGCAAAACCGCTTTCTTCTCCAACTAAAAAATTTCTCCATTCGCTCAAACTGGCACTGTTTTTTAAAGACTTCTTTTAGAAACCTTACAGTGCTTGGAGCCTGCCTAACTGTTGAACGTTCTTCCCTTAGCGGAATTAAAAAAGCCTTCCTATTGGCTTCGAGCTGCTTAGAAAAAAGGACTTTACTTGAGAAACACTCTCGAGTGCCCAAAGATCAACTGCAAGACTGGTTTTCAGATCAACCTAGCGCCGAGCCTTTTATTAGAAAAAGCCCAGAAGCTATAAGCTACCCTCTTAGCATCAGGGCTGTTGTGGTCGGTTATAGAAGTCAGGAAATTATTCTTTCTTGCCTAGACTCGCTTAAAAAATGCAAAACTGAACTCTCTCAAAACCCTGATGAGAAAATAGATCTCGAGATTTCGGTAGTAGACAATGGCCATGCCCTTCCGGAGCTATCGGAACACGACCATTCCGAACTTGAAGTTATTCGCCCTGGCCGAAACTTGGGTTTCGGGCCAGCTGTAAATCTCGCCGCCAGTAATTCTGACTGTGATGCAATACTTATTCTAAACCCGGATTTAGAGCTTGAACCCGAGAGCATCCAAAGACTCTGCGAGTCACTTTTTTCAAGCAATATGGCGGCAGTTGCTCCAATACTTGAAGATTTTCAAGGCAACCTCGAGTCAAGCTTTAGCCTTAAAAGGCTACCCTCTTTATCCAGCCTGGTAGCTGAATTATTTTTTCTTCATCGTTTATGGCCAAACAATCCTTTTAGCTCACGCCTGGATTTATCAAAAAGCCAGTTGATAAAGAATTATCTTACAGGCAACAAAGAAGGCTTACCCAAGTTTCCAGCTAACAAAGCCATTCCTGTTGAACAGCCACCCGCTGCATGCTTTCTTATTAAATCAGATATTTTCGACGAGCTACTTGGATTCGACCCACACTTTTGGCCGGCCTGGTTCGAAGACGTCGATACTTGTGCGAGAATTAAGGATTTAGGTCTATCCTGTGGACTTCTCTCCACTGCTAAATGCCGACACTCCGGTGGCTACTCACTCGGTACAATTGGCCCGGCTGACTATTATCTAGCTTGGTTTGGTAACATGGCTCGCTTTGCGAAAAAACATTTCCCTAGCAGCCAATATTCAATCTTTCGAATTTCCCAAATTTTTGGGCTAACACTCAGACTACCTCTGTCTCTAAATACTTTTAGGAAATTCGGAGCTGGCAAAGCTTTGAACCAAATAGTCTCAATATTAAAGCTGGTGCTCAACCCTGTTGAGGCCTCCACCCATTTCAATCCTGAGGAGCCTGAGCTGAACTCCAAGGGTACAGAATCCTCAAGAGATTGGAGAAGGCATTTCTCTAACCAGCTTCAAGGAGAAGGACTTGAACTTGGTCCTCTTCATCGACCTTTGCAAACCCATCAAGGTATTAAAGTAAGCTACGTGGATAGAATGAGTGTTTCTGAACTTAGAGAACACTACCCTGAGCTAGAAGAACTAGACTTAGTAGAGCCTGATATTATTGATGATGCTGAATTTTTAAGTTCAGTAAAAGATAGTTCCCAAGACTTCGTTATTGCCGCTCACATTGTCGAACATTTAAGAAACCCTTTTGCTGCTATCAATGAATGGTGCAGAGTTACCAAACCAAGTGGATTGGTTTATCTTATTGTACCGGACGGGCGTTACACTTTCGACAAGGCTAGACCAATTACCTCAATGGAACACTTAATCTTGGATTACAACTCACCTTGCGAGGAGCGTGACAAAGAACATTTTCTTGAGTTCAGTCACCTAGTGTCAAATAATTCAGGACAGAATGCTGTAAGCGAAGCTCACGCCCTAATAGAAAAAGACTACAGCATACATTTTCACGTCTTTGACCCGCTAAGCATGGAGAGGTCTTTAAAATGGCTAGCTGAAGAATCAGGCCAATTCACTATTAAGGAAGGACCGGTCAAAACTCCCCTGAGCGACGAATTTCATTTCATTCTCGAGGTAGCCTAGCCAAGGATTGCTGGTGACAGATTACCTCCCCTGCCCTAAGGTAGTCGCCACAGGCATCCTTATTCAATAATTTTACCGATGAATATTTTCCGCTACAAAGAAGACATCACTCCAACTTCTCTAATTATTCTCCTCTTTGGACTAGACTTGTTGGTCTATTTCTCTGCGACATCGATAGCTGCCCTTTGCAGCTGGTTTCTAATCTCCATAATCTTCAAGATGTATATCGGTTCCTGGAACCATCATCATCAACATGTAAATACATTTCACAGTACATTCCTAAATCGCCTGCTTGAGATTGTTTTTACTTTTCACACTGGAGTAACAACTAATCTTTGGGTTCTTCATCACAACCTAGGTCATCATCAAAATTATCTAGACCAGTCTAAAGACGAGTCGGGATGGAAACGTAAAGATGGATCGACTATGGGCAGGTTGGAATACACCGCTACTATAGCGCTAACCGGCTATATTCGAGGCTTCAATGTAGGAAAAGAATTTCCGAAATATCAGACTGGATTAGTCGGCATGGGCTTGGTCAACCTGCTCCTATTATCAGGCTTCTTCTTTCACAGCCCGCTGAATGCTTTTTTTGTTTTTGTCTTACCAATGACAGTGTCCTACTTGGCAACCTGTTGGACCACCTACCATCATCACTCCGGTCTGGATTCTGACGACCATCATCATGCTTCTTATAATGTGATGAATCGTTGGCACAATCTCTTAACTGGAAACTTAGGCTTCCATACGGCTCACCATATGAAACAAGGGCTTCATTGGTCTAAGCTTCCTGCCTATCATCAGACAATCAGGAGTAAGATACCTGACCACCTGATTTTAGAACACTCACCAGGCTTAGAAGGTTTTTTTCAAAAGGCTTTGGACCGGATGGAGCGCCAAATTTTAGGTTCAGATCCACTTAAGAACCACCTAAAATAGACTGGTTCGAATTAAAAATGCTAGCAACCACCTGAAGGTAGTGACAGCGATTTCTATGCCTCTTCTGTCAAAACTAATTTTACATAGCTTGCAGGCCATTTGTAACTAGGTTGTAATCATTTCCTTAAAGTTTAGACACTAAAACTTCTTCATAGCTTAATTCCCTCCTAAGGAATAAGAGAAATAACCATTGCCTAAAGCAATTCATAAAAATCGTCGAATATATTTAACAACAATCTTTCTTAGAACAACAAACAACTATTTCCCCTAGGGGAATAATCAACAAAAGTAATCGGCTCAGGTGTGGAGCAACTAACTGGTCTTAGCAGACTTGTATTCTATATATTCGGAGATATTACACATGCAAACAGAGCAATTTATAGATCAAAAATTGCATCAATCCGAATCAGGATATACCTTGCTTGAAGTACTAGTCTCATTTGTCCTGTTAGCCACTGTCCTGGCTTATTCATCCCAATCTTTCGTCACTCATTTATCAGCTAATCATTGGGGCGAAATTCGATCCGAGGGAGCTCAGGCAGCTCAAACGGTACTCGACGAACTAAGAAGCGCATCTGTAGTGGACCTTCCCACAAGTGGCTCTGATGCTCCAATTGATGTCGAGATCAATGACAAAAGAACATTTGAAGTAGTAGTGGCTTACTGCACAGCACCTCAATACTGCACCTCCAACGAAGCTAGACACTTAGAGCTAGAGGTTTGGTATCGAGGAGAGGTTATCTACACGACCGAAACTGTTTTCACAGGACTAACAGAAAACTCTGGTAGCGGTTCTTCTTCAAATAGCTCAGGAGGAGGTCCAGCGACATGCTTCCTTTGCTAAAAATAGATCCACTAAATAAAGACCAAGGAGGGTTTACCCTGGTCAACATGTTAACCACTCTAAGTCTAATTGCCATTTTTTCTGCATTTGCAATTTCAAACCTAAAAGAGATCAACAGTCCAGTAGCTGATGCCAGCTTTCAAGTTACCCACTTCATGCGTGAAGCTCGTTCAAAGGCTATGTCAAAGACAGTAACTATCAAAGTTAGTCCTTTATCAGCCTTTGCACTAAAAGGTGAGGAAGGAGACAGTTGTGGCCCTACAGCTACTTTCACTCCTCTAAATCCACCACTGAGATCGAATTTACCGACTGGTGCATCTCTTCAAGACACCACATGGGAAATCTGCTTCACGAAAAGAGGTCTCGCAAGTGAAAGTGTCACCTTTATTCTACAAGACGATGATGGACAAACCAGAGTTGTGGAAGTGGCCTTAGGTGGAGCATCGAGGATTCAGTAGTGTTTAGGAAACGGAGAACACCAATAGCAAAGGCAGGTATGACCGAGGGCATTAACAACCAAAAAGGATTCACCATAATGGAACTCCTTGTGGCATCCTCACTCAGCGCAGTTATTATGGGACTAGTTACAGCCAACATCCTTACAAGCAACAACGTATACTTTGAGGATGTAATCCGAACCAGCATCAACAGTAATCTCAGGGCTGGGATGGATATTATTTCCACCAATATTCGCCAAGCAGGCGAAAATCTACAACCCTCATTCCCAGCCGTTGAAGTTCTAAATGGTATGGGCAATGCACCAGACACCTTAATTCTTAGAAGAAATAAGCAAGCCGAAGTGTTGACAGTTTGTAACGATATCATTGCCGGCGCCACCCTAGCTGAAGTGTCAGATGATTCCAGACCTAATTCAGTCTGCAAGAACGTCAATGCATCTCGACTTTTTGATAACTTTGAAGCCCAGAGACTAGAAGATGGAGGGACTACTAGAATTTTTCTTTATAACCAAGTGAGCAATACAGGAGAGTTTGTTGAATTTTCAGACACAGATCTCAATACCAATATTAAAATGCTGATTTCGGCTCCTGTTAACTCCTATCCCGCGATCAGTAGCTCAATATACCTTATCGAAGAATTTAGATTTAGCCTGGAGACAATAACAGAGACTCTTGAATTATATATTAACGGAGATTTATCAACTCCAGCCCCAGTAGCCTTCGACACCAATCAGTTATCTGTAAGGGTCGAAATGCAAGATGGCACAATACTCAACAATTTTGACGCTGGTGCGGGACATGTATGGAAGGAAATCAGGCAAATTAGAATCACTCTAGGTGGTGAGGTCTCACGAAAAAGCAGAACGATGAGCTCCAGTATTACTGCGGAATATTTCCCTAGAAACGTTTTATCATCTTAAGTCTTGGTAACTAGAATCATGAGGTTGAACATGAGAAGTAATTTGAAAAGTAAAGAACAAGGTTTCGCCCTGATTACAGTGCTCTTTTTGGTAGTCATTATTGCGAGCATGCTCTCTGCTTACATGGTTATCAGCCAAACAGAGCTAAAGCTTGTTAAAGCATCAAGGGACAGTGCCAGTGGTTTCAATGCTGCTGAAGCAGGTCTAAATATCCGAGCTGAAACCATTCGAAATATTTTTGAGAACTACAACTATCCAGAGGGAACTGCTCCAGCCAGCATTGAGGACTGTTTTAACGGAACTGCTGGAACCGATGATTTCGCCTGTGATAACTTCACTTTCAACAATCAGCATGAAGCAGTGACCATGGTTGCTGAGGCACCTGGTAATCCAATTTTGACGACTATCCCCCCGGGGGAACAGTTTGCTGGACTTAATGCTCAAGAGTTCAGATATGCTGTAACTTCAGTTGGTAGAAATAATCAAGGCAGTAATGAAGCCATTTTGGAGCTAACTTTTAAAAGTAGGCTAGTTCCGATGTTTCAGTTCGGCGTCTTCTTTGAAGAAGACTTAGAGATGTTCAACGGAGCCACTCTAAATCTTACTGGACCAGTTCATACCAATGGAGACCTATACATGGGGCCCCAAACAAACGGGTTCACAGAACTAGTTGGGCCAGTCTCAACTGCAGGCGCTCTTTTTAGAGGAAAGAAAGACACCGCATCTTGCGCGGGGCATCAAGGCACAGCCAGGGTGATGGACCCAGGTAGCTTCGTGGATCTTCCGCCATGCTTGGGTTCTCGACCAGAAGTAACAGATGTTGGGGCGTGGAATGATAATATCCTACTTGGCGAAGAGCCAGTTGTGGTTCCACCACCCGAGGCACTAGATGCCTTCGGAAATGGACTCTATTGGCAGCGGGCTGATTTAAGACTTGTACTTCAACTAGACAATGCGACAGGCCTACCAGTTCAAACTTTAACTGGTGTAACTTCGCCCACAGGAGTCTACGTATTCAATCCCGATAACTCTGTAAACCAAGTAGCTACAGACGCCTTGAATAGCACAGATTGTCAGTTCACTGGAGGTATCAATGGTTACGCCGGGGCTCCTATAAAAAGAGTTCCTGGAATCGATACCGAGGGCAGCTGGCCTTACCAATCTTCTTTTTTGGGCTCCGGCGCAGCGCCTCCTGGAATATTCAGAGATGGAGATACAATTGTTGATGGAGATGGGAAGCGGCAGTGGCGGGATGTAATTTCAAGCTATGACGAAAAAGGCCTGGTATGGGACTACGTCCAGAATGTCTCTCGTCCAATTGGAAATACCCATGCTTCGAGCCCCCCTTTTCCTGACAACGCAGGCTACAATCGACTAACATTATACCGAGAGAAAAATCATTCTAACTCAACCAATGCCGTTCAAACTGTATTAGAGATTGATATGCAAGCTCTCCTCACTAGTATCGGCGAACATGAAGACATTGAAGATGGCGGTATCCTAATCGATGACAGAAAGTTAAACGACGCAACCGAGCAAGGTTTGGTCTTTTTTCTAACTGTAAATGGACCAAATTCTACTGATAATCACAACAACTACGCCGTCAGGATTAGAAACGGGGCTGAGCTACAATCAAGTGACAGCAGTCATGAATCTGTGAAAGGACTGACTATCATTTCTGACCAACAGGTAGTTGTTTGGGGAGATTATAACTCAACTGGCTGGGAACCCGCATCTATTATTGCCGATTCTCATTTCCTGCTTTCAAATAACTGGCGTGATTTTTTTAGTGAGCTACCTGCTTCTGGCCCCAACTGGACTTATTGGAGACGCGGTTCCAATACCACTGTAAATGCCGCGGTGCTTAGTGGAATGAAAAGAACTGGAAACGCCAACGGACCAGCAGGTAGAGATATTGGAAACCCAGGTGGTGGAGTCATCAACATATTTCGTTTCAACGAACATTTCAGATCTGCTGGAGGTAGTAACAATCAGGTCTTCACCTACAAAGGATCTTTCGTCAGCCTTGGGCCAACTCGACATACCCAATCTGGATGGGGCCCGTTCAACTACTATAGTGCACCAAATCGAACCTGGGCCTATGATGACAGGTTCAACGATCCAAACCAGTTGCCTCCAATGACTCCTGCATTCGTATATTTACGTCAGGAACTATTTGTAAGAAATTTCGATTTGTAAAATCTTGTTTTTAGGTAGAAGAAAATGAAATTAGTAAAATCATCAACTAAGCTTAATTTAGTTCTGACAGCACTTTTAGTATTCTTAGCTTCATCCTCTGCGAGCGCTCAGACTCCGGAAGCCACTCTTTACTCCGTCTTTTCAAAGTTGACTTCTAGTAAAGACGTTAGCCCTCTGGTCGAGATTGTAGATTGGGATGGCCTATACTCCAAGATGCCAGAAGTTCAAAAAGAGCAAGAAAAGTTTAAAGGTCCAGAGGATTTGAAAAATTACTACAAGGAGAGGGCAACTAACAATGGCTCCGACAGTGTAAAGATGCTTGAAGGTTCGCTAACCGACAAAGGTCTCTCTAGCTCAGAAAAAAAAATTAGCAAAGAGACACTAAATAAGGCCGGAAAACACTTAGAGGGTATTAGATCCAAAACAAAAAGGCAGTTAGCTAAAACAAAATTCATTATCGAGCATGTAAAATTAGAGACTGACGATCAAGCCACGATCAGTCTAAAAAAAATATATGAAGACAAAGAATCTGCGCTGACAATGTCTATGTATAAGACTAAAAAAGGCTGGGTCACGGAAGATGCTGGAGCACTCAACCCTCTTGGCTCTGGTGGCTCACCAATCGGAGCTTTTCCAGAACCTTTATCAGCTCTAAGCAGGCGATAAAAAATTAGCCGACTAATGTTTTCTTAGATTTAAGATCTGACACCGAACAATCCAAAAGCGGTGCCGTCAAACTCTCCACCACCTGATCCCAGGTGGCTGTAAAATCACCTACTGTGCAATTTGCTGCAAGAGCTGTTCTTAGGCCTTCTTCCTTGAGCAATCTGTTAGCCTGTTCCGCTACAGCATCTACGGTCGGCTCTGCTAATAGGCCATTTTTCCCATGCTCAATGTAGGAAAGCACCCCACCACTATCCGTGCAGGTAATAACTGGTACTCCGCTAGCAAGAGCCTCAAGAGTTACATAACCATAGTCTTCATCGAAAGGCGCATAGTAAACAGCAAAAGCTTTTGAGAATAGACTTATAAGATCCTCCTCACTGACTCTTCCTAAAAATTCAACTCGGTTCCATAGATGATGCTTATCAATTTCATTCTTCAGATACTGCTCATGGGCAGCTTCATCAGGCAGGCCAACGATTTTTAGTTTGAGTGAATCATCAACCTGAGCCATGGCTTTGATCATCATATCCACCCGCTTGATGCTACAAATTCGTCCGACTGAGAGCAGATAGTTCTCAGGCTCTGACCTGTGATAGGCATCTCCCAATGGCAGTGGGGGCGGAAGAGATGGTGCATTCATACCAAAATAGCGGTTAACTCGGTCTGTAACATTAGGCGAGATAGTGTAACAGGCTTGGCACTCTTCCAAAGCTTTCTTGTCAGCGTCCATTACCATCTGACGGATTGTTTCATTATCTCGGTCACTGGAGAAGTCACCAAATCGAGATGCGTATAGATCGTAGAATTGTCTATGCTGATGAACCAACCAGAGAGATTTTCTAGGATGATTGACCATGTAAGAAGGAAATTTAGTAGTAATGACTAAATCCACGTCATGACCCGAAAACGACTTCAAATCTAGATTACGCCAAAGAGCCATCTGGCGTAAAAGCTCACTTTTCGGCTCAGCACTAAAAGGAATCTGCACAACATCAACATTGAAATCTCGACTAGAGAGTTCTTTCCTAAGGGTCCTAACAAGAACCTCAGCGCCACCTTCGGTATATGGCACTTGGGTTGTAGCAATTAGAATGTTGGCGCGCTTTGTAGAGCCGGAAGAATTCATCCTAGCTACCGGCTTTAGAATTCAAAACTTGAACCAATGAGTTAATCTCATCAATGGACTTTCTCCAATCTGGAGGAAGATGATCGAATTGAGTTAAAGGCCTTACTAATCCTTCCTGCTCTCCTAAATCCCCGGCTCCGCTGAAGATTGTCTCCAAGGCTTTTAATTTACCTTTAAGCTCCGCTAGCTGCTCCTTAAGCTCTAATCGGCCCTCATCTGCGGTTCGTTCTGAAATCGAAAGTAGATTATCTGTTCTTCGGTTTAGCCCTTCAATATCGTTGTCCACTTTTTCAATTATCTGCCAAAAAGTGTCTTTAATTCTAGAATCAGTATAGCGAGCGTTGGCATTAAGATGCCTAACTAAATTAGACTGGAATCTTCTCTCAGCTTCAAAGTAATCCTTAAGCACGTAGTCCCATACCACTCTCACCAATGCCTTTTTGGCTTTGACAATAAAGGGGCCAAGAAATTTTCTATGAGAGGTGATTTCACTTTGCTGGGCCCAACTACCCCAGTGCTGATTGAGATAGTTCAACTCCTCAGAATAAAGGAGCGGCCCACTATCTTGAACGATAGTTCCACGAATCTGTTCAGTAGATTCCTTTTGGGCAGGCAGGTCTTGGCCATCGAGTTCAGCCTTAATCTCTTGCCTAATCTTGGCCATTAAAGCCGGTATATCTGTATCTTGCTCAGCATTCATAGTGCAAAAAACTATCAAATGTTATAGTAAATAAAAAGCCACTATCGCACATTTGAAAGATACCTATACAACGTGATGAGTTTGTTAACTAAAAGGGCTGGAGAGCAGTCATTTCAAGAGCTAGAGCATCAAGCCAAGCTAAACCTGCAGCAAAGGCTTGAGACCTCTGAAAGCTATAATCAGAAAGAGATTGATAGCGTAAGCAACTTTCAACATCGGCTAGTACCGGCAGGTTTGCTTCTCGAAGAAAAAAGTCTTGAGGAGCTGAGAGCACTAGCCAGTCTATCCAGAATTCGACTCAAACCCCCTTCACAAATCAGCTCTCACCGACCCGTCATTGGCAAATTAATTGTGGCTGTTAAAAAAGCTACTTGGCCACTGGTAAACTTTCACCTCAAAGATACAATTGAAGCGATGGAAGAATTTAGCGGCAGAATGGTAGCTAGCCACTCCAAGGCTCTTAGCCGAATTAAAGAGCTGGAAGAAGCTAAGCAAAATAAAAGCTAAAAAGTTTTTAGAAGGCTGAGCAACTCTTTATCCTCGAACAACTGAGCTAAAGCTTCACTCATCGCCCTAGATAGAGAATTCTTAAAATCTTGTTCATTAAGACTTGGGTGAGACTCCGCAGCTAAACCATTATAATTCGCTTTATAAATAAGCTTGTTTGCTGGACTCAAAACCTCGATAAGAAGATCAGCTTCACTCTCTACCTTAGCAGGTAACCCAGAGCTAACATTAGCCTGCCATTTCTTCACAGCTCCTGTTAAAATCAGAGGAGCATCAGGGGTCACTCGAAAGCCACGATTAGAAAGAGCTGACCTTATTTCCCGCTCAACAAGGATTCCTGCATCCCCAGTCAGCTGACTCTTATTGGGGCCTTTTAAAATAAGAGCCTGATCAGCCCTAAAATCCGCTAGGGTTTCTACGGAAATCAGATAACTAGCCTGCTGTGGAGGGTTTGATACATTTTGTAAAAATCGCTCATTGCTCATGTCCACTGAATTACTAAGGGATGAACTGCAAGCAGCCAGTAGACCTGCCGCCAATAAACAGGCAGCAATAAAGATAAAATTTAAGATCCGTTTTTTAAGTTTGTTGTTATTCTGTAATTTCATGATTTCCTTGTTCTTAAGCTCCACCACATAAGTAATAGCCAAACAAAATGCGAAATAAAAGTCTTCAGCCGATCCTTTCTAATGCTTGATAGACAGAGTTTTTCACAAGCTGAGATTCATTACGGCTTTCATGAAGTTTAATAAGCTGAGGCTTGCAATCAGAAAACTGTTGATTAGCTGCTACTGCTGCAGCATTCCTTATTAAACCGTCCCTACCCGCTCTCATCAATGGAGTTCCTGCGAAAAAATGGAGGAAATCTTCCTTCGAATTTATGGACAGGGCTTGGTCAAGATTTAGCCAGGGTCCTACTCCGTTTGAGGGTGCAAATCTTTCCTCTTCGGATTCCGAAATACCTGCATGGTTAAAAGGGCAAACTTCTTGGCAAACATCACAACCAAATACCCAATCCTCTACGGCCTGCTGCTCCCAATCACTAAAAGAATTTTTCTTTTCTATCGTAAGATAGCTAATACACTTTCCTGCATTCAGAGAATATTCCTCTTCAAAAGCTTTGGTTGGGCAAGCCACTAAACAGCTAGTACAAGTTCCACAATCCTGCCCCTCTTTAATGACAGGTCCAAGACTTTGGCTTTCCTGCACCTCAATATTGGTCAAAAGCTCAGCAACAAAAGTCCAAGAACCAACTCCAGGAACAATCATCATTGTATTTTTTCCGATAAATCCTGAGCCTGTTGAAGAAAAAAGTGCTCTCTCTAACAGAGGCACCGCGTCAGAGAATTGCCGACAACGTATCTCCTCACCGAAAGAAAGGGCCTCAGTGAGCCCAGAAATAAAGTTCTTAAGCCGCTTTTTTAGAACTCGGTGGTAATCTTTCCCCCAAGCGTACCGAGCCACTCTACCAAAGCCTAGCTTAGGTTGATGATCTAGAGGGGAATAGTAGGAAACAGCAAGGCTGATTACAGAACGTGTTCCCGGTAAGAAGCCATCTAGGTCGCAAAACAATTCCCCAGGCCTTTTCATATACTCGAGATCCGCAGCAAATCCCTTGCTTTGCCATGCCTCAAGGCGCTTTTTCTCTTTGTTAAGTACTCTTTCTGCGTCAAGTCTAGAAACGACTCCAACGAGCGAAAGTCCTGATTCTTTGACCAGGGCTTTTAGTCTTGAAATTTCAAGTTCAGGTGACCTACTCGTCGTAGTCATCCCCCAAACCATCACCTTCGTCTTGGTCATCACTGTAGCGACGCTCTGTTTGCTCGAGCTCTGTCTTACAATCGATACAGAATTCCGCAACAGGCCTGGCTTCTAAGCGAGCAGGGTTGATCTTTTCACCACAGTTTTCACAAATGCCATACTCTCCGTCTTCCATCTTCTTTAGACAGATGTCGATTTTCTTTAAAAGTTTCTTCTCTCGGTTTCCAAGTTTCTGGATGGCAGTCTGGTTGATCTCCAAAGCGGCAATATCCACTGAGTCTCCGCCGCTCTGGTTAAGTTGATTCTTAGAGTCACCAGCCAATTTAGAAAGATGGCTTGTGATGCCCTGGCGTTCCATCACCAAAAGCTTCTTATACTTATCTAGATCTCTTTTTCTCATAAACTTACTTTAAAAAACTTTAAATATAGCCAATCGGCTTGACACTCCCTTCTAGGAAGATGGCTTCACCAGCTTTCTAGAATTTCGGCGCCCTACATTACTAAGGAATTACGATTTTGGGAAGGCCTCTAATTAGCTTAATTTACTAGGATAAATATGATGGTTTAGGGTTGGTATTGTCCGTAAACCTCGCGCAAGCAATCAGAAATCTCGCCCACCGTCGCTCCAACTTCAACGGCTGAGAGAACTCCGGGCATCAAATTCGAATCATTTTCAGCTTTGGTCTTCAGGGAAACTAAGGCTGCAGACAACTTTTTTGCGTCTCTGGAAGCTTTGAAAGCTTTTAGGGCTTCAATCTGCGTCTTCTCTAAAGAAGGATCCAACACCGCAGGCTTAAAGTTGCCCGCATCTGGCACGTCGTTCCTGGCAAAGTTAACTCCAATAACTTTCTTTTCTCCATTTTCGAGAGCCTGTTGATAAGTAAAAGCAGCCTCTTCTATTTCTGCCTGGGGATAGCCCTCTTCAACAGCTGAAACCATTCCTCCCTTCTCCTCGATGATTTCAAGATAAGAAAGTGCCTTGGCTTCAATTTTGTCGGTTAAGTCTTCAACCAGATAGCTCCCCGCCCAAGGATCAACTGCTCCAGCAACCCCAGACTCGTGAGCTAAGTACTGTTGAGTTCTAAGCGCAGTCACTGCAGCCAGCTCACTTGGCAAGCCAAGCGCCTCATCGTAACCGTTAGTATGCAAACTCTGGGTTCCACCAAAGACAGCAGCAAGTGCTTGAGAAGTGGTCCTGGCAATATTAACCAGCGGCTGCCTAGCAACCAGAGTTGAACCTGCAGTCTGAGTATGAAAACGAAGCTTCATACTCTTTTCATTCTTAGGGCTGTATCGCTCTTGAATCAGCCTGGCCCAAAGTCTTCTGGCTGCTCGAAATTTAGCAACTTCCTCAAGAAAATTATTATGACAGTTAAAAAAGAAAGCCATTCTGGGAGCTACATCATCTATCTTCAGCCCTCTAGCCAAAGCCGCCTCGATATAAGCGAGGCCGTTTCCTAAAGTAAAAGCTACTTCCTGTACCGCCGTGGAGCCAGCTTCTCGCATATGATAACCAGAAACCGAGATCGAGTTCCAAGCAGGAAGATCCGTCTTACAATATTCAAAGATATCGCTGGTAATTTTCAAAGAAGGCTTTGGCGGATAAATATAAGTTCCTCGAGCGATATATTCCTTTAAGATATCGTTTTGGGTAGTGCCTCGCACCTTATCCATCGGCACTCCCTGCTTCTTAGCCACTGCTACATACATTGCAAGCAAGATATGAGCTGTAGAATTAATGGTCATGCTAGTTGAAACCTCTGCAAGCGGAATACCTTCAAATAAGGTTTCCATATCCTGCAGTGAGTCA
This sequence comes from uncultured Bdellovibrionales bacterium, assembly GCA_964510575.1. Classification (GTDB taxonomy): domain Bacteria; phylum Bdellovibrionota_C; class UBA2361; order SZUA-149; family CALKYB01; genus CALKYB01. Next base: position 2,579 of record CAZECN010000018.1, on the reverse strand, counting down.
ATCGCGACTCCAACTCGCCCAACCTCACCTTTAGCTCGCTTGTGGTCGGAGCTTCGACCCATTTGAGTAGGAAGGTCGAAGGCCACGCTAAGTCCGGTTGTGCCGCTTTCAAGTAGAAGTTTGTAACGCTTATTCGTTTCGCCAGCTGTTCCAAAACCAGCATACTGACGCATAGTCCAGAGGCGGCCTCTGTACATTGAAGCATGAGGTCCACGAGTAAAAGGAAACTCGCCAGGAAAACCGATATTACTGATATACCTTTCCTCGCTATCTTCTGCAGGAATAGCAAGATCCTGAAACTCGATACCAGAGTCGGTCAGAAACTGATCTTTTCTCGTCTTCATTTTTGAAAGACGATCCGCTTTCCAAGCGTCAAATTTTTTCTTTAGTAGTTTCATTTAGTCCAGATAAGAAAGATCTCTATGTCTGGATGGTTTCAGACCTCACTCTTTTCTGTCAAGCATTAGCTTGCAATAGAAATGCTCAAGTCAAAAGGTCGAACTGGCTTTACGGAAACCCCAGGTAAAACCTCAAATTAAAGGCGCGAGCAGAATCGTCGCGCCTTTAGGCCAAACTAGGAACTAATAGCCCAAGGTTCCTAGCTTTTCAGACATAGACTGAAATTTCTCAGTGATTAATTTCATAAGTTCTTCAATCTCATCCAAGGTAAAGATTAAAACGCTCGACTCGTCATTTGAAGTAATGACGTCGACATCATACATGGGCAAGGTCACAAGCGGCTTTGCTAGCTCGAACCTCTCGCTCGAAGTAACCAGGTTGAACTCTGCAAAGATTTCCTCTCTAAGTGCCTTCCAAAAAGAAAGCTCTAAGACATCAGAAGAATCACCATGCTGATAGTCATCAGAAGCTCTTACATCTTTTGCAGTGAAGGCCCATCTAATTCTAATACTATCGAATAGGTTGAACTCAGAGACGTCGATGGCAGAATCCAGGCCCACGAGAGAGTATAGGGGCTTCAACCATATATCATTTGGAGAATATATCATCTTCAACCCTTTTCGAGTTCTAATATACTTCTCCTTACCTGATTGAGATTGCTCACCCCCAGCTTTTGTTATCAAAGCTAAAAATCGATCTTCATCAATCCGAAAAAACTCCTCAGCCGATATTACCGAATCACCGAGTGAATTACGGATCGCCTCGTCATAAACCAAAGAGGCCTGACTACTCAAAGCCAAACCCTGCTGCACAAAGAAACTAGACATTTCATACCCTCTTGAAAAAAGAAAAATAACCGACTGTAAAGCCAGTTTCGAAACCTCACGACCTTAAAAATTTAGAAAAAAGTCGGAAGCTTTCGAAACTATAAATTAACTACCTGTAGAAGGGCTTAGAAGAGAACTGCGTGGACTCTTAGCATATACTGCGCCTCATTGAAATTTCGGTTTTGCTAAATTAAGCATAGGCGCAGTATCTGTCCTCTGGCCATGCTAACGCATGGCGGATATACTCTACCAGATACGATCAAAAAAGGCCGAAACTTCAAGTAGAGGGGGTATATTCTCCCACCACGTAATAAAGATTCTCTGGCGCATCTCCAAACCTTAGTGTTTACTAATAGCAGTAAAATTCCTTTTTTAATTAAGCCATTATGAGCGAAGAAAATATTTCCACTCTTAGAGCTAAGCACAATTCTGCTGAGCTAGGAGGAGGAAAAAAAAGACAAGAAGCGCAAAAAAGCAAAGGAAAGCTTTTAGCAAGAGAACGCATTGCGAAGCTTTTAGACAGAGGCAGTTTTGTAGAGTTGGATAAGTTTGTTACCCACCGTTCTGATGACCCCGCACTAGAGAAAAACAAAATTCCAGGTGACGGCGTAGTAACCGGCCACGGGCTAATTGATGGCAGAACTGTTTTTATCTTTGCCCACGACTTCACGGTTCTTGGAGGTTCTCTCTCGGCAGCCAATGCAACTAAAGTCATCAAGGTAATGAAGCTTGCTCTAGAGAATGGCGCTCCACTCATCGGTCTTAACGATAGTGGCGGAGCAAGAATTCAAGAAGGAGTGGAGAGCTTAGCAGGCTATGCTGATATTTTTCTTCAAAACGTTCAGTGTTCAGGGGTAATTCCTCAAATTTCTGTAATCCTTGGCCCTTGTGCTGGCGGCGCTGTTTACTCCCCGGCACTAACGGATTTCACCTTCATGGTTGATAACACCAGCTATATGTTTGTCACAGGGCCGGAAGTTATTAAGACAGTAACTAAAGAAGAGGTTAGCCAAGAAGACCTTGGTGGCTCAATTAGCCACACTGAAAAAAGCGGCGTAGCTCATGGAAGATTCGAAAGTGAAGAGCAGTGCTTAGAGGCTGTTCGAAACCTTGTCGCCTATCTTCCCCAAAACAACGAGTTCCCGCCAGAGCGAGTGGAAACAAAGGATAAACCTAACAGAGAATGTGTTCAGCTAGATTCCCTTGTCCCTGCTTCTCCAAACCAACCCTATGACATTAAAGAAGCCATTACTTCCATTGCTGACAAAGATAGCTTTTTTGAAATCCAAGAAGAGTTTGCACAGAACATTGTCTGCGGATTCACTAGAATAAACGGTTTTACCGTTGGGGTAG
>CAZECN010000017.1:14920-62927 GCA_964510575.1 uncultured Bdellovibrionales bacterium | reverse complement strand
GTAATAAGTAAAGGTGATTCTGAGGAAGAAATTTTAGACCTAAGAATTTATAAAGCTGGTGAAGACATCACTCTAAGTGACGTAGTACCGCTGCTAGAGTTTACTGGATTCACCGTTCTAAATGAGAAAGTTAGTCCTGTCCCCTGCTCTTTTTCTGAAGACTCTAAAGTTTACTCATTGAGCCTTGCCTCGCAGCGTTCTAGCCGCGAGGAGATTATAAAAAATAAGGAACAGTTCATCTCTGGCTTAAAAGCTATTTTCAGAAATGAGTCGGGCAGTGATCAGCTTAACGAACTACTTGTTAATCCAGGCCTTAGCGTAGCCGAAATTAGTATTTTAAGAACTTTACAGCATTACCTTTGGCAGTTGAAAATTTTTGCTTCAGAAAGGGTAATCGGAAGAGCCTTGGTTAAACATCCTGAGCTTGCTGCGATCTTAGTCGACTACTTTAGTACCAAGTTCGATCCTGAGAAAAAGTTCAAAAACAAAAAAGAAAGATTAACAAAGTTAGCGAAACTAAAAGAAGAGTTCTTCTCAGCCTTAAAAACTGTTCCGCGTTTAACTCACGATAGGGCCCTAAGAGCCCTATTAAACGTTGTAGACTCTATCGTAAGAACTAATGCTTTCAATGCCAAATACTCGGGCGCAGTGGCAATCAAAATTGACTGTAGCCAAATAGAGAATATGCCCTCCCCCCGCCCTGTTTTTGAAACTTTCATCAACAGTCCACGAATCGAAGGGGTGCATCTTCGAGGCGGCATGGTTTCAAGAGGTGGACTGCGTTGGAGCGAGCGCTCCGAAGATTACAGAACTGAAATCTTAGGCCTCATGAAAACCCAAAGGGTGAAAAATGCGATCATTATTCCCTTAGGAGCCAAAGGTGGTTTCGTTGTAAAAGAAAAAAGCTCGGATCGAGCTCACATGAGAGCCTTGGTTGAGGCTAGCTACAGGGAATTCATAACCAACCTACTTGAACTAAGTGATAATCGAGTTGATGGAAGCATAAAGCACCCAGAGAACCTCGTTGTCTATGATAGTGAAGACCCTTACCTAGTTGTTGCGGCTGATAAAGGAACAGCCACTTTTAGTGATCTAGCGAACTCCATAGCATCTGATGATTTTGAATTTTGGCTAGACGATGCTTTTGCCTCAGGAGGTAGCAACGGTTACGACCATAAAAAATTAGGGATTACTGCCAAAGGAGCATGGGAAGCGGTAGTTCATCATTTCCGTACAATAGGAATTGACCCCTCCAAAGAAGAGTTCAGTTGTGTTGGGATAGGAGACCTCTCGGGAGATGTGTTTGGTAACGGGATGCTTAGAAGTGACAAAATGCTTCTTAAAGCTGCCTTTAACCATAAGCATATCTTCATTGATCCAAACCCTGATTCAGCCAAAAGTTTCAAAGAACGATTAAGAATGTTTGAGCTGCCTCGATCTGACTGGACTGATTACAATCAAAAAATAATTTCTAAAGGTGGAGGAATTTTCGACCGTGCTTCTAAAGAGATAGAAATCTCTCCCGAGACGCAGAAAGCGCTAGGAATCAAAGAAGACATTCTCTCTGGGGATGCCTTAATTCAGGCTATCATCAAAGCTCCTGTTGACCTGCTTTGGAACGGCGGAATTGGCACCTACGTTAAATGCCAAGAGGAGTCGAATCTTGAAGTTGGGGACCCATCCAATGATGAAGTACGAGTCAATGGTGATGAACTAAGAGCCCGGGTAGTTGGAGAAGGTGGAAATCTTGGGTTTACCCAGCTGGGAAGGATTGAATACTCAAAGTCCGGTGGAAGCATCAACACTGATGCAGTAGACAACTCTGGTGGTGTTGATCTTTCAGACCAAGAGGTGAACTTTAAAATTCTATTGAAAGAACCCGTAAATAGGGGTGACATCTCTATAGAAGAAAGAAACCAGGTACTAGAAAGCTTTGCGGAAGAATTTTGTGAGCGGGTACTTTACCACAACAGATCTCAAAACACTGCCATAACAGTTGCTAGGGAACTCTCTACCTCTAGATTAGATCAATTTGCCGGTTTCCTAGACTACCTAGAAACCCAAAGGGGTCTCGATCGTGAAGGAGAATTTCTACCAAGCGCTGAATCTATAGAAAACTATGTCAAAGGCGTAGGGCTTACCAGACCTGAAGTTTCAGTTGTATTAGCTTACTCAAAAATGCTGACTTTTGAGTCACTACTAGATTCGGCAGATCTTGATGACCAGTTCTTCAATCGTTTTCTTTACTCTTATTTTCCGTCGGAAGTTGTTAGCCGCTTCGGAAAAGATATCAGTCAGCATCCTTTGAGGAAGGAAATAGTGGCTACTGAAATTGCTAACTGCTTCACAGATTTAATGGGGCCTGTTTTCCTTCATCAACAGTTGGTAACCAGAGATCAACAACCTAATACCACTATCTTATCGTTCCTAGCTTCCATTGAGCTAGTTGAAGGAAGAAAACTATTAGCGGATCTTCACAAGCTTAGTTCGCCAGAGTCACTTGCAGGTCAACTGACAGCTATTGAAATCTTTAAAAATGCCCTAAGGCGAGCAATTACTTGGTTTGGACAAAAAGAAAGAATGAATGGCGGTCTAGAGAAAGCTCTAGAAAATGCTAGCAGCCTATTGAAAGAACTTGGCGATCCAAAGAAGATTGATTTCGAAAATAATAGTCTTACAAGCGAAGCTTTTTACAAGCTCAAGCAAAAAGGCCTATCAGAAGATTTAATTCGCTCTGTTTGTTGGGCAAGCTTGAGACTGAACGCCCTAGAGGCTGCCACGACAGCCAAGGCCTCTGGAGCAGATCTTGATTTAACTGTAGATGTTTTAAAGGTTCTCAACCGAAGACTTGGCGGAAACTTGTTCATTGATGAAAGCAGTTTTCGAGCTTTTACATCTCAACACGAGCTAAATGCCAGAATTTCATTAGCAGATGATTATAAGAACCTCATTGAAGAACTAACTGGCAAATTAGTCCAAAGTGATAAAGTTAATAGTCCAAAGGATTGTAAGCGTTTCCTTACTAAGATTGCCTCTCGGCTTGCTCCAGTAGACCAGGCTTTAAGTTCTGCAAAAGAAAAGCGTCTGGGTACAGGAGAGCTTTATATTTGCGTGAAGACCGTTGAAGAGATCATAGCTAATCTCTAATAAGCTAGCCATTGCCTCAATTTTTTAATCTGTAGTTAAGGCTACTATTCTCCGCTATAGTTAGTTCATATTTTAATTTTCAAGATATTGAGGAAGCGAAGCCTTGGAGAAAAAAATAATTTCTGCGAACGAGCTAGCCAGCTATGTGGTTTGCCCAGAGGCATGGAGATTAAAAGGTTCCTCAAAACAATTCCAGCCAAAAACAACCCCAAATCAAACAGCAGCCAAAGAAAGAAAAGACTGGATAGAAAAGCAAGGAATGCTTGCTGAATTCAAGCTATACACCAAAGTCGCATATGTGCTCCTCGTGATGTTAGTCATTCTAGTCTTTTTGTTAGAGCTAAATAAATGAACTCGTGGTTAGAGAACATGCTTGGTCAGTATGAGCCAGGCACCATACCTTTAGAGATTTTCGCATTACTACTAGTCCTAGGCCTGTTGATCTTCTTATGGGATTTTTTCGACAGAAAATACAGCAATCTAGCTGACCAGTCTGATTCAATTCTTACTCTTGAAGTCTTGTCTCTCAAAGATAATGATAAGTTCCCAACTCGTAGTTTCCAGTCTATAAATTTAATGCTTAAAGGCACTCCTGACGCCTTGGTTAAGGAAGGAAAATTTACGATTCCAGTAGATCTAGTTCCGATGAGTAGCAAGGTTCAGGATCGTCATGTAGTAAAAATTCTAAGCTACCTGCGATTAATTGAAGAGGAAACAAACACGCGTCCACCACACGGCATCTTGTTAATGGGGAAGAAGCGTCGAGTTGTAAAAGTTAAAAACACAGAGGAAAAACAGCGGTGGTTAGAAACACTAATCGATGAAATGCATTCAATAAATGAAGGCATTCCTGCTGTTCCTCGTCCGACAGAGAAAAAATGTAAGTTTTGTGATGTTAGTAATTTATGTGAGCATCGTCACAAGAGCTGACGAAAAACTATAACGACATGCATTCGCAAGTGATTTTCTCGACTCGAAGCTTAGTCCAACCTTCTTCAGGACTAGTCATTTGGTAAGTGCAGCTTCCTTCCAATACTGAAAACTTAAAAGCGCCTCCCTTCATATCTGCAACTGTTAGTTTAGAAACTAAGGGTTGCTTACCAGTCTCACAAGTATTTGAACAAAGAGAAGAGGGCTTTTCTCCGGTTAAACGAGATATAACATTCTCCAAAGCTCTAGACTTCATAGTCGATTGAACCTCATTAACAGGCTTAGCACATGATTCGCCTTCCTCAGGTTCCCAGCCAACAAAGCTAGTAATAGTCGCACTATTATCTCTATCTACTTTTGGGCCTGATTTAGCAGGCACTAACCAAACTGGCTCTTGGAAAATATTCTTTTCAATTTTTTCGCCAAAAAGTGCCGCTCGACTATCTTCCTTATCAGCTGGAAGAGCTTTGGATGCAGTATCCTCTGTAGCCGGACTATCTCCTGTCATTTCTTTAATCAACTCACGATTCTCTTCGGAGTCGACCACAACACTGGCAACTTTTTTGTTGGGTTTATAATCAAAATCCAATTGGGATAGTTGAGCGGAAGCCGACGAAGGGGACAGAATCAAGGTTCCGACTAATACTGAAAGATAAGTTTTGTTCATACTCTCTAATCTAGGGAAAACAGCTTGTCGCTTCAAAAAAATAGTAGCCCTAGAAAGGCTAGTATTTTCAGGTGCTTAAATACTAGGGGGAGGTGTTGTTCTATGTTCGGAAGAAAAAATTTGGCCTCGAACCCAATGAAATGGACTCGAGACTTTCGACCACTACCAAAGTCAGAGCTTAACTAGGTCTCCGCAAATTCTTTGATTTTCTGGTCAGCTATTTGAAAAAGACCGTTCCAAGTTTGATTAAACTTAGACTGCATATCGCTAACGTCGAGCTTTAATTGTTCCTTATTTCCTGAGAAACTTTCAATACCTCGAGCAAAAGACTCCGAATCGTTATCAGCAAATATTGTTCCAGAAGGAAAAGTTTTCTTCAATGCCTCTTTGTTAGATAGCAGAACCGGAACTTCAACAGCTAGCGCCTCATAGGCTCCGCAAACCAAACAGCCTTCTCTCGTGGTCAAATCAACCAACAGGTCTGACTTTTGAATCAGACCGCAGAATTCTTCCTCCGTTAAAAAGTCTGTAAAGACTAGCTGATCACTTTCATAGCGGACTAGCTCTCCAGCTCTAGACTTTCTGCCAGTAACAAACAAAGTCCCCTTTTCAGCAACTTTACTGGCCAGAAATCCGTTTAAAAACTCTTCTATTGGTTCATCATCAGCATAACTAGCGATGAGAGTCATCCAAGGCCTAGCAAAGCCAGATGTTAATTCAGGCGCTGGATGCTCCTCAATTTCCGGAACCTTGTCTGGAAGAATCAAAGCTTTGGATTGGAAAGGATCCAGTAGGGGCACTAAGGAAGTGTTGCTTAGGATAACAAAATCAGAGCGACCTAGAGCAAACTTAGAAAGCATCTTTCGAAACCCCTCGCCATGATACTCTTCAAGAGCTCCGTTGTGAGCATCAACAACCAGGTCAAATTTTATAAAATATTTGAGAAAGCCGAGGAGACATACCAAAAACACCGAAGGGTATTGAGCAAAGACAACCCCATTTCTGTTGGCATAAACTTCAGCTATTGTTTTTTGGGCCGAAACTAAAAATCTAACTAAGGGATTGGACTTAGAGAAATCAAATTGATGAAACTCACAATCGAAAGCATCAGCTAGTTCTTTGTTTCTTCGCTGGGTTTCCCAGGTTATCCAGATTCGTTTTGACATGAAGTAAAAGTTGAAATGACTTACGTGAACAAAGTAGTTTTTGAACCAGCTTATCTAGCATGATTTTTATCAATAATAAAGGTAGGAAAATTAACTAAACTTGCCTAAATCTTTGATTTGTTGAACCTTAGCGGAGTTGCCTTAGGGGCAATATAATGGGAGCTTGGAAAAGAGTAGTGTTTTCAAGTGTTTAAGCGCCGACTGCCTTACAGGCCTTTTCAAAAACTAGGGACATGTCCGACAAGTATCTTGTAATAGTAGAGTCACCAACCAAAGCCAAAACTATCAAAAAGTTTCTGGGTAAGGATTACATCATTAAAGCCTCAAACGGTCATGTACGTGACCTGCCACGGAATGCTTCAGAGGTTCCGGCTAAGATTAAAAAAGAGAAATGGGCCAGTTTGGGAGTCAATATTGATAAGGACTTCGAAGCGACATACGTAATTCCTAAAAGCAAAAAGGATCACGTTAAAGACTTAAAAAAACTCGTAGGTGAAGCTAAAGAAATTTATCTCGCGACGGATGAAGACCGCGAGGGAGAGTCTATTAGCTGGCATTTGCTTGAAGTTTTGAAGCCAAAAGTGCCTTTTCAAAGACTAGTTTTTCACGAGATTACCAAAGAGGCTATTCAGGCTTCCTTGGATAACCCTAGAGAACTTGACGAAGATCTTGTCAGGGCTCAAGAAACCAGAAGAATCATTGACCGACTTTACGGCTACAAACTGAGCGAACTACTTTGGAGAAAGATTGGTCCAAAACTTAGTGCTGGCCGAGTTCAAAGTGTTGCCATTCGACTTCTCGTAGAACGAGAGCGAGAAAGAATAGCATTCTGTAAAGCTACTTACTGGGGAGTTAAAACTAGCTTCCTAAAAGATAAGGATGATTTCGAGGCTGAACTAACCCATGTTGGTGAGAAACGAATTGCCACTGGTAAAGATTTTCATCCAAACACTGGAGAACTACTTAAAGCAGACAAAGTAGTCGCGCTTGATGAAAAAGCTGCAAGAGCAATCAAGGACAAAGTAGTTAATGGAACTCCAACAGTAACTTCGGTAGAGGAAAAGCCTTATACTTCTAAGCCAGCACCACCTTTTGTTACCAGTACTCTTCAGCAAGAGGGTAACAGAAAACTAAGGTTTTCAGCTCGGCACACAATGAGCGTTGCTCAGCAGCTTTACGAGAACGGTTTCATTACCTACATGAGAACTGACTCAACTACCTTATCCAATGAAGCTCTTGAAGCGGCTAGGGGCTTTATTAAAAGAGACTACGGGAAAGAATACTTACCGGACGAGCCAAGAATTTATACCACTAAGGTTAAAAATGCTCAGGAAGCTCACGAAGCTATTCGACCAGCTGGGGTGCAATTCACTCCGCCGGAAGAAGTTAAGTCTAAGCTTGGCTCGGAAGCGTTCAAACTCTACGATCTAATATGGAAGAGAACTGTTGCCTCACAGATGATGAATGCAACTGGAACCCATATCTCTGTTCACGTTGAAGTTGAAGACGCTAGATTCAGAGCTGCAGGAAAAACGATTACCTTCCCTGGATACTTGAGAGCTTATGTTGAAGGTTCAGATGATCCAGATGCGGATTTGGCTGACCAGGAAAAATTCCTTCCTAAGATGAAGGAAAAAGACGCCCTCAAAACTAAAGAAGCTAACGAAACAGAACATACTACCCAACCACCAGCTCGTTATACTGAGGGTAGTATGATTAAGGAGCTTGAGAAGCGAGGGATTGGAAGACCGAGTACTTGGGCTGCTGTTGTGGAACTTGTTCTAAACAGATCTTATGCCTTCAAAAAAGGCTCTGCACTTGTTCCGTCTTTCACTGCGATGTCAGTAGTTTCTCTGCTTGAAAATCATTTCTCTAATATCGTTGACTACGACTTCACTGCTAAACTTGAAGATGATCTTGATGCTATTTCACGTGGCGAAGCTGAGAATATAAAGTATTTAAAGAACTTTTATTTCGGTAATGGTCACCCAGGCCTAGAAACTTTGATAACTAAAGGTCTCGAGGACATTGACCCCAGAGTTGTCTGTGGAATCCCATTAGGAACAACCGATGGAGGAGTTGATGTTGAAGTTAGAATTGGTCGTTACGGGCCTTTCATAACTAACGGAGAGCAGCGCTCTAGCGTTCCCGATGGAACAGCTCCTGACGAGCTAACTCTCGATGCAGCAGTTCAGGCACTAGAGCTGGCCTCTAGGCCACCAGAGAGTCTCGGAGAACACCCAGAGTCTGGAAAACCAATTTATCTTAAGGTTGGCCCATACGGTCCTTATGTTCAGCATGGTGACCAAGAGGAGGGTTCCAAGAAAAAGCCTAAGATGGCTTCGCTATTGTCTAACATGACTCCAGAGGACGTCACCTTAGAGCAGTCTGTTAAGCTCCTTGCTTTACCGATTGATCTTGGGGAACACCCAGAGATGAAAGAACCTGTAATGGCCGCCAACGGTCGCTTCGGCCCTTACATTAAATGCGGAACAGAAACTCGCTCTATCAATATGGAGGAAATGTCTCCAATTACGATTACCTTAGAGCAAGCTATGCACTTACTAGCTCAGCCCAAGAAAAGTCGAAAAAGAGCTGCTCCGAAAGCCTTGAAGGAGCTAGGTGAACATCCAGACAGCGAATTGCCAGTAACTGTTAGAACAGGTCGTTATGGTCCGTATGTTTCTGATGGAAAGGTAAACGCTACTATTCCAAAAGGTGAAGATCCTTTAGAACTCACTATGGAGCGAGCTTGCGAGCTACTTCTTGCCCGCAGAGATAAGTTAGGAAAGACAACGCCTAAGCCTAAGAAAAAGAAAGCAGCTGCCAAAAAAGACACTAAAAAGAAGGCTACTACTAAAAAAGCTGCTGCTAAGGACTCTGAGAAGAAGGAAACCAAGAAAAAAGCCACAACCAAGAAAGTCGCTACTAAGAAAAAAGCTGCTCCTAAAAAGAAAGCTGAAAAGAAAGACGCCGATAAGGAATAGTAGGGCTCAAAAGAAATGTTTCGGTGAGAATGGTTGGGGCGGGGCCTCGAACTCCCCGTATCTCCCCCTCCAATAACGCTGCCACGACAGTACTTATAGGTTAAATCTCAGGGGCGTACAAGGATAAAACTAAGCTAATCTGAGTTTTTTTCCTCTTCAGAAGTCTTAAATTCAACCCAAACTATTGCAGCCGCAAATAGACTAACAAAAAGGCCTAGCCAACTTGTCCAGTCGTGCCACTTGGAATACTTCAGCTGTGCAGTCTCACCGGTGGCTTGAAGAAAAATCCTCTCCCCCATTCCTCTAAATATCTTAGCGCCCTTGGCCTTCCAGTAAGGAAAATAACTGTAGTTGACTCGGTATAGATGTCCCGGTTCAAGATTTTCAAAATCCATTCTATTAAAACGACGCTCACTAGACCTGCGGGGCTCCTTTCCGGAAACTTTTGGAGCACTAATTCCTGAAATCAAATTGCTAAGCTGGCTGCGCTTAGAATTCAGATAGGCTTCGGCTTCATTAAAACTGTCTAATTCAAAATTATGTTGATATCTGACGCCAAAATGATTGAAATGAACGGGCTCCTGATAGTCTAGTTCTAGCTTTGGCTGCTTCAATTTGCCAGTAAGCTGACCATTGATAATTACACCCTTCATGTCTTCGGGCATATTCGATAGCCCGTCTAGAGCAATGAGTTCCACTTCTGGATAAAAACTATCCCGAGCGTAAAGAAAATACTGGATAAACTTAAAAGGTAAATTCCCTTTTAGATCTAAATAACCGACAACTTTCTTTTTAACAGGTGTTATTGGATTAAAAGCACTGTTTGAAATCTTAGCAGTCCAGTAAAGGCCTATTTTCCTCTCGGGCTCAACAAGAAAAGGTTGTAGCTTTTCAAGAAATCTACGATTCCCAATTACAATGTCACTAACTCCAAAATCTTTTAGCTGCTGAACCTTGGTTGCATCACTAAGCTCTGAACGATCAGTAAACAATAAGGGAGTATGGTAAGTTTTAGCACCAAGTAAATTAGCACTTACAACAGGCATTCGATAAGCCAAGGCACTCTGGACAAATAAACCGTTCAACACCTCTCGAGTACTGGTTAGATGGGTATGAATATAGTGAGCAGAAAGAAAGCTATAGCGTTCATAATCATCAAAATACTCCGTATAAACTCTTCCTCCAGACCTTCCCTGACTAGCGGCAAGAGCATTCACAACTGACTGTTCATCCTTCAAGTAATTTCTGCTCTCAGCTAAACCTTTAATTTTCGATCTTTCGTAGTGAGGCAAAGATGTATTTACCCAAATGCAAAAAACTGAAAAAACGAGAAGAACTAGCGCATAACCGCGAGAAGCGGTTCCTCTAGAAACACAAGCCACAACAGGCCAGCAAAGTAGGGCCATTAACAAAAGAAAATGATAGGCGTTGAATCGGTAGTAGTGAATGCCTAACGGAATACTACTAGATATAAAACCACTTGAAAAAACTGCAATTGAAACAGGCAAGCTAAATATAAAAAAGTAGAAATACTTTGAGCTAATTTGCTCTCTCTTCCAAACAGCAATAAAGAGCGAGAATAGAAGAAAAGGCTCTACCGGGCTCATGCTTTTAAATTGCCCGCTAAAAAACAAGCTCAACAAATTATCTTTCAGGGTGACAAGCGGATAACGAAAGAAAAGCTCCAGAAAGTCACCTTGAGGTCTATAAACATCGAGCGCGGTGTAGGTGCTTGAATACTTAAAAAATGGTAGGAGCCAAAAAGCAACCAAACAGACTCCCACAAGATGGCTTTGCAGTATGGAAGCTCTATGCTCCCGAAACCAAACAATTGCCATGAAAACGATAAAGCCTGAATAAACAGCTGTTAAAGTATGAGAGACGAATAAAGCAGCAAAGAAGACTGAAGTTAAAGCAAATTGCCTACCTGAATCCTCTTTAAGAAATCTAACCAATGCTCCCAGGTGCAATAAAAAGAAGTGCCAGCCAAATACTTGAGAAAAGAGTCCTATATTAAGAGGAGCAGCAGCGCCAATTCCGTACCACTGATGATCGTGGTTTAGAAACCAAAAGGTCAGGGCAGAAACTATCGAAGCCAAAGCCACTTTAGCCCAGAACGTAAAAGATTCGTTCCTCCACATGGCACTGACAAAATAGTAAACTGAAAGATTTAGAGTCGCGCAGCCAAACACTAACCAACAGTGAACCGATAGCCGAAAGGCACTTTGATCAACTGAAAGACCACCACTTTCAGTAAAAATACTTACCAAGGGGTATGATAAAGCTGCCGCGAGATGAGGAAGAAAACCGTAGAATTGAAAAGCGGGCCAACCACTGAAGGTTCTCTCGTCAAAATAAAACAGGCCGCCTGAAAGCAAGGCTTCAACAAGCCGCTCGGTTTGAGAAACATGACCTGCAAGGTCAACCGCAGGAACAATTCCAGAGGTCAAATAAAAGCTAAACCAGTTCAGAATGAAACCGCTGAAGCTCAGTAGAATAAGTAAAGGTAAGTATCTCAGGATATTCAAAAATATGGCTCCAACCAGTAGCACCTGCTCTCGAAAGCAGTAAGAAGAAATTTCTACTATTGCTAAGGCTCCGACAACAAAAACTAGGGGTAATTAACCCAATTTATTTACGACAACTATCTTAATTTAGCCTAAGCTGTTGAAATCAGTAATAATTAAAACCCCTGAAAAACCTACTATATCCCTAAAGTATTTCCATTTTAGGGTCGATCTATCTTATGCAGAGAGAAATCTGCATATGCAAACTAGGTTTTAAGCAGGGGTAAAATTACTATGGGACGCCCGTTCTATCCACATGAAGCAGATGATCCAGATTTGGATTGGTTGGTTAGCAATTTTTTATATGAAAGGCCGGACTTTCTACCAGTAGAGTCAGGAATGCTGCCACTAATGTTGATTCCTTACTATGATGAGCAATCACCTTATGAGCCATCGGAGACTGACGAAGAAGCAGAGAGCCAGTCCAAGTAAACTGAGCCTTCTCGCTTCTCAATGAAGTCGATGCCGCCGATCCTGTTATTTTGAAGAACATCTAAAATTAGTTCTCCAAAATCAGGATCGCGCAAACTAAGATTCTTCTGAAATTCCCATTCGGTATTGCCATTACTGGCCGCATCTCGGGGAGTAAAATAGAAATAAGTCCCACTTCCATCGTCAGCAACTTCAGTACAAAAAGCCAGCGACTCTGCCAGCCAAGATTCCTCAGGAAACTGCTCTTCGGCTAATTTGATCAAACGCTTAGAATCGAATTTTTTCCATTCCATTCTCTAACCCTTCATTTCTTTTTCAAGAATAAGATAGGCCCCCTCAATAACACTTAGCTTTTCAGTAGCTAGGGCTATAAACTCCTTGGGCATTCCCTTCTCTTTAATTCTTTCAGGATCATATTCGTTTCTTAGCTCCTGATATTTCTTACTAACCTCATGCCAACCCGCCTCGGGGCCTAAGCCAAGGATGGCTTTATAGCGTTCACTCCCAGGATTAAAAGATGCCTTAGAGCTTTCCCTAACCGAGTCAGAAATACCATAAAAATCAGCTACTCCCCAAATGAAGCGTCTCTCCTCGACGCTACAATTGCCATCAGCAAGCGCAACCTTGTTCAAAATATCCAATAACCAAGGGAGCATCTTGGGCTGATCAACCAACAGCTCCTTAAACTCTTTTAGCCAAACCGTGAGCTTAGTCGGGTTCTTTAGGGCATCTTTGAAGACTTGAGCTGCATAATGGGTTCTCTTGTCATCCAGCTCTAGAACTTCACGACAAATTCTGCCTATTTCCTTTCTTTCCTCTTTCTTAAGCTCACCATCACACTGAGTAAAACGAGCAAGAATGGAAAAAGTACAGATAAAAATCCTACGACGATGGTGTCCCTCCAAAGAATCGTCAAAAGGGTCATCTTTCCCTTTTCCAAGTTCGAATCTTCGGGAACTAGTCACTAAGGTCTTAGCTCTCTATTACTAGCTTTAAGAAACTCAGCTTGAAGCTCCTTATAAGAATTAGTCACAGGGAATTGAGGAAATTCCTCAATCACGTTTGCAGGTGGTGAGAAAAGGATTCCAGCCTCAGCTTCTGAGAGCATATTGGTATCATTGTAAGAATCACCTGCGGCAATCACTCTGAAGTTCAATTTATGAAAAGCCTTTACCGCCTCTCTCTTCTGATCATTCTGGCGAAGTTTATAGCCAGTGACCTTTCCGGAACCATTAACTTCCAGCTTGTGACAAAACAAAGTTGGATAACCCAGCTGGGCCATCAAAGGACCGGCAAACTCATAGAAAGTATCTGAAAGAATGATTACTTGAAAACGCTCGCGCAACCAGTCCAAACAATCACCTGCACCCTCAAGCGGAGAAAGAGTCTGAATCACCTCTTGAATATCATCAAGCTTAAGGTTGTGCTTATCAAGTAGATCGAGTCTCATAGTCATCAACTCATCATAGTCAGGAATATCACGAGTCGTAGCCTTCAAACCCTCTATTCCTGTCTTTTCAGCAAAACTAACCCAAACTTCCGGTATCAACACGCCCTCAAGGTCAAGACATGCAAGTTCCATTCTATTTCTCCAAAATTAAATAACATCAGCTCCCAACTCGCAGGGAGCTACTTCCGAAAATACTAGCCCTTCAGAGTGGACTTGTCGAGGCTGAGAGATTGATTGCCAGCAGCTGGTCCACACTCTCTCGAAAGTAATGATTACTCTCAATAGCCAGCACCGTAACACCCTTCCCAAGTTCCTCTCGAAGGCAGGAAATCAAGTTCGAAACTTCAGCTGGACCAAGTCCCTTACAAGCATGCTCCATGAGCAATAAACTCTGTGTTTCACCGGAGAGCGAGCCAATTTTCTCCACTAGTCTAAGCCGCTGATACTCACCTTGAGAAAGGCTGTCTACTTGCTGGCATAAAGAAAGGTAAGAAAGGCCGAGTTTCTCTGCAACTACAAGTCTCTTCGATATGAAAGGATGAAATCTAAAAAAAGAAGCTGCTTCAGATACAGTCATCTCCAAGACTTCCTCGGTGCTTCGTCCACGCCAAGTGACTTCACGGTGAAGATGTGACTTACGAATCAAAGTGGAGCCTGTTGCTCCAGTTGTTTTAGCTTCTGAACTTAAAGAGTAAAGCTTACCTATTTCCGCTTCAATACCTAGGAAAGAGGATATTCTTTTTCTACTTCTCTTACCCTGATTAAAATGGAGTGAAATTACTCTCTGGAACGAAGAATGGCTTGAAATTTCCTTAATCGAAAAGCGATTGCAAAAATTTACGTCAGCTTCTTCACCGGCTACCAGTGACCTAAAGCCCGGAGACAAAACTTTCCATAAAAGCTCTCTTTCTGATCCTCCGGATTCGGCAATTGCATTTATTTTTCCGATGGCAATATCGAGCAAATAATTGGCATCAAACCTAGGAAGATATCCAGACACAGAACAAAACTCTTCAGCACTACTATTTCCTGCTGGCTTTTGTTTTTTTAAAGATCGGCTCTCCCTACCCTGCTTCTCTTCGATTGAAACAATCTCACCGCCTGAAGCTCCTCCCCCAGGCCCCAGCTCTACCGAATAATCAAAAAATTCAACAAGGTCCTGGCTATGACCTACGACAAGCAATGTATTTCCTCGTTCCACTGTGGATCTAAAAAGCTTCATAAGGTCGGAAGTCCTTTCAGGTGAAAGCAAATCAAACGGTTCATCCAGAACATAGACGGCGCCAGAAGATCTACCTGAAAGCACTAAAGCACTACTAATAAGACACTGTCTCCAGGGTTCGAAGTTAGAAAAATTCGAGACTAAGTTCATCTCAGAGATTCCAAGCATTGAAAAGTTGGAAACTAACTCCAACGCAAAAGAAGCAGTGGAGTTATCAAGCTCAATCAACAGAGGTTCAAGGTTTGATAGTGGGCCTTTCAATAAAGAGGCCACTGAGGACTTTCCTATGAAAAACTCATCAAACAGAACTTTGACTCCAGAACAGCATTGTTCACAATTGACGCTGCTTCGAAAGCTGTCCAGCAACTCCACAACGGTTTCGCTTTTGCTCTCTACTCTGATCGTATCCAGTAGCGGCTTAATCTTTGAATGTAATTTTTCAAAGGCGAAGCTAGAAGCTGGGGCATCCTTGTCTAACTCTAAAGAGTCTAACATTTTTAATAGGGCCGGAAGTTTCCTCCTCAAAGGCTTCAAGCGAAATGGCCGAATAGCTTCAAGCAAAGAGTCAGCATCAGTATCAAATAAATAATCTTCACTCCATTCGGTTTGGTAACCAAGACCTGCGCACTGTTCACAAAACACTCCATCCCCTAAAGCAGTCTCGAAGTCAGGCAATTTGTGATCACAGCTTGAACAGTTATTACTCGAACTTATCTCTACCTTGAGCTGACCAGAGGAATCCAACAAGACAAACTTAATATCTGGATCCCCTTCTAATATTCGATTTTTTAAGAAGTTACCTTCCATAAAATCTATAACCAAGTCTAATTCAACAGCAGAAGACAGATCGCCAAGTTCTTCTGAACTATACAACTCTCCCTTTACAAAGAATTTTGTGATTCCTTTTTCCGTTAGAGATTTCTGGTCAATCTCTCTTCGAGGTAGCCGCTGGCATAGAAAGTATTCCCCTTCTAAACTAGGGAGTTTATGAGAACATTCGGCAGCTCGGTTCAAGGTTCCACAGGCAGCACACTTGATCTGTCCGGAATGCTGAAATAATTCTTGCAGCAAACTAGAGAAATTCAGTTGTTCAAATAATGTCTCCCTGGCTCTTGTTCCAGAAGGTTGTTTGGAAGCCTTATCTAGGAAACAGTAACGCAGTCCCCTAACCGTTCCATCAACTTCCTTTGGTGAAATACCTAAGGAATTAATACTGGATATCATACGCTCGGCTATAGTATTCACTGCGAGCGTGGTCTTACCCGAACCAGATGGCCCGAATATTAGAGTCATCGCATCATGAGGAATGCTTAGACTTAAGCCTTTTAGGTTGTTCTCCGAGGCACCTTGTATGGAGATACTTTTCGTAGTCACAAGACAAGGCCTTTGGGCAACTTTCTAAGAAATATTAACTAAATCAGAGATCCTTAGTAAGGACTAGGTTGTACTTCTTTGGAAGATCGTCACTTAACCAAGTCTCAACAGCCTTTGGGAGTTTTTGGTTAATCAAGTTACTACGAATTTGATCTCTCATTAGACCAGTCATTTTACCTTCTGGGTCGACTCTTCCAACTACTTGAAATAAGCTTAATTTACCATCAATTAAGGCCGCTTCACTAACCTGACCATCCTCTAAGCCAGATATTTGCTGAGCCATGCTTTCTTTAAGATCAGCTGGTTTCAAAAAACCAAGCTCTTTACGTTTAAACTGAACATCCACCTGGTTGACTGCACCTGAAAGTAATGCTGAGCGAAGCTGGTTACCATTTTCCGCTAGCTCCGGCCCACTACAAGTTATATCTGTTCCACAGTCTAAATCGTACCTAACTACGGCAACTGAACCAGCATCTGGCAAGACTGATTGATTCTCCTGTAAATATTTATCAATTTCAGCTTCTGAAATATTTACGCTAGGTCGAACCTCTAGAGCATAAACTCGCGTTCGTTCTATTTCCTTCTTCACGACCTCGCGGTAAGTATCCAAACTGTAACCTTGAGACTGGAGAAGATTTTGAAACCCTGCAGCATCCACTCCATTTTGTCTCTGAACCTCAGCCAAGTAGGACTCAATTGTTTGTTGATCAACTACAACACCTAGTCGCTGGGCTTCCTTTGCCAATAGCATTTCTAAAAGAACTTTCTTTCTAGAACTAACTTCAGGGCCTTGGCCAGAGCTCACCCCCTGCTTAGATTTCAATTCTGAATCCAGAACGGGTTCGCCTTGAATGCTGGCTACAACTTCATCAACTACAACAGAGCTGGTGTCTATAGCGCTAAGTTTAGCACCACTTTCACTCTCAGCATTGGCTATGCCAATTACCCAATCCATCCAAAGCTGTGGAATAAAAAGAGAAAGGAGTAACAAATTTAATTTCATACTTAACTTACTGTTCATGCGCACAACCATGGCTACTTTTCGGCTAATCAGTTAACTAGAGCCATGAACTTATCAACTTCTTCAAGAAGGGCCAAGGGCGACTCAGGTTCTTCATAATCCGTCTTAATCACTAGGTTATGTCCGGGTGAAATTTTGTAGGTATCTGATTTTCCCGAAACAACCTCCAGAAGTGAGTCTACTTTGATACTGGCTTCAGGATGAAATCCAAGTCTCAACACCCCACTACGAAAGCTACCTTTAGCGATACCTAGCTGTTTAAGGCGGGCACGAAAAACCATGAGCTCAATCATACTCTCCAGCTCTTGAGGATATCTGCCAAATCGATCTTCAACCTCCAGAGCCAACTCCTTACCATCTTCCATGCTTTCGATATTTACCATTCGTTGATAAAGTAGAAGTCTCTGACTAACATCAGGAATGTAGTCCGGTGGAATATAAGCAGGAAAGCCAATTGAAAGTTCTGGTTCAACATCAATTTCAGGCAATTCTCCACCACCCCGTTCTATTAGCTTTCTTCGTGCAGTCTCTACCGCTTGTTTAAGAATCCTCGTGTAGAGTTCAAAACCAACGCTGTTCACATTCCCGCTTTGATCTCGACCCAAAATATTTCCGGCACCTCTAATTTCCATATCTTGCAAAGCAAGTTTGAAGCCAACACCTAGATCATCTAAAGCCTGCATTACTTGTAGACGTTTCTTGGCGTCCTTAGACATAGAGGCTTCATCCGAGGCTAAAAAATAAGCATAGGCCCGTCTGGAACTGCGGCCCACCCGACCTCTAAGCTGATAAAGCTGAGCTAGGCCAAAGGTGTCTGCCCTATCAACTATAATTGTGTTGGCGTTGGGAAAGTCCAAACCAGACTCAATTATCGTTGTAGCTAAAAGTATATCTACTTTGTGCTCCTGAAAATCTCGCATAACGAGTTCCAGTTCCTTCTCTTTCATTTGGCCATGCCCAATTACTACACGGGCTTCCGGCACTAAGTCCTCTATACGTTGTCTTACACCCTCTATTGTTTGCACACGGTTGTGCACAAAAAAGACCTGGCCCTCACGAGCCAACTCTCGCTTGATAGCCTCTCTAATTTGCGAATCCTCGGAAGGTACCAAGAAAGTTCGAATCAACTGACGATCAACCGGAGGGGTCTCAATGACAGAAAGGTCACGTATATCCAACATGGACATTTGCAGAGTTCTTGGAATCGGCGTAGCAGTCATCGTCAAGACATCAATCGATTTTTTCATATTTTTGAGCTTTTCTTTATGAGCAACCCCAAAACGATGCTCCTCATCTATTATTAGTAAGCCCAAATCTTTAAAATTCACATCCTTCTGCAACAGACGATGAGTACCGATAACAATATCCACTTTTCCTACTCGAACTTTTTGGAGCAGCTCTTTGTTTTCCTGTGAGGTTTGAAAACGGCTGACAATTCCCACCTCTACTGGAAATCCTGTGAAGCGCTGTAGGAAGGTATTGAAATGTTGAGAAGCAAGAATTGTAGTGGGAACTAAAACTGCAACCTGACGTCCAGAAACGGCAACCTTAAAGGCCGCCCTCAACGCAACCTCTGTCTTTCCATAGCCAACGTCACCACAAACAAGCCTGTCCATTGGTTTCTCACTAGCTAAATCATTAAGGACATCCCTAATGGCATTGGCTTGATCTGGTGTTTCATCATACCCAAACTCAGAAGCAAAACTACGATCGTCTTCACCAATTAGCCCAAAAGGCTCTCGAGTCACTAGCTCCCGTTGGGCGTATAACTCAAGGAGCTCACCTGCTAAACTTGCAACTCTCGCTTCAACTTTCTTTCTGGCTTTTTGCCAGGCTGAGCCACCAAGAGTGGTTAGTCGAGGTTCACTTCCCTCAATGCCCACATATTTTTGCACCTTGGCGATATTCTCAACTGGAATATATAGACGAGCTTTCTCAGCATATTCCAAAAGCATATAGTCAGCCTTCTGGCCTTCAACTGTCTTTTCAGCAAGTCCTCGGTAGAGGCCTATTCCATAGTCAGCATGAACGACAAAGTCATCTGCTTCAAAAAGCTTATCTCCTGTAAGAATTCTATTGATCTTTTTTCTGGCAGCTGAGGTTCTCTTGATTTGAACATCAGGAAAAATTTCCTGTTCCGCAAAAATTTGAAGACGCTCTCCAGAAGAAAATATTCCTCCAACAAGTTCACCCACCACTATTCCACAACTACCTTTAAATCTTCTGTCTTCGGACTCCCAAATCTCTAGTAGCTCGGAGATTGTGTTTCCTCGATCATCTCCTCGCAAACCATATGGCTCAAGCAAGGCTTGAAGCTTCTCCACTCTATCCTTAGCGCTAATCAAAAGAATAGTGTCTACTCCATCGCCAGATGATTTAAGGATTTGCTCAACGACAGGTTTAAAAGGTTGACTCGACTTTTTTCTTGCTGAAACCAGTGAACGTAATTTTTCGTTATCTCTTATCTCTAGAATTTTATTTTCAGTTTGAATGGTAGTTTGTTGCAAATGTAAAGAATCTACCTCTACAAAAAATCTGGCTCTTGGCAGAACAAGATCTTCAAACCACGAAAGGGTCTTAAAGGCCCGCTGAGGATCAAGGTGAAACCTTGCCTTGCTACGCATCTCTTCTTCTCTTTCTTCCACTAGCTCCCAAAAATCACTAATATTTCTAGATAAGCTATCAGGTGAAACCAGAGTGACAATTCCGTTTTCTCCAAGGTGGTCCACCAACGTTGAACGACAACGGGGAGAAAGTGGAGCAAGTTGTTCAATCCCTGAGATCTTAGTTCCCTGCCTAATTGCATCCTCTAATTCAGCAACTGATGCCCTAGACAATCCCAAATCCGATGCTCGCTCTTGAACACTCTGAACTAGCGCGCCTTTCTCGGAATCGTCACCTGAATAAAATTCACTGACCGGAAAAATTTCCGCGCTAGACAAGCGGTCTATAGAGCGCTGAGTGTCAGGTCTAAAGGTTCTCACTGAGTCCAACTTACCTGCAAAAAACTCTAACCTAACAGGCATCGCCAAAGCTGTTGGATAGAAATCCAGCACCGAGCCACGTAAAGAATATTGAGCAATGTCTTCAACCATCGCTTTGGACTGATAGCCCAAAGCCTCTAACTTTAAAGTAAGACTATTGGGATCTAGTAAGCAGCCAGGCTCTAATCTCTCTCTCAGTCTATTTGAAAGCTCAGGGTTAAAAACCCCCCTCAACATCGAGACACCAGAGCAAATGACTATACAGGGATTCGGTGAGTTCAAGGCATGGAGAGCCTCGAGACGTTGAGAACTGATCGTCGAAGCTGGAGAAACTTGCTCAAAGGGCAACATCTCCCAATCAGGGAATAGCTTTACCTCCGGACCCTCTCCTCTTTCGCTTAGTCCCTTTAAAAAAAATCGTAAGTCACCATAAAGCTGCCTTGAGAAAGCAGCTGAAGGCGACACAACTAAATGATTTACGGATAAATCCAGATCGCTTAGCGAACCCTCATCCAGTCCCGGACGTCTTCCGCGGTAATAAATGGACAAAGCTGCTGCCAAGGCAGTGCTGGAACGGGCTCTAAATTTCTCCATTCTAATCAGAATTAACGGGCAAATGAGTTCGCGGCCATGAAAGCCGACTGAAATGTCGCGATTGTTATCACTTAACTCCTCTCTCGGCCACCCTAAGTGCTCGATTTTTCGTGTCTTTTCCGAACAATAAAATTTGAGTCAAGATTTTAACAGCTTAACTCGACTACCTACGTAGGAGTTTATCTTAGGAGTATATTTGAATCCCGGACAAATCCGATGATTCACATACAAAATCTTAAAGGTCGAAAGCTAAAATGGATATATCACAGCTACTTACATTCTGCGTTCAGCAAGGGGGATCGGATCTTCACATCTCTGCTGGAGAACCACCAATGATTCGTATTGATGGCTCCATGAAAAAGATGAAAATGCCAGCTCTTACACCAGATCAGACTAGAGATGGGTTATACGACATCATGGGTGACGCCCAAAGAGCTGTCTTCGAAGAGAAAAACGACATCGACTTTTCAATCGAGCTTGGGACCATGGCCAGATTCAGGGTTAATATTTTCAATCAGAATCGAGGCATGGGCGGAGTATTTCGTGTAATTCCAACCAAAATCATGACTATGGAAGAATTATCTCTTCCTCCAGTTTTGGGGCAAATTATCAAAAAGGAGAAAGGAATTATTCTCGTAACTGGTCCAACAGGTTCTGGTAAATCAACAACACTGGCCGCTATGATCAACGAGATCAACTTAACCAGCGAAGGTCATATCCTAACTATTGAAGACCCAATCGAGTTTGTCCACAATTCAAAAAAATGTCTAATCAACCAACGAGAAGTCGGTCCTCACACAAAGAGCTTCAACAATGCTCTGAAGGCTGCACTCCGGGAAGACCCAGATATTATTCTAGTTGGTGAGCTCCGGGATCTAGAGACTATTCAACTCGCACTTACTGCGGCTGAAACTGGTCACCTTGTCTTTGGAACACTGCACACTTCTAGTGCTCCTAAAACTATGGACAGAATCATCGACGTTTTTCCGGCTAATCAACAAGGCCAAATTCGAGCTATGTTGGCTGAATCAATGCAGGCAATCGTAACTCAAACTCTATGTAAGAAAATCGGTGGAGGAAGAGCGGCTGCCTTGGAAATCTTAATCGGAAACACAGCCGTTAAGAACTTAATTCGTGAAGGTAAAATTCACCAAATTCCAAGTATGATGCAAACTAACAAGCACATCGGTATGTGTACCA
The DNA here is from genome assembly GCA_964510575.1 of uncultured Bdellovibrionales bacterium. Classification (GTDB taxonomy): domain Bacteria; phylum Bdellovibrionota_C; class UBA2361; order SZUA-149; family CALKYB01; genus CALKYB01. The sequence continues at coordinate 41,186 of CAZECN010000017.1, read as the reverse complement.
TGGAAATGGCTTTAATCGAATTAGTTAATAAAGGCTTAATTACAAAAGAAACTGCGATAGAAAAATCCGGTAACCCTGACATGTTTAAAGCAGCAGACATGAGTGGAGCTAACGGAATGGGAATGGGAGCATAACAATGCTGGATATTACAAAATTACTCACTGTCATGAATGAGCATGACGCTTCGGATCTCTACATCACAGTAGACAGTCCTCCGGCATACAGGGTGAACGGTGCAGTCAGACCAGCAGGAAATCGTTCTTTGACACCTGATGAGACAGAAGAGCTGGCTCGTAGTATCATGAATGATAAGCAACAGAACGAGTTTGAAGGCAGTTCTGAACTAAATGTGGCTCTTTACTACCCTTCTCTCGGCAGATTTAGGGTTAATATATTTAAACAACGTGGTTGCACTGGAATGGTTATCCGTCAGATCAAATCAAAGATAGCTACTTTGGACGATCTCAATCTTCCACCTGTTCTTAAAGAAGTTTCAATGAGTAAAAGGGGCTTAATATTGTTTGTTGGAGCAACTGGCTCAGGTAAGTCTACTTCTCTAGCTGGAATGATTGACTACAGAAACACAAACCAAGCTGGCCACATCATCACTGTCGAAGACCCTATTGAATTTGTCCACGAACATAAAAAATCAATTGTAACGCAAAGAGAAGTTGGCGTTGACACAGACGACTTTCAAAGCGCTCTCAAAAATACTCTGAGACAAGCACCTGATGTTATCCTCATCGGTGAGATTAGAGACCAAGAGACTATGGAAGCCGCCATAACATTCGCTGAAACAGGTCATTTGGCCTATGCAACCCTCCACTCGAACAATGCGAACCAGGCAATGGAAAGAATAATGAACTTTTTTCCGCCGGAAAGGCATAAACAAATATACATGCAGCTTAGTCTGAACCTTCGTGGCATCATCTCTCAACGACTTGTTAGAACGGTAGAAGGTTCTAGGGTTGCAGCTGTTGAGATACTCTTAGGCAGCCCAAGGGTTAAAGACCTAATCCACAGAGCTGAAATTAGTGAGCTAAAAGAAGCCATGGAAAAAGGTGTTGGTGTTGGAATGCAAACCTTCGACATGCACTTGCTAGAGCTTTATAAGGACGGAAAAATATCGCTCGACGAGGCTCTGCGTAACGCTGATAGTGCCAATAACCTCAGACTAAAAATCAAGTTGAGTGAAAATGATGAAAATGAACCCTCTGATGTGGTCAGTGGTGGCGGATCAGCATTTTCTAAAAATGGAGACTCGGACAAAAACGACTCCGACGGCAATGAATTCAATCTGTCTCTCGACACTTAGTCACTAGTCAGATCCTCTAGGTTGTTTAGTTTTACTGTCTGGACAGTCTTATCCAAACATTATAGCCTTTTCTGAAACAAGTTTTCGGAGGAGCTCCCTTGAAAAATATCCTATCTAAAATAGCCGAGAAGGTCGCTAAAGTCTTTCCAGGAAAGATTTTAAATCTATCTGCAGAAGACGAGAAACTCTTAGATGAGCTTGGGGCCGGTAAACAAGTAACTAGAGAACTCTCAATAGCTGTCCTGGTCTCAGAAATCGCACTTTGCGATAACTCTTTTGATAAGCGTGAGTACGACTATCTTTTTAGCTACTTCAAAGAACACTTTGGTCTTCAGGACGGAGAAATTAGAAACCTGATTCAGCACGGAACCCAGTTGATGGCAAGCTTGCAAACCACTGAACAGTTCGCTCAGCATCTGTTGGACACTACCGATGAAACGGAGAGAAAAGATTTACTAGATATGGCGAAAGGACTAATTGAAGTAGATCATTTAGAGGATGGTTTCGAACTCTACTTATTTGAAAGACTAGAGCGTTTACTAGGCTTTAAGAAATCCCCTGAAGACTCAAACGCTCATTAGTGTCTGATAATTTCGATAAACTGATTGATGTAATAAAAAAACTCAGAGACCCTGAGACCGGCTGTCCGTGGGATATTAAACAAGACCACAAATCAATTCGTAAATATTTCATAGAAGAAACCTATGAAGCAGTGGAAGCCATCGACCGGGAAGACGATAAGGAACTCTGTGCTGAACTTGGCGATGTTCTACTCCAAGTAATGTTACACTCCCAAATCGCAATCGACCGCAAAGCCTTCTCTATCGATGATGTAGTTCAAGGCATTACTGCAAAAATGATTAGGAGACACCCTCATGTCTTTGGGGATACCAAGGTTAGTGATGCTGAAGAGGTTAAGAAGAATTGGGAAGAAATTAAAAAACAGGAAAAAGGCGAGGCTGAGTTATCTGGAGCCGCCATACTAAAGGATGTACCCAGCTCCCTTCCTGCGCTCAATCGTGCCTCAAGACTGGGGGACAAAGCCGGCAAACTTGGTTTCGACTGGCCAGATGCCAAAGGCGTTTGGAAGAAGGTGGTAGAAGAGTCCAAAGAGTTGAAAGAAGTTTTGGATGAATGCAATTTCCAACCCAGTGATCGGCTGAAAGAAGAGTTAGAACATGAGATTGGAGACCTCCTATTCAGCGTCGCTCAGCTATCTCGTTGGCTCAAAGTGAGCCCTGAAGACAGTCTGAGGCAGTGTTGTAATCGCTTTTTAGAACGGTTCAGCAAGATGGAAGAGTCCTTAGGTGAAAATGCCATAGCGGACCTGCCAACAAAAGAACTGGAAGAGGCTTGGCAGAAAGCCAAAACCGCACTGAAGAACAAGTAGAAGACCTCATTCTTGAGTTATTTACTCTCCTTACTGCCTCTTATTGACCCCATCGAGCCTCTATTATATGTAAGCTGCCCTGTAGTCTTATAAATTTACTGAAAAAACTTAGTTCAACATGGCAAATCACAAATCAGCACTTAAACGTATTAGGCAAACCGCTAAAAAGAATGCGAGAAATCGTTTCGCTAAGGCCACTATACGAACTAAAGTAAAAGGAACTCTTGCTGCGCTTGAAGCTGGCAATGTTGATGAAGCTAAGACACTTGCTCGGGAAGCAACTAAACTTCTTGATAAAGCTGCTGTGCATGGCGTTCTTCATAAGAAAAACGTAAGCAGAAAAATTTCTAGACTTAACAAAAAAGTAGCTGCTGCTTCCTAGAAATACTTAGCTGCATCTAATATCAAAGATTACCGGACGACTGCGTAGACAAACTGGTCCCGTGGTCCCTTGCCCAAATTTGGTGACTCACCCCATTTTTTGAGACAGCCCTCTTTCGCCATGCCACACTTTTCAAGCAACTTAATTGAAGCTTCGTTCTCTGTGTCACAATAGGCCCAGACTCTTTCCACGGCAGGGTCTTCAAAACCAACTGCTATCATCCTCTTAACCAATTCGGTTCCTAAGCCCTTGCCCCAGTATGCTGGGCCAATTACATAGCCAATTTCATAGCCGGTTCTAGCTGGCCTGAAAGCGAGGCAACCAACAATTGAAGAACTATCTCGCTCGAGCACCAACCAGGTAAAGCTGTTCCCTGCATCCCAGGAGATCAGCGTGCGCTTAACAAAATCTTCTGCTTCTTCCACCGAATTCTTGGTAGGCCAAGAAAGGTACTTCGTAGCCTTAGGGTCACCAGCATATGCCTTTAATATATCAGCAGCTTGCGAAACTGTAGGTCGAACAAGTTTAAGCCTATCTGTAAGAATCTCTTCGGGAGGAGTTTTGAATATTCGCTCTTGCATCTGGAAACTTATGACTTTGCCTTAAGTGGAAAGGTCTAGCAGCAAGACTCTGTTTAGACCAGAGTTTCGATACTAACCAAACATGGCGAAAAATGAGACCACGCAAAGCCCAACTATAAACAATAAAATAAGGGCAAACTTCCCGTAGAAGGCAATTTCTGGGGGCATTGCTGCTAAAAAGTCCATAGTTTCTCCAAGGTAAATCTTACGGTCTACCATGTTATGGTAAATCAAAAGGACTTCGTATACTTAGAGATAGTTAAGGAAAACTGCTACTTAGCTTTCTAAGCGACAGAACCCCCATCAAATGTACGAAAATCACCCTTCGCAATTAAAGGCCGAACCTCTCCAGCCAGAAATAAAGAGCCGCAAACAATTAAAAGATCCTTCTTTTTTAAAGAACGATAGGCAGACTCTGAATTTTCTTCAACTTCCCCATCAGAGTAGTGCTCAAGAAGCTCTCGACCACTGAGAGAATGTGGATGACTGGAAGATGTGAAAACAAACTGAGCCTCAGGAAATCTTGAAGTAAGACGGTCCAACATCGGTTTCCAGTTTTTCCTTCCCAGCATAGAAACCAAAAGTCCTACCTGCTTTGGATTCCAATTTGATTTGGAAAGATAATTATCAATTGCTTCAATCAAAGCCTCAATACCATCTGGATTATGAGCGACATCAACTATAATCCTGCGGTCATTACTTTCGAATACTTCAAACCGGCCAGGCCATCTAGCAGCTCTAAGACCAGCTTCAATAGAGTCACCAAAACCAAGTATCTCAGCTGCTGCAGCGGCTAAAAATTTATTATGAGAACTGGGCTTCGAGTAACTATTATCAAAAAAAACATCAGAAGATATCTCTCGCCCACCAGGTAAAACACTCTTCTCTTTTCCCAAATTAAAGTCATCAGCCCATCTAAAAGTATTTTCAGGTGTAACTAGCTGCCCTGCATAGTCCAAGATAGCAGACTTTGCCTCTGGCAAAATATCTCCAAGTAAAACTTGGCTTCCTTCCTTAATGATCCCAGCCTTTTCAAGAGCAATTTCAGTTAAAGTTTCCCCAAGCACACTCATGTGGTCAAAACCGATATTGGTGACTATTGATAGCTCAGGACGATGAACAAGGTTAGTAGCGTCTAGCCGGCCACCTAGTCCGGTCTCTAAAACCAACCAATCAAAATTCTCTTCTCTTGCTAAATAGAATACGCAGGCAACAACTGCTTCGAAGAAAGAGGGTTGAATTGAAATTGAATCAGCTGCAGTTCTTACTGCTTCCGAAGCCTTAACAAATAACTCTCGGGCTACTGGCTTACCATTTATGACAACTCGCTCACAAATATCGCTTAGGTGGGGAGAACAATGAAGTCCCACCTTCTTTGCACCGGAGGCTTGCAAGATAGCGGCTAGGTAACAACAAACAGAGCCCTTGCCGTTAGTCCCTGCAACGTGAACTGTTTTTACCTGATCTTGAGGATTATCCATGGCTGCTAAAAGCGCCCTTGGGTTGTCTAGTTTGTATTCAGTGACACCGTCCCATGCTTTCAACTGGTCAAAGTATGGGATGCCGGTGTTAAATATCTGCTTCAAGACGGTTTCTCTGATATGGTTAAGTTGCAACTAAGAGCTCGCTCTTAGCAAATTTTTGGAACACTTTAAACAAATACACCTTCAGAAATGAAACATGCTCGATTTTTCGCTTTTGATATTCTCAAAACCCTCGCTAGAATTTTGCCGGAATCACTAGCTTGGAGGCTCAAGCCCAAGTTGCGCTCACTCGCTCAATCAATAGTCAAACCTTGCCCAAGTCGAATACAAAGCGTAACTGACGGTTTTAAAATGAACTTAGACCCTGCAGAGAAGATTCCTTCCCATATTGCCTTTGAAGGGATGTACGAACCAGGCCTACGTAATTTGATTAAGAAAACCCTTCACCCTGGGGATCATTTCCTAGATATCGGCTCAAACATTGGATACTTCTCCTGCTTGGCGAGAAGTATTGTAGGGCCCACTGGCAAAGTTTCAGTATTAGAAGCTAACCCAAGTATGGCCACCCAAGTGAAAGAAAACCTAGAACTAAATGGATGGGCAGACTCAGTAGATATTCACGAGATTGCAGCTTGGAATAAAGAGGAAACTCTAACATTCAACCTAGCTCCTATCGGCAAAAGTGGTATGGGTAGCGTGAGAGACTTATCTGAAATCAATAAATCTATTGAAGTTGAAGCCTTACCTCTCGACCAAATATTTAGTAGTGACAATAAAAAAATCTCAGCTATAAAAATCGATGTCGAAGGAGCAGAAACTCAAGTAATTGAAGGTGCTAAAAAAGTTATTCAGCGAGACAAGCCAGTTATTTTTATTGAGCTCTCTGACCAATATTTAAAACAACTAGGTTCTTCTGCAGACCAACTTCTTGGAAAGCTAATTAAAGGTCTAAGTTACAAAGTTCATAAGTACGACAATTCTGGCAACGTCTCTTCATTCAATCCAAGGGGTAGTAGCTTTCAAGAAAATTTGGTTTGCTACCCGAGCAACGTAAAATAAAGCTTAGACTTGAGCCTAGACCTCAAGGGTCTCACGCACCATATCATGTAAGGCAGGTCTGAAATCTTTTATAGATTTATTTTCTGGACTGGGATGAACTCGGTTGGTCAGAAGAATTATAGAAATATCAGCTGGAAGATCTATCCAAATCGAACATCCCGTATATCCTAGGTGCCCCACACTCAAAGATGAAAAATTTTGTCCAGCCGAGCTTTGATCTGGGGAGGGTGTATCCCATCCCAAAGCCCAAGTGGATTGATCCACAGAACCATCCTTGCGCCAAAACTCACGAATCACCTCCCTTGAAATGAAGTCGCTTTTGCCGTGATAACAATCCAGCAAGGTGTTTGAAATCTTGAAAACATCTAAGGCAGTTGAGAAAAGTCCGGCATGTCCTGCGATCCCTCCCATCGCCCAGCAATTATCATCATGAACTTCACCAACAATAATCTTCTTTCGCCAAGGACAGTCAGCAGTAGCAGCGATTATCTCTGTTACTGGCTCAATCTTATGAACCTTCATGGTTTCAAGATTAACAAAACCACTACTTTCAATGCCGAGGGGAATAAAAATTTCTTTTTGAGCAAGCTTGTCCAGTTGCTGACCACAATTTAGTGACTCAATTAAATGCCCCAAGACCATAAACCCAAGGTCGCTATATACGGCTTTTGATCCTGGCAGATAATCGGGTTCGGCCCGCAGCAAATGATTAATAACATAATCATGGGCACCTCGACTGGAAAGAATGCCGGACTTCGGCCCTGAATCAAGCTCTGCGATTTCTTGGTAGAATTTCTTATGATCGGCAAAGCCTGCGCTATGAGTTAGCAAGTCTCGTACTTTAACTTGCCCCTTACCATTGCAAGAAAATCCAGAAAGATAGCTACCCACTTTTCGATCAAGATCCAACTGACCACTTTCAACTAGCTTCATCACTAGCACAGTAGTAACCAGGGCCTTACTTAAGGAAGCAACGTCGAAGACCATTCCAGCTTTCAACTCACTGACTTCTGGAAAAAGAGTTCGAGAGCCAAAGGCTTCATTAAAAATCACTCGCCCCTCAGAAGAGATTAACACCTCCATCCCCGGCGCTACTAAGTCTGGTTGTATTTCGGAAGTTGATGGGTGGTGGGTGGCAGCTTTTAAAAGGTTTCTAAGCCGTGTCCAGTCTAAAGAATCTTGCACAGAACTCACAACTACACTTGTCCTTGCACTGGCTCTTGCACCGGCCCTTGAACTGGACCTTCAAGTAATTCCAAGCTCTCTCCCTCCAAACGCGCCTGGCAACCTAAGGGAAGTGCCATATTAAGCCCATTGTGACCGAAGCAGTTAGTTCGAGCTACAGGAACTCCAAGAGGAGAAAAGATTTCTTCCATCACCTGATCTACATCTGGACCATGTTCGGCAACACACTTACTGAAGCGACCATAAACCAAGCCTCGAATTCCAGAAAATTTCCCCGCCTGCCTAAGATGAGTAAGTATTCTATGAATTCTATATGGAGCTTCTCCAACATCCTCAATAAGAAGAATTGCATCTGTAAAATCTGGATCCCAGTCAGTTCCAAGTAGGGTTTGAAAAATGGAAAGGTTACCCACTATTAACCTACCTTCGGCTTCGCCCTTAACAACTGTTTCAACTTCATAGGGTGCAGTTTCCTTTCCCTGAAGCATTTCAATTAGTGAGTTACAACTTATCTGGGCCTCCTGACTAACTAAATCCTCTCCACCTTTGACTGGATTCGCACAAGCAAACTCTGCAGCTAAACTCGGCCCGTGTATCGTAGGGATTCCTGAATGCTTATAAACAGCTGATAACAAAGCTGTGATATCGGAATAGCCGGCTATAGGCTTTCTAGCCTGCCTGATTTTCTTAAAATCCAACTGAGGCAACATCTCTACGCTTCCGTATCCTCCACGCACTGCTAGGATCATAGCGCAATCTTCTCGTTCGATGAGGCCCATAAAGGCCGCTGCTCGATCAGCTGCACTAGCACTGGACAAGTTCTTTCCAAGATTCTCAAATCGCTTGGATGGATCTAGAGGGGAAATTAACTCAAAACCAAGACCCTCCAACTTGTTCACACCCCTCTCAACCAGCTCTGGGTGAGCCGGCGAGGCTGGGGCGATGATACCTATTTTAGACCCGGGTTTAAGGGCTTTGAGCTTGAGAAGTTCTTGAGCAGCCATACCTAATTTTATCCTATCAAAGCTGTTTTGTCTCCTGATAGCTTTGCCTGGGAGAGCCTCCACTGATATACAACATGCCCCAAAGGAAGGAGTGAATTCGGCTTTCTTTCGAGGGCTTATTACTCAATATCTAATGTACACTTGATGTTTGAATCACTGACAGGAAAACTTGAAGGCACCTTCAAACGGCTTCGTAACCGCGGTAAGCTATCAGATGCTGATATTGACGAAGCTCTTGGTGAAATTCGTGACGCCCTGTTAGAAGCTGACGTAAACCTACAAGTAGCGAAAGACTTTTGCTCAAGAGTAAAAGAAAAGGCTTCTGGCAAAGATATTATCAAGAGCCTAACCCCAGGCCAGATGGTGATCAAATACGTTCATGATTCTCTATTAGAGGCCATGGGTGAATTTGAACCACTCAACCTAAAGTATGCTCCTCCTGTAGTTATTATGTTAGTTGGCCTGCAAGGCTCAGGAAAGACGACCTCTTGCGGAAAGCTCGCTAAATATCTTCGTGATGAGCTTAAAAGAAGGCCTCTGCTTGTTCCAGCTGACGTTTATCGTCCTGCTGCCATTGAGCAGTTGAAGAAGCTTGGAGCGGATCTAGACATAGAAGTTCTCGATGTTTCTCCGGATGAGGATCCAGTAAAAATAGCCGAACGTGGTGAAGCCCACGCTAAAAGCACCGGCCTTGATGTAATGATTCTCGACACAGCGGGTCGACTACAGATTGACCAAGAGTTGATGAATGAGTTGGCTGAAATCGTGGAAGCGATAGACCCTCACGAAATTCTATTAGTCGCTGACGCTATGACGGGGCAGGAAGCTGTAAATGTGGCTAAAGGATTTGATGAACTTCTTGAAATCGACGGTTTAGTACTAACCAAGATGGATGGTGATGCTCGGGGTGGAGCAGCACTATCGATGCGAGCAGTTACCAATAAACCTATTAAATTTATCGGAATTGGGGAGAAGTCAGACGCTCTTGAGCTCTTTCATCCAGACCGAATGGCCGGCAGAATTCTCGGTAAAGGTGATATTCTCACCTTAATTGAGAAGGCCAGCAAACAAATCTCTGAAGAAGAAGCTAAAAAGCTAGAAAAAAAGATAAAAAAGGCAGAATTTAACCTCGAAGACTTCCATTCTCAGCTACAAAGCATTAAAAGTATGGGCTCAATTGGGGGCATGATGAAGATGATCCCCGGGATGGGTTCTGCTGCCAGCCAAATCGACGACGAAGTGGCTGACAAGCAGATGAGCCAGATCGAGGCCATTATACTTTCGATGACCCCGGCTGAGCGAAAAAACCCAGAGCTGCTTGATGGCAGTAGGCGAAAGCGTATCGCAAAAGGAAGTGGTACTTCGGTTGAAGAAATAAACCGAATGATCAAACAATTTACCGATATGCGTAAGCTGATGAAAAAGTTTTCAAAAGGTGGAAAAGGAATGAGAGGGATGGCTAATCTCGCTCAAAACCTGAAACACAAAGGCGGACTCAGATAGTTTTAGTAGTGATTGTTTAAATAGAGAGATAGAAAATTGGCAACTGCAATTAGATTAGCTAGGCACGGAAGAAATAAGAAACCTTTTTACAGGGTAGTAGTTTGCGACAAAGAGAAAAAGCGAGATGGTCGTTTCATCGAAATGCTTGGAACTGTCGACCCTCTAAAAGAGCCTGCTTTGGTAAATCTCAAAGAAGACAGAGTTAAGTACTGGGTTGGAGTTGGCGCTCAGCCTTCTGACACCGTTGCTTCTTACATCGACGGAGTTTGCCCTGGCTTTCTTGAAGAGCTTGAAAAAGAACAAAAAGATAAAATCCGTTCCAAACGAGCTAAAAGAAAAGCTGCCGGTAAAGGCAAAGCTAGAGATAAAAGTGAAGCTAAGGCTCGCAGAAAATCTAGAAAAGACCGCGAAAAGCCAGAGCCAGTAGTGAAAGCAGCCGAAGAGGAAGAAGCACCGGTTGAGGAGGCTACGGAAGCTGCAACTGAAGAAGCGCCTAAAGAAGAGGCTGCTACAGAGGAAAAGTCTGAATAGGTTAATTCTGAAGCTTGTTATTGAAACTAAAAAAGACTCCATTAGGGGTCTTTTTTTATTACGCAATATTTTCAATATCTAAAAACAAAAATTCAGGCTTATTCTCCATTCCCATCAACGACTTGCCACCTTTCTCGATCGCCGAACAGGTATACCTTATCGTGATTTTTGTTGTTCTGCTTAAAATACATTATTATCGATAATAAAAGGTAGTTTTCAACCTTTTACCTTCAAACCGATCTTTTTCAATATGCTGAGATACTCCTAATTACATTTAATGTTTTTAGGACTGACCAGACTTCCTCCTTTTGAGTATAGGAGTGGTCTTTAGCGCTTGATAATGCGCTTAGACACAAGGTTAAATTTTCCAAAGAGCGCTATGCGCAATTAATAAAGGTTCTACACACCAATACTTTCAATCAACAATAGGAACTCAACTATGAGTGATCAGCAAAGAAGTGACGATTTCGCCTTTCTCGATATCGATAGAAACCCGGTTCCCTATAGACTTCCGGCTACTCGCGTTGATTTTTTTGACGTAGCTGACCTAAAGGGTCTGAGGAACGGTAACTACGACAATCAGGTTAAAACACAAGCAAAGAGATGTACAGGATGCGGCATGCCTTGGTGCCATACAGATTTCGGGTGCCCAATATATAATCTGATTCCTGACTGGCTTGCGGCAATTAAAGTAGATAACTGGCACGGGGCTCTGAGACTGCTTGAGAAAACAAACGACTTTCCCGAGTTTACTGGAAGGATCTGCCCCGCACCCTGCGAAGGAAGCTGCACCCATCAAGAACTGGGTTCAGTTACTATCAAAAATGCAGAGTTTCATATCGTTGGTATGGGATTTCGTAAAGGGTGGATAGTGGCCAAACCGCCTAAATTCCGCACTGGAAAACGGGTTGCAATTATCGGTAGCGGACCAGCAGGTCTTGCTGCAGCTAATCAACTTAACCAGGCTGGACATCAGGTTGATGTTTACGAGCAAGCTGATGAAATTGGAGGACTGCTCTTCTACGGAATTCCTACCGTAAAGCTAGAGAAGTGGATGGTCCACAGAAGAGTTAATCTAATGAAGGAAGAAGGTGTAAACTTCATAACCCGAACCCGAGTTGGATCTGCTGAAGAGTTTGCTCCCTGGCACCAAGCGGCTATGTGTGAGGGTTTAAAAACCATCACACTTAAAAGCCTACAGGATAAATACGATGCTGTTCTTATTGCTACAGGCGCTGCCTTACCAAGATCGATAACTGCCTACCGGCAGTCTAAGATCTTACCTGGGCATAACCTTAGCGGGATTCACTTCGCTATGGAATACCTGACTAAATGTACTCAGGATATTCTAGCAAAGAGAGAACTTAGAATCTCAGCTAAAGGACTAAATGTTGTTATTCTTGGTGCAGGTGATACCGCTTCTGATTGCGCTGCTTATGCACTGCGATCTGATGCAGAAAGTATTCACATCTTTGATACCTACCCACTGCGTCCAGAAAAAAGAGCAGAAAACAACCCTTGGCCTCAACAACCGGACATTTTCACAATCGACTACGCAGTAGCTGATTGCATAGAAAAGTATGGTTACGATCCAAGAGTCTACGAAGTTTCAGCAACTGGCTTCATTGGTAAAGGTGGTCGAGTCTCCGAGATACAATATGGTCATATTTTACGTAACAATGGTCAAATTAGCTTCTCCACTGCCGGTAGATACAAAGCCGATCTGGTTTTGATAGCAACTGGTTTTACAGGAGCAGAAACAATTCCAACCTTAAGTTACTCACCTGACCAACAAGTAATCTCAGTCAAAGGTGAAGGCTGCCAGACAAGCATCGATGGCGTTTTTGCTACCGGTGACTGTACTAGAGGAGCTTCACTAGTGGTCTGGGCGATCCACGACGGTCGAACTGCTGCCAAGTCAATAGATGAACACTTGATGGGCTCTTCGTCTTTACCAGGATAGATATTGACGCTTGCGTTAGATGCGGTTTTAAGATGTTTTAAAACCGCGCCTAGCGCCTCTTTGGGGAATTTAACTACTTCCAGATCTTTCTCTAACTTCAGGGGAAAAACGGGGAATACCTTCTCTGACATCCTTCGGGTGTAATCCTTTAGATTACCGAGGGTGTCTGCATAATCCTCAAACTCTTTCTTTGAAGGCACATGATAAATATTTGCAAGCATACCGTAAGCTGAACAATCGAGCTCTCCCGGCTTGTCTCCGTAGAAAAATTCTCGGTCCCCTAAAAACTCGGCCAAAGCGTTAATGTCGCGCTTCGCCAACTCTAGTAACTCTTCCTCAGAAAAACGCCCCATTCCCTGCCCTTGCAAGTCACGCTTCATTTTTCGTCGCACAAGCTCAGGAACTATCCTTCTAGCTAAACTAGGCATACCTTTAAAGAACTCCCCTTTGACCAAAGTTCAGGATCCAATCAACGATAACGAAGACCTATCCAAAGAAGATGCTCTTCCACCATAACCTTAATTGCATACTCACAAGCAGAGCCTATTGCGGGAACCGGAGAGGTTTGATCGGGAAAAGCTTGCCTAAGATAATCTAGGATTAAGGTTGAGTCTCCAACTGTTTTCCCAGCATGCTGAATAAAAGGTAATTTGCCTTTCGGAGCAGAGCTAGGGTTTTGAATATCTTTGGTTTTGTAAGAAAGGTCGGTAAGTCGAAGAAAGGTTTCTACCTTCAAACAAAAAGGGCTGGCATTTGGAACACCGAAACAAGGAGCAAACTGAAATAGATCGATTTAACTTTCTGCTGTCATTTCCTGTCGGGCCTCTATCCAAATAATTTCTTAGTCCAAGAGAATTTTTTTTCAAAAGCCGCAGCTCTTACCTTTTCAAACTTTTCTTTCTTAGCGGCAACCTTCTTAGAAAGCCTAGTTAACTCAGCCTTGGCTTCGCTAAGCTCTTTCTCATTCTCTTTGATGATTACATTTAAGTCATCAGCGTAGTCTTCAGGTATTATCTTACCTGCATTCAACTCATCCGCCGTTTCCTTATAAGCATCTCGAAAAGCTTTACCTTCTTTGACCTTTCTAAACGCTGCATAAGTGGCGTAAAGCTCTGGAGTTCTGCTGTTGTCGAGAACTTGCTCATTAATCGTAAAAGACCTAACAGCCAATTCAATCAACCTAATACTTTCTAAGGTATCCTTAATCCCTCTAAACACCGGCGACTTCGTATACTGAAAATCTCTATGGTAGTTACTTGGCAGCTTACCAATTACCCATTCTAGTTCAGACGCTGACCCTCTAATCCTAGCAACCCTTGCTCTAATAAGCTCGAGTACATCAGGGTTATGCTTTTGAGGCATGATTGATGAACCAGTAGTGATAGATTCGGGCAATGTGAAAAAATTAAATTCAGCAGTTGAATATAAAATAAGATCCCAAGAAAGCTTCTCCAGAAGCAGGCCAATGTCAGAGCACCAGTGCAAAGCTTTCAGCTCCGCTCGCCCCCTACTGTTTTGAACATTAACTGGGTTTCTTTGAACTCTATCAAAACCTAGCAAGTCGGTTGTTCTATTTCTATTTAGACCTAGTGGAGTACCAAAACCAGAAGCCGCTCCTAAGGGGTTGCTGTCGATATTATGATAAAGGGAAACACCCTGCTCAATCAGTTCCAAACTCCACTCAGCAAAAGAACCAAGCCAGACACCAATTGTCGTAGGCATAGCCTGCTGCATATGGGTATAGCCTGGCATTTCAACGGACCGATCCTTCTCTACCCTTTCCAGAACAACTTCTGCAAAAGTTCTAAGCTCTTCCAGAATTAAGACAAGGCTGTTCTTGAGATAAAGTCTGGAAGCAACAAGCACTTGGTCATTCCTAGACCTGCCTGTATGAATTTTTTTCCCAGCCTGCCCTGTTTTTTCAACAAGCCTGGCTTCTATAGCCCCATGACAGTCCTCCAACTCATAAGGAATCTCAAACTTCCCTTGCTCTGCCTCAAGGAAAATTTCTTCAAGCGACTGAATTAACTTGAGCGCCTCCTCTTCTTCAAGGATTCCAATCTCACAAAGCATTCTGGCATGAGCGGATGAAGCTATAGCGTCCCAACCAACTAACTGCTGGTCCTGCACAGGATCATCGCCAACAGTAAACTCCAGCACCCCTTGCTCGGTGACCTCTCCTTTATCCCAAAGTCTTTTGCCTTTTTCCTCAGCCATTTCCGTTTCTTCGCAGGTTAGCTTCTTTTAGATTGAGCTAGATAATGATTCCTAAGCCTTACAGCATTTACCCTAATAAAGCCTTCAGCATCTGCTTGGTCGTAGCCTCCCTCAACATCCATGCTGGCAAGCTCTGAATCATAAAGGCCGCTTTTACTGTTTCGTCCCGTAACAGTGACATTACCTTTATAAATTTCGAGATTGACAGAACCAGTCACTAGCTCTTGAGATTTCTCAACGGCATGAAGCAGGAATTCCATTTCTGGTGAGAACCAAAAACCATTGTAAATTAGCTCAGTGAATGGGCCAGCTAACTTCTGCTTAAGCCTATAAACTTCCCTGTCAATTGAAGCTGTTTCAAGATCTTGATGAGCAGCCCAAAGAATAGTGCCCCCGGGAGTTTCGTAAACGCCTCTGGATTTAATCCCTACGTAGCGATTCTCTACTATATCAATTCTGCCGACTCCATTAGCACCACCAACCTTGTTAAGCTCTACCAATATGTCCAGCGGCTCATTAAAACTTTCTCCAGTAGACAAATTCTTAAGTAACACCGGGTTACCTTGATCGAACTCAAGAGTTAATTCTACAGTCTTGTCTGGGGCATCTTTGGGATCCACAGTGAGCTGAAACATCTCTTTATCTGGTTTAACTACCGGATCCTCTAACACCCCAGATTCATAACTGATGTGCATCAAGTTACCGTCCATACTATAGGGAGGCTTCTTTTTAGCACCAACATCAATGCCTTTACTCTTGGCATATTCCAAAAGGTCAGTTCGACCTTTAAATTTTTCTAGGAACTCTGGATCTTTCCAAGGAGCAATAATCTTTATTCCTGGTTCAAGGCCCAAATAAGCCAGCTCAAATCGGACTTGGTCGTTTCCTTTACCTGTGGCCCCGTGAGAGACCGCAGTTGCTCCTGTCTTTCTAGCGATCTCTATTTGTCGCTTGGCAATAATTGGTCTTGCAAGTGAAGTACCTAGTAAATATCTACCTTCATAAAGAGCAGAACCTTTCATGGCTGGGACGATATAGTCCTCAACAAACTCTTTTTTCAGATCTTCTAGAAAGACCTCAACAGCCCCACAGTCTTTGGCTTTCTGCAAAGCTGCATCAAAATCTTCTTCCTGCCCCACGTCAGCAATGTAAGCCACTACCTGGTAGCCCTTTTCTTGAAGCCATTTCAGAATAACGCTCGTATCCAAGCCGCCGCTATAAGCAAGCACTACCTTTTCCATTCCCCCTCCAGGATCAGTACCTAAAAATCTATCTTCTAAAGCTTTCTTCTAAAGCTAATTCTACGCCAAGAAAGGCGAGGCCTCACAGGCGCGGTGAAGCTATCACAATGGCTGACTATTTTCCACGGCCATGCTAAGACCTGCCAGATAGCTGCACTGAGGCAAATTTTACCAATTGGAGGACATTAGCTTGCATTTTGAGGTTCTAAGCATATTTCCCGAACTCTTCGAAAGTTTCTCGAAAACAGGCCTTTTTGGAAAAGGAGTAGAGTCTGGTGCTATCAGTTTTGGTGCTAGCCAGCTAAGAGAGCATGCGATTAATTCTCAAGGTCAAATTGACGACGCTCCATATGGCGGCGGCTCTGGAATGGTACTTAGGGTCGAAACCGCTGAAGCGGCCATCAATAAAGAACTTTCTAAACGCCCCGATAGCAAGGTCGTTCTAATGACCCCAAGAGGCAAGCCAATGTCTCAAAAGTTAGCCAGAGAAATTGTAAGCAACAATTCTTCCCTGACAATCCTTTGTGGTCGCTACGAAGGTGTTGACGAAAGAATCGCCGAGGAACTGTGTGACTATCAAGTAAGCATGGGGGACTTTATAACCATGGGAGGTGAAACTCCGGCTATGGCCTTCATGGAGAGCGTCGCTAGGTTAGTGCCCGGCGTCTTAGGTAACCCAGAGTCTCTAAGTGAAGAGTCTTTTGAAAACATAGGACTTGAACATCCACAGTACACGAGACCAGAGGTTTTCAAGATTGAAGAGAAAGAACTCTCTGTTCCAGAGGTACTTCTCTCTGGCAATCACAAGAAAATTAAGGAATGGAGAAAAGAAAAAGCTATATGCGATACTTTCACAAGGCGACCTGACCTTGCTAGAGGGTTAGATCTCGATGGTGCTAACGTAGCAATTGCTCTTATTCACTACCCTGTCTTCAATAAAGAGGGTAAAATTATCACTAGCTCCCTGACCAATCTCGATCTCTCTGATATCGCAAGGTCCGTTAAAACTTTTGGTGTAAGAAAGTTTTATATTGTTCACCCCGCTGAGACTCTAAGAAAACTTGCTTTTAAAATCTGTGAGCACTGGAACACCGGTTATGGCTCCTCCTATAATCCTAACAGAGGAGAAGCTCTTGAACAGGTGAGTATCCTCCCACAATTCAGCGACGCACTAGAAGACGCTGAGAGAGTGTTCGGAGAGGCCCCTTCCTTGGTTACAACAAGTGCCAAACCGGGAAACATCACACTAGCTATTTGGAGATGAGAGAAATTGCTAAAACTTCTGAAAAGCCATTGATGATTCTTTTTGGAACAGGTTGGGGTCTTGCTGATGAGGTTATGGAAAAAGCAGATTTCCAACTACCACCTATCAATGGCTGTGTGCCCTACAATCACCTTTCAGTCAGAGCTGCGGCCGCTATCACGCTTGACCGGCTTTTTGGTAAGTATTAGTGAGAGGAAGTTCCTAAAAATCTAAGTCTGACAAGGGCAACTTAGGCTTCTTAGGCAATCTCTCCACGCCCGTTTCTTTCTTGAGAATAGGTTTAGGAACCTTTGGCTTAACTTTTTTCTTGGCAGCACCAGTAGGCACAGTAGACCCTGACGCTGAAAGAGGTTCTTTTGCTTTGCTAGGCAAATTACTTTTCTCCTCTTTTTCTTCAGGCGCAATAAGCTGAACCAGGCGCTTAGGTTTTAGAAGCGATCTGAGCTCCTTAGAGGCCTCTGTCAGTCTGCCGTAGAAAGTTTGAACATAAGTTGTTTCAATTAGAGCTGCCTCTCGACTTCGCCCGTCAACAACCAAAACTGAAGCCAAGAAAGGAAATCTTTTAGTTTTTTCTGTTGTTCCAAGCCCAAGTGTCCAAACACCAACAACGGTTCTTAAATACTGCCCGGCCTGATCATATACAATTTTATAGATCGGAAGCATCGATCCTTTATCCACAACCAATATCTCCCTACCCCCAACTCGATAAGGATTCTGAGATTCAATCTCAATGATCCAAGTATCTCTCGGAATAAATTGAACACTTGAGAGCATCCAGGAAGCCCCTGTCTTAAGTACCCTAGTGTCTCCGTTTAATTTGACAAAAACCTCGTTGCCTCGTTCATCAATCAAGTTACCTCGAACTGTCTCAACTTCTTCAAATTTAGCTCTAGCTTGAGATTCGAAAACTAGGTTTCCCAGAGAAAGAGGCTTAACAAAGTTCGAAGCTGAAATAGCAACTCGCTCTTTATCTGCCCCATGAGTCTTAAGAGTAGGTACCGGTATCAACAATCTTTTACTGTCTAAAACAGAAGCTTTCACTGATTGAACCTTCCCAGACCAAACAAAGAAATCGTCAGGGGTTAGAACCGAGCCAATGATGCCGTCGCCCCTATTTGCTGGAAAAATCTTTCTCCCCTTCCCCACGACCGGAGAATAATGCCAAATTTCATCATCGGTTGAATTCAAGTATTGAGTCAACACTTGGCTATAACCAAAAACTACAGGTGGGGTTAAAAACAAAAAAAGTTCTCTGGCTAAAAGAGGATCATCCTGCTGACGAGACTTCAGAGGGATACCCGTTTGTCTATAAAGTAGAGCCGAGGCTTTTCTTTTTCTAGCCGAATATGTCAACCATGATATGTCTACCCCATACAAAAGATCCTCGGAGACTGCCCCTGTTGAAATAGTATTCCAAAGTATTTTCCGAGCCCGCTCCTCTGGGTCAGAAACATCATCTAAGCTGTCAGATCTCCCAAACGGAAAACCGCCTTGATAGTCTCCTAAGTCCTCAGAATACAAACTTCCATCCTCTTCAAGCTGGTAAGAACTATTGGCAACACTCTGCCGTTCCCATTGCGAGCCATAGCTCCAATCGAATTCAGTTCTTGAACTAGCACGAACCGTTATCCAACCCTTGTCGACCCAAGTAGCTATCGGAGCTAAAAGTAAATCGTAAAAATCACTGATCCGCTCTTTGTCAATAACGAGTGGTCCATCAGGATTTTGCGGCTCTGGAATACTTGGATTGTTGATACCAGATATTTTTTGGACTTTTAGATAGTCACTTTCAGTTCGACTAGGCTGCTTTGGCTGAGCCAACACACCAACTGAGTAGAGCAAAGGCATCAACACCAGTAGCAGGCTGCGGAGGATATTCATTCTAAAACTCAATTCGACACTCTTCTTCGGCATTCAAGGGTAAGCAAAAACCGTTGTTTTTCCTCCGAATAAAGGGAGATTTGCCCTAAATCATAGTCACTTTAGTTTAACTTATAACTTGCCGACAATAATAAAACCAAAGGTAAAACGAGCGCACCCTAAATCATGGGGATCTAGGGGCAATACTATTAGTCGAAATGGCTAGAAAGCTAGAATTTAGAAAGTAAAATGACAGACACTATTCGAGCAAAATCTGACGTATTCTCCATAATGGATAACATAATCAGGCAGATTCCTTCTGGTGAGCTACGCTTCAAGAATGAATCCAATACTGGCAAGGTCTACCTACACCAGGGTCATGTAGTCTGGGCGTTCGCTACCGGTCAAACAGAGAATTTTCAAAATATACTTGTCAACGAAGCTCAAGTTCAGATGGATGAGCTTACGGCCAGCATTAGAGAGTCCCGTCAGTCTGGAAGTATTCACTTAGATGATATTCTACAAGACATTGGAGTTAATAGTCAGGACTCAAGAAAAGAAATCATTAAAAGACATACAGAAGCTGCCCTAAAGCACATGTCCTCTTGGGGTAAATGCACTGTACAGGTGTTGAAAAACGGTGAAGAAGACACTGAAGATCCTCAGATTCTATTTCCTCTTAGAGATCTGCTCCCTGAAAGAGCTTCACGACCTGAACCTTCAGCAACAGCTCTAGCCCAAGTAGCAGAAGAAGCCAACATTGAAAGCATCGACGACTTTTTCGAGAAGTTAAAATCCTCAATTAGTGGATATATTGCGGCCACTCTGGTGGACCTTGAAACAGGCACTCCAATTGCCTTTGATGTAACAGGAGAAGAACTAGATTTAGACACGGCCAGCGCTTTTTACAGAGATGTCGGTAAATCAGCTCAAGACGCTTTGGTTGCCCTAGGTAAAGCTGAAGACGGCGGAATAAGTCCTATTCAAGAGATTCTTATCACGGGAACTAATGAGTACGTTCTATTAAGAATGCTAAAAGGCGGAGAGCAGTTCCTTTATCTACTACAAGATACTTCAGGCAATCCGGGTCAAGCTATGATGGCTGTTAGGAGTTATGTTCAATCACTCGAAGAACTATTTTAAATTCGAAATATCCGTTCTTGGCTGAATATTTCTTAGCCTGCCCTTAGGTTAAATCCTCTCGATTTCCGGCAATTTTAGTGCCCTTTCTTAGATTGAAGTTCCAGTCATAATAAGCTAGTTTCCCCTTAGTCGGGAATCAGACCCATACTCTGAAAAATTACTCTAACGGACCACTGAAGGACCGCTGGTTTAATGGACCAGGGTTAGGGCCGTGCTTTCGACCCAATTTTACAGCAAAACAAACTTTTTAATGACCTGAGCCCACTAAGTTGATTGTAGGCTCTAAATCAGGACCAAAGAAGATGATTCAAACTGTCGAGATTTTCTACTCATTTCAATGCCCTTACTCCTATTTGGCGATTGACCGCCTAGCACAGATTGAAAGCAAGTTTGACATTAAAGTTTTGTGGCAACCTTTTTCAGGTAAAGCTTCAGGACAATCTTCTGGACAGCAAATTTCCCCAGAACGCGCGAGCTACATCAGGGAAGACGTTGTGAGACTAGCTAAGGCCATGGAATTGCCTTTAGTTATGAAAGGCTCATGGCCTGAAGAGGACTTTGACCCAGAGAAAAGCACTCGCGGAGCAGTTGTCGCTGGAGACTTAGACCTTAGCCTTGAATACAATATTAAAATGTTCCACCGCTGGTGGGGAGAGGGTGAAGATGCAAACCAGCAAGACTTCTTTGTTGAACTTTGCGACGACCTCGATATTGACCCCAACGAATTTGCGGGCCGAATAAGCAGTACTGATACTCGCGAGAGAGTTAAAGGTATCTTCAAGCGAGGGCGCAAGTTAGGGGTATTTGACACCCCAACAATTTTAATTGGAGAAGAACGCTTCCAGGGTATTGATAGAATAGCCATGGCGGAAGAGCGTCTTTTGGAACTTGGGGTCAACCGCAAGTAAAGTGCCTGGGTGAGCTTTCTCAAGTGAACTCCCAGATAAGAACGATTGTCGAAGTTGCCGAAGAGGACTTCAGCCACGGGGCAGAGGTGGAAGTGCGCGGCGATGAAGCGAAACATCTAAGAAAATCTTTACGAGTTAAGGTTGGTGAGCAACTGGAAGTTTACAACCTGTGCTGTCAACGCTTTGCTAGTGGAACAGTAGAGTCTATAGAGCATAACTCGATCAGACTAAGGCTCGAGAATATTATACCAGCTAGAGTAGTGGACCCTAAACTTGTGGTTTTTATTGGAGTTCCCGAACCAGCAGTGGCTGAAAAGGTTGTCAGCAAAGCCATTGAACTTGGGGTAAGCAAGTTAATCTTTTTCAAAGGAAATAGCTCTCAAGGTAGTTTTGTAAAATCAATCGAAAAGAAATCAGATCGGCTAGAAGCAATTGCTAGGTCAGCCTTTAAACAATCCAAGCAAGTCAGATTACCTCCAATTTATGTCACCGAAAGTCTTGAATCCGCAGTAGCTTCTCACCTCCACAAGGGAGGCTACAAAATCTTTCTAAGCACCAGAAAAACAAAAGATATGCCAAACCTTCTCCAAATCCTGTCTGGAGAGCCTCAGATCAAAGCTTCTTTCTTTAACAATAACAGTGACTTACCTGCTCAATATAGTCTTCCAAAAAATCAGGTTGAGATTAATTCCCAAGATGCCGAAAACTATTTAGTAGTTGGCCCCGAGGGTGGAATGTCTGAATCAGAAGAATCTTTTGCTCAGTCCAGACATTTTAAATCAGTAACACTCGGAGCTGGTGTATTAAGGGTGGAAACCGCTTTTACTTTGGCGTCCGGCATTATTTTAATGGGCCTGCGCAGTTAAAAGAAAGGGTTATTCGGAAGGTTATATTTTTGGAATTGGACTAAATGAAGTGTCCCAAGTGCAAATTCGTTGTTTCAGACAAAAAGGACGCGTGTCCTAAATGTGGACTTAACCTAAAGTCCAGTCGTCAGTCGCTCTCACTTATCAAGAATGGTAAAAAAGTTACTCAAGCTAACTCTTCCAACCAAGATTCTAATAAAGGCGGCTTCCTCAAAAGCATTCTAGGAAAGTCATCCGCAGGTAACGAAGTTATAAACGACTCATCAACTAATCAAGCGGGCCAAAGCCAAGCTGGTGACGCTCAGACTTCTACAGGACTAGAACATAATGCTTCATCACCGGCGGATGGAGTAGCGGCAGACCCAATAGAGGCTATCAGCGAAACTCTAAGCTCGAATAACGACGACCTACAAAATTTTGTTAACCGAGCGGAAGAAGATGCTGGCTCGGTCTTAGACCAAGAGATTGATGACTTTGAATTATTCATTCTAGCAGCAGAGCAAAGTGAAGAACCGGCTCCGGAGCCTTCTGAACCAACGATTGAAGAAATTCAAGAGACAAGCATATCTGGGATCATTAGCCAGGTAGAAAACTCAACTAGCAATACGGAAGAGCCTGCCAATGATCCAAATGCTTTGGAAAATCTTAATCTACTAGGTGAAACCGAAGACAAAATTAGACAGCTTGAGTCGGAATTAACTGCAGATAGCTACCTTAGTTTACCGACTGTGTCATCTGACTCCAATGAAAGTAATGAGAAGTCTATTGCTAGTAAAACAGACTCTTCTGAATCATTCAAAGTTAGAGACTCTTTGGAAGAAAAAGTTACAGAACAAGCCAAGGTAGAGAAAAAAGGAGATGCAGATTGGAAACCATTGGAACTAGCAGGAGAGTCGAATTTTGCTCTCGCCGACGACTATCATATCGATCTGAATCTAGATTCTAATAAATCTGCAGAAATCGTAGAAGCAATACAACAGAAAGATGAGGTCCAAGCTCAAGAGCCTCTAGCTCCAGTTCAAGAATCTTCTGATTCGGATTTCGAAAGATTGGCTGCTGAAGCTCTAAGTGAATCTTCCTCTGAACCTCTTGCCAGCGTGGAAGATACCCCATCCCCTGAAGATCTGCCGGAAGAGTTAGTTGCGCAACAAAATGAGCAAGATTCTCAGGCTAAGGTAGAAGAAATTCAAAACGATCAAGTTGAATCTGAAGCCACTAATCCTGAAAGTCCAATAGAAGAGCTTCTTTCAGATGAAAAGATTCCTGAGCTAAGCGAAGCGGAAAGTGAGGGACTTGCTGCCTGCCCATTTGTCGCTCCAGAAGTAATGGAATTCGGAGATGGTGCGGAAAATTGGGAAGATCAGCTCGACCAAATGCTAGGTGATGAAAGTCTAGACATTGAGTCAGTAGCTGTAGAGAAAACTGAACAATACGCTCAACCAGATCTCGGCAACTCTTTTCTACTTGGCGATGACATGGAAGTAAGCATCGAATTTGAAGTAGAAGGCGATTACGAGGACGAAGAAGAATTTGAAGAAGAAGAGGAAGAAACTCCTGTAGCGGCAAGCCAGCCGGTTCAAAACAAACAGCAAGAACCTTCTGTTCCAAAAGGAGAAAATCTTTTAAGTGGTCTTGTATCAGCCTTTGAGCAAATTGGCTCTGCTCCCCAGCGCCAAAGTTTAACTGAAAAAGATGAAGGCGCTCAGTTCGACATGGGAACCCTTGGCGCAAATCCTGAAAAAGAAATTGAAGAGATTCTCTCTAAGGCTGCTATCCCTGGAACCACTGTCTCTGCTGTCCAGAACAGTAAAGTCGATCAAAGATTTGATCAAGAACTCACAACTGAATTAGAAGCTAAAGACCGATTGATCCACCAACTTTCGACTCTGCTTGCGGAGGCTTATGGTGTATCGCCTCAGGATATACTGGAAGACGATCCACTTCTTTCACTTGGACAAACTCTTGAAGATGAATTAGCCGAGCTAATGTCTATGGGTAATACTTTTGTCCAAGCTGAAGGAGATCCGTTGGTGGATACTCTAGTGGATAGCGAAAGTTCTACAGCAGCTCCTGATCCCCTAGCGAGTCTTCAACAAGAACTTGATGGAGAGCTTGAAGGTCTAATTGCTGAGGGCATGAATGTAATAAGCGCCGCTGGCGTTGAAGATCTAGAGAGCCAACAGGTCAACATAGATCAAGAGTTGAAAGACTTAGAACAACTTTCAGGTAAAATCGAGAAAGAAGAGACTTCTCAAGAACCAGGTAGTAATGTTGAAGAACTTTCAAATGAACTAGACACTCTCAACGCTCTAGAGCAAGCAATGCATGCTCCTGAAGAAAAGCTAAATACGCAAACAGCAGAATCCGCGAGTGGTTTAGAAGCCGATCTAGACAGTCTTTTAGATGATGTAGCTCCTCTTGATATGGGTAGCACCACATCTTCCACGATAGAAGATGAGGCTGCCAGTAAGATACCTGAACCTCTGAAAGATTCAGTGGATAGTCTTAGTGAGTCTGCCGGATTTTTAAAGAACGATATTGATAAAATCTTAGAGCAAGCTCCCCTTCTTGGTGAAGAAGAAGCTGCTACCGTTGATTTTGAACAACCAGAGGCTTCTGTTGATTCAGAGACAGATCCAGTTTTAAGCTCTGCCGAGATCTCTTCTGCTCCAGAGAGCCAGAACGAGGAAATCTCTGGTAGCAGCGAGGCACTCCAAGCTCAGGCACCGACTAGCCCTGAATTAATGAAGACCTTCGATCATTTGTTCGACTTGAATACACTACAAGGTCTAGAGGAAGAAAGCGCTCAAGAAGAGAGTATTGCACAGCCCGAGGCTGCATCAGAAAGCCAAGAAGTTTTCGATGGCGATTCAGCTGAACCTAGCAATGAAGAAAATGGTTCCTATGAAATGGCCTCTGAAATATTCTCAGAAGCTGAAATCCAAAGTCCTTCACACGAAGGTTTTTCTGGAGAAATTACTGCCGAGGAATCAGAAGTTAATTCCAGCAATGAGGGATTACTAGCTGGAGCCGAGTTAGACCACCTAATCTCTGATGTTTCGGGAACTAATGCTGGAGAGGCTGATGAATCTGCTGGACCAGCAGCAAGTCTTTTACCAAGCACTAGCCTTGAAGAGTTAATCCAAGAAGCAGCGGAAGAAGATCATCCACAAAATTGGGATATTCAAGAACAACCTGTAGAGGAAATTCCTCAAGAAATTGAGCAAGCTGAAACTTGGGACTTCTCTCAAGCCGAAGAAGAAGTTGGTAATGTTTCCGAGACGGTACCAAATTTAGACCTGGCCATAGATGAAGCTCAACTAGCTGAGCTTTTAGGTGAGCAACAGGAAGAGCAAACCATAGATAGTAGCTCAACTGAAGAAGAAAATAATTTGTCGGAAAAAAAAACTCCGAAAATTATCCTTCGATAAGCCAATCCACTCCTGAAGAAGAAGAAGAAGAAAGTGTAAATTTTCTTCTGGTTGACCCTGAGGAGATCGCTGATTGCTCTGAAACTGATTGCACTGAAGAGCAACTTTCAAGTTCTCATACTGAAATCTCAAGTTTAGAATCAGACGCTGAAGGATCTTATTCAGTCTCAGCTCAAGATAATATTCTTGAAATGCTCAACCCTAGATTCAATTCAGATCAAGATGATTTTGCTGCTTCAGATAGTGGCGTTATTCGACTGGGTTATGAAGAAGAAGACAATCAATCTGAAGATCTAAAATCAAATCCTGCCCTATCTTCCGAACAAGAAGAACTCACTAACTTTACCGCTGAAGAAAGTATCTCCAAGGATTTAAACGAGACTGAGAACGAAGTAGAAGCTCTCCTAAGCTCCCTAGATCAAAGTGATGAAATTTTAGAGCAGCTCGAATCAGAGACAATCGAAGCATCGGAAGACCAACAAACAGAAAAAGAAAATACTGAAGATCAGTCTAAAACTTGGGAAACTGCCAGCGAACTAAATAGCGAAGAAAACGCTGAGCTCGAAGAAGAGGAATATCAAATCCCAGAGATGATCGCTGACGGCAATCTTGCCGAAGAAGATGTCACTTCTGAAGATAGCACTGACAGCGAAGATAAAACTATAGAAGTCAGCCAGGACTATGATGCTGATAGCGAACTAGAGAAACTTCTTGCCGATGTAGAGAACAGTGAAGAGCTTTCTGACTCCGAAGAAGACAGCCTAAATGAAGCCAGCCTAAACGAAGACAGCGAAGAAGAGAACAGTGAAACTCTCGAAGCTTCTGACACTGAACAGGCTGAAGAGGAAGAAACTGAGGATCCGTCTGAAACTTGGGAAACTGCCAGCGAACTAAATAGCGAAGAAAACGCTGAGATTGACGAAGATGAATATCAAATCC
>CAZECN010000017.1:13045-14820 GCA_964510575.1 uncultured Bdellovibrionales bacterium | reverse complement strand
AGCGAACTAAATAGCGAAGAAAACGCTGAGATTGACGAAGATGAATATCAAATCCTAGAGATGATCGCTGACGGCAATCTTGCCGAAGAAGATATTGCTACTGAATACCTGGACATAGCTCAAGAAATCAGTGAAGTAGCCGAAGATGAAGAACTTGAGGCTGACGCTGAAGATGAGATGGAGAAGTTCCTTGCAAGTGCTGGGGAAAGCGAAGAACTTTCTGCTCCGGACATTTCCATAATTGAAAATAGCGATCTCAGTGAAAATGATCAGTTAGGTCTATCCGAAGGTTCATACTCTGAGATTGATCTAGAAGTGGATCTAGATGATGATCTAGATGATGAAATCTCTAACCAAGATGAAAATGAGCAATCAGGGCTAGATGTTGAAGTTGAAAATATTTCGGAACCTGAATCAGATTCAGACTTAGGTGCAGCTCAAGAAATTGCTGGAAACTCCCCTTTTAATATTAAACCAGCGCTTTGGCTAGCCGCGGCTTCAGCTGTTCACCAATCCGATATTGAATCAGCCATGGAACTTTCAATGGCTGACATAGCGGGATTTAAAAATAACGCCACTACAAATCTCCTTTTTCATGTGGTCAGAGAAGAATTGGCTGGGGCAGAGGAAGCATCGATTTACGCAACTAAAATTGATAAGTCGACCGAAGCAAAGGTTGTAAACAAAGATGTTAAGCAAGCAGTGAATGCCTTTTCAAAACAAGTCAAAGAAATCAAAGTTGCAGAACAGAAAGCTTACGAAAAATCCATCGAGATTGATACATCCAGCCCATGGGAGGGAGTGGTTGGAGCTTCCCTATTTAAACGAATTGGGGCTTTTCTAATAGATGGAGCTATTACTCTTGGGGTAGCATCTGGTCTAACGGTATTTGTCTTCGCTCGCTCAGGTTTACTAAGTGAAGTTATGGCCGGAACGGCTGAATTTTCTGAGTTAGCCACGTTATTCGGTAACGCTGGTATCTTTGCTTGTGGGTTTTGGCTCGTTTACAATATTTTTCAGATTACCTTCGATGATAAGACCATAGGCCAAAAAATATTCGGTCTCAGGGTCACTGGTCTAAAAGGTGAGTCAGTTGGAATACAGGGAGCATTCCTTAGAGCTCTTAGTCAAATAGCTTGCGTACTGACCGGAGGCTTATCCATGCTACCAGTGCTCGGTAAGAAGAAATTGGCTCTTCACGATAAGATTTCTTGGTCCGTGCTAAGAGCCGACTAAGGTATTAGAAACAACTCCACTACTAAACTCGAGTCATTTACAGCCTAAATAAGGCTGTGAATAACTATTATTTGCCAGTCCTCAACACCCTAAATATTGCCAGACGAATCTAAACGGTCTAAACAAGGGCGCTGACCTAATACAACCCTAATGGAAGTTATAGGTCTGTAGAAATTTTTTGCCTAGGTAGCTCAGTTGGACGTCTGGCTCGTAAGACCGCATAGCGGTCGTCGAATTAGCCAGGCGTTCAACTGAGTTGCAAAACGCGAATACTTGCAGCGTTTTGACCTTATAGCGGACTGAAAATCTTGATTTTCAGGTTGCTGCTGAAGTAGTTGAAAGGTTTAGTAGTTGGTTTATCGTAATCTTTTGCCCAGGTAGCTCAGTTGGTAGAGCAGCGGACTGAAAATCCGCGTGTCGGTGGTTCAAATCCGCCCCTGGGCACACACCTTGCGGATTTTCACCGCTGCTCATCGCATATTTTAAAAGTTTTTCGTCGGACTGAAAATCCGCCTGTCGGTGGTTCCCGCTTTTACCAA
>CAZECN010000017.1:0-12945 GCA_964510575.1 uncultured Bdellovibrionales bacterium | reverse complement strand
CCCGCTTTTACCAATACGGCGCCCCTGGGCACACACCTCGCGGATTTTCGCCGCTATACACTAACAGTACACCAAAGCCTGATCGCTGCTTAAACTAATACCCACGGGACCTAATGCAAATTGCATCAAGGTCCCTTTCTAAACCTCTCTATGATCAGCTTTATGATCAATGATATTTCTCCAGCACTAGAAAACCTGACTGTAAGTTTCCAAATTTCTCTTCAGTAGAGACGACTATTTCTCTAGAACCGTACAACTTTCTTTTTGAGCTATCTATGTAGCTTTCCGTAGTGAGGCGAAAAAAGATTTGATTGTTTCGAGACTCAGAATCTGACAGGTTTTCAAAACGTTCAGAAAGTCTCTTGTTAAACTCAATAAAATCGCTCTCGTCATCTTCAAGCCAACTTCTTTGTCTCGAATCGGGACTAATAAGATCAGCCAATTTCTTAAGACCTTTTTCTTGAGAAATTTCGTCGAGCCAAAGTTCAGTTCGACTACGGTTAGTTTCACAAGGCATCTGAACAAGAGAATAGTTTGAAGCAGAGCCAGACAGCTTTAATACTAAAGTTTTTTTCATCACACCCTCCAAAAAAACATAATAGGGTTTGTTAAGTAAAGCAGCGGTCAGACCCCAGCTAAGAGTCTAAACCATTAATACTACACGGTAATTGGCGGGATATAATTGAAAGAGAGAGGGAGTTAAATGAATTAGCGACTCCTTTTATCACTAGTTTAGTCGGATATTAAGTTGCCTACCTATATGATTCCTCGGACCAAATTCCCTAGTCCCCCCCCCATTCCTGAGGAACCCATAGGAACCTCAAAATTTACTCCCCTTCCCTGGCCTGCTAATTTGAAGCCCTATGCCTAAAAAAACTACCAAAGCTTCAAAAGGTCTAAGCACTGAAAAGTTCGCCTCTCTTCTAAAGCCTTTGTTTGTAGAGCAAGGATCAGAGATTGAATCACCAATCGCTGAGCTAAAAAATCTGAGGATCAACTCTCCTTTAATCGTTGTCGGAGAAGAGACGCTAAGGACCCGTCGCCTAATCGACTGGGTAAAGAAAATTTGCTTTCAGAAGGAAGACGGCTCCTTAAAAGCACAGTTTAATAGTTACTATGCTGGAGACCTGACTAGCCCAAAGAAAGCCAAAGAATTAGCTATGAGCTTTGGCAATCTCGATCTATTCAGCACGGAAAAGGTTATAGTTATCAATGAAGCTGACAAGATAAAAAGTGTTGTGGCTCAACCTCTTATCGACGCCCTCTCAAAACCTCATTCTGATTCTTTGGTCATACTTGAAGGTAAAAAAATTAACGCCCAAACCCCACTACTTAACCATCTTTCTAAAGTTGGAACCGTAGTTGAAGTGGAAAGTCTGGACGAAAAGAAACTTGCTCGCTGGATTCAAAAGGAAGCTCGGCAGTGCGGATCCAAAGCTGGGGTAGAAGCCGGGGTAATTCGCCAACTGATAGATTCTTACGGCTCCGATTTATTCTCCCTTTCTCAGGTAATTGCTAAGCTTGCCCTACTAACCGACGATGAAGGCCTAATCTCTAGAGACATTGCCTCAGAAATTGTTTTCAAATCACCCGAACTGCAGAGCTTCGAACTTCTTGACACTATTTCTGCCAAAAACTCTCTTGGAACAATAAAAAAATGTGAAGAGTTGGTCGCTCAAGGAATGCACCCACTTCAAATCAGCAGCTTCCTGGGCCGTTCATTTAGAATTATGCTAGCCCTAAAAAGTGCTTCTAGTAACTCTGACCTAGGTAAAGACTTGGCTAACCCTTGGTTTGCGAAAAGATTAAGACCGGCGGCGAATAAACTATCAGAAAAAAAACTGAAGTCTCAGCTAAAGCTGTTAACCGAGATGGACACAAAGCTGAAAGGCTCTCCATTACCTGACGAAACAATTCTCGCTAACACGCTAGTAGCAATGCTTAACTAATCCTTTAGTTCTCTCTCAGGTGGGTTCAAGGATCAATGAAAGGCTCCAGCACCTCGAACATTATCAAAAGCCCTATCTACCATTGCTCCAGCCAAACCCAAGATACCATTTTCTAAAAAAGAACCTTTCTTTTTCTTGATCAAAATCAAGTCTTCTTTTTCATTTAAGGTCATCAAATAATCCTCGGAACAACCTATTTGATCGACTAAGCCTAGCTCTTTGTTCACCGAATCCTCAGCGCTCCAATGGGCTCCTGTTTCGATCTCTTCAAACTTTACCTGAGGTCTATACTTTCTAACTGCAGCTAAAAATTGATTATGTATAGTCTCCAACTGCCCCTGGAAATGTTCGACCTCTTCTTCACTGGCATCATCAAACAGTCCTACTGTTCGTTTTAGGTTTCCAGCAGTAAAAGTTCTAGGTTCAATATCAAACTTATTTAGAAGTTTTCTAGCATTCGGAACAAAAGCAACTACCCCAACTGAACCAACCAT
The DNA here is from genome assembly GCA_964510575.1 of uncultured Bdellovibrionales bacterium. GTDB lineage: Bacteria > Bdellovibrionota_C > UBA2361 > SZUA-149 > CALKYB01 > CALKYB01. The sequence goes on along the minus strand of CAZECN010000017.1, from coordinate 10,502 downwards.
GGAAAAAGGAGCAGCAATAATCTTATTAGCCGGAAGGCTCATCAAGTAACCACCTGAAGCTGCAACCACGTCAATACAAACTGTTAACTTACTAACAGCTTCTCGAAGTCTTTCCATTTGACTATAGACATGACCGTACTGCGCAACCATTCCACCAGGCGATGTAATCACTACTACAACTTCTGAAACTTTGTCCTTATTGACACAAACCTCATCGACTAAAGAAGCAAATCCTCGGTGCTGTTTAGCGCGAATATCACCATTAAACTCCAAAACAGCTACAGGCTTTTTTTCTTTATCAGCTTTTGGATTTTTAGAGCCAGGCTTCTCATTCTCACGTGCTAGGCCATAGCTAAGCTTTTTCTCAAACTCACTGTCTGAATGGTAACGCCATAAACCTACTGGATCCAATTCCAAACGAGAGGTGTTTTTGAACTTCTTTTTCCTTAGCAGCAATATCCAAAGCACGAGTATCAAAAGGAAAACGGCAGCTAAAATCAAAATGTAATTGAGACTCATACCTAACAAAAAAGAGAGGAAACATTCATTGGCTATCTAATTAATACAAAGTTCATGTAAAAACCACCCAATCTATTGTCCAACAAGCCGGTTCACCTTGTTTAACTAGGATATTTATCCTAAAAGAACATCGCAGATTCAAGGAACTTTACACCAACGAGGATTTTTCATGGCTTACGACTGTATTGTAATTGGAGCAGGACCTGGGGGCTACGTAGCAGCAATTCGAGCGGCTCAACTGGGACTTAAAACTGCAGTCATAGAAAAAGAAAATCCGGGCGGGGTTTGCCTTAACTGGGGGTGCATACCGACCAAGGCTCTACTAAAAAGCGCAGAAGTATTTAACACTTTCAAACATGCTCAAAGCTTCGGCTTACGAGCGGAAGGAATTGGATACAACTTTGCTGACGTCATCGACCGCTCTCGGGGCGTCGTAGATAAAATGACCAAAGGAGTTGCCTTTCTCCTCAAAAAAAATAAAATTGATCTGATTATGGGAGAAGCCTCTCTCAAATCTAAAACTGAAATCGAGGTTAAAGACTCCTCCGGAAAAACTTCTGTCCATAAATTCGGTAAGGCGATCATAGCTACAGGTGCTAGGGCCAGAACTCTTCCTTCGCTACCGGTAGATGAGAAAAAAGTAATCACCTACCGAAAAGCTCTGGAAATGAAAGACAAGCCAGAGAGAATGCTAGTAGTTGGAGCGGGTGCAATCGGTGTTGAGTTTGCCTATTTCTTCAATTCCTTTGAAACAGACGTAACAATCGTAGAATTAATGGACGGTCTACTTCCGATAGAAGATCACGATATTTCCAAAGCTTTGGGAAAAAGCCTCACAAAAGCAGGGGTAAACGTCAAAACTGGCTCGTTAGTAGAAAAGTTAGACACCTCTGGTTCTGGGGTTAAAGCAACGATTAAAACTGGTGACAAAGTAGAGGAATGGGAAGGAGATAAGGTATTAGTCGCGATTGGTGTACAAGGAAATATCGAAGGCCTAGGACTTGAAAAAGTTGGTATCGAACCTGAAAAATCATTCATCGAGGTAGATGAATTCTATCGCACAGGAATCGAAAATATTTATGCGATTGGAGATATCACCGGACCTCCTCTATTAGCCCACGTTGCTAGCCACGAGGGAATCATTGCGGCAGAGCATGCTGCAGGACATTCCCCTCATCCAATAAACTACTCCAGTATTCCTGGTTGCACCTACTGCCAGCCGCAGGTTGCTTCGGTGGGCATGACTGAGAAAGCCGCGAAAGAGGCAGGGCACAATGTAAGGACTGGAAACTTTCCATTTACTGCTAGTGGAAAAGCTGTTGCGATTGCAGAGACGGAAGGGATGGTGAAAGTAATAGTTGATACCGACATCGAAGAGATCCTAGGTGTCCATATTATTCATGCTGAAGCTACCGAGCTAATTGCAGAAGCTACTTTGGCCAAAACCCACGAAGCCACGGCAAGCAGTGTCTTAGAGACTATCCATGCTCATCCGACTCTTTCAGAGGCGGTGATGGAGGCAATGGGAGCAGCTCTAGGACGGCCAATTCATATATAAGAGCATATTTGCTCTTATTTTAGGGCTTTTCCCCAACTAAGAACCAAAACAGCTTGCTGGTAGTTTCGGCAACGGTTTTGGTTCTGTATCATCCAAATAATAGGGCTCTGACGAGCCAAGTTTAACCTCACATTTCCTTTATATTGGGGAGAGTATTTTGCTAGAAAGTCTCAGCAACAAACGTCCTGAAGGCCTAGATGACCAAAGTCTGATTAGGGCCTGGCAATCTATGTTAAGGGCGAGACTCGTCGACGAGAAAGCAATAACTCTATACAAACAAAACAAAGCCCATTTTCAAATTGGTTGTGCTGGCCACGAGGCCGTTCAGGTAGCTGCAGCAAATGCTATGAAACCAGGCCACGACTGGGCTTACCCCTACTACCGAGACATGGCTTTTTGCTCAGCCTGGGGTGTAACTAACCGAGAATTATTTTTAAATATTTTAAATAAAGCTGATGACCCAAGTTCTGGAGGGCGACAAATGCCTAACCACTATGGGCATCAAGGGCTTAATATAGTCTCTCAAAGCTCGCCGACAGGGACTCAATACCTGCAAGCGGTCGGAGCTGGTCGAGCTCAACATTTTTTTAAAACAGGTGGTGTTGTTTACGTATCCTCCGGAGAAGGAACTACTGCACAAGGTGCTTACCATGAGGCACTGAACTGGGCAGCACGAAAAAAACTTCCAGTGATATTTCTAGTTCAGGATAATCAATTTGCGATCAGTGTTCATATTTCTCAGCAAATAGCAGGCGAGTCTGTTGCTGATATTTCCAGTGGTTACGAATGTCTGGAAGTTAGAAAAATAAATGGACTAGACTACTTTGAATCTTACAACACTTTCTCTGACCTAGTGAAACGAGCGAGAAGCGGTGCCGGCCCAGCAGTCGTTGTCGCCGATGTCGTTAGACTGCAAAGTCATTCCATCTCAGACAACCAAGCCAAATATCGAAGCTTGGAAGAAATTGAATCAGACAAAGAGAAAGATCCTATTCTCCATTTCGCAGCTCATCTTTTAGAACAAAAAGTTTGCTCTGAAGATGAACTTGAAAATATGCGAAAAGGAATCAAACTTGAGGTCGACGAAGATGCTGAGTGGGCAGAAGCGCAGGCCAGCCCAGACCCTTCGACCGCGCTGAAATTTGTTTATAACGAAAACCCGGTTGCTGAATTCAAGGAAAAACCAGCGACTGGAGAAGATATTTTTCTCGTAGACTCATTGAACCATGCCCTGGATGAAGAAATGTCTAGGGATGAGAATATGATTATTTATGGCCAAGATGTCGCTTACGGGAAAGGTGGTGTTTTCTCTGTAACGAGTGGCTTAACTGACAAGTATGGAGAAAAGAGAGTTTTCAATGCCCCCTTAGCAGAGGCTTCAATTTGTGGCACCGCTATAGGAATGGCCACAGTTGGAATGAAACCTGTCGTAGAAATTCAATTCGGAGACTATATTTGGACGGGGATGATGCAGCTCAGAAACGAGCTAGCTATGATGCACTACCGTTCGAACGGAAATTTCTCTTGCAACGCTGTGATCAGAGTAGCAGTGGGTGGTTATATTCACGGAGCTCTTTACCATTCTCAAAATATCGAAGCGACATTTGCTCACTACCCAGGATTAAAAGTTATTTATCCATCCAACGCTACAGATGGAAAAGGGCTTCTTAAGGCCGCGATTCGAGACAACAACCCGATAATTTTTCTTGAACATAAAGGACTGTATCGTCAAACTTATGCCAAAGGGCCAGAAGGAGACAGCGAACACCTTATCCCAATTGGAAAAGCAAAAGTGATCAGAACTGGGGAAGATGCAACAATAGTAACTTGGGGCGCTTTAGTTCAAAAATCCATTCTTGCAGCCAAGGAACTTGAAGAAGACGGAGTCTCTGTAGAAGTTATTGACATTAGAACTATCCGACCCTTGGATATTGAAACTATCCTAAGCAGCGTCAAAAAAACTGGTAGAGTTTTGATTGCTCATGAGGATACCGCATTCATGGGCTTTGGAGCAGAGATTGCAGCTCAAATTGCTAGTGACGGATTTGAATACCTGGATGCTCCTGTTGCCCGGCTGGCTGGAGCCGAATCTCCGGTTCCTCACGCCAGTTGCCTAGAAAAAGTAGTGCTTCCACAGACTGAGGGCGTTATAGAAGCTCTCTCACGCCTGCTCTCCTACTGACATCATTGAAAGATCCTGCTATCTAGTTACCCGTTCCGGAGGCCTCAACAACGGAGTCTCCTAGTTTTGATTTGATTATTTAATATCGTTTTAGTCGGAATATAAGATGAAAGTAGAAATGATGATGCCTCAAATGGGCGAGTCCATTACTGAAGCCACAGTCCTTAAGTGGTTGAAGAACGTAGGTGATCAGGTCAAAAAAGATGAGACTATTCTGGAAATTTCAACTGACAAAGTAGACTCAGAAATACCCGCTCCTGAGACCGGAACGATAGTAGAGTTCAAAGCTCAAGAAGGTGACACTGTTGCAGTAAAAACTGTTATCGCTGTTATTGAAACTGATGCCGCCGCTGCTGGAGATGCTAAACCTGCAGCTCCTGCACCAGCTAAAACTCCTGAGCCCCAAGCAGCACCTCAAGCTAATACGCCAGCACCCTCTTCAACCCCAGCACCTGTTGCCAACAATAATGGTGCTACTGGGGGAGACAGGTACTACTCACCTTTAGTTAGGAGCATGGCTGAGCAGCATGGCATTCCTCCTGTTGAGCTAGCAGCAATTCCCGGCACTGGTTCTGGAGGAAGAGTAAGCAAAAAAGACTTCCTTTCTTATTTAGAAACTCGCTCTTCAAACTCTATGGCTGCTGCACCAAGACAAGCCAAGACTAATATCCCAGAGCCTGTTTCAGATAGAAATTACGGAGAAGATGGAATTACCGTTCAACCGATGGATCGCATGAGACAGTTGATTGCGGATCACATGGTGCGAAGTAAACAAACTAGTCCTCATGTTTACTCGGTTGCAGAAGTCGACGTAACGAATGTCGCTCTTGCTCGAAAAAAACATCAAGCAGCTTTTGTAGCTCGAGAAGGCTTTAAGCTTTCATTCACCCCGTTTTTTCTTCTGGCAGCCGTTAAAGGTATAATTCAATATCCGCAGATTAACTCTTCCGTAGACGGAACAAATATTATTTTAAAGAAGGATATTAACCTCGGCGTAGCGGTCGCTCTTGGCACTACCGGCTTGATCGTACCGGTTATTAAAAAAGCTGACCACCTAAGCCTTGCTGGCATAGCGCGACAACTAAAGGACCTCGCCGAAAGAGCAAGAAACAAAAAACTCAAGCCCGATGAAACTCAAGGCGGCACGTTTACTGTTACCAACCCTGGAGTTTTTGGAAACATCATTGGCTGTCCAATCATCAACCAACCTCAAGTAGCGATTCTTGCAACTTGCGCTATTAAAAAGCGTCCGGTGGTAGTTGACGATATGATTGCTATTAGATCGATGATGAACATCACTTTGTCTTATGACCATAGGGTCATTGACGGATCTCTATCTGGCCACTTCCTTCACTATGTAACTCAATACATAGAGAACTGGGACCCAGAAGATGAGATTCTCTAATCAACTGAGCTTTGTTTAGCCTAGAGATTAATAGGATATCACTTGCAGAGTTTGACATAGGCGGAGTGTTGTATCACGCGCGTTATTTCAAACTTTATGAAAAAGCGAGAGAGGCCCTGCTTGATCAAATCAATTTCCCTTACCCGGAGCTTGTAGCTCAAGGTAAGCACCTAGCTGTTACAGAAAGCCAACAAAAATTCTTGAGGCCCATCAGATATGGCGATAGTCTTACAGTAGAGGTGAGAGCTGGAAATGTAAGAAAGGCTAGCTTAACCTTTAACTACGAAATAAAAAGAAAGGGCGATGAACTAGTTTTACACCGAGCATCTACGAAACATGCTCATATTGTCAGCGATTCATCTGGTCAGTTCAAACCTCAATCTTTTTCAGCTGGGCTATATGAAAAACTCACCGAATTCAGTAAAAAGACCGAATAATTTTCGGCACAAATTACGAAAAATACTTGCTGAAATTACTTGGTCAGCGCCGCACTCTCTTCTTGGTCCTCTAAAACCATCCGAATCCTCTGTTTTAATGTATCATAGAGTAGTCGAGCCGAAAGAAGTTCCATGGGAAATGGAGCCTGGAATGTATGTAACTCCAGAATCATTTAGGCTTCAGCTAGAGCTGCTGACTGAAAATTATAAAGTAATTTCCCTCCAAGATTATGTAGAACAAACCTTAAGTGGAGATCTCCAGGCCGGAAGCATCGCTCTCACTTTTGATGATGGTTGGATCGACTTTAAGCAACACGCAGCTCCAATATTAAAAGAATTTAATTTAACTGCTACTGTGTTCCTGCCCACTGCATTCATAGGATCTGAAGAACTATTCTGGACTGATATTCTATCTCTAGCCATTCACCATTGCCCTGACAAAATTGTAGAAATTTTTAGTGAGTATAAAATTTTCACACCAAGTGGAGGTTCCAACCCAGACTCGCTGCTCTCAAGGAAAAACATGACCTTAGAGAGAGCGATTTTTGCACTCAGAGCAGCCTCTCCAGTCAATAGAAATAAAATCGTGTCGGAACTTAAAGGACAGCTTCCTACTGTCCCTAGACAGTTTTTAAACTGGGAGGAAATCAATCAACTAGCTAGTGAAGGGTTCACCTTCGGCTCCCATAGTAATCTTCACAGAGCCTCAACAGAAGTTGAAGCATCCGAGTTAAGCCAAGATTTTCAAGATTCAAAAAACACTCTGTCCAATAGTTTAAGCTCTGGAAAGCTAGATATTTTCTGCTACCCAGGCGGTTATTACGACAGTAGCACTCAAGAAATTACGAATTCTACTGGCTTTAAAGCCACTATGGCTATTCATCGTAACAACGAGCTAGGTTTCACCCCGCCGATGATTGGTAGAATTGGAATACATGAGGATATTTCCTACACAAAAAAACTTTTTAACTTTCGTCTCAAGTTCTAAACTTGGATTGAGGTAAAATGAAAAAAGTAAAGATAAACCCTAGGGTTCAGGCAGGGGCAGAGGAACTTCTAAAAAAATCTAGAGCCTTCTCCGATAGATTCTCCGCTTACCACCTAGACTATACTTGGCCCAGCGTGGGCTTGTTAGATCTTTATGGCAGCGGACTAAAAGGAAAAAGAAAAGAAGATCTCTCCCCTGAAGAAAAGCACCTCCTCCTTTCGATCTCTTCTTTCCTAGGAATCTTCGCTGCCAATATTTGGGCATCTTACGACTCCGAGATGGAGATTGCACTAACCCTCGAGCCTGAAAACATTCACGACCAAGTAGCAATTATCGCCTCGGGTGGAAGCTTACTGGAGGGAGACTTCTTTAGAGTCAATATTACCAACTCCCTGCAGGACTGGCTTTCTGGAGAGAAAACAAATTTCCATTTCTTCGAAAATCATTCGATAGAAATGCAATTTTCAACCAATATTTTTTCCTTGTTCTCAATTGGACTTATTAGTGGCCTATGCCCTTCTGGGGAAGGAAAATGGAAAGAAACTTCAGTAGAAGAATTTGCAAATAATATTATAAGTGCTTCAAGTCTTCTCTCAGGAACTTGCGCAAACTACTATGCAAAAAACTACCCAATCGAACAGAATGGTAGAAATCCCCTTCTTTACAACTCTGGACTAATAATGCTTCCCGCTAGCTATTCAGAGAAACCTCAGTTTGCAAGAGCGGTTCTATCGCTATGCTCATTCGCTTCTGAAAACAAACTATCCCACAAAAAACTTTACACTCTAGCCACTAATTTAGCTAGATTTCCCGACCCGACCATTGCTTGCACCGGCTATGCAGTAGCTTCTGCTCTGATCCATGAAAGAAAACCGGAAGACCAAAAAGAGTTGCTTCTTTTAGCTGACAAGTATAGAGACATCGCCCCTGAAATAGCTGAAGCCATGCTTCTAGCTAGGGAGAACTTAGATGTCGGGGAAGATTGGCCTATTCTAATCGAAAGAGGGCAAACAGACGAGGCTGCCAAAATATTTTACAACCTAGCCGCTCTAGGCTATCTGCCTTTCCTGCGTCTCAAACTAAGCACTCTTTTTAACCCAGAGGTGCAACCCATTCTAAAACCTTTGCAAGATTCCAATCCTCAGAAAATAGTTGAAGTCATAGATGAGTTGAACAGTCTTGGCTTTGGTTCCGACGATCTACTTTTACTAAAGCCATTTGTAAAACTTTGGTCAGGTCAGATAGATTTAGCAGAGGAAGATTTAAAAGGAATAGATGAACGTTACTTAGAAGAGGATAATTTTGTTCGTTCATGTTTTTTTGAAATTAAAGGGCGACTTTTCCACCTAGACGGAAATATTGACGAAGCAATATCGTATATAAACAAAAGTCTTTCTCTTCAATCTGAAGACCATTCCCTTAGTCACTTATCAGAACTTCACAGCGCACTAAGTGTGTTGCTCCGCGAAAAAGGAGAGATCCAACAATCGATTTTACATTTACAAGAATCCTTGAATATTAGACAAAACAGCTTTAGAGCTCGAACTAGTTTGCTACGATTTCAAATCAATCTAGCCATAGAATCGGGCAATGATAACCTATTCAATCAGCAAGAGGTGGAACTACTATATAGATCCTGCCCAGCAGATCTACAGGTATTTGCTTTAGCTCAAATTTCAAGTCTACTAGAAAGTAGCTCAACTAGAGAAGCCAACAAAGACTAGATTTATTTAGAGAGATCTGCTGAAAGCCCTACTCTTCTTCCTCTTCTTCGCCCTCTTTGTTTTCATCAACACCAGGAGAGCTAAAGATATTACTATCAAAACCGTAGCCACCAAGAAAATTGATATCTATCTGCTCATCTCTTTTTCTCTTCTCCTCAACGGATCCACTGGAGAAAAATCCACCTAAGAATTTCGCGCCCGCAGCAGTTGCAGCTGCTGTTGCTGCATCTCCAAGTCCAAATGTAAACTTAGACGGTTTCTCAGCTTTAGGACCCTTAGGTAATGCTTCCTCAACAGCCGTAAGCCCATCACTAGCCGCACCTGCATAAAATTCAACCATTTGCTCAAAGCTCTTCTCACCAAATTCAGCGACTGCCTCACCACCTTCAGGTCCCGCAACATAAGCAACCTCAATCGTTCCTACTAATTGGTTCTCCTGGTTGTACCTACTAACAAGATGTCCCCTTTTAACTAAGTGCTCCCCAGCTCCATGATAGGCTTTCAGAGACCAGTTTACAGTATTTACTGAATCTGCAGCTGCTCTTTCAGTTACCTTTTGTCCAAGTTTAGCTGCTGCGCTTACCGCCTCGTTCTCGACAGCGCCATCTACACCTTTTAGAACATGAGAAGCTAATAGTAATTGTTTAGCTCCAGCTGTTCCATAAATTTGAGCATTACCACCTCTGATTTTGGATAGTCCCCCCCATTGCTTTTGTGAATCGAGCATACTCATGCCTGGAATGAGGTTGGTTTGAAGTGCTGACTGCTCAGGTATAAAGTTTCGACGAGCGGTATTACCAATAGCTCCTTGACCACCACCTGATCGTTGGTAGTTACCAGCAACCTTACTCATAATTTGCTCCATCACATATGACGCTCGAGCCGTATTAGAAATAGTAGTTTCACCTGAAGTAGCTGAATAGGCGGCCGCAGAAAAGTGTTCAGTATAGTTTTGCATACCTTGAGCAATCAGACCTGAACCAGCCTGCATTCCTCCCAGCACAAGGTGAGCTGCGACTATAGGAATTGCACTGATAACGGTACCCATAATGGTATAGTAAGTCGTCAATTGAAAAGTTGGGTCTAGTTCAACTGCGATGTGAGCTGCCAAGGCAGCATCAGCAGAAATTTCTATACCTTGGGCAATTGCATCTGGATCTCTCAATCCATTGTCAATCGCATTTACATTATGCGCTACTTCAAACATTGAAAATAGAATATCATCGAGCATCATGGCGATAGCAAAGCCAATATCCCAACTTTTAGCCCAAAGATAAAAACCAAACCACATCAAAAAGCCACTGTGGCGGCCTGGAATCAACAGCATTACCGCAAAAAATGGAAAGGTTAGTCCAAGAAAATAAAGCACCAACCCTTGATAGTAAGGAAGCTGCGAAGCATGAGTCATCATCGTACTCTTTTCTCTAGCTTCGAATTTCTGAACAATTACCCTATCTGTATCTACTATATCGAAGGAACCAGGGGCCTCTACCTCCCTTGCTTCAAATTTATTGGTAAAGCGATGTAAGAAAGCACTTTGCATGTCTTGGTTAATTTCATTTCTAAAAAGAAAAGTCGCAATTACTCTGTAAAGTTGTTGCATCTTGTCCCGATTATACTGCGCATTATCAAAATTAGTACTTGAAGCTTCCTGAGCACCTTTGTTAATTCCAATTAAACGACCTACAT
>CAZECN010000016.1:0-65061 GCA_964510575.1 uncultured Bdellovibrionales bacterium | reverse complement strand
GCTATCTGTTTAAGGCTCGATTAGGGCTTTTTTGAAGTTAGGTTTTAGGGCCATACTGATTGGGTGGGGATTTGGTGATGAGGGGTCCTAGATAGAGCCTTGGGAGAGGTCATCTTGAACAACACACTTTTACTAAATGCCAGCTATGAACCTATAAAGGTTATCTCCTGGAAAAAGGCGATCAGCCTGTTTTTTCTGGAAAAAGTAGAGGTAATTGAGCATTACGACTCAGACGTACGTTCGGTTTCTCTAAGCCTAAAAATGCCTGCGGTAGTGAGGTTGCTTCGCTACGTTAATATCAGTAGGCGTAAACCTCCCCTTTCAAAAATAAATCTCTTAGCTAGAGATAACTACTGCTGTCAGTATTGCCATAAGCAACTTGATTACAAGAATGCTACTTTTGACCATGTGGTGCCACGCTCTCAGCAAGGTGAGACTAGCTGGCAGAATGTCGTTATTGCTTGTGGAACCTGCAATCGAAAAAAAGGCGGTAGAACTCCAGAACAAGCCAATATGAAGTTAAAAATTCCACCTAAAGTACCGGATTGGCTACCGGTGGTAAACGTTCATCTGCACCGTTCTTTGCCAAATTGTTGGCTATTGTTCCTGGGAGACAGTGACTAACTAGTGCTTAGCCTATTAGACGGTTTAGGCTACTTCCCTTTATTTCCCTTGTTTATTTGCTATTCTTAGCTCCAATTAAGGAGTAAAATTGGATTTTTTAAAAGATAAACGACTTGATTTAATCAAGGCAGCCTTGGGGCCTGACCATCAGCTCTATGTCGTGGGCGGAGCCGTTCGAGACTACTTACTTAAAAAGGAAAGTTACCCTGCTAAGTCAGCGGCCAACAAAGCTTGCGATATTGACCTGGCCTGCTCCCTACCCGCTGTTGAGACATTGTCCCTACTTCAAGCCTCTGGCATCAGAACGGTTGATGTAGCCCTTCAACATTCCACAGTTCTGGCAGTTCCTGTCGCTGAACATCCTGGCATAGAAATTACCTCTCTTCGAGCCAGAACTAGTGACGGCAGTATAGTGGAGGGCTCCTCCCTTGAAGATGACCTTTCCCTTAGAGATTTCACCTTAAATTCTTTGGCTGTTTGTGCCTGGAGTGGGGAGCTCAAAGACCCATGCAACTACCGCGACGATCTTAACAATAGAATTCTTAAAGCCAGTGGTGATGCCTGTCAGAGAATAGAGGAAGATCCTTTACGAATGATTCGGGCCGCAAGATTTAGTGCTACGCACGGCTTCACTATTTCACCTCTCCTATTTCAGGCTATGCGTGAAAAAGCCTTACTTATAGAGAAAGTAAGCGCAGAGCGCATCCGAGATGAATTATCCAAAATTCTCGTTGCAGAAGATCCCTCCCCTGCGTTCCAACTTTTAATGGACACCGGTATATTGAGTTTAGTTCTGCCAGAGGTCGCCAGACTTCGTGGAGTTGAGCAGAACTGCTACCACAAAGATGATGTCTTCGTGCATACTATGGAGGTAATAAAGCGCTCCCAAGCTGAACTTCCTTTGAGACTCTCAGCTCTTCTACATGATATTTCAAAACCGGAAACTCTCTCTATTGACTCCCCTGAAGTAATTAAGACTAAAAGCAAAAGCACGATTCGACACTTTTATTGCCATGAAAGCTTAGGTGCCAAAAAAGCCAAAGAAATTCTAAAGCGTTTGAAATTCGATAAGGATACAGTCTCCTCAGTCTCGAACATAGTTAGGCACCATATGAGACCTATCGAGTGCGGACAGGCGGGCTTAAGACGCATTCTGAGAGATTTGAATGGCGACTATGAGATATGGAGAAAGTTAAAAGAAGCAGATGCTTCTTCTTGTGCTACTGACCCAGAGATTGTGGCTGCTCAGCTCACTGAATTTGACCAAAGAGTTGAAGCCTTACTGGCGGAACCAGAGGTTCATAAATTTTCTAATTTAGCGGTAAATGGAAAGGACTTGATGTCTTTGGGATTCGAGGCTGGGAGAGACCTCGGAGATACACTATCTAAGCTTCATGAAGTCGTTATTGAAAACCCAGTACTAAACAATAAGAACGCCCTGTTGGCTAAAGCCAAGGACATTCTTAATTCATTAGCCAATAAGAATTGTTAGCTTAGGAATTAGCTACTTTCTTGAGTTCTTCCATTTGAGCTTCAAGCTCAATTTCAACATCTTCACCCCGGATAGCCGCATCAAGTGCTGCAACTAACTTTTCAATAGCTTTCTTATCTTCTTCTGTAATCGAATCCATCGATTCCTTCTCCACTAAATGCTCAATTGTTTGAGCGACCTGTTCTTTCATACTCATGGCATTATTATGGCCGTAAACTCTAAAGTGTGAGCTGAAACTCATAAATATATGTATTTTCAGTAAGTTAGCAAAGGCTTTTAACAGATTTAAAAGAGGGAAGAGATTTAGCTAGATTAAAACAACCGGACAAAAATAATCGGCTTCCCTGAAAAATCAATCAAAGCCTCAACAAGGCGATGAAAGTAATAGTCAGCCAAAGAAAGACGCCTAACGAAGTTAGTAAAAGATTTCTAATAAAATCTTCTTCATCCTGTGGTTGGGTAGCTTCGGTAAAATACATTATCTCCCAACAAAGGCAGATAAACAAAGTAGGAGGTATTGCTATATGATAGAAAGCTAAACTCGCTCCACCTGCTAAAATAACTAGTGTCTTGAATGTTCCAAAAAAAATAATTACATAATTCGGAGCCCAAAAACGAAAATGCGAAAGCTCTGAGTGCTCAGAGAGCCGAGCTGAATTTATATAGACGATTCTTAATACTGGAATCAAAGCACTAGAATAACAAATAAGCACAAGTGCAAAACTGAATTGGAAGGTCTCCATTATATATTATCCAGATTTTAGTGATCAGAAAACTCCCCGAAGTTCTCAAATCACCAAAATCAATCAAAACCCTTCTACCTGCTAAATCTTCCTAGCCTGACTGTATCAAAAATAGCCTTTCTCTCAAAAATAAGGGACAACGCCCATTACTTTAGAGATTTTAACCATTTAGAATCGATCAATGCACTAGGGGGCCGAGATAGGCAGATAATCTAAAAGGAGATCGCCATGAGTGCGCCCCACGTTAGACCCGCAAGTGACTACGTCTACATGATACTTGGAGGCATGTTTCTTATAGTTTTTGCGTTGCTGGGTGGTTGTCTAGCAGCTTTTGCGTAATGTCGGGAGGGAACCAATGACTCGCGGGTAACCGCGAGTCAGGCTTCAAATTTTGGTTTATTGCCTTCTCCGCCCCGTGGTGTCGAGTTCTATTGAATCCAAGAGATTTAGTTCTTTAACCAAAATCCTCATAGACCAGATAATTTAAACACTGGTTTGGAAAACATGCTTTCTTTAGGAAGAGTTCTAACTTGGAGGGTGAACAACTATATTCACCCTCCGTTTCTAGAGCACTAGCCTTTCATCATCTGGATGAACTCTTCGTTGTTCTTAGTCCCCTTCATCTTATCTTTGAGCCAGTCCATGGCATCGATTGGATTTAGAGGAGTAAGGACTTTTCTGAGCAACCAAATTCTTTGAATGGCTTCTTCTCCAAGAAGTAGCTCTTCTTTTCTAGTTCCAGACTTATTGATATCAATTGCAGGAAACTGTCTTCTATCAGCAAGCTTTCTATCTAGGACAAGCTCCATATTACCAGTTCCTTTAAACTCCTCAAAAATAACTTCATCCATTTTTGAACCAGTTTCGATCAGAGCAGTTCCGATAATTGTTAGACTTCCGCCTTCTTCTACGTTTCTAGCTGCACCAAAGAAACGCTTAGGCTTATGCAATGCGTTAGAATCAACACCACCAGAGAGAATTTTACCACTTGGTGGTACAACGGAGTTATAAGCTCTTGCGAGTCTAGTAATCGAGTCTAGAAGAACAACAACATCTCTCTTGTGCTCAACTAATCTCTTGGCTTTCTCAATCACCATCTCAGCAACTTGAACGTGACGGGTAGCTTGCTCATCAAAAGTTGAGCTAATCACTTCTCCATTCACGTTTCTGGCCATATCCGTTACCTCCTCTGGTCTTTCATCGATCAGAAGTACAATCAGCACGGCATCAGGATTGTTAGTAGTGATTGAATTAGCAATTTCTTGCAAAAGGATAGTTTTACCAGTCCGAGGTGGAGCCGTAATCAGGGCCCGCTGACCAAGACCCACCGGACATAACATATCCATCACTCGAGTCGAGAGATTCTCTGGATCACGCTCTAGCTTGAGCATTTTCTCTGGGTAAAGCGGTGTCAGATTGTCGAAGAGAATCTTATTCTTTTGAGCATCAACAGGCTCAAAGTTAATTTCATTAACCTTCAGAAGAGCGAAATATCTCTCACCTTCTTTTGGAGGTCTTATCTGACCTTCAACCGTGTCACCTGTTCTAAGGTTGAAACGTCGAATCTGAGCAGGTGAGACATAGATGTCATCAGGACCTGGTAAGTAGTTATAGTCAGGTGCTCTCAAAAAACCAAAACCATCAGGTAAGGTTTCTAGCACTCCAGAGCCATATACTTGGCCATCATTATCAGCTTGGGCTTCCAGAATAGCGAAGATCAAGTCTTGCTTTCTCATATTACTAGCGCCTTCTACTTCAAAGTCAGATGCTAAGGTTGCAAGTTCAGTAATGCTACTCTTTTTAAGTTCTGTAAGATTCATATCTTTTTCTATTGAATACTATTCTTTTGATAATTGGGCCTGAATCCGAATTAGAACAACCTAAGTCAACTTTATAGCAATAGAGTTTTCAAAAGATTAAAAAGCCGGACGAGGCAAACGATTAAAATAAAAAGGACTGGACCCTAGACTGAGCTTAAACAGTATGGAAATTTGCTCAGGGAACAGAGCCAGGAGCCTATTGAGTAATACTTAGTGATTCTAAAGTCAAGATGAATTTTGGAACCAGATCATAACTAAATTTCTAGCTAGTAACTCCCCTTTCAGCCAAGGTCTTGGCATTCACAGGCTTAATATAAAGAGGTTGAGGTGGAGAGTCCTTAGCAGAGATACTAACCTGCATATCTGGCAATTTATCCACTAATGAAAGCTCAAAAGCAGCCTTTAGTTTGTCTTCGCTGGACATATCATCAAGATTAAACAAATTTGGAGACAGAGAATTGTTGGCCTCAAAATCCTGATTAGTAACAACTTCTATTTCAGATAGTTTTTCTATTTTATGAAACCCCTCGCTGCCATCATTAATAGAATACTTGCCAATAAAATTCTCTTCGCGATTGGCTTTACAGTAGGTTGTACACTCTCCGTAATCTTTACCTGAACAGGCTAATAATAAGGATGGAAATACCATAATTTGACAGTTTGTTGACTGCTGAAAGGCTATAGCAGCAGCCAAGCCGGCTCTAATACCGGAGAAACTTCCTGGCCCTGAAAAAGTTATTACACGGTCCAGATCTATCGGTTTTAGTCCGTTCTCAGAAATTAGTTCATGCACTAAGCCAAAAAGCTTTTCACTGCTTCTTGTAAGCTCATTAACTCGGAACGAAAACTTTCGGCCCGAAAGCAGACCGGCTGAAACCTCAGAAGATGTCAGATCATACGCTAGTGTATTCATCTGCAACCTCCACCATTTTAGGGCGAAGCTGTGGCTGGCTGGGTAGCTGGGCTGCCTCTTTCTTCATTTCCCGGCTTATCACTATTTTCTTCCCAAAAACTGCTATTGCTCTGGGTCGGAAGAGGGTCTCTCGTGAAGTCATTAACAATACCCAGCGCCATCAAACCCATTATAATGACTAAACCAAAAGTTTGGGCGATCTCTCTAGTTCGCAAACTTATTGAACCAAAAAGACCTTCTAAGGCAAAAAACAAAAGGTGACCACCATCCAAAATTGGAATTGGAAGAAGGTTTAGCACGGCCAAACTGACACTTAGTAAAGCCATAAAGTCCAATAGATACTGAAAGCCTCGTTCAGCTTGTGCGCCAGCTGCTGAAAAAATCAAGCCTGGTCCACCAATTTCTTGAACGGATGCTCCACCAGTAAAAATTCGACCAATTCCAACATAGGTGCCAACTGTCACATTCCAGGTCCACGTAAAGCCACTTTTAACAGCTTCAAGAAAACCTGCATCTCTTACCTGCACCGGTGAAATTCCAACTAAGTAGGTTTTTCTAACCTCTTCCCCAACTGGAACTTCAATTAAACTTGGCGTAAGGCTTACTCGCTTCTGACCAGTTTCATTTTCAATAGAGAATTGTAACTCCCTGCCCTCACTTTCCTTAATGGCATTAGAGACAGCAATCCAGTTATCTGTATTCACCCCATTGATCGAGAGAATATTATCTCCTACCTCAATACCGGCTTCTTCCGCAGGGGAACTAGAGCTAACCTTAGAGATAGTAGCTGGAAGATTTTCTAAGGTTCCTCCATAAAATGGGTCGCCAATTGGCTTTCCAAAAAACAACACCACCATAAATATTGTAAACACAGCAAAAATCAGATTAAATAGTGGCCCTGCAAAGACTATAGCTGCTCTCTGCCAAAGGGATTTTTCTAAAAACCAGTAATTTTTATCATCAAGCATTCTTTGAAGTTCTGGTGAGATATCATCAGGCATGCCAAAACTTTGACGAGGGTCCACTTCCCCCTCCGCTCTTACAGCTTCATCAGTAACTTGCTCCCCTGTTAATTGGTCTGGAATATCTCCAACCATTCTAACGTAGCCACCCAGTGGAATTGCACAAAATTGATAGTCAGTTTCAGCTCTTCGCCAGCCAAAAAGCTTTTTACCAAAACCAACTGAGAATTTGATGACGCCCACGCCACACCACTTAGCCACAATGAAGTGTCCAAACTCATGTACTACTATCAGCACACAGAGGACCGGCAGCCCAATTGCTATAATTCGAATTATCTCTAGTACGTCCATTAATCAGAATATCCTGAAAGAGAAGTCTACATTAATCTTGGCATTCATTGTGATTTGTAATGTTTGTGACTAAAGAACACATTCTGACGCAACCTTTCGAGCAACTGCATCCGCGTTTTCTATTTCAGCTAGTCCAAGAACATTACCAGACTCAGATATTAGATGATCTAAGTCCTTGCCTACAATTCTAGCAATATCCACAATCTGGGTAAATCCTATTTCCCCGGCTAGAAACCTGCTCACGGCAATCTCATTGGCTGCATTTAGAATACAAGGGGCTAATCCCCCGATTCTGGAAGCCTCTCGGCAAAGTTCCAAACCAGGGAAACGATCGTTATCAGGTTGGAAAAATCTCAAATCTTGGAGCTTGGCCAAATCAAGCCCATCCACTCCGGAGTTTTCAATTCTTAGACCAGGACTGCCTTTTGGATTGTCACTTGCCAGCTTTGAAAGAGCATGGGCTATCGGGATTCTCATATCTGATTGGAAAAGCACAGCGGTCTGAGTTCCATCACTAAAGTCTAGCATTCCATGCACAATACTCTGGGGATGAACCAAAACCTTAATTCTGTCTTCAGGTAAGTTGAATAGCTGAACTGCTTCAATAACCTCTAGACCTTTATTAATCATCGTTGCCGAATCGACAGATATTTTAGCTCCCATATCCCAATTAGGATGCTTAACCGCTTGCTCTGGCGTAACTACTTTCATCCCCTCGGCATCCAAGCCCCAGAAGGGCCCGCCAGATGCCGTAATTGTCATTGAACGTATTTCCTTTTTTTCAGCACCAGGGAGAAGTTGATAAAGACTATTATGCTCCGAGTCGACTGGGATAAGGTAGGATTTGCTAGTAGACAGCTTTGAATTAACTAAGCCTCCGGCCGCAACCATGCTCTCTTTGTTAGCTAGCGCGATATGCACATCGCTATCTATAGCAGTCAGTAATGGCTTCAAAGCCGCATATCCAGAGATAGCCATCAGAACAGTATGAACACTCGGCTCTGCTACAGCTAATTCAGCAGAGTCAGCCCCAAATACTACTTTAGGACCATTGTTTCCCAGTTCTCTTTTTAAATCCTCACCAGCTGACTGATCTGATACCGAAACTAATAGAGGTTTAAATTCTTGAATTTGTTCCCTCAGTAAAGAAACGTTCTTATTTGCAGAAAGCGAAACTACATTAAACTTCTCTGGGTTTTTGCGAACAATATCCAAACCCGAGAGGCCAATTGTACCAGTTGAGCCTAGCACAGCTATATTTCCAGGTTTTCTTTGCACTAAACTAACCCAGTAAGAATAACATCAGTGGTGAAGCAATCAACAAACCATCAACTCGATCCAAAAGCCCCCCATGCCCTGGGATCCAGTTTCCAGAGTCTTTTACATCATAGGCTCTTTTGAACATTGACTGAACTAGATCTCCTAGTTGCGTCATCAAGCTGATAGCCCCACACAAGAGTGCAATTGCTCCATAGTTCATCTGCAATCCCGCACATTCTGCTAAGCTTAGGCCACCGACAATTGCTAGAAGCAATCCTCCGATACTCCCTTCAATAGTTTTACCGGGGCTAATTGTGGGTGCTAGTTTGTTTTTACCAAAACTACGTCCGGCGAAGTAAGCGCCTGTATCAGATAAGGCAACTACAGTAATAAACCAAATAATCGTTGAACTGCCTTGAATTTGAGAAATTGCTACGAGCAAACAAGTTCCGAAACCAGCTACCCAAACATAGATCGAGCTAAGCATTGGCACAGCTGCATCAAGGTTATCAGCAGGCTCACCTCTCTCAATTTCCCAAAGAGTCATTCCGAAAACTACGATAAGACCAGCTATACCGGCCACACAAGCAGTGGCTAGACCACAACTTAACCAACCGATAGCAGGTAAAATCCCAGCCACGGCCAAAATCAAAGTGGTGTTTCTATTTTTCTGAAAACTAAAGGCAAAGGCCTCGCATAGACAAACGAAGACGCCAACCAGAATAGTCAGATTAAGCACCCTTCCACCAACTAGAATAGCGCTCAAGATTACTGCGATCATTATAGCCGCAGAGATCAGCCTTTCTTTAAGCATTCTTAACTAGTTGTTCCGAGGTTAAACCAAAACGTCTTTCTCTTCCTAGATACTCTTCTAGACATAGTTTAAAATCCTCTTTACCAAATTCTGGCCAAAACTTCTCCGTTACAACAATTTCGGAGTAAGCTAATTGCCAAAGAAGAAAGTTAGAAATTCTCATTTCTCCACTGGTACGAATCAGAAGGTCTGGGTCAGGAATATCTGCAGTCCATAGATTGGAAGCAACTAGCTGAGCGTCTATTTCATCTGGGTTCAATACGCCTTGTTTTGCCTTCTCGGCGATGTTTCGACAGGCATCGACTATTTCTTCTCGACCTCCATAACTTAGCGCAAGTATAAGCTCCATGCCGTCGCACACTTCGGTTTCTTCTTCACTAGAAGCCACTAAGTCAATCAAATCTGCAGGAAGGCGTTGCCGATCGCCAATAAGCCGAAGTTTTATTCCGTTTTTAGCTAGCTGAGAAGTTTCGTTTTTCAACGAATGGCGAAATAGGTTCATTAAGCCATCTACTTCCTTCTCAGATCTATTCCAGTTTTCAGTAGAAAAACTAAAAAGAGTTAAGTACTTGACTCCTAACTCCCTTGAGACTTGTACAATTTCTTTTACAGTTTTAGCTCCACGCCTATGACCTTCGATTCTAGGCAGCTTATTTTGCTTAGCCCAGCGACCATTGCCATCCATAATGACCGCTACATGGGTCGGAGTACTATTTGTATTATTGGCTTTCATTTAAGAAATCCTGGGGAAGCTATACTTCTAAACACTCTGCTTCTTTTGCTTTAAGTAAAGTGTCGACCTCAGAGATCCTTTTATCGGTTTGATTTTGGATTTTCTCCAAAACCCTTTTAGCGTCATCTTTAGAAAGACTACTGTCTTTTTCTTGCGCCTTAACTATATCATTCGAGTCTCGCCTATGATTTCGAATTGAGATTTTAATATCTTCAGCAATCTTATTCAGATACTTAACAATTTCCTTACGCCCCTCTTCTGTCAGCGTTGGTATATTAATTCTAACCAAAGTGCCTTCGATAGATGGATTTAAACCTAGGCCGGATGTTTGAATCGCCTTCTCCACTGCACTTACAGCACCAGCATCGAATACTTGAACAGTAACAAGTCTGGCTTCTGGTGCTGCAATTTGGCCTAAATGTGAAAGTTGAGTTCTGGAGCCATAGTAGTCAACCATTAGACCTTCGACTAAACCAGTCGAAGCCCGGCCTGTTCTAACCTTTTGTAGATCACGCTTAAAAGATTCCAGTGCTGCTGCACACTCCTCTTCATGGAGTCCTAAAATTTCTTGTTCCGATAATGCTTCTGACTCTGACATAAAAATTCCTCTAGTTTGATAGAGCTTGCCTTGCCGCTTCTAATTGGTAACGAGCGTGCCTACGTCATCTCCAGCCACCACTCTCTGTATATTCCCTTCAGTGATGATGTTAAAAACTTTAATTGGTATCTTCTCTTCCATACAAAGAGAAACCGCTGTTGCGTCCATTACTCTTAGTTGTTTACTGAGTGCATCCATAAAACTGATTTCAGTAAAAAGCTCGGCATCGTCGTGCTCTTTGGGGTCTTTGTCGTAAACGCCATCGACCTTAGTCCCCTTCAAAATCACATCTGCTCCGATTTCCTTAGCGCGCAGAGCCGCGGCCGTATCAGTAGTGAAGTAAGGGTTTCCAGTTCCGCAACCGAATATTACTATTCTACCTTTTTCAAGATGCCTTCTGGCTTTCCTAGAAATAAAGGGCTCGCAAATGGCATTCATGTGAAGAGCACTCATCACACGAGTTTTAAAGCCTTGCCTTTCAAGAGTACTTTGAAGAGCTAGAGCGTTAATGACAGTCCCAAGCATTCCCATATAGTCCGCTGAAACTCTATCCATGCCGTGGTCAACTGAAGTAGAAACGCCTCTAAAGATGTTTCCACCCCCAACAACCACTCCTAACTCCACGCCAGTCTTGTGAACTGCTCCTACTTCAGCAGCTAGGCGATTAATAACATCTGCGTCGATACCGAAGCCTTTATCCGCTGCGAGAACCTCACCACTTAGTTTTAAAAGTACTCGGCTGTATGCGGCCATCAAAGCTCCTAAAGGTATTTTAGTTTAAAACCAGACTTGTAAAAACTAGACTTGAGCTGCTTGTGCAACTTCAGCCGCGTAATCTACTTCTTCTTTCTCGATACCTTCGCCGACTTCAAATCTTGAGAATCGTCTAACGGTAATCTTTTCGCCAACCTTCACACTGTAGTCATTGATGATATCACCAATGGTCTTCTTAGCTGATGGGTCTTTGGCATCTAACTGTTCTAACAAACATACATCCGTGTAAAACTTGGAAATCTTACCTTCAATAATCTTGTCAGCCATCTTTTCCTGTTCAGGCTTAAGCTGGGCACGCAATACTTCTTTTTCTTTATCCAGTTCTGCTTCAGTGATTTCATCGGGACTCACAAACCTAGGGTTAGACCAAGCAATGTGCATGGCAATTTCCCTTCCAAGTTCAAGGAAGTCATCTCCCTTTCCAACAAAATCGGTCTCGCAGTTTAGCTCAAGAACCACTCCAATGCGCCCACCACCATGAATGTAGGAAACTATTGAACCCTCAGCAGCCACTTTACCAGCTCGCTTTTCTACTTTCTTAAGCCCTTTCTTTCGCAAGAACTCAATAGCCTTATCCATATCTCCAGAAGTCTCTGAAAGAGCAGATTTGCAATCCATCATTCCTGCACCGGTTTTCTCCCGAAGCTCCTTAACCTGTTGAGCGCTGACCGCGGCCATTCTAATTCTCCTTTATGAAAATGCTTATCTAAAAATAATTTCTGGTTTACCTAATCTCCGCGAGACGATTTAGGCTTTTTTTTGCTCTTTCTCTTCAGAAGTGGCCGGCTCTTCTTTCTTAGCTTCAGCCTTAGCCTTATCTTTTTTCTCAAAATCCTCAGCTTTTATACTAGAACCAGATTTTTTCAAAAGTTTCTTTCCTTCAAGAATGGCATCACAAACTCCCGCCGAAAAAAGTCTCACAGCCCGAGTTCCATCATCGTTAGATGGTATTGGAAAATCAACTTTTTCAGGGTCACAGTTGGTATCAACCAGAGCCACAACCGGAATGTCCAATCGGTGGGCTTCCTTAATAGCAATATCCTCACGCTTGATGTCGACAACGAACATTAAGCCTGGAGCGGCATACATGTTACGAATACCACCAAGAGAAAACTCCAGCTTGGTAAGCTCTTTGCTCATCAAGAGGCGCTCTTTCTTTTTGTAGTTAGAGGTTTCACCTTTGGCGATCAATTCTTCCTCTTCTTCAAGAATCCCTTCGACCTTCTTCATGCGCTCGATACTTTTTCGAATAGTTTGAAAGTTGGTCATCATTCCACCCAACCATCTTCTAGTCACATAGTAAGCACCGCAACGTCGCGCCTCTTCGGCTACTGCGTCTTGAGCTTGCTTTTTAGTTCCAACGAACAGCACAGTTTTTCCAGAAGCAACCGTTTTAACAATTGCTTCCCGGGCTATTTTCCAAGCCTGCACTGACTTAGGAAGATCAATTATATGAATTCCGTTTCTAGACGTGTAGATATAAGGGCCCATTTTTGGGTTCCAACGACTACACTGGTGACCAAAGTGAGCACCGGACTCGAGAAGAGTTCTCAAACTAATTTCTACAGGATCTCTTGGGGGCTCAGTAGGCTCTTGCATCACGTTTCGCGGCGCTTCAGCTTTTTGAGATTGTTTCCTAGGACCACGTTTCTTTTCTACTGCAGGTCTCTTGGAATCAGCCTTTTTCTTCTTAGCAGTCTTTTCAGACTTAGCCGCTTCCTTCTTCTCGGCTTCTGTTGGCTTAGCTTCTTTGCTTTCTTCAGCGCTTTCGGCCTTTTTTGGCTCAGCTTCTGTTTCACTCACCTTTGCTTGCTCTGTCGAGGCACTTTGTGTTGATGCGTTTTCCACTTTCCGTATCACTCCTGATTGTTCCTGGTTTAAACTTCCCTCGCTCAGTTTTTCCCTTTCACAGGTCAAATAAATTCACCCTTTCCTAAGGCTCTAGTAAGCTGAAGAAAAGTAGTGTAACCAGGTTCTGGCGAGGTGCTGGTTTATAAAATTGCCAAATTTCATCGGCGCCGGACAGTATCATGCAGGGGTTATCAACTCAAACAATTCCTACACCTAATCAAGCCTAATTAGTGTTTACTCGTGTTCCAATACTTCTAAGTGGAAATGGTATTTTAGGCTTATCGATTTTAGGGCTATATAGATCACGAATACCTACTACAGTTTCCCTACTATTATGGTCGGCTTTGGTGTTTAGAACATCCACTATTAGTGTTCCGGTGCGCAAAAATTTTGTCAGATAAAAGTCAAAAAAGAAAAGGCAGCCTAGCAAGATCCACTAGTAGTGTTGGCTTGGCTACACTTGCCAGTAGAATTCTTGGCCTTGTCAGGGATATTGTAATAGCGGGCTTTTACGGAGCTGGTCTCCATACAGACGCTTTCTTTGTGGCCTTTAAAATCCCAAACCTACTCAGAAGACTAGTTGCTGAGGGTGCTCTAGCTAGCGCGTTCGTTCCCGTTTTCACTGATCAGCAAGAACTAGGTGATCAAGAAGCCAATAGTGCAATTCGAGCCTCCTGTGGCTTCACTTTATTGCTTACTACAAGTTTGACCCTAGTTGGTATCATCTTTGCCGATCAAATTACCGCCCTATTCGCACCTGGCTTTGTAATAGGTAGTGATAAGTTCGACCTAGCCTCAGAGCTAATGAGGATGATGTTTCCATACATAGTAATGGTCTCTCTTCTTTCCCTAGCAAGTGCAGTTTTAAATGTACTCGGCTATTTTGCACTTCCTGCTTTTGCGCCTGCAATACTCAACATCTCACTTATCCTTTTTGCTCTCGTTTTCTCGGGATATGGCATTGTCTCACTTGCTTGGGGTGTTTTAGCGGGTGGGTTACTTGCGCTAGCGCCACAAATTCTACTCCTTAAAAAAATTGGCTACTCCTTTTTACCGGCTAGCCCCTTCGGTTCAGATGTCGTTGCTAAGCTTTGCAGGTTAATGGCACCGGCTGTTTTAAGTGCCTCAGTTTACCAATTTATTGTCTTTATAAATACGCTGCTTGCATCTTTTTTGACTGAGGGAAGTATATCTTGGCTCTACTACGCGGATAGGCTTTTCCAATTTCCTCTTGGTGTTTTTTCAATCGCTTTGGCCACAGCTCTACTTCCCGCACTAGCCAGATCCGTTAGCAAAGGAGACCTTCCAGAGGCTCAAAACTTATTCAATAATGCATTAGCTTGGGTTGGCTTTATCACTGTTCCCGCGGCCTTTGGATTGGCTCTACTCTCTGACCAATTAGTTAACTTAATTTACTCTAGAGGAAGTTTTGACCAAGTCAGTGTAGAGAATACTGCTTCTGCTCTGGTAGCTTATTCGCTTGGGCTTTGGGCCGTGAGCGTTCAAACTTTAATTATCAGGATGTATTTGGCCCGTAAGAATACCTTAATTCCAGCCCTAGTCTCCGTATTTTCTCTATGTTGCAACCTGCTATTAGCTTTATCTTTGATGGGCCCAATTCCTCCACAGGGGAGTGCTGGCTTAACAAACAGCTTAGTCTCAATGCAAAGTATTTTACCTGCTTTTAACTATGGCCACGATGGGCTTGCATTAGCAGGAAGCCTAACTGCTTTCCTAACTGTCATATCGCTCTCTTTTCTTCTGCCTAAAATTGGCTCGTCAATACAGTTCTCTATCCAGACTATTAAATTATTTAAAGCTATAGCTTCGTCATTGGCTATGACCTTGGCAATCTACCTAATAGGCAGCCTCGAACTTCCTGTTTTTGTAGAGGTAGTTGCAAGCGTAGTAATAGGAGCAGTAGTTTACGGGATTTGTTCACTGCTTTTAAAGTCTGAAGAAGCTCTTCAACTAACTTCCCAATTCAAAAAATGGAGAGGTAATTAGAGTCTAAAGACTAGGCTGAGGCCATTCCATCGCCGGCTGGCGTAGGTAGCAAACCGATATGTTGAAGAATCTTTCGTGGACAGATTCCCAATTGCTGGCAAATCATAGGAAAAGAAAATAGATACTCGCTCTCTTTTTCCAAAAAGAAGTATCGAGCATCCCTGTAAAGCTGTCCTCGCTTAGTAATATCATCCATAGCCTGGTTTAAAATAGCCAACATGAGTTTCTTCTCGGGCTCTGTGACATTCGAGGGAACAAAACCCTCGTAGGCGGTAAAGATTGCTGTATCTTCTCTTTTCATTAAAACCTTGAATATTGTGATCCAGAAACCCTCTTTCTTTCAAGAATCTGGCTTAAAAACTTCAAACATTGAACATAGTTGATATCGGCAGAATAAGGCTTATTCTTGAATAGGAGGAGAATTTAGGGGTTTAGTCTATTAAATCAGCTAGTTCAGACGAATGTCTGCAATTTACTGCAATCTAGCCCTCGAATGTTTCGTCAATCAACCTTCGAGCTGTATCAGCCAGTTCAGATAGTTCCACTGGTTTGGTTAGACAACGATCCACACCTAGTTTAAGAAAATGTTCGATATCAAAAACAAAAGCCTTTGCACTAAGAAGAATTATTGGCACGGAGGAGGCCTTAGGATTAGCCCTAATGGCAAGAACCATATCCTCACCGTCAATATCAGGCATGTCATTTTCAATTACAGCTAACTCAATATCTTGGTCTCGCAGAACTTTTAGAACATCCTTACCGGAACTAGCCTGAATAATTTCAAAACCCTGGTGACTCAAGTATCTATCATACATATCCAAGGTGTCTGGATTGTGATCCACAACTAGAACTTTTTCGCCCTTACCAGATTGACTCTTATTCGCCTTGTTACCTTTCTCAGAACTAGTTGAGGAGCTGCTATCAATTTCAACAGCTGGCAAGTTTACCCAAAAAGTGGAGCCCTCTCCGACTTCAGAATCAAAATCAACAGATCCCTCATTTACCCCTGCCAATTTCTTAGAAAGTGGCATACCCAGCCCAGTACCTGATTGGGTATTTGAGTATTTTTCATCGACTCTTTCAAACGCACCGAAAACCTTGGATCTATGCTCCAGGGGAATACCAACCCCACTGTCTTTTATCCAAATCTTAGCCATGCCGTTGCTAACTCTCTCTGCACCTACAGTAATGGTTCCTCCCTCGGGGGTATACTTAATGGCATTAGTAAGAAAGTTAATTAAAATCTGACGGGAATGACGTTTGTCACAGACTATTCCTAGATTTTTATCGATTTCTTCCGTCACCACTTTATGCTTTTTAACTGTGACTTGGGATCTAACAAGCGTAAGTAGGTCTTTAATTAATTCACCGACTTGAATTTCTACTGGTTTTGCAGACACCTTCCCAGCTTCTACTTTCGCATAATCTAATACATCATTGACTAGCTCCAACAGGTGGTCACCATTGTCTTTGATCATTTTGAGAGTATCTTTTTGCGAATCAGTAACAGGGCCGCAAAGTCCGTCCATTGTAAGCTCTGCACCGTTTAAAATAACGCTCAGTGGGCCACGAATCTCGTGGCTTAAGTTAGCGAGAAATCCTGTCTTAGCTTTTAAGGACTCCTCGCCTAACCTCTTCATCACCAAAAGTTCTTCAGTAAACCTGGAATCAACTAAAAGCAGGGCTCCGCTCTTAGCCAAAAGCTTAAGGACTTCCCGGTCTTCCGCAGAAAGTTCTTCGCCTTTTTCCATTTCAACTCTTAGTGCTCCAAATAGAGATCCAGCGAATGAAAGCTCTTCTACAGTTACTGATCCTTGGTTGTCCGTAACTAATTCTAGACGGCCCTCGCCAGAAGCATCGTTCAGCATACCCTGGGTATTAACTGAATCTGGTGAGCCAAGCATAATTGCTTGAGACCACAGTCCTGATCCCTTATCGAAAAGTGAGAGCTCTACCGCCTTTGCCCCCAGTTCCCTGTAGGTCATTTCAGCTATTTCTCTTAGACTTGAGCCTAAAGGTTTACTATCGATGCTTCTTTCAAGAGCAAAGTTGTGGCTTGCTTGGTGATATCTAGAAGTTTTTTCGAGTAACTCCTCTAGCTGAACTCCAACATCGCCCTTAACCGGGTTGAAACCTAGGCGTTCGGCGGCATGCTGGATGTGCTGTTTGCACCTGCTTCGTTGATCAAGAAGTACAACAAGACCACCCCAGCTCAGAAGTTGAATAGCAAGTAGCGCTCTCTGAGGTATATCAACACCACCTAGTTCAACAATAATAGTAGGTATAAAAGCTACAAACGCAGCCAAAATAACCAATAACTTGTCGGTTCTCGTTTTCAACTTGAATAAAAGCAATAGAAAGAAAATAGTCCTGCCCCATTTAGATGCTCAGGCATCCAAAAGGCCTTAAAAATAATAACTTTTTTCGGGAATTGTTATTTTAGCGGTCTACTAAGCGGGGAACCAAGGCAGGTCAAAATCAATTGCCTAATTCTAGGCTATTATTTTGAACGTTTCTCTGACATTTTCCTGCATTGAGTAGCAATCGCTCCGGGGACGTTTTTAGATCTCGATAGTTTTTTCAGATCCCTGTCATTTAAAAACTTGACGTATTTCATGGATATATCAATTGGCACCTTAGGATTAGTAACCACGGCTATCTTCATTTCGTAGTTTTTCATCCACGTTGAGTTACCAGCAATCCTTCGATGAATTTGTTCGTCAAGATTCGAATTACGGGCAAAGTCCACAACTTCGCCTTCTGTTAAACCGCCGTTTTGCAAAACTACTAGGCTTACCTGTCGATTAGGGTCACGAATGAGCAAGCCCCTCGCGAGCTTATTTCCAAATAGTGCTAATTTAATTTTCTGAGGAATAGACATGTCATTAATTAAAGCATGAAGATTTCCTCCCTCCTCGTCTAGTTCTTCCTCATCTAATTCAGTGTCTTTCTTCGGTTCAGCTAGAAATTCCTCAGGGATCTCAATATCATCTTCACCCCGAACGATAGCCTTGAGGGTGACTACTAACTCGTCATCTCCAGACTTACCAAAAGAACTGGAAAACATTTGGTCTAGTGCATCACGCGCTTTATCATCAATAACAGTCATTTCTAAACAAATTCTCTTTAATAATTAGGGCTAGCTCTCAGAAAATATAACACCACGCTATTATTGTTGACGAATCTAAGCCTCTAAGCAAGCTCAATTTCTCCAGAATAGACCAACACTGTCTCCCCACTATCAGTTAGAAGCTTCAGAGCCCCATCACTATTCAAAGCACGAGCACGACCATTTAAAGTTTCCCCAGTGGCCGTAACCACGGAGATTGGGCCTGTGTAGCCTATTCCAGATGAATGCCATTTTTCTGCAAATTCCCCAAATCCTTCTCTTCCAAACTTAGAAAAATAATCGAGTTGAGTAGAGACCACTCTGGAAAACAAGTTCTCAAACTGAGATGAACTAACCCCCAATTTCTCCATGCTCGTTGTTACCCGATCTTCTAGTTTTACTTCACCAACAAGATTAATACCTGTTCCAATTAAAAGCCGACTTTTAGAATTGATAGAAGTTACATCAGTTAAGATTCCAGCTAACTTGGCAGGAGAATCTTCACCAACAAAGAGTAAATCATTTGGCCATTTCAATTTTAAAAGCTCTTTTTTATCATCTGACAAAAATTCAACTATTGCAGTGAGCGCGGCCATACCCACCACGATAGATAAGCCTGATAAACTGACTACATCGTTGTCTGTCTCAAGAGCTAATGTGAAATATAGGCCATCACCACTAGGGGAAACCCATCCTTTCCCCCGTCTTCCTTTTCCTTTTGTCTGGTGATCAGCTCGTATCGCTACTCCAGGAGTCTCCAGAGGGTTTTCTGAAATAAACCTTAGCGCCTCATCTTGGGTAGAATCTAAAGACTTGAAATGAATTACACGAACTCCACTCTCAAGCAGATAGGAATCTGAACTATTTGTCATAGGCCTCTATTAGACTAAGCATTCTTTTATCAGGAGTTGACGTAAAGCTAACTGCCTCTCCATCACCGGGGTTAAGAAAAGATAGCTTCTCCGCGTGAAGTGCCTGCCTATTGAAATCTTTGGTTATCTTTTGAACCTCGCCAGGTAGAGACCCAATTGGCTCTCCGTATACTAAATCTCCAACAATTGGAGCCCCAAAAGCAGTAAAATGAACTCTTATTTGATGTGTTCTTCCAGTTTCTAATACAATCTCTAGTAAATATCCCTTTTTCAATTCTCTGCGCACATTCCAATGGGTCACTGCTGGTTTTCCATTATTAAGCACAGCCATTCTCAATCGATTATTGGGATCTCTAGCAATGGGGGCGTCAATCGTATTTGAGGAGTGATGATTATCAGGAAGTTTTCTAGTCAAAGCCAAGTAACTTCTTTTAACGGTACGCGGGGGTAAAAACTGCTTTTGTAAATTTTGAAAACTACTATCAGATTTTGAAATAATCATAAGTCCGCTGGTATTTTTATCCAAGCGATGGACTATGCCTGGGCGTAAAAGATCTCCACCAGCGGTTACTTTATTTTTTCCAAAATAGTGAACTAGACCGTTAGCCAAAGTTCCAGACTTATTGCCTGCTCCTGGATGAACTACCAGTCCAGCAGGTTTGTTAATCACCAAGAAAGCGCCGCTTTCATCTACAATTTCAAATTCTACGGAAGGGTCTGGAAGTAAATATGTTTCCTCTTCTGCAGGAATAACAAGTTCAATTTGAGAGATTGAGCCTACTAGTTTCGAGGGCTTCTTACTCACCTCACCGTCTACTTTCACCAGACCACTCTTGATCAATCGACTGGCGCGGCTTCGACTTAGTTCTTCTAAATCAGACTTGTTAGAGAAATAAAGGCTAACCGCCTTATCAAGACGAATCTGATCATTATCAATAATTTCGTCGCAGCTAAAAGCAAAATTAAGTCCTGCTTCAACCATTACTCTTAAACCACTCTTTGGCTTTCTTTACGTCTAAAGAAATTGCCTTTCTTAATTCCTCAATGGAGGAAAATTTTAACTCATCCCTCAATCTTTCTTTTAGGAATACTTTAAACTTCTGACCATAAACCTCCCCTATAGAACCCTCTAAAATATGAGTTTCTATAAAACGATTGTGACCATCCACAGATGGCCTTAATCCAATATTAGTGACTGAGGGGCGCAGCTCACCTCCGTGCTGCAAAAGAGATACATATACTCCATCAGCAGGCGTTATTAAATCACAACGCCGTCTAAAGTTTATCGTGGGAAAGCCTGTCAAAGAATCACCTCTTTTTCCACCAGAGACCACTCTTCCTATGATTGAAAAATCTCTCCCTAGCAATTCCGAGACTTCATCAACCAACCCCTCGGCTAACAACTCTTTAACTCGCCCAGAGCTAACTCTAACCTGACTTTTATTAAAATCAGGGACAATAGTAACTCCGAAATTAAGCTTCTTAGAAAGCTTTAGAATAAACTCGGCATCACCACCACGACTCTTTCCAAATCGATAATCTTCTCCCACAACCACATTGGATGCTCGAAGCTGATCCAGAACGATATGTTGAACAAAATCTTCAGGAGAAAGGTCTCTAAAATCTTTAGTGAAGCGTTCCTCTACATAATGAGTACAACCTGCGTCTCTCAATGCTTCAATTTTTTCCTCAAGGGAACTCAGTATTTTGAATGAATTGCTAAAGTATTTTTTAGGATGAGGTCGTAGACTCATCACAAGCTTAAAGGCGCTACTCTCTTTAGAGTTGGAACTGGATGCCAGATTTTCAATTAAACTTTGGTGACCAAGATGTACCCCATCAAAATTACCCAAGGCTACCGAAACAGTAGATGTTGTCTTTGAGGATGTAAAAAAATTAGAAAAATCTTTTGCGGAGCGAAAGAATGGAATATGGGGTTTAGGAACCAATGACATGTTGGAAGGGAGACTTTTCTTTTAAGGCGGAAGGAACTACTTTCAACGCAACCCTTTCAAATTTCTCAACTCTTCATCCGCTTGGTTAGCATAGGCGCCTCGAGGATAGTCCTCTTTCAGTTTACTAAATACATCGGAAGCCTCTTGCCTAGACCCCATTTTCTGGAAAACCTTTCCTAAATGAAACAGCGCAGGCTCAACAAAATCCTCAGCTGGGAAACTGCTAAAGGCGTCATTGTAAAAACTAACAGCACCACCCAAATCCCCGGAACTCTCAGCACAAACCCCTAACCAAAAAAGAGCATTATCGCTGAAGGCAGTCTGTGGGTTTTCCTTCACGAAGGAGGTAAAAATGCTGGATGCTCCTCTAAAATCTGCTCCCCTCAACTTTCTTAAAGCTAATGTGTATTGTCTCGCAGCTTCCCCAGCTTGGGCAGCAATAAGACGTTCATCTCGCTCAAGCAATTGACCAGGAACAGTTGATGGAGGTGGAACCCTAGAACTAACTCTCTCTAGAGTTTTTTCCAACTCGGCAGTTCTGCCTTGGCTGTGGTGCTGCATCTCGTCGAGCCTTCCTGACAATCGTCTGATTTCAGACTGAAGAGACTCAATTGTGGCTGTATGTTCGGCTTGAACGTTTCGAACCTGGCTAAAGTCACGGTTAACTTCCTGCTTAAGCTTCCCAGAAGAACAAGAACACATTACCAAAAGAAGTAATAGTATAGCTATGCGAGAGCCCATGATTGACCAAACCCAAAAATAAAAGCTGCCAGAGGCAGCTTAGTACAATATTGCTTATTTCCTTAGAGCAAAGTGCGCTCTACGGTTTTTTCTAAAAGCGGCCTCACTTCTACCTGGATCCAATGGCAACTCTTCACCATAAGTCACTGTAGAAAGTTGTTGGGCTGAAACTCCCAAACTTTGCAAATAGTTCTGCACTGCCTGCGCTCTTCTCTCACCTAGGGCCAAGTTATACTCGTCAGTCCCTCTTTCGTCACAATGGCCTTCAATAACAACCTTCTGATCCTGGTTGCTATTTAACCACCTAGCATTTTGTTGAAGAACGCTTTGAGCTTGGCTACTAAGAGTAGAAGAGTCATAAATAAAGTTCACGTCAGATAGCGCTCCACTACCTTCAGAAGCTAAAGGAATATTACCATCTCCCAAACCATCAGCGCCAAGGCCTTCACCTTGCCCGGATCCCCTACCGAGACTAGAACAACCGGAAACAGCGATTGATATCGCGAAAATTGAAGTTAAAGCTGCCTTACGCATTATCCTCTCCTGGATTCAAAATAAAATTCAAAATTACCTTTAAAACTTCCCCCATTTTAGCAACCAACCAGTTGATAAATGGGGAGACCCTTGAAATGATTAAA
Source organism: uncultured Bdellovibrionales bacterium (assembly GCA_964510575.1). Taxonomy (GTDB): domain Bacteria; phylum Bdellovibrionota_C; class UBA2361; order SZUA-149; family CALKYB01; genus CALKYB01. The sequence goes on along the minus strand of CAZECN010000016.1, from coordinate 42,804 downwards.
CATAACATAACGATGCTGTCAGACAATCCCCTAGTTTCGTTGAGATGTTCCTAGTAAGCAAAACATCAGGAATAATCTATTATTTCAGCCGCTTAGCACGTCGCGCATCAACTAGCAGCTAACAAAATCACGCTAAAACCTAGGTGACCAAGCTGGCTGACTATCTTCCGTTCTTGAAAAGGAGATTTGTCGGGGCTGGGCAGTCGCCAAAGGCATCATCGCGATATTTCTTGGACCTCTCTTTCCAAAATCACTGCTAAAAACGAGAAACTTACCGTCAGGAGACCAGCCTGGATCTTCGTTGTCACCGGAAAAGGTCAATTGAGACGTGTTAGAACCATCTGCATCACTAACATAGATTTGATTACCTTTGTTACGGCAAACGTAAGCAATTTTATCTCCCTTAGGAGACCAGCTTGGGGAGGTGCAGTATTTGCTACCTGTGAAACTTATTCTCCTAGCATTTCCGGAACCACCTTCTGTTGAAGTTATGTAAATCTGAGGCCCCCCTCCTCGGTTACTACAGAATACCACCTTACTGTTGTCGGGTGACCAGGAAGGTGAAACATCTATCGCACTGGAGGAAGTAATTTTCCTTAAAAGCTTACCTCGCAGATCCATTAAGACAATATTTGGACTACCAAGCATACTGGCAGAAGTGACTATTTCCCTTCCACTTCGAGAAAACTCTGCTCCTATTTCAATGCCATCTAACCTGGTCACTCTTTGAGGCTCTCCACCCTTAGGCGATATCAAATATAGTTCTGGCTTTCTGGTCCTGTAAGAAGTGTAAACAATTTGATCACCGCTTGGGGACCAAGATGGTGTAATAGCCAAACCCTTATCTTGCGTTATTTTTCTTGGGTTAGAACCATCGATATCCATAACAAACAGCTCTTTAAAACGACCAACCTTAGAAACATAGGCTATTTGAGACCCAAAAATACCTAACTCTCCAGTGAAGTATTTAATGATCTCATTTGAAAATCTATCGCCAATTTTTTTGGTATCTGAGGCTGGAGCTGTATATCGTTTTCCAAGCACGGCTTTTTGCTGCTGCACATCAAAGAGAAGCATCTCAACTGAAATTTGCCCTCCTCCGGCAGGACTAACCAGACCTTTCACAACTCCTTCAGCACCTATGACTGACCAATCAGAGTAGGCAATTTCTTTAGGTTGGCTACACTTTGAAGCTGACTCAACAAATGAATTGGGATTAACAACTTTAAACAAACCAGATATGTCTAAATTTTTTGAAATTTGATCGGAAATCTTTTCGCTTTCAGTTGCACCTGCGCTAGAGAAACAAAGTTTAGGGACAGCAACTGGAAAGCCGCCTCGCGGTCCTGAAATATGAATGTCAGTTTGGGCTGAAGCAATATTTGACCATCCCAGAATTAGGGAAAACAATACGATAGGCGAAACTATTTTTTTCATTTTTTCCATGCTTTTGGATTCTATTGCGAAATTAGGAGTCAGAGAACTATTCTTAGACGTAGCTCAGACAGATATCTTTACTAGCCTAGGAAATTAAAAGGACCTTTGACAAGTAGAATCAATAAACAGTTAATAAATGCTGCCTAGCCTAAATACTGTGACCTGTGGATAAAGCCTCTTGAGGAAAGATTGGCCTTAACGCTGAGAAGAGTCAAAGGTTATTCTGACATCTCTGAACTGATCATAAAGATGTCCAGGAGCTGGTGGAACTGGAGAAGATTTTCTGACCGCTCTAATTATCGAATCATCGAACTGACTATTCCCTGAGCTTGCAGAAATTTTAGCATTCTGAACTACACCATTTGGTAATATACTAACCGTCACTTGCGCTTTTAGGACCCTAGGCGTTGGCAGACCCCAATTCCAACTGCTTTTTATGTGATGCTCTAGAGCATTCAGGTAAGCAATGAACTCTGCGCTTCTCAAAGTCCCACCACCAAAGCCTTTTCCGCCAGTTCTAGCAGCTCCAAAACCTTGGCCACCAGCTTTGCTAGACTCTCCGCTGTACAAGTCTTTATGTCGCTGCACAGCTTCTTTCAATCTACGATCTCTAGCGGCTTTTTCTTCTTTTCTTTTCTTAGCCGCCTCTTGCTTCTTTCTCCTATCCTCTATCTTCTTCTTTCTTTCTTCTTCGGCTTTTTTCTTAGCAGCATCTTCCTTTTTCTTTTTCTCCAAAGCCACTTTCTTCTTTAGCTCAGCGACTTTCTTTTTCTTTTTTTCAGCTTTTTTCTTCTCAGCTTTTTTTTTCTCAGCTTCCTTTTTCTTAGCCTGCTCTTTCTTCTTCTTTTCTTCAAGAATAGCGGCTTGCTTCAATTCTATTTCTTTTGCTTTCTTAGCCTGCTCTTTTTGCTTTTCCGCGGTTTTCTCGGCCTCAGCATTCTTTAGCTTAGGGTCAGTCAAAACCTTTTTCTGCCCTTCCTTCTTAGCTACTTGGGAAGCACCACCTAGTTTTGTTCCACCCTCTAAGGTTACCGAGAAAACTTCAGCTGGCTTAATTGCACTATGACTTCCATACTCCAAGTACAGCAGGCAAAGGGCACCTAAACCCAAGTGCCCCACTGCGGATAATAAATATCCAATTAGCCACTGAGTGTTGTCAGAATTGAACATCTTAAAATTAGCCTGGCTCGGTAAGTAGACCCACTTTGAAAATTTGATTTTTTCTGAGGCGAGCCATAACTTTCATCACACTTCCGTATGGAACACGCCTGTCTGCTTTTATAAAAACTCTCTTGTCATCCTTTGCTTCGAGAATGGCTTTAACACGCTCCCCTACACTCTCGACTGGAACCTCGTTACCTGCTCCAACAAAAACCTGCCCATCTTGCTTAATGGAAACCACAAGTTGTTCACCTTCTCCTTCAATAGGAGCAATTGTCTCTTGTGGTAATTCAAGTTCAACTCCCTGTTGGAGAATAGGAGCTGCCACCATAAAAATAATTAAGAGAACAAGCATAACGTCAACCAAGGGGGTAACGTTAATTTGGGCCATTGGGCCGGAGCCATCTCCAAAATCATCAAACGCCATTTCCTCTACCTCTCTGCTCTGAACTCAATAGCTATTTAACGAAATGCATCTTTGCGATGTTTAGAAAACGGGAAGAAAACATATCCATATCCCGAGCCTGAACCTTAATCTGCTGAGCAAAATAGTTATAACCAATGGCGGCAGGAATGGCAGCAGCTAGGCCTATCGCCGTAGCGATCAAGGCTTCGGAAATTCCAGGGGCAACCGCCTGAATCGAAGAACTTTTCACGCTACTTAGACCAATGAAAGCATTCATAATTCCCCAGACAGTTCCAAACAGTCCTATAAACGGAGCAGCTGAAGCTGTGGTAGCAAGAAACGTAGTCCCCTTTTCAATTCTGGTGATCTCTTCGGCTTTCGCTCTTCTTAGGGCCCGATCGACACTCTCCAAATAGCCACCACCAGTTTCATTCTCTTTTTGCAGCCTGACAATTTCTTTTAGCTCCCGAAGTCCTGCTGAGAAAACCTTAGCCACAGGGCTATTTGACAACTTCTGACTGGTCTCTTCCATTTGGCTAAGATTATTACTACTCCAAAAAACATCATTAAATTTTTGGCTCTGAGATTGAGCTTTCCTCATTTGACCGAACTTGGCCCAAATAATTGCCCAAGTTTTAAGTGACATTAAGACTAGTAAAATCAGAACACCTTGAACTACCGGACCAGAACTTAGAATTAGACTAACAATGCTTAGCTGGGAGGAATGAACAGCCTCCGCACCAGCTTGTGGCAACTGAATATTCTCCTCGGTGGCTAAGAAAACAGGCAAAGAGCCTAGAAAATGATAGGACATGGAAATATCAACCAGAAAATCTAAAATTTGAAGCCAAAATAAGGCTGTTTATCACTAATTCGGAGAATTTTACTCTAACTCCGAGCGCTAAATTAACATCAGTAAGCCTAAGACGATAGACCAAAGAAATGCATTAAAAACCTTTTAGGCAAGCACCAGAACGAGGTCAATCCCCCTGTGGAAAGAGGCTTTAGCAGGGTTTTAACATTAGCTCAGACTATGATATTCCAGCTGCAAAATAGTTATTATTTACGCAGTATATTACTACCCAATTAAAGTTGGAGATTGAATTTCAATGGCCATTAAGTACGCAATTAACGGTTTCGGAAGAATCGGCAGAAACGTTTTAAGATCTGCCCTTAAGGATAAGGAGTGCAACATTGTTGCTATTAACGACCTTACTGACTCTGAGACTCTGGCTAGACTACTAAAATATGACTCTGTTCATGGCCGCTTCGATGGTGAAATAACATCCAAGAAGGGAGCAATAGTAGTTAACGGAAATGAGATTAAGGTATCTGCTGAGAGAGACCCGGCAAATCTCAAATGGGCTGACCACGGAGTAGACGTGGTTCTTGAGTCCACTGGTTTTTTTACTGCCAGAGATGACGCTGCGAAACATCTATCTGCTGGTGCAAAGAAAGTAATTATTTCCGCTCCTTCTAAAGATGCTGATGTAACTCTCGTTTATGGTGTTAACCACGATAAATATAACGGGTCTGAACACCACGTTGTATCAAATGGCTCTTGCACAACTAACTGCCTAGCTCCAGTAGCTAAAGTCTTGTTAGATAATTTTGGTATTAAACAAGGAATGATGACAACAATTCATTCCTATACCAACGACCAGAGAATCCTGGATCTTCCTCATAAAGACCCACGCCGCTCAAGAGCTGCTGCACTTTCAATGATCCCAACCTCTACTGGTGCTGCTAAGGCTATGTCTTTAGTAATTCCAGAGCTAAAAGGTAAATTGGACGGACTGGCGATACGTGTTCCTACTCCTAACGTTTCATTAGTTGATTTCGTTTGCGAGGTTGAAAAAGACGTAGATCTCGACACCGTTAAAAAAGCTCTAATTGACTCCGCTAACGGCAGTCTAAAAGGCGTGCTTGAAGTTTGCGACGAACCACTAGTTAGCACTGACTTTAACGGCTCACCCGCTTCTTCCACTGTGGACCTAGACTCCACTATGGTTATGGGCAACAAAATGGTTAAGGTTCTATCCTGGTATGACAACGAAATGGGCTTCTCAAACAGAATGATTGATGTGCTCAAACTAGTTGCCAGCTAATTTAGAACCGGCTCAAGAGATGACACCTCTTTTTGTAGCAAACTGGAAAATGAACAAGGGCTTAGCAGAGGCAAGAGAGTTTGCCTCTGAGTTCACTGCCCTGTTTAATTCTGCTGGCGAGATTGACGCTGGCATTGCGCCAGTTCTTTCCTCTTTTCAAACTCTGAAAGAATCACTTGGGGATTTGGATGGTTTGATGCTTGGCGGTCAGAACGTTCATTGGGAAGCTAGTGGCGCTCATACCGGTGAAATTTCAGTTGCTATGCTCGCCGAACTAGGAGCTACTTTTGCAATCCTTGGGCATTCCGAGCGACGAGAGTTCTACGGTGAAACTGACCAAGCCGTTGCAAAGAGAGCTGCTGCTGCTTTAGCTGGTGGCCTAACTGCAATCGTATGCGTTGGGGAAACTCAGCAACAATTCGAAGCCAAGCAAACAGAGAAAGTTGTTCGAGAGCAACTGAAAGGCAGCTTGGCAGGTGTTGAGGTTAGGGACCCCAGCAAACTAGTTATTGCTTATGAGCCAGTCTGGGCTATTGGAACAGGCTTAGCCGCCACTCCGGAAATTGCACAAAACGTTCACCAACTTATCCGTGAAGAACTTGTAAGCATTATCGGAAAAGACAGTGCTGCAAAAACTAGAATACTGTATGGTGGATCGACCAAGCCTGAAAACATTGGCGAGTTGATGGAAAAGCCTGACGTGAACGGCGCACTTGTCGGAGGTGCTAGCTTAAAGGCCGATAGTTTTAACAATTTAATTGAAGCAGGCAGAGCTGCTGATAAATAGTCTAATCTAGCCAGACTACTGCGGCTGGAACAGTAAGTAGAAAAGTTACCATTAGAGAAAATAGGAAAAAGTCATGTCTCTTCAAATAATGCTAATCATTCACATTGCTATTGCCTGTTTTTTGATAGCGATAATCTTGCTTCAGCAAGGAAAGGGAGCTGACGTGGGAGCGACTTTTGGCGGTGGCGGCGGATCGCTTTTTGGAGCTGCCGGGGCTGATAACCTACTTACCCGAGTTACTGCATTTGCAGCCTTTGGTTTCATGGCTACTTCAATAATACTAGCCACCATGCAACGTCCGGCAACTGCTAGCTCTGGCGGAACTCTTTTCGATAACCTTCCGGAGACTAGCTCTACCGCACCTGCCACTGCAGATAGTAACCCTGCTGGTAGCAACGCCGTCAATGGAGCAACTAGCGGAGCTGCTGCCGGTTCGGCTACTAATGCAGCAGAGGCCACTAATCCTGCTGCTGATTCCTCCGCAACTACTGCCAAGGAAGCCGCTAAAAAAGTAGGAACTAAAGAAGTAGGAGCGAAAGCAGCTGGAACTCCAATCCCTGAAGCTGCTGAGCCTAAGGTTTTGAAGTTAAATCCAGGTCAAAACCAAACCAGTCAAATTGAGCCTCAAAACCTAGAAGGTGCAAAGGCAGCCGCCAAAGCTAAGCTTGGCCAAGCAGTAGCAGGTGAGACCAAAGCTGCAACAGAAGCAGCGAACAGAGTTTCTGCCACCCCAGCTAAGCCTTCAGCAGTGGTTGAGCAAGCAGTCACAGATAACGTCACTACAGGTAAAGCTGTTGCTGAGAAAGTGGTCACTGACGTAGTCACCGAGAGTGCTGCAGCTGGAAAGACTATTACTGAAAAAGCCACTGGACTAGTTGAGAAAGTGGTCTCTGAGGTAGAGAAGAAGAACTAATACTTTTAGGCCCTGGTGCTGGAACTGGTAGACAGGCACGGTTGAGGGCCGTGTGTTGCAAGACGTGGGAGTTCGACTCTCCCCCAGGGCATACCAGTATTTACAGATAGTTACTAATCTTACTAGTCGAGCCGCCCAGCCTTTCGTGTTTTAGGGCATGCTTAGGGCAACAATGAGGTCTCGGCCGTTTGACAGGCAAAGAGTTCGTGCTTATTCCCCTTATGTGGTGGCTACTTCCGACTCTATAGTAGAGATTTTTATGAGATCTGTAGCCCCCCTACTTGGAGAGGTTTCTTATCTTTTTGGTTTTAAGATTACTAGCTTCGTTCCCGGCTTTAAAGTTGTTAAAGCCAGATACTGAGTTAGAAACGGTTATTAATTGATTAGGCTTCAGCTACTTAGGTTGGTTAACTGTTTTAAAGTTAAGAAATATTTACTTGTATTCGCTCTGAGGAATTTTTGGCGAAGTCTCTATTGGGCCCTTTTAAAATGGGCAGAAGCTTTTCATTAAGTTTTGAAAACAACAGCAACTGCCCAGAGACCTACTCTCAACTCATTAAGAGGAATGAAGCAAAGATCACCAGGAATGGAACTAAAGCTACAGCTGTTAGTATCGTATTAGTCCAGGGAGGATCATCGGGTTCAGCAAAGATCCCGACTCCTCCACCAATGTACCTTGGACCTGCAAGTTCAGAGCTATATCTCCACTCGCTACAACTATTCCATGTAAAGAATCCCGAAAGGGCCTGCCAAAGTTGCAATATCAACAAAATACCGAACCCTAAAATTAGTCTCATTTCTAAATAAGGGCTGCCATTTACTGCTGATAAAACCAGACCCGCAATTGAAAACCTCATTGCCCAAGTTGTGAGCTTTGAAGCTTGGATTTTGCCAAGTGATACGCCGTCTAGAGAGTTATCTTTTCGCCAAAGAGCTTCATCCAAAATTTCTTGAAACTTGCCCCAGGCGATGAAAATCGCTGCCAGGTGGAAGTGCAGCCTCATGGGAGCGGTAACATAGAGACAGAGTGATAAAAAGCACCAGAACTCGTAGGGATGACTGTATGCCTCAACAATATACTGATCTAGCATGATTTTTTCTCCAGTAGGTTAGAATGTAAAAACCCAAAAGCGGGCTACAGAAGTTCAGACCTCTGGAGCCCGCTTATGAAAAACCTGGATTTTAAAAGCTTCTGCCATTTTTTGAACTCCCTATTTCGAAAGATCAACAAATGGCAGTGAATCAATAATCTAACTGGAATGGTAGAGAACGGACTTCTCGACTCAAGAAGCTCCATTTATCAAGTAAATAATGTAACAACCTGGATGGAAAAACAAATTCCTCCTGTTGCTCCCCCCTGTTGCTTCCCAAAACTCCTTACAGCCGGGGCATCACCTTTCCGTAATAACGGAAGGACTATCTAGCGGACCTGTAGCCTCTCTACTTTGGGAGTTACTGTCAGGTTCCGGGGCCGAAACGGTTATTACTTCGTGCTCGCTTAAACACTTGAGACTGTTAAACAGTTTAAAATAACCAAATTCTTTTATAGAATCAGCTCTGAGGAGTTCTTGTTAATTTTGTTGTGGGTCTCGGTTGGTATTAAAAGTAATCCGTAGTTTGGGAATAAACAGGTCGAGATTTTACCAAAAAGAATAAAATTACAGCTGCCAGAAAAAATTCCAAGAACCAACCCTTAGTCAAATTTGAAAATTATGACTAGGGGTTGGAACCAGGATAATCTACTCAGAAGCTGCCATTTCGTTCAATCTGTTGGTAAAAGGGCGAAGCTTTTCAGAGAATACCTCTATAAGCCCTTCTCTCATTTGCTTTGCAACAGAGTTTGGCTGGTCCGCTTGCTCTGACCACTCGGCAAACTTACTATACACTTCACCTACCTCGTCGGCAGTTAACGGATAGTTACCTTCCGGTCCTAGAGTATAGCCAAAAAGCTGGTCAATTATCCTGAAGGAAACAGAGATAAACCTTAATCGGCTTTAACTTAAGGAAATATTTGAAAAAATCCTATAAGATTTCTAGACCTGCCACTGGCTAATTATAAAGACTGGCAGAGTTAGCCCCGAGGAATTCTAGTTAACAATAGTGATGTAATTCCAATTTAAGGCTAAACAACAAAGAACAAAGTTCTACTCCATCCCCTCCAATCGTAAATTGGAGATCATAACATTCGTTAATCCAAAGCCTATTGATGAATTTTATCTGAGCCAAACAATTTCTGGAGGGGCATCTGAATTATAACCTAAAAAAGAAACCTCCAAGGAAAGACCGTGAATTCGGTCTTTCCTTTCTAAAGTTTTAAGTTCAAAACAATCTAGCTAGAGCTCATTAAGATCTACAATCAAAGGTTGGCCTGAACTATCCTGCTCCCTTGTTCTAAGCCGTAAATGACCATTGGGGTGAAAATGGATCTCAGCTACCGGATTATCTTTGTCTGCAGCCTCAGCAATCAATAAAGGTCGCTTAGATTCAGTCATTTCAAATCCAGCCTCTCTCTCCATCATTTCTGCCGCATAAAGTACCCGGGCTAAGCCATAACTTGTCTCATCGCAAACTACACTAGAGGTCTCTTTTCCTTTATTACCGCCAGTTTCAATATCTGGAACTGACAAAGAAAAACAAGTAGTAGAGGTTAAGTTAGACAGAGAATGGTTCTTGGAAAGTTCCTCAGCCAGTTGTGTCGCCTGGGTTAGATAAAGTTCATCTACTCCTTCAAGCACCATTAGCATTTCACGAACCCAATTTGAAGAGAGTCTCGTTGATCTAATAGTCCCCTCCAAATCAGAATCACCTCGTGATAAATTAGGCCAATCAATTCCTTCCTTAACATCAACAAAAGATGTACCGTCAGCTGCATACTTCAAGCAAGCAGTCTCGTTGGGAGTGAACTCTAGTCGATGACTACCATCATCTAGCTGAGCGCCGGCGGCTAACCAAGCCTTACCACTTGCCAGACTCGACTCACCAACGGAAACTTCAACCATTCTTGCCCCAAAAAGGACTTGCGGAATGGTAAACTGATTGCCAACTCCAACCATTCGGAAACAATTTGCGTGAGGGTCGTAAAGCATTAATGCAAGACGTCCTCCCCCCTCTATGTGCTGCCTAAATTTAAGTGACACTGCTTCATCGCTTACAATCTCGCTACAAGTCATATTACCAACATGACTGTATATAGGGAGACTACAGCTCCTAATAACTTGCTCGAGTTTAGTGGATGATAGAGCCATGATTTGCCCTCCGAAGGCTAGGTGTGTTCGGGAAAAAATTATAAATGAAGAACCAAAATAAAACGCTATTTCAGTTGCCCCACCTGCTATTTAAACCGACGGTTAAAATCAGCAGGAGGAGAAAAATAATTGCAATCTATCTAAATGTTAAAGAGCACTTTTAATAGGTATGGAAGGCCCGGGACTCTGATTGAGTGAGTAGAAATGATTCTATCGGCTGACTAAAACTAATAGAGCTATTGCTGAGATCTTACAACCCAATATGATGCCTTAAATTTATTTAATTGATGGACTAGAAAATCGAAAATCTAATCGCAACCTGCAGACTTACATCAAGGCTTATTCTCAAGCTAGCAAGGATTAACAGCAACTATTTAGACTTAAAATGCTAAATCGAAAATACGACAAAAGTAGACTGAAATACGGTTCAGTTGAACAGAAATCAATTGTTTTTCTTAGCTTTTAGCACAAGAACCAAGACTAAAACCTATACACTGCGCCTCTTCCAAATTTCGGTTTTGCTAGATTAAGCAAACGCGCAGTGTATTTGTCTAATGGCAGTGCTAGCGCACTGCTTATACCCACCTAATCAAGCTAGAAGCTAAGACGAAATTTTAATCAGGACAGGTATAAACACCAGTGGAGAAACAAGCTTCCACCGGTGTTAGCTCATACCTACTCAATCAGCTTCTCCAAAACTAACAGAAAAAGCAGTTCTGCCAACTCTACACGCAGTCTTCAGTCCAAGTTCCCTGTAGTCTGTTACTTCCGGTACATGTTCCAGGTAGCATTGCAGTTGCTCAAGCAATAACTTCAATAACTCTGCTGGTGAAATCGGAAACTCACTCCAGCCTTCTTCCTCAAAAGAAAAGATCTCACTGAGAGCGCTCTCTATTTCTTTGAGATTCTCAATAGATTTTTCAGGCTGATCAAATTGTGTGATTAAACTACGAATCGAGCTCTCTGGAAGCTCTCCATATAATCGAATTGCAGTTGATTGCTGGGGTAACCAATAGAATAAAAACCTCATTTCAGCACCTCCTTTGGTTCGATGTGCTAAAAACCAAGAAATATACCCCGTCTAATTGAAATTTCCGCTTTTTCTATACCCAAAGTAAAGGGGTATAATCAGTGCGGAGCACTGCCAGACAACAGCTATACTGAAACCAGAAATATGCCTGCAAGAGCAAAGCTCTTGACAAGAAAAGTTAAAAATCTTGTATTTTTACTCGATTTTATGATTTTCCTGCGAAGGTTCGCTTCTCTGCATATTTTTAGACGAGGTATATCTGTCTAATGGCTTTGCTTACGCAAAGCGTATACTGAAACCAAATGTAAGCTTTAGCCAAACACGATATTTAAAATGGTTTCAGTATATAATTGTTTTAAAAGAACGCTCTACTACTAATCAGTCTACAGTCTGATCTAAAAATAGATATTTAACAAAACCAAGATATTCCTAGGCAACAACACTTCATAGGGCCCATATGGGTTAAAATGAGAGAGTAGTAAGAACTTAAACCATCTACCTTACTACCTCACTCAAATCACTCCTGCTCTACACTAGTGCAAACGTCTTGGTAATTTTCAAGCTGATCTCTATCTCCCGCTATGTTCGAAAAAAAGGTCTGTTGATAGGAATCAGGTTTTGGATATAAATCTCTAGCAATGATCTCGGCTCTGTTAGTGAAATCAATTGCATACCTCAAATCATCTTTGAAGAATTGCTCACAGCCTCTATCTTTCCTAGGTTCCATTGAACTAGCCAAAATACTATCCCAAGATATTGTAAAGTTGGTGCTAAGCAAGGCAAGGCAATGGACTATATCGGAGGCCAAAAACGGTGTTTTCACGAACACAACATCTGAATATTTTCGGCAGGGAAGATAGGTAACTCCGTTGCTGGTAATATCAAATTTTGCGCTACTAGACTTAAGCCCAGTCTCAGGAAAGGTAAAATAACTAACACTGTTATCAATAAGATCAACGCTTTTGCTACTAGACTCAACCCAACTCGAAGCAAAGGAAATCTTTTTTAAACTATCTAAGCAACGTCGATCCTTACAGAAAACGGAAATCAAGTTTCTAACCCGACTGACCTGACTTTCTAGCAGACCTTGATAACTAATAGTTTGATTATTTACGAGTCCCTCACCAACATCGACGAACCAAAGCGGCTGATCAACCTCCTCACATCCATTAGAGTTACATAACGAGACGTAGAACTTTGCCTCTAACTCTTCAAAGTCTTTTAGAGATAGAGTTTCCGGTTCTGAGTTACATGCTAACAAGAAAAATAAAAACAAAATTACCAATGATGAAAATCTGTGCTTCATCCTAACTCTCCAGTTGTAGTAACCAAGCCAATTTGTAAAAAAAATAAGCTTAGTCACTACAATCCAGAGATAAGAAAAACCCTTAGTTCTTACTACTCATATGTAGATATGAATTAACCCTTATTTGTATCATCAGGGCAATCTAAACTAAAGTTGGGGATCTGCAATCTAATGCAAAAAGCGGGACTTAACAAAACCCAAGATATTTCTGGGCAACAACACCTCATAGGGCCCATAGGGGTTGAAATGAATTATCCAGGCTTTTCGGGTTTGATCGGATTTATTAGGCAAGCTGCTATGAAGAACTGTCGGGGTATGCACCACTAGATCACCCAACTTCGTGGAAATCGGTTCAGCGTGCTTAAGTGATTCCTCAGTCGGCTCCGCCACAAGAGTATGGCCAGTCTCGTGCTTTCTGTGCTCAATCGCATGAGGAGCTTTATCATGTGGAATATACTGCATTCCTCCCTGCTCTGGCCCGACATCATGAAGAGGTATCCAAAAGTGGATGCTACTCATTTTCTTGACCGATGCTCTGTAAGCCTCATCTTGGTGCCAGCTGATCTTTCCACTATTTGAAGGCTTGTAAATGGCATGGTCGAAAGCACAGAAAACTCTTCGGCCCATTAAATCATTGGCAATTTTGCGGGCCTGTTGGAAAAGTTCGAATTTTTTTAATGCTGACTTGTGCCTCAACGCACGGTTGATTTCGACAATCGCTCCTGGAGAATCATCTAAGTTCGAAGCATGACGGACAATCTGATCTTGCTTAAGTTCTTCGAAAAGACTGTCTAATTCATTTTTAAAGTTTAAGACTGACTCGGAGGGAAAAGCGTTAGGGATATGGAGGAAGCCCCTTTTGAACAACTTACCACTCTGGTTCGCAATATTATCGCTTTGCTGGCTATTGACTACTGACATCTTCAAACTACCTTACTGCTCAGCAAACAAGGTTTGCTTCAATCAACAATACCTACTCGCACCTTGTAAGCGGATTCTACCAAATAGGTCATAAAATATCCAATCAACAATAACAGCTAAATTAGGCTTTTAAGCCAATAAACTTGCGATGAGGGGCAATAGAATAGATCTCTGGAGCTTTAATGCTTAAGTTCTATAAAAAAATAGACCACGAAAATCAAAACATAAACCTTCAAAAACTTTTGAAGACATTGGAGCGATGACAGGATGCCGAAGCAGAGCCTGTCAATCAACTTACCTTACCAGGGCCAAGAGATGGCAATTGCCGCAAGCAGGCCAAAGCCAAGACAAATCACAAGGTCCGGGCGCCAGCCTGAACGTTGCTTGGCTAGAGACTTTGGTGGGTTTTTCATAGTAAAAATCCTCAATAGTTATTGGACAGACAATATTTGATATTGCCCACGTTTAGACCTCCGAAAAAACCTCCGGGTTTGATTTCGTGGTCATACTCAAGAAGAACCTCAGTATGACCGTCGAAATTAACTTCTACTCCTATTCTATTCTGCCCTTGTTATGAGTAATTCCGAACAATTTGCATCTTAGTTCTTAAGAAGCTCTCGTCTTTCCAAATACTTAGAGCTCCAGAGATCTCTATTTTTTTACTCAAGATAAGACCTGCGGTTTTTGTTTCACAGAGACGCCTGAGAGAAAGCAATGAGCAACAAAAGCTCGTTAGCCCCTCCCCTTTGCTCTAGAAAGAGTTAAGAATTTCTTGCTATGCTGGATTAGAGCTATGCTGAACAGAATATCCGGCAGTTTACATTTCTTGACACCCCTATGATCGAAACTCTCTCCCTAGCACTTGGAAGTTCCTGGGCCTCTGGCTTAAACCTTTACGCTGCGCTTTCCGTAATGGGTCTGCTGCAATACTTTGATAAAATTAGGCTTCCCGAAAGCATGGCTGTAATTGGAGAACCAGTAGTCATCGCTGTCGCTTTATTTTTTTATTGCATAGAGTTCTTTGCGGACAAGATCCCTTTGGTAGACTCGCTATGGGACGGCTTACAAGGCTTCGTAAAGATTCCAGCTGGTGCCGTCCTAGCCGCCGGTTCCGTTTACGATGTTGCTCCGGAATATATGCTAATTGCAGGCCTTGGAGGTCTGGGAGTCGCTGCAAGTTCTCACCTAAGTAACGCCTCTATGCGCTTAGCAGTAAACGCCTCGCCAGAGCCTGTTTCCAATATCGCTGCCTCAGCCGGTAAGGACTTAACAACCGTTGCGGGAATTTGGTCAGCTATCAATTACCCTTGGTTTTTTATTGCTGCTTTCATACTCTGGTGCACCGCCTTGATCATATTCTGGAAGAAATTAAGCAGAAAGGTAAGCAACTACAAACAAGAGAACTAGCCTGGCGTCCTACTTGCGTTGACAAGGAAGCTGTTAGCAGAGGCCGAGGCAAAGTATTTTTCAAGGTGCGCTGGCACAGAACCATCGACTATGTCCCCCGCTGCCATCGAAGGGTAAATCTCCTCATAAGAACTAACTCTAGTGTAATCAACTCTCCTAAAGATATGTTCTCGTTTGAGTTCACTAACAGCTGAGAAGCCCATCGAGGCAATTATCTCTCTCGCGGCTTCAACCGTTTCTTTATGATACTGAGCCACCCTCTTTTCCTTATCAGCAACAACCAGCCCTGCCACCAAGTTAGGATCCTGCGTAGCAACTCCGGTAGGACAGTTGTTTTTATGACACTCCAGGGCTTGAATACAACCCAGCGCTAACATCATCGCTCTAGCACTCTGACAAACGTCAGCCCCGAGGGCAATATTACGAATAACATCGAAACCAGTAATGATTTTTCCACTGGCCATCACTACAATATCTTTTTTTAGATCAAAACCATTCAAACAGTCTAGTGCGAACGCAAGGCCATCTCTAAGAGGTGTGCCGATAGAGTTACTATACTCTGGTGGAGCTGCTCCAGTTCCACCCTCACCTCCATCTACCGCAATAAAATCAGGGTAGATTCTAGTCTCAACTATTGCCTTGCAAATGGAAACAAACTCCTCAGGTCGACCCAGACAAAGTTTAAAACCAGTTGGTTTTCCCCCACAGGCCTCACGAAGCTCTGCAATGAACTCAAGTAAACCAGTTGGCGAATCAAAAGCTGTATGAGCGGCTGGAGAGTGCACCGTAGTTCCTGGTTCCACCCCTCGAATCTCGGCGATTTCAGGTGTATTCTTTTTACCAGGCAAAATACCACCGTGGCCTGGCTTTGCCCCTTGAGAGAGCTTTAGTTCTATCATCTTTACAGATTCTGGCGCGGCAGTATCTATAAAAGCAGATTTGGAAAAGGAACCGTCTTTCTCTCTGCAGCCAAAGTATCCTGTTCCGATTTGCCAGATTAGATCTCCTCCAGCTTCAAGATGATAGGGACTAACCCCTCCCTCTCCTGTGTTATGCGCAAAGTCACCTATTTTGGCACCGCCGTTTAAGGCTTCAATCGCCCTGTTACTAAGAGAACCGAAGCTCATTGCCGAGATGTTAAGGATACTAGAAGAATAAGGCTGCTTGCACTGAGAGCCCCCGATAGTAACACGAAGCTCTTCGGCCTCGTCTCCGGAGTTTATCGCTGTTAGGGAATGACCTAGCCACTCATAGCCGGGCTGATATACATCGCTTTGAGTTCCAAAAGGAATGGTGTCCTTCTGGCCCTTAGCTCTTTGATAGACAACAGACCTTGAGCGTCTGTTTAACGGGGCTCCGTCCAGGTCACTTTCCATATAATACTGCCGTATTGGAGGTCTGAGAAGCTCTGCCAGATAACGGCCATGGCCAACAACGGGAAAGTTGCGACAAATTGAATGCTTTCCTTGGCAAAGGTCATAAATGCCAAGAGCTACTACCGCCAGCGCTATCAGCAGCAGCCATATACCAATAAACCCGATTTTAAATAGAAACCCTGCAGCAGCAAGTAAAAGACCAAAGCCTGTAAAGTATAAAAGTCGCATGGTTTACCACTAACACAAACCATCTTAGCTTAGCAGGCAATAAATTTTAGAATCTGTAGGTACCTGAAGTAGGCTTTTCAAGCAATCAAGAGAAGACCTTTCTCGATGATTTTCCGGAAGCGTACAATAAAAAAGCCGGCCATAATGGCCGGCTTTTTTTAGAACTAATTCTTAAATTAAGAACTAAGCCCCAACTCCTAGTTTTCTAAGAGTTTCTAAGGTGATTCCACCAGTAGCAAGACCTTGGTCTCTTTGGAAAGCTTTAATAGCTTCGCCAGTTTGACGACCGAAAGCTCCGTCAATTCCACCAGGGTTGTATCCTTCATCAGCAAGAGCTTGCTGAATTCTTTTAACTTGCGATCTAGTAGAGTTAGTTTCGCAAAGAACAGCTTGCCACTCCATGCTTCCACCACTAACCTGACGAGTCTGAGTTACTGTTTGGTACTCAGCAGGTAGGTTTTGTGCAACTTCAGTAGCTGGCTTTTTAAGAGCTCTTCTAGTTACAGTTTTGGTTTTAGCTGGAATCTCAACACGTCGAGTAGTAGCTGGATTCTTTAGTACCTTTCTTTTTACAGTTTTGTACTTTGCAGGAATCTCAACTTTATCAACTCTAGGGCCTTCAACCATTACTTTCTTAGTAACAGTCTTGTATGTAGCTGGAACTTCAACTAGACACATGATTTCGCCAGTAGCGTTGTTTACTTTTTCGTGTGGTCCTCTACCTTTTTTCCAAACCGTTCTAGCAGGCTTGTCTACAATCTTCTCAGACTGAGTTTCAAATCTAGCTGGAACTTTTTTAAGCTTAGTGTAAGCAGGCTCAACTTCGAGTCTCTCCTCTACCCACTCGTACTCAGCAGGAACAACTTCTAGACGGTGAGAAGCTTCTTGAACAACAACTTCCTCAGTAACGTTCTCGAACTCAGCTGGTTGAATAGCCAAAGTCTGAGAAGCATCAGTTTTTAGAACCTTTGTTTCAAACGTTTCAAATGTAGGTGGAACGTATACTCTCGCATAGCACTCACCTGGTTGAGCGTTTGGTGGAAGGAGATCCTGACCTTGAATAGATGGAACTCCAGTAGGAGCATCTAAAGAAGCTCTCTTGTAATCTTCAGCAAATGCATTAGATACAAGAGCAACCAGAACGCCCCCAGTAATAGTTGCAGAAGCAAATGTTTTATTCATATCAATTTCCTCATAAATGTTGTTAACAACTCCTGCAGTATGCATGGATTAGTGAATAATAGAAAATTATCGCGCTGAAGACCGCAATAAATGCAGCTAGAGCTTTAAGTAAGACGAAATTGGTGCGTTTACCGGAATTTTAGGAGACATTCCGTGAACATAAGATGGCGCTAAGGCGCCAATTAAAATGGATTAAGAGTAACCGGAAGCGAGTCGTCAACCATATGCCCGGCGTCAGTATTAAGCAGCTCCACAATCTGCATAGCCCACTCATCTAGCACCTGGCGAATGTGAGCGTAGCGTTGATAATCCTTTACACTAAAGGCAGAGGTCTTTTGCCCTTCCCGGTCCGCATACTGTTCCAGGGTTCTAATGTCTTTCGAGCCAGAGTCGAGCCCATAAGGCCCTTCAACAAACCCCTCCATGGCAACACTACCTTCTCCAAAATATTTAATCAGCCCTCCACCAGGAACAAAAAATCCAGCTACTGAACCAGCAAAGTTAACCCCGGGGTTAGTTGGAATCACACTGGTCAACGAGAGTTTTAGCTGAAGAGGCCCTTCGGAGTTAGCCTGAGATTCCATTTCAGCTTTACTGATTAAATGGGAGCGTTCTCTATCTTGGAGCAGAAGGTTAATTTTACCTTCTAGGTAGCGTGCTAAGTTCTTAGCCTCATCTATCCTACGCTCCTTGGTCTCGTTTGAACCGCTAGATGTTCGGTAAATACGCTCTACATTGGAAATGTCCACCTCAACCACTTCAACTTGTCCAATGTTCTTTCGCGTATTGAAATATTTCTCACCATCGTAAACCCAATAACGGTGAAAAGGGGCTCGCTTTCGATTTTCAGTAAGTAATTCAGGAGCAGGAACAAAGACATGCTCTTTAGCAGCACTGGCTTTAAGCAGTGAACAGCCTGTTGCTGAAAGTAATATTAATGCTCCCAATCCAAATGCTAGTCTATTCATCCAGCAGACTCCTTAGCTCCTTGCTCACCGTCCCGCTTAACACTCCTGTAAAACTACCAAAGCGCATTCTGACTTCGCCCTTACGGCCTATCAAAAACTTTTCAAAGTTGAACGAAACCTCTCCACGAGTTTCTTTTGGACCTGTTTCAGTTAAAAACTCGTAAAGTTCTGACTTTCCTTGGCCCTTAATACGGGAAAGCTCTACGACCGGAAATTCTACACCATAAGACTGCTGACAAACCTCACCAAACTTATGATTTTCCGGTTCCATCCCAGTAAAATCATTACTTGCCACGCCGAGGATAATCAAGTCCTCGGGTTTACTAGAGTATAGCTTCTGTAAATCATTGAACTGAGAACTGGTCCCGCATTTCACAGCAACATTAGCTACGAGAACAACCTTACCTTCAAAACCTGCGAATGAGATATCTTCTCCATTAACCAACCTCTCTTTAAAAGAGTAAAAAGAAGATCTCTGCTCAGCCAGCGAGAAAGAGGGACCCACCAGAGCGAAAATAAAAAACAATAGAGTAATTCTATGAAGGATTCTGCGTGCCAAGATAACCTCTTTATTTAATAAGTAGATTGGGGAATTTTACCGTAAAGACAGACTAGCCTGTAAGCTAATACTCTGTCAAAGACTTCTAAGGGGAAAAGGGCTCATTTCGGCCAATAGCAGTGGCTCGAAGATTATAGGTATCAAGGAACAGAACGTCGGTAGTGTGGTTGATATTTATAACTATCAGCTCACCGCCTTCTCCCGTGAAAGGTGTTGGATTGACGCAATCTCCATCAACTAGACTAGATTCCGTACAGATACTAATCTCATCAGGTTCGAGAGTTATTCCGAATGCAGATGAAAGGTCTTGAATTCTTCCTACCATCTCACCACCGTGGTTGTATGGAGCCACAACAGTTTCAGGCGCGCCAATAACAGTCTCTCTGAAAACAGTGTTGACGGTATACTGCAAAGCCACAGCCCGATAGCAAAGGTAGAGCATATCGATGCCTAGAAATATGAAAATAATAAGGACAGGAGCAACAATGGCGAATTCAACCATCGCCGAGCCCTGCTCGTTGTTTTCGGAATCTTTTTCTCTTAGAACACCCATTCTCTTCTGCGGATTTGTTAGACAAATTTAGCCAAAGTAAGTATCGGCTTAATTTAGAGAATTCTTGAGTATTTTCATTCCAATCTAGTCGGGCCAAATTCAATATTTCCAGATACTTATATATCTGTTTCAAATCCTACTGTAAGCTTTGAAGTCAGAATCTAACGTTGAGCCGTCAGGGATAAGGCCAGGCTTGCCTTGATTGTTAGTCAGAGCCACATGACCATGACAGATCACACCTTCTCCGAAAGTAATATCTCCCTGAACCTCTAGGGTCTGGCAGTTGATCATAGACGGCACCCCTTTAGGAAATCTGAGCTGAAATTTCTCAACCGTCTTAAAATACTCCTCATCCAAGACTACCATAGGCAACCGCTGACAAGATGAACTCCGCACCATATTACTTGAAGCATCTAACTGAAAAATATCTGACTGAATTACCAACAAGTCATTAGTCTTCTTAACGGGAAGAAACCTGCTCCTAGGCACTCTGACGGCAATGGCTTTATCAAAAACCTCAATAGCCGAGCCCATAGCTGTTTCAAGTTGAATAACTTTCTCAGAACTCTTATCAGCTGGATCAACATTCTTACTATTTCTTATTACTGGCAGAGGGAAAACTCCCTTATGTTCTTCTGCCTTCTTGGCAAAAGCTTCTAAGTCAATCCATAAAGAATTAGTGTTAAAATACCTATGCCTCTTAATTTCCTGAAAATTTGAAATATCTTCTTTGGCGCATTGAGCAACCTCTCTTAAAATAAGTTTGCCGGAATCAGCGGCATAAGCAAGGTGCCCCCCCTTCTTATCGGATTCAGTACGATCGGCAACTTCCATCATAAAACCAGCGCTGCTCTCAACGAAATAGCCAAGTAAGTTAAGATCAAGACTAGCCCCTAGATTGTCGGCGTTTGAAACAAACAAATATCGAAAACCCTTAGTTCTTAGATCGTCAAGCAAGCCGGTTTGCAAAAGGGCTGTATAAAGGTCTCCATGCCCAGGTGGGCACCATTCCAACTCAGAGTTTTCTGGAAAACTTACAGGGCCAAGGTTATCGGCACTAATTTTAGGAATTCTGTTCTGCAAAAAAGACAAACGGACATTACTCTTTTCAGAATTAAAACCCTCAACTTGGGCTATCATATCCAAGCTATCTTGCTCAGTCCGAAAGCTATTCATCAACACTAGAGGAACTTCACAACCGGATTCAGCACGTAGCGAGAGAATTTGCTTAGCTATGACTTCTAAAAAACTAAGCCCGTCTTTTACTGGCAAAAGACTTTTCGCTCGATCAAGGCCCATGCTAGTTCCAAGTCCGCCATTAAGTTTGAGAACTACAGTCTTTTCAAGAGCCTGGCGTCCAATACTCGAGCAGTCTTTCAGACTTTCAATATCCGCCAACTCACTAACTGGCTTGATGTCTTTCTCTAAGATTAAGCCCGGGGAGGATTCAGAAAGGCTAGAGTAAAGGCGAGAAAAAGAGTTCTGAAGTAACTCAGAGGCTCCATCAGATTTTAACTTTTCAAGACACTTAGCAAGGCTATTAGAGGCCACTTGAATTCTTAACTCCTTTGGAGAAAACTATTCTCAATTTGCAGATAGAATCTGTTACTTTCCTTTTCTTTGATTTCGCCCGAAAAAACTTTTAAAGGCAGAATGAGAAAACACATTTTCTGGATTGCCTTCACTGATGTCCTTTGCAAGACCCTCTACCTCAAGCTCTAAAGAACCCTTGGTCTCCACAATTTCAACACATTCCTGAGATTCAGCATCAACTCCTCGCAGAGCCTGTTCCTCAAAATGCGAAACCACATTAGCAAACGCTACAAAGGCATCGTATGGATTATCAAAAGGGCTAAAATAAGCATGAACGTCGCCATCTGAAAACCATTTAGTACACATGTAGTAAAAATGGTCAGAGGTTAGGAGCTTTCTCCAGGTATGTAGTAGCTCAGGGTCACCAGCTTCTCGCACTTGCTCACCGAGGCCAAAGGCTCGCTCTAAAGACCTTTGCTGCATAGAGTTCCCTCTCCAAGCAGTTAAGTCCCTTTCCATATCAGCCCAGGATGTAGTCCTTGGAAAAGACAATTCTGCCTTAGGTTGATAAGTATCAATCACTTCTGATGGAGTCTTAAAGTTCCACCAACAATTTGCAAATATCTTTTCTGGCAAATGTTCTAAAAACTGGAATATTCCAGTATCTTCCCACTGATGCTCACCAAAAGTTTCGTAGTCCATAAAAAGATTAACTACTTGCTGCTCACCAGTTTGCTCATGAAGCCAGTAAGCAAACTTATCAGCTGTAAGAGGATATTCGGCCCATCCACGGTTAGAAAACCTAAAGGCAATGTCATCAGAGAGCTTATAATTCTTGGTTAGAATTCTCATCTCCTGACTAGGAACCGTATAAACCAGATTTGGATTTCTCCACTCCATGATGTCATCAGGGCCTTCAGCAAGAATCCCTTTATAGCCCATCTCACTCACCATTCTTCCGATATTGTCATCGTAGATTAGCTCGGTATTTCTGAAAACCTTAGGCTCATAGTTAAATAGGCGTTTAGTAATTCGTGCATGTGCTTGAACCTGCTCTTTAAATTCCTGTTCATCGTAACAAGCAGCCAGTGAATGATAGTAAGTCTCCCCCACCAGCTCTACGCAACCCGTATCTACAAGCTTCTGGAAACTTTCAATCACCTCTGGTGTATATAGTTCCATCTGCTCTAGACAGACACCAGTAATAGCGTACGATATTTTGAATTCACCTTTGTGCTTTTCTATCAAGCGCAACATAGTTTCGTTAGCTGGCAAATAACACTTGTCAGCAACTTTTCTCATAATCGCTCTATTCGCTTCGTTATCAAAGTAATCTTCGGCTCTGTTGGCCCATTCCCAGCAACGGAACTTTAATCTAGTAGGTTGATGAACTTGAAAATAAAAACAAACAGAAGGCATGTCTCTTCTCCTAAACCAATTGATTATAAACTTTTCGAGTACTCACTGAGGAATGATCCCATGTAATATCCTCTAACTCTTTTGCAGCGTTGCTAGCTAAGTCTTCTCTAAGTTCCTGGTGCTTCATGGCGGTAACAACATATTCAGCCATCAGGTCTGTATCCCAAAAATCAGCTCGAAGGGTATTACGCAAAACTTCCCCCACCCCAGATTGCTTAGAGATCAAAGCAGGTGTGTTTAGGCTAGCAGCCTCAAGTGCTGAGATCCCAAAAGGCTCAGAGACCGAAGGCATCATATACATACTAGCATTCGCCAAAGCGGCTTTAACCCTAGGCCCTTTTAAAAATCCTGGGAACGAAATCTGTTTTTCCAAGCCAGCTTCTTTTGCCATAGCTATGCAGCTAGGAAGCATGTCTCCTGAACCCGCTAAGGCAAACTTAATAGAACTATCTTTCCTTGCTACTTTTTCTGCACATCTAACAAACCAGTCCGGTCCTTTTTGAAATGTAACCCTGCCCAAATATACTACTAGCTTCTGTCTCTTATCGTGGGCTACCGAATTTTTACTAACCCTAAAGGACTCGCCTATTCCGTTGTGCACCACTTCCAATTTGTCTAAAGGAACTCCATAACGCTTATTAACTATTGAAGCGGTATAATGGCTAACGGCAATAACCTTATCAGCGTTTTGCAAACCATAGCGCTCAACTTCCATAATTCGCTGATTTCCATTCTCACCAGCTCGGTCAAACTCCAAGCTGTGAGCATGAACAACAAGAGGCTTCTCCGAAAAATGTTTGGCAGCCACAGCAGCTGGATAGGTCATCCAATCATGAGCATGGATTACTTGGAATTCATTGCCTTCGACGATCTCGCCAATCACCGATGTGTAGCGGTTCACCTCTTCAAAGATATCTCTTCCATAGTGCCCAACTCCTAGAGCACCTTTTGCAAGAGCGTGCCCTAAGCCCTCAGTCACTCTTCCTGCTCCAAGGGCAGCATAGCTTTCCTCATTTAGGTAAGGTGAAAGTAGAGAAGGAACATGCGTAAGTTTAAGACTGCCTTCGGAATCAGTTTCGCTTAAGGAGACTGTTCTGGGTTGGATGTCGCCAGAACAGGAATGCAGATTCATATGAGAAGCTTCTTCATCCCCAAACAAATGCGGGACAACGAAATTGATCTTAACACCATCGTTGGCCAAGGCTTTGGACAAACCTTCACATGCAGTGCCGAGTCCCCCACTAATATGTGGAGGATATTCCCAACCTAACATTAAAACCTTAACCACGGTGTTTTTCCAAAAAATAAGATACAAATAAGAGCGGAAATAGCTATACAGATAAACCTGTCTTATTAGACTCAAGTTTTTGATTCACGATTCCGAAATCTCACGGTTTTGATTAGGTTTACGGGTTAAAATTTCTTCCAAATTTCAGCCAACTAGCTATTGTGCCAGCAATGGTGTCAAGAATAAGCTTGAGGTTATTTGAATTTCCAACAAATTGGATCCCCCTGGCCTAGCCCTGTCATCGAAAACTATAGGCCTTACCGTTGGTTAAAAAGC
This sequence comes from uncultured Bdellovibrionales bacterium, assembly GCA_964510575.1. Taxonomy (GTDB): domain Bacteria; phylum Bdellovibrionota_C; class UBA2361; order SZUA-149; family CALKYB01; genus CALKYB01. The sequence goes on along the minus strand of CAZECN010000016.1, from coordinate 18,701 downwards.
CAACTAATTAAATATTTTTTACAAGTGAAAAACCTAGTAAATGTCTCGAAACACTGATCCTAAAAACAAGACTAAGAGCGTTGAAGAAAAGAGACTTCAAGCTCCAGATAAGTGGCGTCTTTGGGGCCCATACCTCAGCGAAAGACAGTGGGGCACAGTTCGCGAGGACTACAGCGAAGATGGCTCAGCGTGGGACTATTTTAACTTCGACCAATCCCACTTTAGAACCTATCGTTGGGGAGAGGACGGAATTGCTGGAATTTCTGACATAAACCAAAAGATTTGTTTTTCGTTGTCACTATGGAACGGCAAGGACCCTTACCTAAAAGAAAAGCTCTTCGGGCTAGCCAATGGACAGGGAAATCATGGCGAGGATGTTAAAGAGTACTATTACTATCAGGAGAATATTCCTAGCCATTCCTATATGAAATATCTTTACAGGTACCCCTCTAAAGAATTTCCCTACCAAGAATTAATCGAGAAGAATTCAAATCTAACTAATAAGGTTACTGAATTTGAGCTTTTCGATACCGGAATTTTTAACGACAATTGCTTTTTTGATGTTGAGATAGAATACGCCAAAGCCGATCATGACGACATTCTGATTAAAATCACAGCGACTAACCACTATCACGAAGAAAGACCCCTTTGGTTGATTCCAACAGCTTGGTATCGAAACACATGGTCTTGGAAAGAAGATAGGTTTAAGCCAAGAATTCGTAGTGTTGATAAAAACTTAGTTCAGTTCGACCACGAAGATCTCTCGGGCTATTATCTCTATGCCTTCCAGCCAGATGAATTTGTTTTTTGCAACAATGAAACAAATTTTTCGCGCCTTGATCCTAACAATGTCCAAGATTCTCACCCCAACAGGTTCTATAAGGACGGCATATCCCAATACTTAATTAATAAAGACCGCTCCAAAGTAAATTCAGAATTATTTGGAACTAAAACTGCCGCTGTCTATCGTAACACCATCCCTGCTGGTCAATCTCTAAGCATTAAACTACGTCTAGCGAAAAAGCGAGATGGTCTAGACGATGAAAAGGAATTTGATCAAATCTTTGAGTCGAGACACTCGGAAGTTGACGAATTCTACTCAAGCGTCTGCCCAGAAGTTGAAGGAGAGGAGAGTAAGGAACTTCAACGCCAAGCTTTTGCGGGCATGCTTTGGAACAAGCAGTTTTATTACTACCATGTTCGCGACTGGACAAATGGAGACTCTGCTCAACCACCTCCCCCACCAGGCAGGGATGACAACAGGAATCAAGGTTGGAAACATTTTCGTTCTTATCACGTTCTCTCTATGCCTGATAAATGGGAATACCCTTGGTTTGCTGCATGGGACACCGCCTTTCATGTCATTCCACTAGCAATGATTGACCCTGAGTTTGCTAAGAATCAATTGACCTTGTTGACCAGAGAGTGGTTCATGCACCCCAATGGTCAAATTCCAGCCTACGAGTGGGCTTTCAATGATGTAAACCCACCAGTTCATGCTTGGTCAGCATGGAGGGTCTACAAGATTGAACAAAAGATGTACGGCAAAGCCGATAAGGGTTTTCTTGAGCGGGTTTTTCAGAAGCTACTTCTAAACTTTACATGGTGGGTTAACCAAACAGATCCTGACGGAAAAAATGTCTTTCAGGGTGGTTTTCTGGGTTTGGATAATATTGGAGTCTTTGATCGTAGCAGAGAGCTACCCACTGGTGGTCATATTATTCAGTCAGATGGAACTAGCTGGATGGCAATGTATTGCTTGAATATGCTAGCGATTGCCCTAGAGTTAGCCGAGGACAATCCAAACTACGAGGATATAGCTAGCAAGTTCTTTGAACATTTCGTGCTCATTGCGGAGTCAATGAACAATATTGGTGAAGCTGGGGTTAGTATTTGGGATGAGAAAGATGGTTTCTACTATGACCTACTCCATCTTCCTGACGGCAGCGCTCAACCATTAAAAGTTCAATCCCTTGTTGGCATCATTCCACTATTCGCCTCTTTGACATTGGAACCAGAGATTTTTGAAAAATTTCCTGGTTTCAAAGAACGAATGGAATGGTTTTTTAAATATAGGGGCGAAAACAACGCGTGGAATATTGAGTCCGTTATTCGCCCGGGAGCCGGTGGAAGAAAGCTTCTAAGTTTAGTCTCCGAAGAGAGACTAAAAAGAGTTCTTACGAAGGTGCTTAATGAGTCTGAATTTTTCTCCCCTCACGGCATTCGTTCGGTCTCCAGATTTCACAAAGACCAGCCCTACGTATTCGAATATGACAAACAGACTTATCGAGTAGACTACAGCCCAGGAGAATCCCAGACAGACCTTTTTGGAGGTAACTCCAACTGGAGAGGGCCAATTTGGTTTCCGATCAACTATTTGGTCATTGAATCACTCCAAAGATTTCATCACTACTACGGGGATGACCTAAAAGTAGAGTGCCCTGTTGAGTCAGGTAATTTTTGTAATCTTTGGGAGGTTGCAGCAGAGCTTAGTCTAAGAAACCTTTCTCTATTTTTACCTAACCAAGCTGGTCGGACTCCTATAAACTACAACCACCCAGCTATGGATCTGGACCCTCTCTGGAAAGGGAAAATCCAGTTTTATGAATTTTTTAACGGAGACACTGGTCGTGGATTAGGTGCTAGCCATCAAACTGGTTGGACTGGCCTAGTGGCCAAGCTTATTCAGCAGTGTGGAGAATACTTTTTTAAACCAGAAGAGTAAGTAGGCTATGATCCTTTCAGTTGACCTAGGCGGCACCAATGCTCGCTTCGCTTTTTGCGATATCACGTCTGCCAGACCAGTCATTAAGGACTTAAAAGTATTCCCTAGTCAGGATTTTGGCTCAGCTCCTGAGTTGTTTTTTAACTTTTCAGCTAGTCACGATATGAAGCCCTCAGCTGCGATAGTTGCTGTTCCAGGGCCAGTTCTGAGAGAGAGGGGTGATCTTGTAGCTAGAATAACTAACCTACCTTGGACAGTTATTCGCTCACAGGTAAAGGAAGCTCTAGGAATAGAAAATACCTTACTAGTCAATGACGTAGCTGCTGCAGCTTCGTTTTTGTCAGTCTCTAAGGAATCTGATTACCAAGTTCTTCATACTGGAAGAGCGATGACAGACCAAAAAGTTGGGAATTCACTTTTTGTCTCGCTAGGAACTGGTGTGGGAGCTAGCCAGTACTTGGAAACAAATAAAAATTCTGAGCAAGCTGGTTTTTCCATAATTCCCTCTGAACTAGGGCACTGCGCTGCACCCCTTACTGACTCGGAGGAGCTTGGCTTTGGCGATTTTCTTGACTCTGAGGGGAGAAAAAGAAGTATTGAAGAAGCTATTTCTGGAGATGGCTTAGAAAACTGTTATCGTTTTTTTAGCAAAAAGGATATTTCAGCAGCAGAAGTAAATTCTCTGATCAGAGGAGGAAAAGATCCGCACGCGAAATCAGCTTTCGCTCTCTATCAAAAACTTTTAGGCAAAACCCTAGCTTCTTTGGCTTTGGCCTTCTCACCCTCAAAAGGCATCTACTTGGCTGGAGGAGTCAGTAGCAAACTTTCTGACATTTTTGACCACGAGATAATTGTGAAGGAATATCTCAACTTTGGTGAACTGGCTCACCTAAGAGAAGCGACTGAAATTAGGATTCTCAAAACTGAAAATGCAGGAATCATTGGAGCAGCAGCTCTATCAAAAGCAGGGGTGGTTATTTCTTGAGCTTTATTCTTATCGCCCCGTCTACCACTTCCAACTCCTCAATTCCTTCCTTGAACTGTTTCCAAAACCCACCAGATTCACCAAATTCGGTGACTAGATCTTTATACTTAAGATCACCTAGCCAGGCATTTGGGATAGGAATTCCGCCCAAGCTAACCCCTTGAAGCTCAACAACGGGTTGATCATTCTGGAAAGCCACTTTTGCCCCGAGGTTTAACTTTAAGGTCTTGCCACCTAAAACAATAATGTCATCCGGCACATCAACCACCCATTTTACTGAAACTAGGTCTTCAGCTAAATCTACAGCAAAGGCTCCTGCTAAGTCTTCGTTGTCAGCAATTAGGGAATTAAGCTCCTTTTCAGTAAAGAAAATATCTCGCTTCGAGTCATCTTCCGAGTATTTTTCAGGCTGCAGCTCCTTCTCATCGAAAGCTGGAACCTGGCCACCTTGCTGATTATCGTAACTTACTTCCGTCGAAGGCTGATTAGACTTCTCCTTAGAACGCTGCCATTCGGGGGTGGAGAGTTTTTCGATTTTTTGATCTAACTCTTGCTTCTCACTAGAACTTAATTCAACAGGGTCTATAGGACTCGCATAAAAATAACTCCTAAACCAAAAAAATATCACGGCAAAAGTCAGTAGGAATGTCAGCAACAAACCTCCCACCAAGTGATACCATCTTAATCTAAAGCCAGTATTTTCAGAGTCGCTCATTGTAAGCCTTCAAAGCTATGATTATTTCTCAAGTAAACTCAAAACTTGTAATTCAAACCTTGTCATTCAAAACTTTAAGTTCCAACCGTAAAATCTCGGCAAGTGACCAAGCTTGAAAAGGACATCCTTTGTCATCGAAAGGAGGATCTCCGTCAGAAAGCTCGGCTAAATGGCCTCCATTACTATCAGCTTTTTCAATCAGTGGCATAAGAAATCTCTCCCTAGCTTCCTGTTTTACCTCGGCATCCAGAGTTGGACTCTGAGCTTTGGCCCAAGCCTCAATAAAGGGCCCGACCAGCCAATACCAACCTGTACCCTGATGATAAGAAGAATCTCTTTCTCTAACGTCCCCCTTATAACATCCTCTATAATTGGGGTCCTTTGGAGACAGAGAGCGAATGCCCGCTGGTGTAAATAGTTCTTCTAGACATTTTTCAACCACCATACAAGACTGACGCATTGACAACAGCCTGATTGGAAGCCCACCTGCTGCAAATAGCATGTTAGGTCTTACAGAACTATCATTCTTCCCAGAATGATGATCGACATCAACAACATCAAAACAGCAATTTTCATCGCTATTCCAGAATTTCTCCTGAAAGGAACTGATTCCTTTATCAAAAAGATCGCCATAGTCCTTGGCAGTTTCTGCTGGAACAAACTCTGAGAAAAGCTTCAAACAGTTTAACCATAGAGCTTGAACCTCAACAGGTTTTCCAATACGTGGTGTGAAAACCTCCTCTCCCACTCGGGCATCCATCCAAGTTAGTTGAAGCCCAGGCTCTCCGGCTTTGATAAGGCCATCGCTGTCAGATTTAATATTGTACAGAGTTCCTGAGATATAATTAGAAATTATAGAGCAACCAGCTTCAATCAAAACATCTCTGTTTTCCTCTCCAAGCTCTACAGAGTATTCTTTTAAAAACTCTGACAGTGACAATACGAACCACAGAGAACCATCAACCGAATTAAACTCCATTTCGTTCTGATCATTGATCCGATTAGGAAGAAGGCCTCGTTTAAGAACCTTTGCCCAGCGAAGAAAAACTCTCTCCGCCTCTTTGAATTTTCCTCTGGCTAAAAGTAGACCCCTAATAGCTATAAAACTGTCCCTTGCCCATTCAGTAAACCAGGGATAGCCAGCTATTATCGATAGATCATTCTCTCGCCTGACTATATAGCTATCAGCCGCGAAATCCCGGGCTCCCGGATGCAGAGACCTTCTCTTCAATTCCAAATTCCATAGGTCCTCAGCCAATGTAGTGAAGTCCTCAGGTTTGCTAAAAATACCTTCAAGTTCAGAATCTGAGCTAAAGACTACATACAGAGGCTTATCAGAAGAAAGTTCTGACTGAAGTTCGCAGTGTGAAAATAAGTCCTCTTTACTACTAAGGCCTCTTTCCGCCTCAATCGCGAGAAACGCTCTTTCATTTTCGTGATTACGGTATTCGAAACCAGCAGAAGAAAAAACAAATAAAGGGTCCGTTTCTAGCCGCGAACTTTCAAGAGAAAAGCCAAGGGGCAAATCTCGAAGTTCTAAGTTTCGGAGATCCTCAAGTTGCCCTGTTTTGTGATAAGCTTTAAAGGATGTAAAAGGCCGAAGTTTTATTCCAACTGCCTTACCACTCTTTTGAAGCTGATACTTTAATATACTAGTTGGCTTACCTTTAAGCTGCAGAAAACTTTGCTCGAGGCGAAAGTTCTCTCCAAGCTCGAAGCTCCAGGACTTGACTGGAAACTGGGAGAAGCTCGCAGGGCTCAAACTTTGATCAGGCCAACGATTCTCTCCCCTGTCATATTCAAAGAAACTTAGATTAAATACTTCACCCTCGACCTCAAGTTGAGAAAAAACTGTGCTCAACAGATTGTGTCGAACACCCGAGGTATTGGTAGTCAACAGGCTATGATAGCCCCTCAAGGGTTTACACTGGCTATTGCCCAGCGCAAAGCCGCCTAGCTGATCAGTTTCCAACCACTCTAAATAGCTATTCTGGATAGTTTTCAATTCGGTTCTTCTTTCGGCGGATTGACCTTCAATTTAAGCAATAAAATTAGAATTATCAGCTAAGCGCAGGCATGGCTAGGGTCCTATTTTTATCGCTATCTGAACCAAATATTCCGTAATGCATCTTATTTATGGGCTTGAGAAATTGCCTTCTCGGTGAGATAAAAGCTCATTACTTGAAGTCACCTAGTTTTTGTCACTTTGTTTTTGTCACCCCCGTAATTAGTATCTGCCATGGAAAGCACCCGCGATATCACTCAAATTGCCAAATCTTGGCTCTCAGATGAATATGACCCTGAAACAAGAAAGGCAGTTCAAGCTCTTTTGGATGCTGATGGAGAGGAACTTATAGATTCTTTTTACAAAGATCTCGAGTTTGGAACTGGTGGGCTTAGAGGAATAATTGGGCCCGGCACAGCTAGAATCAACCGTTATACTATTGGAACTGCCACTCAAGGCTTAGCCAACTATATTTTAAAATCATTTCCGAACAGTAAGAACTTGTCAGTTGCCATCGCTCATGACTCCAGAAACATGAGCCCAGAATTCAGCAGAATCGCGGCAGAGGTTCTGTCGGCAAATGGCATCAAAGCCCTACTCTTTGATTCTCTCAGACCGACTCCTGAACTTTCATTCACTATTCGAGAGCTAGAGTGCCAAGCGGGAATTGTAATTACAGCTTCCCATAATCCTAAAGAATATAACGGCTACAAGGTTTACTGGTCTGATGGAGGGCAATTAGTTCCTCCCCATGATAAAAATATCATAAATGAGGTGGAATCAATTTCATCTTTAAGCCAGGTCAAGTTTGAGGCCAATGAAGCCCTGATCGAAACCCTAGGAAATGAAATCGACGACAAGTATGTGCAGAAAGTAAAGGAACTTTCTCTTTCACCGGAAGTCATTAAGCAACAAAGCGGCTTTAAGCTAGTTTACACCCCGATTCACGGTACTGGGGTTGAGCTGGTTCCAAGATGTCTTAAAGAGTTTGGTTTTCAAAACATCCTCAATGTTCCTGAACAAGACATACCTGACGGTAATTTTCCTACTGTGCCTTCTCCTAACCCGGAAGATCCTAGAGCACTGGAGAAAGCAATTGCTGTTGCTGAAAAAAACAATGCAGACCTTGTGCTTGCCACAGACCCTGACGCAGACCGAGTAGGAATTGCTACTCGTGACGAGAACGGCAAGCTTCAACTCCTAAATGGCAATCAAATCGCCAGCCTATTGGTCTATTACGTAATTGAAAAGAACAAACAGTCCTTAACTGGCAATGAGTTTATCGCTAAAACTATTGTTACAACTGACCTGCTTGCGGAAATTGCTGCAAAGCACAACATTCCATGCAACGAAGTGCTGACTGGCTTCAAGTTTATTGCTGAGAATATCAGACTTAACGAGCCCGATAAAAAGTTTCTAGTTGGTGGAGAAGAAAGTTTTGGTTATTTGGTTGGAGATTTTGTTAGAGACAAAGATGCGATAATTTCCTGCTGTATGATTGCGGAGGTTGCAGTCTGGGCACTTTCTCAAGAAAAAACTCTAACTTCATTACTGAAAGAGATTTACCTTCAGAACTCTTTCTATCTTGAAAGACTAGTTTCATTAACCAGACCAGGAAAAGCTGGCGAAGATGAAATAAAGGCTATTATTTCCAACCTTCGTGACAATCCCCCCAAAGAACTCGATGGAACAGCTATAGTTTCAGCTGCCGATTTCCTGAATGGCACTATTAAAGATCTCTCAAACGGCCAAGAGGATAGTCTCCCCTATCCGAAAAGCAATATTCTTCAGTTCAAGGCTGAAGATGGGTCGAGCATAACAGTGCGTCCCTCTGGAACGGAGCCAAAAATCAAATTCTACTTTGGAGTAAAAGGTGAGCTAGCCAATCTTGAGAGCTATCAAGAGACCAAGGCCAAACTTGAAGCCAAGCTTGATGGCATTGAGAAAATCTTTGTAGCGGCTTCTTAGCGGCGCTTAGTTTTGAATATAGGCATCTATATTTCGATTTTGGCTGCCTGTCTTGGAACAGCTAAAGACGTAGTAAGCAAAAAACTAGCAGGCAATGTCTCAGGCATTATTTCAGCCTTTGCTTCTTTTGCCTTTGCGCTGCCCTTTTACCTCACAGCGCTCCTTATTCTTTGGGTGCTTGGCTATGAAGACTTCGCCTTTGGTGAGTCTTTTTTGTTTTTGGTAATCGCTAGAGCTTTCACCGACGCCTTGGCTGAATGGATGAAGATGAAAGCCTTTGAGACTGGTGAAATATCAGTAGTTTCTTCCTTTATCTCTCTTTCACCTTTATTCCTTATAGTAAATTCTCCATTAATAACTGGGGATAGTCTTCCTACTGGAGGTATTCTTGCAATACTTCTGGTGGTCACCGGAACATTACTGCTTTCATGGAAAGGGAAGAAAGAAGGCGCAATTTTTACCCAGAGAAAAGCAATCCTACTTTCCCTCTGCTCTGCTTTCTTCTTTAGCCTCAATATTTGCTTCGACCGGCTGGCAGTTCAAGTAGCTAGCCCTGTACTTTCAGGCTTTGCAATGACCTTAGTGGCGGGTCTATTCTTACTACCAGGGATGCTAAGATCAACTGGTTACCAACAAGCGTTAAAGCAAAACCTGAAGCCTTTTAGCATCAGAGGATGCTTCGAGTGCACTTTTATGATCTGTAAACTTTCTGCCCTTCAGTTTTTACAGGCTCCATATGTTGCTTGCATCATGAAAGTTGGTCTTATCTTCTCAATTATAGCTGGCAGAGTTACTTTCAAAGAAGAGGACACAGTTAGAAAACTGCTATCATCTTCTTTGATCGTGGCTGGGGTTATTCTAATCGTATTGGAACAAGCCAAGCTATTATAAAATAACTACCTATCCATCATCTCTAGTTGACGGCGGCGCTCTTCATCCTTAGCTTCAGTCAGACCCACTGCATTATGAGCTCTTTCCTTTTGTTCTACCCAAGGAACTTCGTGGCCACTTTTACCCGTCATATCATCTTCAATACCAGAGTCTTTACAACCTGCAATTGAACAAAAAAGAATTAACACAAACAGTATTCTCATAGCTTCCTCCAAAAAATCACAGAAAAAAAATAAAACTAACTAGGTCACTAAAGTTTAGTCTTCCTGAGATTATCTAAATGAAAGTCAGGCTCAGTTTGAGTTCCCGACTCTAAAGTTAGGTATCTAAGTTTATGACTATCTGCAAGGACGCCTGTAATATTGTAAAGAAAAGTTTCCGCCTTGCCCTGCTGCACTTCTGAATTAAGTAAATTGTCTAGCAATAAGTTTTTTTCAATTTTTATCTGACTTGCCCAACTATCCTTATCTGACTTAGAGAACACCTTTGGTGTATAATCGCTAAGAACTTCTTCTCTTTTCCGGTAATTTGAAAAAACAAAAATAGCCCAGCTTCCATTTGGAGCCAAATTTATTTCTAGATACCTTTCACTTCCCACAAAACCAAGAAAAAGCTCCACACAATCGGCTTCCCATAAACCCTCGTAAAACTCCAAAGCCTTAAATCCATCAACATTCACTGCTGGAGCCTTTCGTCTTCCACCAAAAACAAGATGCTGATCTTCTATTACTAAGCCTACATCAAGAGCTGGCTGAACTGGGTCTCCATACCAATCCTTTGAGATACTTAGGTAACTTAATTCAATCATAAATTTAAGCTTGAAGGATTAAGACATAAAACAATTCAGGAGTTAGGTGACACTGAGTATCAGTCATTGAAGAATAATTTAGGTTGTAAATCTCACTCAATAAATCTTTTCCTAGCTCTTCCCTGAGTTCTTCTTGGCTCCAACTCAGTCTGGCCAAACGCCCCTGATTAAACTTTCTCTTTCGCCAGAAATTCAAGACTTCGTAACTAGGAATATCCAAAACTGGCATTTCCATATCGAAATTAAGAAAATCACTCAATTTAACTAGCTGGGCCTTTAAGCCAAGAGTCTCTGAAACTTTCAGTAAATGAGAAAACTGAATGGAGTGCTCGGCATGTCCATCCAGGGCAACCCTCCTGGGCGGATCGTCTAAGCCTCCGTACTCAGAAAGCCAGGCTGTCGCACCGGCTTGAATCAAGGGCGCTAGATTCTCAATTAGAGTTATTGCCCCTGTGTTCACTAACTGCCCACGTTCTAGAACTTCAAGGCCATAATGCTCAACGATTCTCTGAGCATCTCGATCTTCTTTTTCAAACTGCTCAACCGCCAACCCAACTCGACCCACACTAAAGTCCGCAATGACTTCGTTGCTAATAATCAAGGAGGCGTCAAGTCTACTGTAGTCAAAATTAAGCGCATCAGCTTCTATCAACTCGAATATTTCAAAGTCACTAAGCTCTGCTATTTGCGACTGGTGAAGGTTGGGAGAAATGTCCAAAATTGAATAAGATTCAATCGAAGGTCTAGTTTCAAGTAAAAACTCTCTAGCCAAATAGCCAGTTCCCCCCCCGATCTCTAGAACCTTCCCCGACCCGTCCCAAATACCTTCTTCCCTCACTCTACGGGCTAACATCGCGCCAAAAGTCTTACCTCTTAAAGCTTGACGAGGCTCTCTGAACATATGCGAGACAGTGGTTTCAATGTTTTCAAATTGACCAAAAGCCTCTCTAGACATCCCTTTTTGATGATAGTTAGTTAGACTAGAAGTTGTTTCCAGATCTACTTCTCCAGCGTGCCTGTTTGAGAGCTGAGAAGCTGCTTGCGCAAATTTGCTTCTCTTCTCAAAGGCTTCATCCCCTGGATAGTCGAAGATACCTGGAAACCGATCTTCAAGACCCGAAACGATCTCAAGTGTATTGCTGTCCAAATTAGTAGATAGCTGATCGATACTGTTTCGCCCATCAAGGCTTCTAAGAACATTTGAAGCTGAGTCAGTCAGCTCTATAACCACTCCCACACTCCCGTCTTTCTTACCATACAAAGTAAACAGTTGATTTCCTTCAATAATAGAGGCTGGTTTCAGCAACGGACAATGCTGGCCTTTGAGCTGGGAAGAATAGCTTTTCTGAAGCAGATACATTGAAAATCAGATTAGATTATAAGCAGAAAACGAGTTAAAGTTCTGGGCTGCTATAAACAAACCAGTATCTTGGCCCTTGAGCAATATTATTTAGCTAGCTTTAAGTAACCTAAGGAGCTTTTTGGCGAAGTAAAGAAGAAGAGTTTCGGTCAATGAGAGATATTCAATCAGCAAAAGCAACTTTCCAAGCCTCTGAGCTTAGCACTCAGTTACATAGGTTTGCGGGAATAGCTGCTATGCTCTACAGCTTTGCAATACTTTACCTATCTTTCCTCCCGACCTATCACACTACAAAATCGATATTTAAGTTTCAGCTGACATTTGAGCCACTCAAACCTCATTTATTCTTCGAGGGTGATTTCTTAGTAAACCTTCTGGCATTTTTGCCTCTAGGCTTAATCCTCGGCTTACGCCAATTAGCCGCTGAAAAGCAATTCAGCCCGCTTTACCAGTTTTCCAAAATTATCTTAATTTGCGCTTCAATAAGTTTAGTTTCCGAGACATCTCAGATTTTCATTAACTTCAGAGTTCTCTCGGTAAACGACCTGCTAGCCCAGGTAATTGGAGCAATCTCAGGAGCACTTTTGGCCCTCGTACTATTCAAACCTCACGTTCTCCAATCTCTAAGTGCTTTATTCTCTAGTTTTTCCGGAACTGAAAGATATACAAAGCTTAGCTATTTCTTCATTCCATGTTCGATGGCCTACATTGTGTTAGCTGTTTACTACTCTTGGGGAACTATAATGCCTAACCTTGAAGAGTCAGTGCTAGCATCGAGGCTAGAAGATTTTTTTCAACTTCCTTTTGCTGTAATGATGAGAGGCAGTTACGTCGATGCCGCTAAAAACTGCTCTTTTGCTTTTCTTTGCTTAATCCCTCTCGGCATGATGATGACTCTGCCAGGAAATAATCTTCAGCATAGCTTTACGATCTTTGTAGGAGTTTTAGTTAGTGTTGCGATGGAACTAGGTCAGGTAATTTTTGGCAGTAGCTATCCTGATATAAGTGTCTCTCTTATTCTCTTTATCGGTTTTCTTGCTGGTACTGCAGCCTCCTCTCTATTATTTAGTAGTTACGAATAGGCTTAGAGACCCTCGACCCTTAGTATTTCCTAACAATTTTTAGTGACTTACGTCTTTTTTCGAATCTACAAACGAAAATATCTCATCTTATAATCTGAGTATTTCCATAGGATTATATTATGCAAGATGAAACCGTAAAGAATTCAGAAAGTGAGGCAATCAAGGCGGAAAACGCTACCGCAGAACAGGCTGAGCATAATGTAGGCCTGACAACTGAGCCAACTGATCAGCAAGCTGCAACGGCTGAAGAGTTTCAAGCCTCCGAACTTAATGGTTCAATCCCCTTATATCAGGTTGTGGGAATTTCGATTAAACAAAGTCTCCAAAGTGCGCTTCAATCAGCAGTCTGGTTCTCTAAGATTTGCTGGCTATACTTGGTTAACCACCCAAGCCACGCTGCCATAGGAATTGTAGTAGCTGCGTCACTAACAGTACTCTTTCAAACAGGCCAGAACCTTCACGAACAAGTAGCCAGTAGACAAATCTCCGAAACTTCAATTAATCAAATAGTCTCACGCTCAAGATTTGGAAAAAGTTACTCACCAGGAAAAGTAGCTAAATCTGGGGCACAGGCTTTCCTAAACGTTGGTGCGCCAACTTGGATTCAAAAGGAAGGTGCACGGGCAGTATTGGCAATGGCCAAAAAGCATGAACTAGAACTACATCATCAAGCAGCATTACTCGCCACAGTAGATATTGAATCTGGATTCAACCCTTTGGCAAAAGCTCCAACCACAACTGCTTGCGGTCTTTTTCAATTCGTTAGAAGAACTGGAGAAGCTTATGGAATGAATCAAGATAACTGTATGAACCCTTGGGTCAATGCAGATGCAGGTATTAGACATTACCTGGATAACTATCGAAATAGAGTTGAAGATAAAGTTCAAGACTTAGATGAAACTGAGCGTCTATTTAGAACTTTCGAATTAGGCTATTACTTGCACCACGATGGGCCAAACTCCTCCAATCCTTCAAAAGATCTCAAAGCAATCGTACTTAACGGCACTCCTTTCCTACTTCACGTTTATGAAGTTTTAAAAAGAGAACAGGACAATCAAGTAGAGGTTCCCTCTTACTGGGACACACTGGAAGCCAAAGCAACTAAGTTACTCGATCCAGTTACACAGCTGGCCAGTAAGGTTACGTCTTCTCAGGTTGCCGTGGCTGAATACGCCAAGTAGTTTCCACAGCATTCTCATCTTTAGTATGCTAGCTGTTAAGGGGAAACCTAGTTGAGTTAGTCCCCACTGGGTTTTTCAAATCAACTGGGAGAGCCCCATTCTGACAGCTCGTGGTTACCCCTTTAAAGGATGTGCCCCTATGGGTAGCTAAACAAGCTAGCCCTTCAATATCTGAACAACTCGAGCTAGTTTGAAAATATCCAGGAACTTTAATTCTGGTTTGCTTGGGATATGCGCACTGACAAATACAAACTTCGTTTTCAGCTGAGACTAGCTTAGTATCATCAGATAGAGCGGTTGTTGGGGATCCTATGACCAATATTGAGACAGTGGCAATAAGTCCAATAAGGCTTAATTTACACATTGAGCTTACCTTTGAATTAATGGCTTAAACTAGCCAATTATTCGCAAACGTTGGCATCTATGACAACAAAAATATCAACTCAAACTACTAGGCTAGGCTGGAACACAGGTTTTTACAAAGGATTATCGCCCCTTACCTAACTTAATAAGTAAAGCCTGCAACATCTATCGTCAGACTCTAGTTACCACCTAGAAAGGACGATATTCTTAGACTATGTCTAAAAAGATCTTAATTGCTGATGATGATGAGGTCATCAAGTCCATCCTTGAAGCTATGCTTGGCTCACTAGGCTATTCCGTGAGCATGGTTTCAACTGGAGCAGAATGCTTGGAGCACCTCCGTAGCAACACAGTCGATATACTCTTTTTAGACTATCTACTGGATGACATGTCGGGCGGAGAGGTTATTTCTGAAATAGAAAAATCATCAGAGATTAAACAAGACTTAAGGGTGATCTTGACTACTGCAAACAGTCGAGAAGAGTTGGAACAAATGGACCCTTCCACAAAAATTGACTACTACCTAGCAAAACCATTTGATCTTGCAGCTCTAAAGCAAGTTTTAAGTGAAGTTGAGTCTACTCACCAATCACCCTAACTCGCTCAATTGAAGTTGCCTTAGATTTATTCGTATCCAATTCTATTATCACACCACGAAGTTCAGGCTTCTCTGAAGCAACTGAAAACTTCTTGGGAAGACCAGTTACAAACCTCTCAATAACCTCATGCTTCTTCATCCCTATTACACTATCGGTGGCGCCGCACATACCCACATCACTGATAAAGGCTGTACCTCCAGGAAGAACGCGCTCATCTGCAGTTTGAACGTGAGTATGGGTTCCACATACCGCAGCCACCCTTCCATCAAAGTAATTGGCAAAAGCACTCTTTTCGCTAGTAGCTTCACCATGAAAATCTACAAAAACCAGGTCAGCAGATGAGAGTCTTTTCTCTAACAGTATATCGAGACATTTAAACGGACAATCAACCATATCTGACATAAAGACGCGGCCCTGAACATTGACCACTGCTACCTTAAATCCTTTGAATTCTAACATTGCCCAACCCTTACCAGGTGCATCCGGGCTTACGTTGGCTGGTCTAATTAATCGGTCTGACTTCTTGTCCAAAAGCTCTAGGGCTTCTTTTCTACTCCAGATGTGGTTTCCGGAAGTTAAGAGGTCAACCTCAGGCTGGAGAATTTCTCCGTAGGTCTTTCTATCCAGACCAAACCCTCCAGCAGCATTTTCACAATTGACTAGCACAATGTCGGCACTGTGCTTTTTCTTAAGCGCAGCTACATTTTGTTTAAAAATAGTTCGTCCAGCTCGACCAACAATATCGCCAATAAACAGGATTTTAAGGTTATTATTGTCTAAATTAGTCATAAATAGCGCTTATTTTTAGTAAAAAGCTAGTGCTTAGCCGATTACTAGCCGATTAGGTAGAGGGCGAATGTTTTTGTTTTTTCTCTGTAACCACAGCTACTTCCGGCTCATCTTATAATTAGCTGAGCAAAGGTGACAGTAATTTCAAATTCAAATTACTGAAGCAGAGCAGAGACTGAGACTTCTTGAAGTTAGCTAGTTTCAACTAATTCGCGAGCACTCTATCAAAACAATCAGAGCTGAGGAAATCACTATGGCCGAATCAAAATCAAGAAAGAAAAAGAAAGAAAATATTAACTTTCAATCTATTATTGACCAGGATCGAGACCGTAGACAAAAAAATAGTTGGAGCGGCACTTTTATTGAGTACCTAGAGATTCTCAAAGAACAGTCAGAGCTAGCTCGCCTCTCTCACGCCAAGCTCTTTGATATGATCAAAGATGCTGGCATAGCTGAAATTGACACTGAAGAAGATCCTAAACTCGGCAGACTTTTTAAAAACGTAAAACTAAGACGCTTTGATTTCTTCGCTGACCAGTTCTATGGAATGGAAAGAACTCTCTCTGAAGTAGTAAGGTATTTCCACTCAGCTTCATTAAAAGGTGAAGAAAGTCGTCAGGTTTTATATCTGGTTGGACCAGTTGGTTCAGGTAAAAGCTCATTGGTTGAGCGTCTAAAAGAAGGTTTGGAATCTCTTCCCCCTTTCTACGCTATTGATGGCTGCCCAATGAATGAAGAACCACTTCATCTAATTCCAAGGCACCTCAGAAA
The DNA here is from genome assembly GCA_964510575.1 of uncultured Bdellovibrionales bacterium. Lineage (GTDB taxonomy): Bacteria > Bdellovibrionota_C > UBA2361 > SZUA-149 > CALKYB01 > CALKYB01. The sequence continues at coordinate 2,459 of CAZECN010000016.1, read as the reverse complement.
AGAATTCGAAAAAATGCTTGGTGTGAAGATTGAAGGAGATCTCTGCCCTGTATGTCGTCATCGTCTAAAGGAAGAATTTAAAGGCAAATGGGAAGACGTGCCAATTCGCACAGTAGAATTTAGCCGAAGATCTAGGGTAGGCGTTGGAGTTGTCCCTCCGGTTGATCCAAACAACCAAGATACCAGTGTATTGATTGGCAGTGAGGATATATCTAAGCTAGATCGTTACTCTGAAGGAGACCCAAGAGTCCTGGACTTAACAGGGGCTCTCAATGTTGGTAACCGTGGTGTAGTAGAATTTATCGAGGTTTTTAAAAACGAAACCGAATACCTACACGCAATGATTACTGCTACTCAGGAGAAATCTATTCCAGCACCTGGTCGTCACGGAATGATCTATGTAGACACCTGTATCATTGCTCACTCAAATGAAGCGGAATGGCAAAAGTTCAAAGCTGATCACACCAACGAAGCTATTCTAGACAGAATCGTTGTAGTAAAGGTTCCTTACAACCTAAGGCTTTCGGAAGAAGTTAAGATTTATAGAAAAATAATCAGCCAATCTAACTTCAATGCTGATATTGCCCCTCACACTATTGAGCTAGCTTCCAAGTTTGCGATTCTTACTCGCCTTGAGGCTACTGCTAAGTGCGACCCTTTAACTAAACTCAAGCTCTACAACGGCGAAGAAGTTGTAGAAAAGGGTAAGACTAAAAAAATTGACGTCTCAGAGCTTAAAGAAGAGGCAAAGCGTGAAGGAATGGAAGGAATTTCTACTCGTTTCATTATGAAAGCATTGGACAATGCCCTCTCCGATAACATTGAGGATAACTGCATTCACCCTCTTAGTGTTAGAGAGTCATTGGTCAACATGGTGAAAAATAGCGAGTTTCCAGATGACACTAAAAGGCATTACCTCGAGCTATTAAGAGATGTAATTCACAAAGACTACTTGGAAATCCTGGAAAAAGAGATTACCAAAGCCTTTGTTTACTCTTATCAAGAGCAGGCTGACTCACTTTTCCAAAATTACTTGGATCATGCTGAAGCCTACGTGAATAAAAGTAAGCTTACCGACCGAAACACAAATGAAGAGCTTAATCCCGATGAGGCTTTTCTTAAATCGATAGAAGAGCAGATTGCTATTATTGGAACAGCCGCCGACGGCTTTAGACAAGAAGTCATAGCCTATCTTTGGTCTATAGGTCGTCGGGGAGAAAACGTCTCCTATGAGTCTTACGAGCCTTTGAAAGAAGCCATTGAAAAGAAGCTGATGGCTAGCGTTCGAGATGTATCCAGAATCATTACTAAAGCTAGAACAAGAGACTCAGATCAACAGCAAAAGTATAGCACGATGGTCGAGCAGTTGATCTCAAATGGCTATCCTCCTGCTTGCGTTGATGTAGTTTTAAAATACGCGGCTAATCACCTCTGGAAAGACTAGGCTGGTCGATGTCGACTATATTTAGACCATATGTATCTGAGGAGAGACGCTCCGACAGAAGTGCTCGCGATCGCCAGCGTCATCGCCAAAAGATTAGAGACTCAATCAGAGACAATATCGCTGATATTATAGCTGAAGAGTCTATTATTGGTTCGAGTCGCGATAAGGTTATTAAAATTCCTATTCGCTCGATCAAGGAATACCGTTTCATCTATGGAGAAAACAGTCCTGGAGTTGCACAAGGACAAGGAAACTCTCAACCAGGCGACGTAGTTCAAAAAGGAAATCCAGGGCAACCTGATGCCGCAGGAGAAGCTGGTAACACCCCAGGGGTTGATGCCTTTGAAACTGATATCTCACTTGAAGAATTGGTAGAGATAATGTTTGAAGACTTGGAACTGCCAGATCTTCAAAAAAAGGCTCTAAGGGAAGTAGAGAGTGAACGTTTCCAAAAACGCAAAGGTTATAAATCTGAAGGTATTCGAGCTAGATTAGATAAGAGAAGAACTGCTCGTAATAGAGTTCGAAGAATGGTTGCAACCAAAGGAAGTCTCAAAAAAGAGGCTCCTCAACCAGAGAACGAAGAACGTTCAAGCTTCCCCTTTCACCGGGAGGACATGCAATATCATCGAGTAACTACTGACCGAAGACTACAGTCCAATGCGGTAATTATGTGCATCATGGATACTTCAGGCTCAATGGGAACGGTAAAAAAATACCTAGCTCGTAGTTTCTATTTTCTACTTTACCAATTCGTCCGGCTAAAATATCAGAAAGTTGAAATTGTGTTCATTGCTCATCACACTGAGGCTAAAGAAGTTAGCGAGGATGAATTTTTTCATAAAGTTGAATCAGGTGGAACTTATATTTCTTCTGGATACAACCACGCTCTTCAGATAATTCAAGAGCGCTACCACCCTTCTCTTTGGAATATCTACGCTTTTCACTGCTCAGACGGAGACAACTTCTATAGCGACAACGATAAAGCATTAGCCGCAGCAAATGAGCTATGCGA
>CAZECN010000015.1:43152-65329 GCA_964510575.1 uncultured Bdellovibrionales bacterium | reverse complement strand
AGTAAACTCTAGCAGCGGTACTACGTCACTTAGAGTGATGTCTTCACCAGCTTTGTAAATTCTTAGGTCTAAAATTTCTTCCTCAGAATCACCTTTACTTATTACAGGTTCAAGAGAGGCTTCTATTGGATTTTCTGCTGATAATTTTTCTAAGTGCCGGATGTCTTCAAGAGTCTCAGCGGCACCTCGTCCAGCTTTAAAGTCGGCTGGAATCGACCGTTGGTAAAAGCTAGTTAGTTCTGGAGATAGTTTTAATGAGTTTTCCTCTCTTTGTTGAATCCTAAGTCGGTCGTCCCAGGTTAGACTCATCATAGCGACCTTGTTTTCTAGGTCCTCTAAGTCTATTTCCTTCAGGCCTTTTCCAGTTAGTGGAATGGCGTAGTGAATTCGAACTAAAGGATCCACACTAATCGCTAGGCGATGTTCTATAATATCAAAAGGAACTGAGAACTCCTCAGCGATAACCTTTTGAATTCTACTCCTAGCTCCCATCGTAAACCTACTTCTAGTGAGGACTACCACGAGGTAGGCAAACCTTTCAGTTTCATCTTTTTGGAGAACTACTCGGGTTGAAGCGTGCTGATGAACATCTAGAGTAACTGCTATTAGACTTCTTAAATCCTGGGTCGTTGATTGAAACAATTCAGACTTAGGCATGCTATCGACTAAAGAAACGATTTCTTTGTAGTCATGAGAGTATTTTAAAACTCTTTCTTCTTTTAGAGTTTCAGCAAGCTTGCTTCTTATAAGCGGAACAGAAGAAGCTTCTTGGGCAATAGCTTTAGATGTTAATAAGCCAACCAAGGTGTGGACTTCGTCTGAGCCTGGAATCTTAACATCAACAGACTCTATGAACGCCCGGCGATGAACTTCACTTATCAAAGGTATTTTACTGAAAGCTAGTTTCTTGCCCTTATTTAGGACTGAGTGAGCAGCAAAAGAGTAGTCTTGAAGAGTGTTTTTAATTTCTGGGTTCGACGAGCGAAAAAGTCCGAGTGAGTCGATAGCTTTTATTTTGGAGCCTTTTTTTGGACTCTTGCTGCTCTGATAACCAAGAAAGACAAATCCCCCCTCAGCAACCCAGCGAAGCAACTGAGAAAGCTCCTCAGAATCCTCACCTTCCACCGCTGCCATTTGTGAAGAAAGTTCCTGACCCTTAGCTCTTATTTCTCTGAAATCTTCTGTTGCAACAATTAAGTCTTCAAGAATTGAGTTTAATTTTTTTTCTATTTCTTGATGTTGTTTTTGGTCTTCTATCTTTTCCAGCTCAACATAAATGATACTGGTAAGGTTTCCATCTTTGGACTGGAAGATCGGGTGAAGAAACACCGAGGTATTGATGCCCATCACCCCAAGATATTCAGCAACGGTATCAACAACGAAAGGCCTGTCACTAATGGCTGATAAGAGTATACTTACACCTTCGCGTTCTTCGCTCTCGGGGTTGAAAACTTTTACAAGTGTGGGTTCTTTACCTTTAAGATACTCAAGGTAAAAATCTAAGGTTTCTCTGGAAGTTTCGGCTAGGCTGGCGGCAGACTGACCTAACAGAAACTTATCCGGAGCTCTTTGGAAAAGTTGTTCAGCAAAATCCGACGCTGAGACCTCTTTGCTAGACTTGCCCTTGGAAAGTATCTCTAGAGTCTCGCGTCTTCTACTCTCGGAAAGCCTAATACGTTCCTTGAGCGGTTGACGAGTTTCGCTGTTGCCCATTTCATTCCTTTCCGGTTGAGCTTGGTAACTTTTTATCTAGGCTTTTGGCCCGGCAGCTTCAAGTTCAGGGCTATCAGCTGCGAAAGTCTTAAAGTTATCTCTGAATAATCCAGCCAATTTTTTAGCTGATTCCTTATAAGCATCCTTATCGGCCCAAAACTCTTCTGGGTGAAGTACTTTTTCAGGTATTCCTTCGATTTCTTCGGGGATGGCTAAACCAAAAATACTGTCCTTAACGAAGCTGGTTTTTTCCAATTCACCCGTAATCGCGGCATCAACCATTCTCCTAGTGTATGAAAGCTTGATTCTGTTACCAGTTCCATAGGCACCACCGACCCAGCCAGTGTTAACTAGCCAACAGTTAACTTTGTGCTCAGTCATTTTCTTACCAAGAAGGTCTGCGTAGACCTTTGGTCTCAGTGGTAAAAAAGGAGCACCAAAGCAAGTGCTGAAAGTCGCTTGAGGTGAACTTCCCATTCCTGCCTCTGTTCCAGCAACTTTCGCGGTATAGCCACTCAAGAAATGGTACATCGCTTGCTCAGGGCTTAGTTTAGAAATTGGAGGCATAACACCGAAAGCATCGCAGGTTAGAAAAACAATGTTTTCTGGGTGCTCTGCGGTACCTTTCAATACAGCACCCTCAATGTGCTCAAGAGGGTAAGCAACTCGCGTGTTTTCGGTTAAAGTTGTATTCTCGTAGTTGGCAACTTTATCATCACCTTCTAGAACAACATTCTCGAGAATCGCTCCTTTTCTAATAGCTTTCCAAATTTGTGGTTCTTTTTCTTCAGTCAGGTCGATACATTTAGCGTAGCAACCACCTTCGAAGTTAAAGATACCTTTGTCGCCCCAGCCGTGCTCATCATCTCCAATAAGTTTACGGTTTCCACTAGCACTTAGTGTGGTTTTTCCTGTCCCGGATAGACCGAAAAATAGAGCGCCTTTCTGAGGTCCTTCAGGTGCGATGTTAGCTGAGCAGTGCATGCTCAGAACACCTTGCAAAGGGTAAAGGTAGTTTAGAACTGAAAAAATGGATTTTTTCATCTCACCAGCGTAACGAGTTCCGCCGATCAAAACTAATCTTTCAGTGAAACTAACTGCGATGAAAGTCTTTGTGTTTGTACCATGCTTGGAAGGGTCAGCGTCGAAAAACGGGGTATGAACAATAGTCCAGTCCGGTTCAAACCCCTTAAGCTCTGCCTCTTCTGGTCGAATAAACAAATTTTTGCAGAATAGATTAGCCCAAGCTTCTTCGTTAATGACTCTAACGCCTATGCGAAGGTCTTTGTCTGCTCCTCCGAAGGCGTCTCTAACAAAAAGTTCTTTACCTTTCAGGTAGCTAGCTTGATCGTTTTTTAAAGTCTCAAATTTTTCAGGAGACATTTCCTGGTTGACTGGGCCCCATTCAACGTGAGCCTCACTTTGAGAGTCTCTGACTACAAATTTATCTTTTGGGGACCTTCCAGTGTGCTCTCCAGTGGTGGCACAGAAAGCGCCGGTGCTGGCCAGCTCACCTTCTTTTCGCTCGAGAGCAGCTTGAATCAGCTCTTCGGTCGATAGGTTAATATGAAGTTTGCCTGTCTCTTTGATACCTTGATTATCGAGACTTGTTAGAGATTCTGCAGGGATAGCCATTCAACGAACTCCAGTTGCGGTTAAGGGTATTTCTAAATCGGGCGCTTACGTAGCACATGATAATAAAACAATAAAATGCCTAGGCTTTTAAAGCCGCAGCGGATTTATCATAAATAGATTTAAACCTCAAATCCCTGAAGGAATTGCAAGAGGTATTTCAATTAACTGTCTGAAATAACAGTAAAAGTTAGTATCCGACTACTCTGCAAATTTGGTTAGTTGATTTTATTAAGGCCCAACTTTGGTGGGGGCGCCGATAGGGAAAAGTTTGCGGTTCAGAGGGAGGGATAGCTTAAACTTGGTGTTTTTTAATATTATAGTATGGCAGAACCTTCTCTTAGGTTTGGCATCCATTACTAGTTGGTGTAAGTCCAGAGTAAAATTACACTTCCTTCCTTATCCTTTGCATCTTTATCTGTTGCGTAGAATCTGAATAAGGCGGGGTTGTTGTTTTATTTACGGAGTTAAACTTTCTAGAGAGGAATCCAATTACTTAAGTATGCGAGGAAGAAAGCCGCTGGAGCGGCCCAAGACTAAGGCTGATAAATATTTAATCAACGAGCAGATAAGATCAGCTGAAGTAAGAGTGATTGGAGTTGATGGTGAGCAGATAGGAGTTATCTCCACTGCGGATGCTCTGGCTAGAGCAGAGGAAGCTGGAGTGGACTTAGTAGCTGTAGCGCCTGATAGTAACCCACCGGTTTGCAGGCTACTCGATTACGGAAAGTTAAAATATAAAGAGCAGAAAAAGGCTTCGGAAGCCCGCAAGCGAACTGCCACCAATACCGTAAAAGAAATTCGAATTCGCTATTCGACTGAAGAGCATGACCTTGAGACCAAAATTCGAAAGGCCACTAAGTTTTTAGAAAACGGCGATCGAGTTCGTTTTCAGATGAGATTTAGAGGTAGGGAAGCCGTTTACAAAGATTTAGGCCTTGAAACCTTCGAAAGGGTCAAAGCTGCACTCGACGAAATAGCGATTGTTGAGGATCAGAGTCCATTGGTTGGAAACAGAATGATTCTTGTTTTGGCTCCAAAGGGTCTCAAGTAATAATTACAAATATAGCTTTTCATTAAGTACCTTAGCGTAAAGTCTCTTGGACAGATTTACTTTACTGCTGTTTGGCCTCTAATGCCCGTAAGTAGGTTTTTAAACTTATTGGCTTGTTTGGTATTTCCTTTTTTAGTGAAGACTTTGATTAGTCCTACTATAGCGTTTTGGTTATAGTTATTTAGGTTTAGAGCATTTGTAAAAAGTAGGCCTGCGAGGTCAAGTTTGCCTTCCTCCAAGTAAATTCTTCCCAGGTCGATCAGGGCCTCCTGACTTTTATGATCTTTCTGGTATGCCCTTTTTAGGTGTCTCTTTGCTAGTTTTGGTTTTTTTTCTTTTAGCGCAATTTTCCCTTTCTGAAGCCAAGCATTGGAATATTCTGGGTAGATCTGAAGGGCTTTATCTAAATGCATTCTGGCTTTTTCAAATTCTCCTTTTTTGGAAAGTAAAACAGCATAAATGAAATTGACGCGGGCACTGTTTGGGGAGGATTCTAACTCACTTACTCCAATAGTAACTGAGTCTTCCCACTTGTCTAGCTCGATATAAAATCTAGCAGAGTAAGTTAAGACTACTATAGTAGAAACTAAGGCTATTGTTTTCGGTTCTTTCAGTTTTAAAACAGCTCCGGCAATTACCCAGCAAATTCCCAAGCTAGGAAGAAAGGCCAGTCTGTTTGCGAAGATTGTTCCAATGGGAACAAAGATATTGCAAGTGATAGAAAAGGCAATTAAAAACCAAAGCGCTCCGATTCGGCTACTAGAGTTTCTATTGGCAACTCCTACAAAAAGAAGGCTCAGTAGAGTTAGTAGATAAAACTTAGCCTCGAAAGACATGGAGGCAGGTCCAGTTGATGGGTAGAAAGATGCCAATTTGGCGTGAGAGTAATCAATGCTTAGGTCATGAGGAGCTATAGTTTGAGCTACGTATTTTCCTAGTAGAGCCAAGGCCGCTGAGGATCTGGAAAGGAATTCCGATTCAACCAGAGGGTTATCTAAGTAGGAAATTGAATCAAAGCCCCCTCCAAGAAAAGTTCCGATGGCGTTGTACCGCATGGCGAAATAGCCGATTAAGCCCAGTAAGGTTAATTTCAATCCCACCCAAGTTTCCTTGAAAGACCACCCGAGGTGATTTGTGCAAAGGAGATAGAGAGGCAGTAGCGTTAGGCTACTTTCTTTGGAAAGAAAACCTAAAATAATTGCGACCAAGGCCAAGAGCATTCTGACTTTGGATATGTTGGATTTGAGCAAGAGGTTTAGACTTGTTACGACGAAAAATGCCGCGAGAAGTTCAGTGCGAAAAGCTATGCTCCCAACCACCTCGCTATGGATGGGGATGACGCAAAAAATTGTTGAGCTAAGAAAGGCGATATCTTCATTAAATAATTTTCTTCCTAGAAAATAGCAGGAGACAATGGTGAGTCCATAAAGGATACAGTTTAAGAGATGGAACCCAGCAGGATTGTCGCCATGAATCGCTAGACCCCCGACGAGGGTTGCCGAAAAAAAAGGGCGATAAAGGTTACCGGGCCAGGTGCTGGTTGAAAATAAAAGGTTAGGTAGCTGATAGTTAAGTTCCGCTTGGTTTAAGTGAGCGGTATCGTCCAAACTATAATCAAAACCGATTGATCTAGCTGAAATCAAAAAAGCGAGGCATAGCAAAGCTAGCCAGCGCAGTTTTAGAGGCATCAATCCACCAAGTTTACTGCTGGGCGCTTTATTTTCTTCAGATTCATTCACTTTAGACTAGCTTATTACCTCGGCCGCGAAACAACCAGTTTAAAGTGCGAATTAGGGGAGGTGTCTTAAGGGCTAGGGTAGGAGTCTAGCTGGATCTAGTTTCTTAAGCTGATTCGCTGAAACAAACCTTTAACTTTGGTTTGCCAGATCCATTTCCAGAACCGCTTCTTCTATCAACTTCGTTAGAGAGAATTCGGTAAAAACTGAAACGTCTGAAAGGGTCCGAACAAGTGGTTAGGGAAAAGATAAGGCCAAGCCACCCTGAGAATAAAGCCAGCACTATTGGCTGAACTATTGGGCTCAATACGTAAAGGTGAAGAATTGAGGCTATGCAAAGACAAATTAAGACTGAAATCGCAAAGTATGGAAGCCGTTCAAGGAGCTTAGGGCGGCGAATGGCTAGTGTGGCAGAGCTTCGATTTGAAATAGGTAAGCTTTCCAAATCTTCAAGGTAGCAGTTCAGGCTATCGCTCGGTATGCTGACCAAATTGAGTCTAATGAAACTATCAATAGTCTCACCTGTGGGCTTACGCACAGACGGAATCTGCTGCGCTGTATAGGGCAACCAAGGAATTCCTACTCTCCAGAAGCTGGCTTCACAGGCAGTTAAAGTGGAGCCAATGATTTTATAGTGTCCAACTATTTTATCGCTAGTTGGTAGCTGGTTGTCTCTCTTATCCCCACCAAAAAGCCTATCTGGAAGGAAAGTGCCCTCCACTTCTCGGGTATTCAACGAAGCCGAGAAGAAATCCTCGTCTCTTGTTTGAGTTACCGAGTCTGAAGCCCCAGTTTCTTCATTGGAAATAATTTCAAGTGACATAGGCTGTTATATATCATTAAATCACTGCGAGTCGAAGAGTAAGGATGTTAAAAGGATATTTGACCCTTCCTATTATGTCTCCTCATTTCATCGTTTGATCTTTTTTTTTTGGTTAAGTAGTCCTAATTTAATGACATTTGGTGGTATAATTTGCAGGTTCCTATAAATCATTTTCAACACCTAAATCTTAGGAAGGGCAGCGAAGTGCTGTTTTCTTTTCCCTCCGGGTTAGTTTTGCCTAGGTTTTGTCAGTTATTGGTGTTCCTTGTGGCGCTAATTTTTGCGTCTAATGTCATGGCCGAAACCGATCAAGAGCACTCAGGTGCCACTGTCGGGGAAATTAGGATCCATATAAACGATATCTTCGAGCAGCCCGGTGACAGGGGTTTCTTTAAAGCGGTCAACCGCATTAAAGCTAATACCCGTGAATACGTAGTTCGACAGGAGTTGTTGTTCAAAGAGGGTCAAGCCTTCGACAGTTTTTTAATTGAAGAGAGCGAGAGAGCCCTGCGACAGCTTGGTTTTTTGAGAAGGGTTTCAATAGTCCCAGCTCCTTCTGGTTCAGTGGTGGATATTGATGTTTACGTTCAAGATACTTGGACTCTTTTTCCAGTCTTCGTCTATTCAACTGGCGGGGGTAATGAGCGCAGAGCCGTAGGTTTCATTGAAAACAATTTGCTCGGTCATGGAAAAAGGCTCGAGGGACTTTGGGCAGACGACGAGGGAAGGGAAACTATTGAAGGAGTCTGGGAAGACCGACGTCTTTTTGGAACAAGACAAAACCTTATTTTAGGCCATTTTAGTCGCACTGATGGATTTCGTTCTGTGTTTTCTTATGGACGACCATTTAGAAGTTTAGTTGAGCGAGGTTCTTGGAAGGTTGAAGGAGATATTTCGGATTTAGTTGGAAGGCTTTTTGAGAACAGCGACGAGAGTTTTTTATTTAGAAATCGTAGCAAAGAACTAGGCTTTGGTTATACCTGGGCAAGGGGTGATGCTAGAGAAATCATTAGTCGGTATACGGTTGGCTATGCTTACTCTGAAGACATCTTTAGTGAAGCAGACGATCAAGACTTTGAGGATGTTGATGTTGATCCTTTGACCGTTGATAGGGATCCAGATCGCCTTGCCTCTGATAGAGAATTTAGTGGCCCTTTTGTTTCAATTTCTTCGATTGTTCCTGACTTCGAATCAACAACTCACATCGATAAGTTTGAGAGGATTGAAGATTTTAACCTAGGCTTTCAATGGAGTGGAAGGTTACATTTTGCACCAAAGGCTTTTGCCTCAGCTGAGGATTCCTTGGGTTTGAGCTTTCGCGTTGCTGACGGAGCGCGTGTCAGTGACTCAGCTTTTTTTAGGGGTGAGTTAGTATACTCCTCTCGTTTTGATGACGAAGGAGTTGAGAATTCGATATCCCAGCTTGGAGTTCGTTACTACAATGTTTTGGGCACCTCTGCGCTTGGGCCATCTTGGGGAGTACACACTCTGGCCGCTGCTCTTCGGGTAAGACATGCCGATCGACTCTACAGAGATTCACAATTCGTGTTAGGGGCTTCGAATGGTCTGCGGGGCTACGAAAATAGGACCTTTACTGGAGACACCAGTTTTATTCTAAACCTCGAGCATCGGGTGGCCTTCGCTGAGAACATACTTCAGCTATTTAACTTAGGTGGAGCAATTTTTTTTGATGCTGGCGGAGTGACAGAAAGGGGATTCGATGAACTGTTCAAGAATGAGTTTTACTCAAATTTTGGTATCGGAATAAGAATTGGACTTCCTCGTTCTTCAAGCGGAAGTGTGTTGAGAATAGATTTGGCTTTTCCTTTGCGAGATGGCCCAGACGGTAGCGGAGAGTTAGAGCCTCGACTTCTCATTACCACTGGGCAGGTTTTCAGAGCTTTTCTTACTAATGAATCAACCAATGTCATTCAGACAGATAGTGTGTTGGGTGCTGGCTAAGGTTTGGTAATCCCCTCAAATTTTGATAGAACTCGTCCTAAAATGCCGTGCTTAGCTGATCTTTTCTAAAGGGAAGATGGCACATCGGTATTCGTTTAGTTTAAAGTTCTTAAAATCAATCTTTTTTAGGAGAAATATGATGGTTGATGCGGTTAGAGAAATTCCTGGAGCTCCTGCACCTGTTGGCCCTTACAGTCCGGCAGTTGTAAAAGGTGATTTAGTATTTTGTTCCGGCCAGATAGGCTTGGATCCTTCAAGTGGAAAATTGAAAGAAGGTTTGGCGGATCAACTCGATCAAGTTTTAGTTAATCTTGAGGCAGTTCTAAAGGCATCAGGATCTTCTGTGAATGATATTCTTCAGAGCACTATTTTTCTTACCGACATTAAAGACGGAGCTTTAGTGAACGAAGTGTATGGAAAGTTTGTTTCTCCTGAAGCTCCTCCAGCCAGACAAACAGTCGCAGTTAAGGACTTACCATTGGGAGCGGTGGTAGAAATTTCTGCAATCGCACAGGTGAGCAAGGCTTAGACATGGAGAAGCTCTCTCAACTTCGTGAAAAAATCGATGAGATTGACGAGAGTATCGTTAATCTTCTCGAGGAACGTGCCTCTATCGTCCTTAAGGTCAAGGAGGCTAAGGCGGAGTCTAATGTAAATATTTACTCACCGTCTCGAGAAGTTGAAATCAGAGAGAGAGTTCAGGAACTGTCCAAAGATGGGAACTTTCCTAAGGAGACCTTAGACACTATTTTTTCTTCAATAGTTGGTGCCACCCGATCCTTGATCGGAAAGTTAACCATTGCTTATTTTGGGCCGCCTTGGTCTCGAGCCTATCAAGCGGCTTTCAGACAATTTGGGGAAGATGTTAACTTTTTATCCTGTGATTCAGTGAATGGGGTCGTTGAAGCTTGTTCGAGAGGTGAGGCTTCATACGGAATTGTTCCAATTGAGACTAGTTCCGGTGGGGTTTTTTCAAGAACCTGTTCGGCTTTGCTTTCTAAGGGTAATGATAGACTTAACGTTGTCGCAGAAATTAAGCTGAAACAGAGCTTGGCTATTTTTTCTGAAGCTGCTTCTCTTGAAGCTGTTGAGACGCTCTATGGAGACGCTTCGAGTTTTATCGAAGCTGAGAGTTGGCTTTCTGAGCGACTTCCGAAAGTCAAAAGAGAGTTGTTGATCGAGTCGGACTCTTTGGCTGAGTTGTTATCTAAGGAAAGAAACGCGGCGTTTCTAGGACCGGAAGAAATACTCACCGAAGAATCTCTGACGGCACTGGCGAAAGGTATTAACTCCAGTTCAGGAGAGAAGGTAAATACTTCAGTAGCTAGATTTTTTGTTCTTGGTAACACACCTGCTCGAGAGACGAAGAGAGATCGAGTTTCAATTATTTGCGGTGTGAAGGAACATGCTGGGGCCTTGCATGAAGTGCTTAAGTTTTTTGCTGAGAGAGAAATTAACTTAACCAAGATAGAGTCTAAGATGCTGAATGGGCAGTTAAGTTTTTTCATTGATATAGATGGCAGTTTGAGCAGTGAGAAAATTTCGGGCGCTGTAGCTGAGTTAGATAAAGAAACAGTGTTTCTAAAAGTCTTGGGCAGTTATCCATCAGCGCTTGAGCCAGGAAGGGCCTAGACACTTGGTTGATGCCAAAAGAAATATATTAAAAGGGAACATTTCTCTTCCCGCTGATAAGTCTATTACTCACCGGGCTATTTTGTTTTCGGCTCTGGCTGAAGGCAAAACAGTTATTAATGCTTCCGCTATTGGGCGAGATAACCTAGCTTCGCTGCGGGCAATAACCCAACTTGGAGCGTCCTCTAAGATAAGTTGTTCAGGGGCTTTCGCTGATATTGCAAGAGAAGAGCAGCTTAATGTGGATGAAAAGTCAGGATCTAGCCTAGATATTTGTATAGAGATAGACAGTCCTGGTTTTAGTAAATTGGCTAGACCGGCTGACGATATTTATTGTGGAAACTCAGGAACGACCTCTCGCTTGTTGACAGGTATTCTTTCAGGACTTCCTTTTGAGTCGACCGTTACGGGGGATAAGAGTCTCTCTACTCGTCCGTTTCAAAGAGTTCGAACGCCACTTGAAGAAATGGGGGCGAGTTTTTCTGCGGATAAACTGCCCTTATCGATTAAGGGCGGAAACTTGGAAGGAATCGAATTTGTTTCACCTCGAGCGTCCGCTCAAGTAAAGAGCGCTGTTCTTCTCGCAGGTTTATCTGCCAAGGGTAAAACCTTTGTTACTGAACCCCATCTCTCAAGAGATCATACTGAAAGAATGCTTTCAGCAATGGGGGTAGGGGTGAGCTCAGAAGAAACCGAAGATGGTTGGAAGATCGGCATCGAGGGGGGAGGTATAGGGAAGCTTAAAAGCCTCAAAGAAGTTAGAGTGCCAGGTGACTTATCATCGGCTGCTTTTTTCATGGTAGCAGCAAGCTTGATTCCAGGTTCCGAAATTGTAATTGAGAACTGTGGTCTTAACCCTACAAGAGCTGGTGTGGTACAGATCTTGAAAATGATGGGAGGGGACTTAGAAGTCTTTAATGAAAGAGTTGAAGCTGGAGAAAAAGTTGCTGACATTAGAGTAAAAGCTTCGGTTCTTAAGGGTGTAGATATTGGAGCTGCGGAGGTCGTTGACGCGATTGATGAGATTCCGATAATCGCTGTTGCTGCTGCTTTTGCTGAAGGCCAAACAAGGATCCGTGGAGCTGCGGAACTAAGGGTTAAGGAGACAGATCGCTTGGCGGCGGTTGCCAATCTTTTGCAAGCCGTTAATGTATCCGTGGCCGAGCTTAGCGAAGGACTCGATATAGAAGGTCTCGGAGTTCCCTCCATCGGTAGTTTACCAAGTATTTTTTCTAGTGACTCTTGGAAGGGAAGCCATGATCACAGGATAGAGATGGTTGCCTCTGTTATAGATTTAGTTGCTGGGTATTCGTTGCAAGTTAGCGATCGAGCAGCCGTTGAGACTTCTTTTCCAACCTTTGAAGAGAGTTTTAGTTTGTTGTCTGGGAGCTAAGCTTTGATTGCAATTATAACAATCGACGGTCCTGCCTCTTCTGGGAAGTCTACCGTTGCTTCCACTCTTGCCTCTAGACTGGGTTACTTGCACTTGAACTCTGGGCTTCTTTATCGCTTTTCGGGTTATTTAGCCTCTAGGGAAGGGGTGGGGCTGGATGATCAAATGGGAATTATTGAGCTTCTTGATAGTAAAGAGCTTAGGTTTAAAGTTTCTGACTCATCCAAGAGTATCTTTTTAGTTAATGGTAAGCCCGTAGATGAAGATCTCACTTCTCCTGATAATAGTGAGCGGGCGAGCCATGTAGCTACGTTACCAAAGTTGCGAGAGAAATTAACTGGCTTGCAGAGAGAGGTTATCCTTAATTCGACTTTGCCTGGAGCGGTTTTGGAAGGGAGAGACGCAGGCACGGTGGTCTTTCCGGATGCTGGCCACAAGTTTTACTTAGACGCTGATCCTAGAATTAGGGCTGACCGTAGGCTGCGGGAGAGGTGTCGTCTAGCTAATACTAAAGTGCCAGAGTCTGGCAGCGCAGAGTATCAGCAGTTGTTTGATGAGGTATTTGAGGACCTATCTCGGCGAGATCAGTTGGACAGTAGTAGAATTCATTCCCCAAATAGAGTGGCCGAGGATGCACTTGTTGTCGATACAAGTGATTTAAGCATCGAACAGGTCCTGGAAAAGGTAAAATCCTTTCTCTAGATCTTTGTCTTTAGTCTATTGATTATTGCCTGAAAAGGAGCTAATTTCCGCCAGCTGCGGATTTTCCGCTAGTGCAGGCCTGCCCAGCGGACCTGCTTATTTTAACTGTAGCTGGCCTTACCTTTGGCTTGCGAATTTTTGACCTGAGCTGGTCCAACAAAAGCTCAATTAATTATTATGAAACATGAAGAACTAGTTGCCGATGGAGCGGATGCCGCTGAGTTTGAGAAACTTCTAGCTGAAGGATTCGACGCTGCCCGACCCGGTGAGTTAATTAACGGTAAAGTTATTGCGATTCAAAAAGACGCAGTGCTTGTTGATATCGGGTTTAAGTCTGAGGGCCATATTCCTCTTAACCAATTTCAGGATAAGGAAGGAAAAGTTACCGTTGAAGTAGGGGATGAAGTAGAGGTTTTGATGCTCTCTCCTGAAAACGAGTCTGGTGAAATTGTTCTATCTAAGGATCGAGCTGAGCAGCTTAAAGTTTGGAATCATCTTGAGAAAGTTTTTGCTGACGGTGAGAAAGTTAGTGGAACAGTGGTTCAAAAAGTTAAAGGTGGCCTACAGGTGGATGTTGGGGTTCCAGCATTTTTACCGGGTTCTCAAATTGATATTCGTCCGCAGCGTAACTTGGATAAATTTGTCGGAACTGACATGGAGTTTAAGGTTCTCAAGTTTAGCCGAGAGAGAGGCAATATCGTTCTTTCTAGAAGAGTAGTTCTCGAGAAAGAGCGTGATGCGCTTAAGAAAGACACCATCGGTCAAATTGCAGAAGGTGTTGTTATGGAAGGTCAGGTTAAGAATGTTACCGAGTATGGTGCGTTCATCGACTTGGGTGGAATTGACGGTCTTCTTCATATTACTGATATGTCTTGGGGAAGAGTTGTTCACCCGAGTGAGATGCTAACCGTTGGGCAAAATGTCCCAGTTGTTATTCTTAGCTACGATCGTGAGAAAGAAAGAGTTAGCTTGGGTATGAAGCAACTTCACGATAATCCATGGGAGAAGGTGGAGTCTCAATACCAGCCTGGTGAGATCGTGGAAGGAGCCGTTGTCAGCCTTACTGATTATGGTGCTTTCGTTAAACTAGAAGACGGTATTGAAGGCTTGATTCATGTCTCTGAGATGAGTTGGACTAAGAAGGTTCGCCATCCTTCTAAAGTTGTTGCCATTGGAGATGAGGTTAAAGCTATTGTTCTCGAGGTTAGTAGCGAGAAGCAGCGAATCAGTCTTGGTCTTAAACAGCTTACTGATAATCCTTGGGAAGAGCTTGCTAAAGAATTCCCTGTTGGAGAGAAGGTCAAAGGAACTGTGCGTTCAGTTACCGACTTCGGAATCTTTATCAATGTTAGAGATGACATTGACGGTCTAGTTCATGTTTCAGACTTCTCATGGACTAAAAGAATTAAAGATCCAAAGGAAGTGGCCGAGCTCTATAAGAAGGGAGATGAGGTAGAGGCAGTAGTTCTTGAGATCGATCCTTCCAGTGAGAGATTAAGTCTCGGTATTAAACAACTAACTCCGGATCTTTGGGAATCAGTGCCTCACCGCTACCCAACTGGTGTTAAAGTTAAGGGAACAATTACAAACGTAACTGAGTTTGGAGTGTTCTTGGAGCTTGAAGAGGGTGTTGAAGGTTTGATCCATATTTCTCAGCTAGCAGTTGAGCGTGGAGATGATATCGGAGAGAAATTTCCTTCTGGCACTGTAGTAGAAGCTGAAGTTACTAATGTTGACCCAGCGGAGCGTAGGATTAGCTTGAGTATGAAGCCTGGTAGAAAAGGTGAAGAGACTAACTACGCTGAATACATGGAAGAGTCCTCAGGAGCTGTGACTTTTGGAGATCTTCTTCAGCAGCAACTTAAGACACCTGGAGAAGGAGGCGAAAGCTAGAATAAGCTTTTGTCGAAGCCCACTTGGTTTCCTAGTGACTTAGTTTGCTAGGGGCCATTTGGGCCAAATATTTCATACTTTGAAACTTAGTATTTCGTAAGCTATTCAAAATATAATTATGCAATAAGGGGGGAGTAGTATTGAGCTCGGATGGAAAAGGCAGCAAACAGCTTTCGCTGGGAGTTACTGACTTCGATTCTGAATCTGCTTCGCCTAAATTTACCCCAACCCCAACCCCAACGGTAACTTCAGTAGAGAAGACTACCAAGACTGAAGCAGCTAGCTCGACACTCCCCAAATCAAATAAGAAAGTAGATAATAAGCAAACTTCTTCCGGGAAGAACCCTGTGAAGAAGATGGCCCCTATGTTGGCCAGCTACCTTGATTACAAGCAGAAGTATCCTGAGCACATCGTTCTTTTTCAAGTGGGAGATTTTTATGAAATCTTCTTCGAAGATGCTGAAAAGGCAGCCAACACTCTTTCTATTCGACTAACTGCGCGTCACAAGGAAACTGCTAATCCAGTTTCGATGTGTGGTTTTCCCGTTCATGGCTTGTCTAACTATTTGCCAAAGCTGGTTGAAGCTGGTTTTGGATGTGTTGTTGTCTCTCAAACTGAAACTGGAAGCTCCGCCAAAAAGGGGATGGTGGACAGGGAGATTGAGAGAATTGTTACGCCAGGGCTTCGTTATGTAGAGGACGGTTTAGATGAAAGGCATTTTAACTACCTATCAGCAGCTTGTATTGGGCCTGGTGGTGGTGGAATGGCCTGGATTGATGTCTCCACTGGCCATTTAAAGGTTCAGGAATGTGAATCAGTTGATGAAATGCTGGAAGTTTTGGGTTTTGTGCAACCAGCCGAAGTAATTTTGCCTTCACTTCTTTGGGAAAAGCCAATCAATAGTCCTTGGTTGAAAGAAGTCAAAAAGGAAGTA
The DNA here is from genome assembly GCA_964510575.1 of uncultured Bdellovibrionales bacterium. GTDB lineage: Bacteria > Bdellovibrionota_C > UBA2361 > SZUA-149 > CALKYB01 > CALKYB01. The sequence continues at coordinate 49,854 of CAZECN010000015.1, read as the reverse complement.
TCGGGGCGAGAAACTCCCGTGGTTGATAGAAGTTTTAGACTTCAAGAGCCGGCTCAACTTCAAAAGAGAATATTATCTTTGTTAGGGAGAGACGGAGGTGATTCTTCAATTGATGTAGAAGCACTGACTCCTGTGACTCTTTCTGTTCTAGCAACAGTGCTTGATTATATTGAAGAGAACTCTTTTTCTGGCTCTTTACTGCTATCAGACTTCACTTCAGTAAGTAGCAGCAAAACCGTTTTAATTGATGGGGCTTCTAGAAGGAATCTGGAGTTACTACATTCTTCCGATGGCTCTGGCCCTGGTCTTTTGAGTTATATCGATCTCAGTAAGACTGCCTTTGGGTCTAGGTTGTTAAGGGAGCGTTTACTAAACCCATCTCTGGAGTTAAGCGAGATAGTCGAGCTGCACGACTCTGTAGAAGAGTTAGTTTCTTGCTCTGAGTCCAGTGATCGATTGAGAGAACTTTTTGCCAGTGTTCGAGACTTGGAAAGGCTTGTTACCAGAATTTCCAGTGGTCGGGTTAACCCTGCTGACCTTGCGATGCTAAGAGCTTCTCTCGAAGTATTACCAGCTGTTAAGTCTTTAGTTTCAGACTTTAAGTCAGAACGTTTGAAAAAATTAGCTGGAAATTTTGATTGTCTTGAAGATGTTTTTCAAGTCTTGGCCAGTTCTTTGGTTGAGGATGCTCCCTTTAAAATCTCGGAGGGTGGAATCTTTGCCACAGGTTATTCTGGTGAACTTGATGAGCTTCGAGATATAGCCACTGATGGCAAGACTCGTTTATCTAGCTTCGAGGAGCGGGAGAAGAAGCTTACTGGGATTTCTGCACTCAAGGTTAAATACAATAGTGTTTTTGGATATTTTATTGAGGTGAGCAAAGCTAATCTCTCCAAGGTTCCGGAACAATATGAGAGGAAGCAAACTTTAGTTAATGCTGAAAGGTTTATTACTCCAGAGCTTAAAGAGCTAGAAGTTAAGCTTATTTCAGCTAAAGCTCGACAGCTTAGTCTTGAAAAGGAAATGTTCAAAGAGCTCCGGGAGAGCCTACTTCCTTGCTTGAGTCGTATCCACTTAGCTGCCAGGCATATAGCTGAGCTAGATGTGATCTCTTCAGCGGCACTAGTTGCAAGAAAGTTTAACCACTGTAGACCGATTCTTTCTGAAAACGGGGTTACTGAAATATTGAATGGTCGCCATCCAGTTGTTGAGCAGTTAGTTGGGCTTGATAATTTTATTCCTAACAGTACGCACCTGAGCTCTGGAGAGCATAGAGACAAAGGTTCGTTTGCAGTTCTTACTGGTCCTAATATGGGTGGTAAGTCTACTTATCTCCGCCAAGTTGGTCTTATCCACCTTTTGGCTCAAGCCGGTTTTTTTGTTCCAGCTGATCAAGCGAAACTTGGTGTTGTTGATCGCATCTTTACTAGGATTGGTGCCTCGGATGATCTTTCTAGAGGCGAATCAACCTTTATGGTGGAGATGCGAGAGGCTTCAGTCATTGCGCGAAAAGCGACAGAGAAGAGCTTAGTGTTGGTAGATGAGCTAGGTCGAGGCACTGCTACTTCTGATGGCTTGTCATTGGCACGAGCGATAGCTGAGTGGCTTCACGATCAAAAGGCTTGTAGAACTATTTTCGCTACCCATTTTCATGAATTAGTAGATATGGCTCAATCAATGAGCGGTATTTTTTGCCTATCAGTGGGAGTGGAAAATAAGGGTGGAAAAATAAGTTTTAATTATTTAATTGAGAACAAAGCAGCAAGTAAAAGCTATGGAGTAGAGGTAGCTGAGCTTGCGGGTCTGCCAAGAGAAATCATAACTCGTGCTCAGCAGTTATTGGTTGTTGAGGGGAAAGAGCAGAGCCTATCGAAAACAGACCAGCAAACTCTTTCCAAAAGTATAGTCAAAGAAGTGGTTAAAAGAGATCCTAGGGCAGATAAGATAGTGGATTCACTGAATAGTGTTGATGTTAACGGAATGACACCACTTGAAGCTTTGGCAGTCTTGGATCGTCTAAAGAAAGAAGCGATGGGTTCTTGATAGCTCCAGGGTTTTTGAATTTCAGTAAAATTAATTGATGAATAGATCGGCAAGGCATTTTGTTTTTCAGCTTCTACTATCCTTGCTGATAGTAACTCCACTTCTCGCCCAAGGCTTATCAAAAAGGCTGCCGGTTGGGGATTTCAAGGGCCTAGCGAGACTAGAAGCAAAAATTTCAAAACAAAAATCCAGTGACCCACTTTTTGAGAGCTTGCTCAGATGGGATGAGATTCTAAGAGAAGTAAAAGAATTTTCTAAAATTAATGAAGGGACTTTGGCAGGTGGCGAAGCCCTTTTTTCTCTAGGCCGACTTTACGAGAGTCGTTATGCATCGAGAACTTTAATTTCATCAGCCCGAGTCTCAGCCCAGTTATACAGTCGTGTAGTTGAAGAGTATCCTTCACATCCGAAAGCAGACGACTCTCTATTACATTTAGGTGATCTACGTCGTCGAGTTTTTCGTGATGATGCGGGTTCTAGAACCGCTTACTTTAAAATTGTAGATCTTTATCCTAAGGGGGACAGGTATGATTCAGCCTTGAGTAGGCTGGGGCTTAGCTCCAAAGAAGTTCCTCAGACATTCACTCAACGCAGAGAATTGATTGAAAAAAAGGGGAGTAGTCGCTCTGGGGTTTGGGAGAGTGCCGTCGCTGCTACGAAAGACAAGAAAACGAACCTGGCAATTGAAACAGAACAGGTTTCAGAGTCTGCTTCTGAAATTAGTAAAATACAAAAAGAAGTAGAGATTTTATCTAAGGAAAGAAAGAAAGTTGCTTCAGCTAAGTCTAAACAACAAAAGGTAAAGAAGAAAAATCAGAAGCTACTAGTAGTTATAGATCCAGGCCATGGTGGAGTTAATAACGGAGCTGTGGGAGTCGGAGGACACAAGGAAAAGGATGTTGTCCTCAAAGTTTCCCTTGGTGTGAAGTCCTTACTCGAGAGTCGAGGTAATGTCACAGTACTTTTAACTAGGGAGAGTGACCACGAATTAGATTTAGAGGAGCGAACAGCCTTCGCCAATAGGGTTGAAGCAGATCTATTTGTGTCAGTTCATGCCAATGCAAGCCCTAAGAAAAATGCTCAAGGTATAGAGACCTATTATTTAGATAACACCGACGATCGCTCTTCACTCAAGTTGGCGGAAAGGGAAAATGCCACTAAAGCGAAAGCTCAAGACGATTTACAGTTTATAATTAGCGATCTAATTCAAAGTGGAAAACTTGAGGACTCTGTTTCACTGGCACATTACCTGCAAGACAATATGGTTCAGACTGCGAGCGGTCGTTACCAGGAAGTGAAAAATTTGGGAGTGAAGAAGGCCCCCTTTTATGTGCTGGTAGGTGCTCATATGCCTTGTGCTCTAGTTGAGCTTGCTTTTCTTGATCATCCGGTTGAGGGGGAAAGGTTGTTAACTGAGGATTATCAAAGATTAATGGTAGAAGCTTTGGCTGACGGTATCGAAGGTTACTTTATTTCCAGAAAACTGCTCAAACCAACCAAAAAAGAAAGTTAGTTCGATGCTAGAAAAGCTTCCAGCTTCAGCTGAAAATCTTTTGATTGAAGTTTCTCAAATTGCCAGTGGACTTGGACTCGAAGTTTTTCTAGTAGGAGGTTTGGTCCGTGACTTATTCTTAGGCTGTCCAGAGTTCTCTCCAGATATAGATTTGATGGTGTTAGGAGACGCTAGAGATCTTTTAGCTACAATAGAAAATATGGGTTTACCTGAGTTTGGTTGTTCTAGTGAAAAACTCAGTGTGAAGTCTTTTCCAGATTTCCTTACAAGCAAAATTAATTTTCTCCAACCTTGTCAGGGACTAAATGGCTTTGATATTGCCGAAGCTCGAGCTGAGGAGTATCCGATTCCTGGTGGAAGGCCTTTGGTTGAGAGAGGTGATCTTAATTCAGACTTGGCCAGAAGAGATTTTACGATTAACTCCATTGCTATGCCCTTAGTAGAGGGTCGGCTTGGCGAAGTAGTTGATCCCTTCAATGGTCTGAAGGATTTAGAGACCAAACAGCTTCGGATACTGCATCAGAATAGTTTTGTGGAAGATCCCGCGCGACTAATTAGAGGAGCTAGGTTTATCGGTCGCTTTGGTTTTGAGTGGAGCCCTGAGACATTGTTGGCAGTAGAGGAAAGTGTAGAACAAAGAGCAATTGAATCTTTGACTAGAGGTCGTCATTGCACCGAAGTTTTAAAATCCCTCAGTGATGTTAGTGGTTTTGAAAAGACAGTCAATGAGCTTGTTCGTTTAGAACTTCTAGAGGAAGCTTTCCCTCAAATCCAGCTAAGCAGTGGTTTAGAGGAGGATTTAAAGGAGATCGACCTTGTTTATTCGACAGAGTTGGAGGGTTCTTTTAGTCTTGCTGAGTTAAGATTTCAGAGACTCTGGGCTCGCGCTGAGTGGCCTTGGCAGCAAGAAGGGGAGCTATTCTGGACCTCAAATTGTTCAAAGAAAATTAGAAAAAGAATAGAAAAAGCGAGGGAGTTTTGGCGAAGTCGGACCTAAAATGACTAGATCTAAGGAATTCTGTAGTGCCCTCTGTGATCCTGTGATAAATTTGTGTAACACGGGCAAAGAGAGTCCTCTAGACTTTTAGGCCCGTTATAGCTGGTATACTGAATGTCGTATTTCACGGAGGAGTCTGATGAATGCTTCTGAGAACAGTCAAGGATTTTGGACATTGAGGCTTAAGTTTGCCCACCTTCTTGTTTTTTGGTCGGTCGTTGCCGGCTGTTTTGTAGCAGTTTTTTTGCTGGGCTTGTTTGCAGGTCGAGAGCAGGGGGTTTCCTCAGCTTTAAAAACTCAAACGGACAATTCTCTTAGAGTTCCTATAGACACGGCAACTCTTAATTCCATAGGTGGCAGAGCCTCTATGGGGCCTATGGTAAGAGAGAGTTTAAGGTCTGATATTGTCAAGCCTCAGGTTTCTTCAGTGGAGCCAAGTGATTCCAAATCTACCCAGATTGCTGCTCAGATCAGCTCCAGTACAGAAGTCCGTCCGATCTCTTCGGGGGGAACTGTTGAACCGGGTTGGTATGTTCAGGTAGTTGCCGCTAATTCACGAAGAGAGGCTGAGCAGATAGTTTCAAAACTTAGTGCCAGTGGAGTTGAGGCTTTCTTTCAAGTTACCTCGATTCAAAAGCTGGAATACTTTCGAATTTTATCTGGACCTTTCGGTTCTCGGCCTGATGCCGACCGAGAAAGAGGAAGAATTTTGTCTTTAGAAGCTGTTCCTAGCGCTCCTTTTGTTCGTAGAGTGAACTAGCTCAATCTGCAGCCAGTAAGCTACTTTTAAAGAATTTTGGCATTAATAAGGGCTAAATCTTGTTAGCCGATTTTTTGCTCAGACTTCTACTTAAACTTTTTGCCCGCTAAAGTTTATCAAAATAGTCGGAATCTGTAGAAAACTACAAAATTTTCGCTACTTCTCTCCCTGATAAGAATCTAAAGTTTACTATAGTCTTCTATTGTCCCTGACCTAGACAGGTGTGGCGATAGGGGTTTGGTTTAAAACTAGAGAGTGCGGAGACCCAAGGTTGGTCTGGACTTTGGGGTTTGAGTAATTGAAGACTGATAATAAATCAGCTGGTTCTTCTATTTCGAGAGAGTTTGCTTTCGATTTCGCAGTTAGAACCAATGTCGGAATGAAGCGAGAGGAGAATCAAGACTCCTATGGTCTCGCTCAGACTCAAGATGCTAGCCTATTCATTGTCGCCGACGGAATGGGAGGGGCTGCTGGCGGAGCTAAAGCTTCGCTCTTAGCTGTGAACATAGTTTCCAGAATTGGAATTAAGCCAAGCGGTAGTTTATCACCTGATTCGTTCTTTGAAGCGATCAGAGTTGCAAATGAATTCATACATAATCAAAGCCAAACATACCCTCAGTTGCAGGGTATGGGAACAACTCTTGTTATGCTTGGTATCGTTGGACGGCGAGCCTTGTTAGCTAATGTTGGAGACTCTCGAATTTATTTTCTTCGAGGTGGCGAATTCGTACAACTTACTAAAGATCATACTTTAGTAAGGGAGATGGTTGAGGCAGGAGAAATAACTGAAGAGCAGGCTGAGGATCATCCGGTTGCTCATATGTTAACTAGAGCTCTCGGTGGTGCACCAGAGGTGAATCCTGATGTTGAGTTTTTGGAGTATCCAGTTGAGATTGGGGATCGTTTTCTGCTTTGTTGCGATGGACTTTATAATGACATTTCGGCTGAAGAGATTGGCCAAATGGTTGCCTCTTTGCCACCTTCTGAAGCCGTAGAAAAGCTTGTTCAATTGGCTAACAGCCGTGGTGGTAGTGATAATATTACAGTACAAATCTTAGAAGTTCGTGAAGCTAAGCCAGAAGACACTTCTTTGCTTCCAGACCAGGGGGTTATTGAGATTTCTCACTCCGCTGGGGATTTTGAGAGTGAAAAAGAGCAATTCAAACATTCCTTACAAGAAAAGATTGTAACACTTGAAGATGAGTTTACTTCCGAATTGCTTTCGGCTGAGCCTGCTGCTCCAGAGGTTGACCCTATTGTCACCGGAGGCTCTGTTCTTTCCAGTGGTCAGGAAACATTCGACAGTATCATTTTAGGCATGCAGGATTCTAGTGGATCATCCTCTGTTAACTCTTTAAGTTCAGCTACAGCTACAGCTACAGCTACAGC
>CAZECN010000015.1:0-43052 GCA_964510575.1 uncultured Bdellovibrionales bacterium | reverse complement strand
CAGCTACAGCTACAGCTACAGCTACAGCCGCGGCAGCAGCAGCCGTAACAACAGCTGATAATGCTGCTGAAGCTGAGCCTATATCGGAATCGGTAGTTAGCGATGAATTTGTCTCTGATGAAAATGAAGTGGCTAATCTTGAGTCCAATTCGGAGTTGGCCGTTGAAAGCTTAGAAGAAGTTTCTACTGAAGAGATCGTTTCAACTTCGGTAGTTGAAGAAGTTTCGACTCCAGTAGTTGAAGAGAATGTTCAACTTGAGGCTAAGGATTCCCAAGAGACTTTAGAGAATAAAGAAGATCCAGTGGATGAAGGTGACTCTAGTCGAGACTTTGTTATGGTCGAAGAAGAGCCTAGTGAGGTTAACTTCACCCTAGCCGATGATCAAGCCGAGACAACTGAAACAGTTGGTTCCGATCCAGTTAAGGTTGAGAAGGCTGAGAAGGTTCTAGATAAAGCTGAGGCACCTACTTCCGAGGATATATTTGAAGAAGACTCTTTTGATCAGTCAGAAGATCTTGAAATTCCAGCTGCAGCGCAAATAAGTCAGCGTTCAATTCCCAAAGGGGGCATGATAGCGGGTTCACTATTGTTGGCAGGACTTGCTGGTGGGTGGTTATTTACAAGTAATCAAGGTGATAAGCCTTTGGTTCAAGCAAAAAACTCTATTGAATCTCCGTTAGCTTTAGGAGAGCTAAGTATAGAAGAGGAGAAGCAAAGGCTAGCGATAGAATCAAGGGCAATTGCTGAAGAAAAGATTCGACTGGAAGAGGAACGGCAAGCTTTTGAGGCTGATAAAAGAAGTCAAAAGATCGTTAAAGAGATAGTTCCGGAAGTTAGAGTGGTGACCACTGAGGAAGTTGAGTTGGTGGAGCAACAAGAAAAGGCTGCAGTGGTGGAAGAGGTTAAATTGGCCGAACAGCAACAAATTGTTGCCGTTAAAGAAGAACAGAAAAAGGCTGCAGTGGTCGAAGAAGTTAAGTTAGCCGAACAGCAACAAATAGTTGCCGTAGAAGAACAAATAGAAAAGGTAAAAGAGCCTATTCCAGAAGCTGGACTGACTCTTGCTAGCAATGCTGAAGACAGGGTCGTTGCTATAGACTGGGAAAAAGAAGACCGAGAGATTAAGCAGGCGAAGAAAAATTTAGAGAAAGCCACGGTTGAACCTAAGGTTGAGAAGAAACAACTCATTCTGACTGAGGCCGAGAAAAGAAAAGTTTCCTTAAAGAAAGCTCGTGTAAGAGAGAAGATTGCTTCTGTTGTAGGAAAAATGGAAGCTACCAAACTTCAGACAGATTCTGAAAAAACTACCTGGATTGATAGCATGAAAAGTAAATTATCAGTGCTTGATACAGGTTTAAACAGGGCTTCCAAGAACTACAGAAAAGCCACCTCTTCATTGAAGAAGTGGAAAGGCTTTGAGAAAATGCAAGGTAGAACTAAGCCTCTAACGCTCGCTAAGAAACTTTCCAAAGAGGATGGCAAGCTTAAATCGATAGTTAAGCAAATCGAAAAACTTTCTCTTCAGTATAGTGAAGCTGCTGAGGGGAACCTGTCTGATCCAGCTACTGCTAATTTAATGATTAAGCTTGGTAATGATGTGAACACTCAAAAGAGTGAGCTTAGGAAAATTTCCAAGGAAATTATTGATGGAAGGTTGAAAGAGTCCCAAGAGAATTTGGTTGAGTATGCCCGCCTAAAGGATGAGCTTTCTACTAAAAAGAAGATTCTCAACAAACAAATTGGAACAGCCAGAACCATCAAGCCGGGCTCTCGAGAAACCGGAGAGACTAGGCTAAAGGAATTGTCTGTCAAAAAGGATGAGCTTGATTCAGAGTTGTTAGAACTGACAGCACAGCTCTCAGATCAGCAGGAAAGTGATTTTAAGCGTGAGCAAATCCTTCGATCAGGCAAGTAACCTGCTGTTCTATTGAAACTAGGCAGCTGAACTGCCTGTGGAAAACCCCCTTATCTCCTTAACCTATTGCTAATTATTTTACTGCTGTTGCGTTTGTATTCGAGCCGCAGTTCAGCAGTCAATTCCTAAAAATTAGCTAACCTGAAGCCCCTTATCAACGTGTTGGTTGAGTTTACTTGCTTCTTTTTACTCAGTATAACCACTCCGACTTTGCCGTAATATGAAACGGCAGTATCTGCCTAATTTTACTTTAGAAAATGGCCTTTTTTGTTCAGGCTCTTTTGTGAAATTTGGCTCTCAGGTCTAAGTAGAATTTTTTCCATTCAGGATATGTTTCCTTTGAGGATATTTTAATGAGTAAGCTCGCGATTTTAAGTGTTTTCGATAAAACGGGCATTGCCCCCTTTGCCCAGGCTTTAGAAAAGCTGGGTATTACTATCCTTTCAACTGGTGGAACTTCTAAACATCTCAAAGATGCAGGTGTTGGCGTTAAATCCATTAGCGAATACACAGGGCATCCTGAAATCCTTGAAGGTCGGGTAAAGAGTCTTCATCCTAAGATTCATGGAGGAATATTATCCAGACGTAGTCGTGAAGATGATATGTCTACTTTGGCAGAGCATGAAATTCTCCCCGTAGATTTTGTTGTAGTAAATCTTTACCCCTTTACTCAAAAAGTTGCTGAGGTTGTTGAGAAAGGAGACGTTGCTCACCCTTCACTTGTAGAAGATATCGATATTGGCGGTCCTACAATGATTAGAGCAGCTGCTAAAAACTGTGAATTTGTGGTGCCAGTTTGCGATCCTGCGGATTATGACAAGATTATTGCTGAGCTAAAGGATAAAGGTGAAGTATCCCAAGAGTTGAGAAAAGAGCTGGCTGCTAAGGTTTTCGCTATGACTGCTCGATACGATGCAGCAATAGCTCGCTACTTCTCTCTTGGTGAAAAACTTCTGGATGATCAAGGAGAACTAAAACAATTCGCGCCTTTTGAAAGTCTGACTTTAGAAAGAGAGCAAGTGCTTCGTTACGGCGAAAACCCTCATCAAAGTGCGGCTTTGTACCGTCACTCTGCACAAAGCAGTGAGAAGCGGCTTTGGACTCAACTTCAAGGAAAAGAACTTTCCTATAATAACTTGGTAGATATGCAGGGCTCTTTGGATTTGTTCTTAGAGCTATACCGGACTTTGGGGAATAGGCACGCGGCAGTGGCTATTAAACACACTAATCCTTGTGGTGTTGCCGTGAGGGATACTGCGCTAGAAGCATTTACTGCTGCGAGACAGTGTGATCCAGTTAGTATTTTTGGCGGAATCATTGCTGTAAGTGGAGAAGTTGATGAGGAGCTAGCAGGTTCGATTTTAGAACAGTTTGTGGAACTTGTTCTAGTTGAGAAGCTAACTGATGGTGCCAAATCAATGTTTGCTAAGAAGAAAAATTTGCGCCTGATTGAGTGTGACTTCAAAGCAATGGCCGATGCAGAATTGGCTCAGGTGGTTAAAGTTATTGGAGACAGGGTGCTACTTCAGGATGAAGACCCTGCTTGTTGTCCAATAAATCCAGGGCTGGAGGTCACCGGAACTGTGCTGGATGATAAGACTTTAGCGGATCTTAAATTCGCTTGGATCGTTGCTAAGTATGTTAAGTCCAACACCATCGTTATTGCCAAAGATGAGCAAGCGATTGGCGTTGGGGCAGGGCAGATGAGTAGGGTAGATGCGGCAAGAATTGCAATTGAGAGAGCAAAGCTTCATGGGTTTTCTGTGGATGAAGCTGTCGCTGCTAGTGACGCATTTTTACCTTTTCCTGACACCTTAGAGGTCTTAAACGATGCTGGGGTAAAAGCGTTGGTTCAGCCCGGTGGTTCGGTCAAGGATGACACCGTGATTGAAGCTGCTAAGTCTAGACAAATGAACATGTTGTTTACTGGTGAACGTCACTTCAGACATTAGGGTATTATGAAAGTTTTAGTAGTTGGATCTGGTGGACGGGAGCACGCTATAGCTTGGAAGCTGGCTCAAAGTGCCAACGTAGAGAAAATTTTTTGTTGTCCTGGTAATGCTGGAACGGTTGAAGTAGCAGAAAACCTTCCTTCATTTTCTGATTTCTCTAAGATGGCTGATTGGGCCTTAGAGAATGAGATTGGGCTTACCGTTGTTGGCCCTGAAGCTCCTTTGGCTGAGGGAATCAGCGATATTTTTCTTGAGAAAGGGCTTAAAATATTTGGTCCAAAAAAAGCAGCAGCTCGGCTTGAGGCCTCAAAAAGCTTTGCTAAAGAAATAATGCTGGCTAGCGGTGTTAAGACTGCGGAAGGGAAAGTTTTTTCCTCTTTTGAAGAAGCTAAAAACTACGTCGAGGAAAAGGGAGCACCGATTGTTGTAAAAGCGGATGGTCTTGCTGCAGGTAAAGGGGTTGTCGTGGCTTCGAGTGAGTCTGAGGCCATTGATGCTTTAAAAGAGATGATGCTCGACAAACGCTTTGGTGATTCTGGAGCTAGCGTTGTTATTGAAAAATGTTTGGAAGGAAAAGAGTCATCTGTGATGGCTATTGTCGATGGTGAAACAGTTCGTCCATTGGTGATTTCCAGAGATTTTAAGAGACTGCAAGATAATGATGAAGGCCCAAACACTGGTGGAATGGGAGCAATTTCTCCATCTAATGTCCTTCCTGATGCTGAAGCGCCAAAGGTCATGGAGGAAGTGTTTAAGCCGGTCTTGGCTGAGCTTAAGAAAAGAGGAGTTGATTTTTGTGGCTTCCTTTATGCGGGCTTGATGATTACTCCTCAAGGAGAGGCTAATGTTCTCGAGTTTAATTGCAGGCTTGGGGACCCTGAAACACAAGTCATACTCGCCAGGCTTGAAAGTGACCTAGCCGAGCTACTTTTAGCTGCTGCTGAAGGTAAACTGTCTGAGAAAGAAATTAAGAATAGTCCTTCTGCTGCAGCCTGTGTAGTGGCCAGTTCAAAGGGCTACCCACTGAAAGTCGAAGATGGAAAAGAAATTGAAGGTCTTTTTAAGGGTCGAGCAGACCAAATAGTTTTTCAAGCTGGGACCAGAGCAGAAGGAGAGAAAGTCTTTACTAAAGGAGGCCGGATTCTTGTTGTAACCGGCTTGGATAAAGATCTTCCCACAGCTTTAAAGAAAGCCTACCAAGGCCTTGAAGAAATTCAATTTGAAGGTATGCACTATCGCTCAGACATAGGGCAGCTCGGTAGTAGTTAAAGAGGGCTGGTCTTGGATTCTAGAGTCTTGAATGACTGGAGTTTGGCAGGGGAGGCACTTTCTGCTGGCGAAGTCCTAGGGTTCCCAACTGAAACGATTTACGGCATCGGCTGTAATCCTAAAAATGAGAAAGCCGTAGCTGATTTAATTGCCTTGAAAGGACGAGAGCAGGGCAAGGGTTTACCTTTAGTGGCTGCGAGTAGCTCCTTCTTAGAGCAGCTTGTTATTGAAGAGTCCGCGAAATCCAGAGAACTTAGAATTTCAATTCAAGAACAACACTGGCCTGGGGCACTAACAATTGTTTTGCAGTTAAAGCAGTCAGTTTTTGCGAAGGCAGTGTCTGCACCCGACGGAAGTATTGCGGTTAGAGTGAGCCCATTGGCTGAACTTGCTGGTTTAGCTAAAGCTTGTGGGGGATTCTTAATTGCCACTAGCGCAAACCTTTCCGGCAAACCTGTTGCTGAGAACTCTGAGAGTTTTATCGAGTATTTTCCTAAAACGAAGTTTGTCGATGATTTTAGGGGAGCAACTACAGTTAGCCTTCCTTCTACGATTGTGGATCTTCGCTCTGAAGAAATTAAGATTTTGAGACAGGGTGCGCTAGAGGTCTGAAATTACAGAGATTCATTGCAAATTTTGAAATTTTACTTTTAGACTTATGCTCTGTTCGAGAGAAGGAAGAGTGAAAGGTTATTTTATAGTTTTGCTCTCAAGTGCTGAGCTTTATTTAGTTGAGCACTTGAGAAGTACCCGTTTACACGAGTAGCACGCGCTTTTCTCCTGAGAGCCTAAAAGTAATCTCCACTACCTGATTCCCTCGGATCATTTAGTAGGAGTAGTGCTGCTCGTGTTCTTGATTTTTTAAACTCTTTCTTTTCTCTTTCTTATATACTGAAACCACTGTAAATTTCGTGTTTGGCTAAAGCTTCCAGGAGGTTTCAGTATAAGCTTAGCGTAAGCAAAGCCATTAGACTACGTCTGGCTCTTGCGGAGCAAGAAATAGCCTGACGTAGGACTATAAAACAAATGTGTTTAGCATTTGCTCCCCGTTACCCTGTCTAAAAGTATGCAGTGAAGCCTAGCTTCGCAAGAAAATAATAAAACACACTAAAAATGCTAGAATTCTATCTTTTCTTGTCAAGAGCTTCGCTCTTGCAGGCATATTTCTGGTTTCAGTAAATTTGTTTTTTGGCAGTGCTACGCACTGCTTATACCCCTTTACGACAAGTATAGGAAAAGCCGAAATTTCAAGTAGACAGGGTATAAACCATCCTTAAGTTGATTTTTTAAAAAGAGTTTGATTTGATATTGGCTGCTCTTAAAGATTTATTTTCCAAAGTAGATTTACCAGACTCCTCAATTAAGTTTCTTAAACCTAGTTGAGGGGAGCTGTGCCAAGGTTTTGTATTATTAACTGCTTTTTTCGGTAGTTTAGGGACTTGAGTTTATTCTTGTGAGCTCAGGTCCTTAAACCAGGATGAGCAGATGTCAATTATAGACAGTAAGATTAAGTCAGACCTCGTTGGCTTACTAAAACAAATGGACGAAAAACTCGAGACATTAGGTAAATTCAGGATTAAAAACTTTCCAGGCAATTGGGCTGATAGTATTTTTGCATCACGCGAAGCTCTTGGTCAATGTATCTCAGAGCTTGAAGCCGGCATTAACCCTAAAGATACTCAAGAACTTAGTGTTTGCTGGACAAAACTACCAAGACTACTCGAGCATCAAATGCTTTTTGTCCTTAGGCTGACTGGACTCTCAGCACCTGAGCCAAAAGCTTTAGCCTCTAGAATTATCGATCTATCAAATGAAGTCCATACGGCTTTGTTCGGCGAATCAATTGAGATTACATTATTCTCTTAAGCTTTATCCAGGGTGTGAGCGAAGGTATTTTTTTGTTTCAAACTGCTCTCCTCTGGTTTAATTTAAACTCACCTACTCAGTGAAACTAACCTTCTCTAAAAGCAACTGATTAATTTCTTTTCGATCTTCACCGTGATGAATCTTGCCGTGAGGTGTGGGACAAAGGCCAGCCATTTTCGCTGGATGGTTCAGCCATTGTCAACTATTCGAGTTATGTGGTGAACTTCCAATTAAGGCTCACCGTTGGATTTAAGAAAAGGCACTTTCTCCTCCGAAGCATTCACATATTCCTTTAGCTCTAAGAAGATGGACATTGAGGAAGGGAGTTTTAAAGAGTTCACTCTCAAGCTCTAAATTTTATAACTAGCATATTTTATCACCAGGAGAAGCTGCATTGAGCTTCATCTAATTCCTTAAAATACAAATCCAGATATTCAATTCCAAGCTTTGACTTAGGGAAACAAAAAAGCTAATGGTTTTGAAGTAACATTTGATTTTAGCAAGAGTAGAAGCGAGTTGGTTTCTCTTGGCAATTTTAATTATTTGCTAAGGGAAACAAAATAGTGAAGGTTTTAAATCGTTTTTTATTTTCATTTGCGAAAATTAGTTTGCTTGTAATCTTTTAGCATTGAAGCCCTAGGGAGCAGAAAGAGCTTCTGTTTTCTCGGGCTTTTATGTTATCGCGAGCTATTTCGACATATTTGCTCTGTATACGCTGTTCAGTTTTGCTTATCAGCGATAATAAGCTTGGACTTTATTCAACCTCAGGAGAACGCTATGAATTTGCGAAAATCTCCAGCTATCGATTATGGTGCGCATGCTCTTGCCCCATACCGACACGCTGACTTCGTAACTGCTGGTACCTAAGACCCCAAAGCGGTGTTAGCTACTCAGAATGCAACCTACAAGTATTGATTGTTAGCTTGTAGGCCCCTCATTTGTACCTGTTGTAAAAGTTGTAACAATTCCATTAAGCTACAGGGGAAAATATGAGACAAATGATATTGGTTAATCTAACAATCATTTTTAACTATTTTGTCTCCCCCTTCTAAACTCCTTAACACTTTTTGGGGAGACTGCCGTTCGGCCGCTCCCCTGCGAGACATTAAACTCTTCAGTCTTTGTTTCTAACTCTAAGCCTTCTTTTTGAGGATTAGTTACAAATACCTGACCAGATGGACAGTTTCGGTAACTTCTAAGAGGTAGAGCTTAGGCTACTCGAACTAGGTGGTATTTCTTTTTTCCGAGCCTTAGTATTAGCACCATACTGTCAACTAGATCTTGGGAAGTTACTTTTAATTCAGCATCTTCAACCCGTTGATTGTTTAGGTAAACCCCGCCACCTGAAATGGAACGTTTGGCAGCACCTTTGGACTTTTCTAGCTCGGAGCTTACAAGCAGATCGACTATATCAATTCCACCTTCGAGATCTGATTTCGAAAGGGAGCTTGAGGGTACGTCAGAAAATATCTCAACCAAAGTCTCGCCAGGTAGGTCAGTGACGCTTCCACCAAAAAATACCTGAGCTGCTGTTTCTGCCTTTTTTACTTCTTCAGGGCCATGAACTATGCTAGTTAGTTCTTCAGCTAATGCCTTTTGAGCAATTCTCTTTTGAGGACTTTTTTCGTGCTCTGACTGTAGCTCAGCAATTTCTCCCATGCCCTTAAAGCTAAAGAAGTTAAGCATCTTTAGAGCATCCTGATCGGGCTGATTTATCCAGTATTGATAAAACTCGTAAGGGCTAGTGCGCTCTGCGCTTAACCAAACTGCTCCTTTTTCTGTTTTACCAAATTTGGCGCCACTAGAAGTAGTTAAAAGAGGAAATGTAAAACCCAGCGCTTTGTTGTTTTGGTCCTTTTCGTCACCTGAGGTTTTTCTTCTAATCAACTCTATTCCTTCAGTGATATTTCCCCACTGGTCAGAGCCACCGATTTGTAGTCTGCAGCCTTTCTCTTGATACAGGTGGTAGAAATCATAAGCCTGAAGAAGCATATAGCTGAACTCGGTATAGCTGATGCCTTGTTCCCGATTCTCCAGTCGAGACTTGACGGAATCTTTGGCCATCATCTGGTTAACGCTGAAATGCTTACCAACGTCTCGCAAAAATTCTACTAGCTTTAAGCCTGCTAACCAGTTTCCATTTTCAACTAGCTCGAAGTTATCTCCAAGCAAAGTTTGAATTTGAGCACTAATTCCAGAAATATTGGCGCTAATTTGATCTGCTCCCAGCAGAACTCTCTCTTCTGACTTGCCGGAAGGGTCTCCAATCATGCCTGTGCCAGAGCCAACTAAGGCTAGTGGCTTATGGCCCGCAGCTTGAAGACGCTTCATCATTGTTAGTGGTAGAAGGCTTCCAACATGCAAGCTGTCTGAAGTTGGGTCAAAGCCGCAGTAAAAAGTTAGGTTTCCTTCTCCAAGTTCTTTTTCTATCTGTTTTTGGTCCGATAAGTCTTGAACAAGACCTCGTTGCTTAAGTTCTTTAAATAGATTGGTTGGATGGTCGGATGGAGACTTGGTTGGCACTTTTCTATTCTCCAACTTTTTTCTTTCTTTGTTCCTGAAACAGCTTGAATTCCCTAGGATTTCCAGGAACGAAGCGAATATCGTTGATCACGCCAGTGTTTTCGTTGGAGTTGTATCTCTCGATTAGCTCGAGCTTGTGCATTTCTAGTTCCTGTATCCAGGCAGCATCAATCACTTTAACAACAAGTACCCCACTTTGAGAAATGCGTTCCGGTCGAGTAACAGGAAAGAACTTCTCACCAGCTATTTCTTCCCAATTTGAAAATCCTTTATACTGCCCAAGCTTTCCTTGAAGCCGTTTTAGCGGAAAGGAGTTTTCAAGAATATTACCGATGTGTTCTGATTTTCTACTTCTGAAAGCCATCTGTCTAAAGTATGTGCTGACTATGATTAAATGCTAATCGCTGCTGATTAGTTGAAAAGGTATATTGTCTCTCCTTTTTTGGAAAGACCGAGCTCCTCACGGGCCTTTTTCTCGAGATAAAAGCCTTCGGAGTTAATAGAGTGAATATTTTGCTCTAGAACGTTAATTTCCTGCTCTAGGGCCTTATTTTCAGATGAAATTCTCTGGAGCTGATTGTTTAATTTATCGAGGTATAGTAGGCCATGGGTCCCTGTTAGGCTGAAATAGAAGACTAGGCCGGCAAGCCCCATCAGAATCATAGGGGTGAGCAGATCCAGAAAGTAGTTGGCTCTAGCAGTGGAAGGTTTTGGTCTGTTACTGTTGTGAGTCTTTTGAACGTTACGCGTACCGATTCCTCCACCATGCTTAGTGGTAGCTCTTGTGATTCGGTTCTTTCTTTCTACGACGCTCATTTGTAATTCGACCAAAGTAAAATTGAGGTTGCGAGAGATTTGGGTCTAACGCACTTTGAGGGCTTATTGTACAGAAGCTGGGATTTCTTTGCATTAGAAATCTAGGCTGCAAGTGACTGATAAGTTAAGTATTTTGTATGGAGCTTTGTCTTTAAGCAGGATGAACATAAATTGTTTCAGCCTACTTAAAGCAAAACCAAGCTTTTATTTAATGTAGGAAAAATAGCTTAGATTTATTTTCTAGGAGAAGAAATGGCTAGCGAGATTAAAGAACTTAGGTCGATTCAAGTATTGGACTCTAGAGGAAACCCTACTGTGGCGGTAGAGTGTGAGTTGGCGGATGGTTCAACCGGCAGAGCAAGTGTTCCGTCTGGAGCTTCCACAGGGGAGTTTGAAGCAGTTGAGTTGCGAGACGGTAATGGCCTTTATCTTGGAAAAGGAGTTAACAACGCGGTTGCAAATGTGACTTCGAAAATCGCTCCTAAGCTAAAAGGCATGGATGCCAGCGACCAGGCAGCTATTGACCAGGCGATGATCGACCTTGATGGAACTCCAAACAAGTCTAGCCTGGGCGCGAATGCTATTCTTGGAGTTAGCTTAGCCTCTTCTAAAGCTGCTGCTATCTCTCAAGGAAAAGAGCTTTTTCAGCTTCTTGGGGGTGACCAAGCGGTGCGCCTTCCAGTGCCTTTGGTCAATGTAATTAATGGTGGGGCTCACGCAAACAACAGTCTTGATATTCAAGAGTTCATGTTGGTTCCTCATGGTCTTCCTACTTTTTCAGAAGGGGTAAGAGCGGCAACTGAAACTTTTCATGCCCTAGGTGCTCTACTGAAAGACGACGGCTATGACACTGGTGTTGGGGACGAGGGAGGCTACGCTCCTCGCCTTGAGTCAATGAAGCTAGCTTTTGATTTTTTGATCAGAGCAATTGAGCGTGCCGGCTATAAGCCAGGTGAGCAAATTGCACTGGCTCTTGATGTTGCCGCAAGTGAGCTTACTGATGAAGTGGGTGACAACGTAACTTACAAGTTTGAAAAGTCCGGAGAGGATCCAAGAAATTCAGGCGAAATGGTTGCAATGTATGAGGACTGGATTTCAAATTATCCGATTGTCAGCATCGAAGACGGACTTGATGAGAATGATTGGAATGGTTGGGTCGAACTTACTTCTAAGATCGGAGACAGGCAGCAGCTTGTAGGGGATGATCTTTTTGTAACCAACAGTGAGCGAGTAAAGCGTGGTATCGAGGAAAAAGCAGGTAACTCAGTTTTGATTAAACTTAATCAAATTGGGTCACTTTCCGAGACATTGGACGCGATTAAGACTGCTGAAGCTGCTGGCTTTACCAATGTAATTTCTCATCGCTCTGGTGAAACGTCTGACACGACTATTTCTGACCTTGCTGTTGCTACTAACGCAGGTCAGATTAAAACTGGTTCCATGTGTCGCGGAGAGAGAATTTCCAAATACAATCGACTTCTTTGGATCGAAAGTATTCTCGGAGATAAGGCGGAATACGTTAGTCCTTTTAAGGTCTAAGTATTCGACTTTACCAAAAATGCCCTTTTAGTATTTTTATCATTGGGCTTAAGAGGGGGCACTCGGGAGGCAAAAATTATTTTTAACCTTCTGACTGACCCCTTTTTTACATCAAGTTTTCTTTTCGTATGTTTTTCCGGCTAGTTAAGAGCGACAGTCCCACCAGGGCTGAGTAAGCTTCTATTTCCATCGAAGAAAATCTGAGATCCTAAACTGTCAAAAGTTGGTGACAGTAAACTAATTGCCAAATTTGCAATCTCTTCAGCTTTAGTGCTCTTTCCAGAGGGCAGAATATTTGCTGTCCTTTGAACTAACTCTGGGTCAATTCGATCGACTTCAACCATCCCTGGAACTATGCACTTAGTTTTTATACCGTCTCGACCTAGTTCAACTGCTGCTGTTCTCATATAGGACATAAGGGCAGATTTTGACGCCGCGTAATCTCCTAGCTCGGGAGTTCCATAAAATGCTTGGGAGGAACCCAATGCCATCAAATGACCAAATTCCCTTTTCTTCATTCCAGGAACAAATTTACTTAGTAGTTGTCGCTGCGCAAAAACGTTAATATCAAAAATCCGTCTACTCTTCTCAATATCGCCAGTGATTGGATTAGATTTCGTTACTCCAGCACAAAAGCAGACTATGCCTAATGATTCTTCAACATGAGAGAGCACAAAACTAGCTAATTCTTCCACTTGATTAGAATCTGCGTAGTCAGCCACGTGATGGATGAAATTGTCAGACTCAGTTTCAGCTTCTAGATTTTTGACCGCAGTCGAAAGAAGCTTTTCGTCATGAGCGGAAAAAATCAAAGTTTCCACTTCTCCTGTCAATAGAAAAGTTTTTGCTACCTGATAAGCTATTGTGCCGGGAATTACTCCATCGACTAAAACACTTTTAGCCTTACGTATTTCGTTTATTGATGAATTCATGGATATAACCTCTGAAAAAAATTTCACCTCTCGGTGCCCTAACAACTTATGATGTGAATCATTCTGTTGCGAGGGCCCTGAGTTATGAATATCTACTCAAGTGAAATGATAAAAAATAAAACCTAGGGCCTATATAAACACAGACCATCCTCTTTATTGAGATAAGAGTTATCAAATTGAACTAGGGAAAGAAAGCTAGGGGCAGAAAAGCCCCAAGGGTTTCCGTTAGTCAGATAGAAGCTTTGGGTTGAGAGTTTCTCTAGTTTATAAACCTTAGAAAAACCTCAATTTACTCTTAAGAGGGCTATTCGTATATCTAAAACGAATAGGCCCTCTTTTTATTTTAAAAGCTCAAGATTGAAATTTACCGATGTTACGCAGATAAGTTACGACTGCTGCGTATGACACCAAATCATCATAAATTCCTGATACAAAGCCTTGTTCGTATTCTTCAGCTGGAAGCCAGTAGTGCTCCATGCCTTGCTCTGAAGCTTCTCTTTCTGGAGGACCAACCTCTAGATTTCTAGCAAGAAACAAGTAGCTCCTTTCCGTGCTCTGACCAGGGCTGTTGGCAGTGGGAAGAAGGAGTTCGTCCCAGCGACTAGCGGTAACACCAGTTTCCTCTTTTAGTTCTCTCTTGGCTGCATCAAGTGGTTCTTCACCCTGCTCGATAGCTCCACCAGGAATTTCGATCGTACTTCGCTTAATTGCTGGCCTAGCTTGTTTGACGAGAGCTATCGAGTCATCTGGTCTAACAGCCAAGACCTTCACAGAATCATGGCTTTGCAGAAACTCGTAATGCAAGTTTTTGTATATCACTCGAACCACGGTTCTAAACTTCCCAGTGAAGACTTTTATGGCTTTGGGTACATTGAGTGGACTATCTTCTTGTGCGATCATGATAAAACCTCTTGGTTGTAAAACGGAGCAGAGAAACCCTCTATGGAATTAGAGGGCTCTAAATTTTAATCTACTGAACTGAGGTTTTGGAAAAGAGCTGATGCAAGACTTTACTTGCAATCCTTGTTGAAAGAAACCTGAGGTAGGTTTCCTATTATTTGGACTGATTTGTAGCGATAGAAGCCTTGGATATACCAGCAGATTTCGCCATATCGAGAGCTTCAACCACTTGGCCGTGGGCAACTCCCTCGTCTGCTTTAATTATCAATGGTTGTTCTTTTAGTTTCGCTAGTTCTTTAGAGAGTTCAGATTTTTTCACAGCTTGATCGCCCAGAAATACTTCGCCACTTGCTGTGATGCTTAGAATAGTATTTACAGTTTGGCTAAGCGTTTTGCCGGAGCCTGACTCTGGTAGGTTTACTTTTAGCGAGGTTTCGTCAGTAAACCTGGAAGAAACCATAAAGAAAATTAGAAGGAGAAAGACAATGTCCACTAAAGGAGTAATGTTAATCTCTGGAGTTTCCAGACTTTGGCTCTGACTAAACTTCATTTCCAACTCTAGCTTCTACAGGGCTCGGCTTAGCTTTTTCTACAGCCGTTAAAACTTCAACAGCGAATTCTTCGAGCACTTCAGCGGCTTGAAGATGTTTCTTTTTAAAAAATCGTGAAAAAATCAAACTTGGAATGGCAACTGTTAATCCTACGGCGGTGGAAATCAAGGCTTGAGAAATTCCGCCAGCAAGTTTTTGCGCATCTCCCGCACCTTCTGCGGAAATAACTTGAAATATTTCAATCATCCCAAAGACAGTTCCAAGAAGTCCAAGGAGCGGAGCGATAGAGGCAATCGTACCTAGTGCGTCTGTATAGCGGTCTAGTCTGGAGCATAATGCTCTTCCTTTACTCTCTAAGGTGCTCTCTATTTCGCCACGGGTTAAGTGACTGGCTTGGATAGCAGTCTCTACAATCGAGGCAGCGGCGGAGTTCTCACCTGAGCAGAGACCTAAAACTTGCTCATGCCTTGCTTCTTCAATAAGCCCAAGGGCTTGAGAACGAAAGCCACTGGGGACTAAACGCTCCTTTTTCGGTCCAAAAATAAACCTCTCAATTACTATTGCGAGAGCTAGGACGGAGCAAACCATAAGAGGAACTATGGTAGGCCCGCCTTGGCTTAATAAACTTGAACTATCTGTAATTACAGGCATAAATAATGACCACGAATAGGAGCTGTCTTCAAAACCCAGAACATACCACGAGCTAGTTGTAGTGCCAAAGCGTACCAAAGATAGAAAAACTGATACCCCATTAGCACAGGGAATCGCTGATCGCGGTGGTCTAGCTAACCAGAATTATAAAGTTTCGAAGAAGCTGCCTCGGCTTGTAAGCCTGATTCTATATTCGTGGGCAGCCTTGCTTCTTGCGATTTCGTCTTGGTATCCAGAGACTCTGCAAAGTTCCATCATTGCTGTATTCTCATTAGTTCTTCTTTGCGTAACGGTGCGAAGGGCAGCGCCTAGTTATCTAGGATTTTTCTGTTACGGATTTGTTCTTTCTGTTTTTTCTTATTACTGGGTGCCAGATACAATTACTCTTTTTGGAGGGTTTCCTCTGATCGTATCCAGAGGCTTGTTTTCTTTATTCTCGATACTCAGTGCTTTTCAGTTTCTGTTCTTAGCCTGGATGCTAAAAGCCGGCGAAAAATTCTTCGGTCAACAGAGAGTCTTTTTGTTGCCAGTAGCTTGGTTTGTTGCCGAGCAATTGGTTCCAAGAGTTTTTCCTTGGAAGCTTTCTTATATGCAGATTTACTGGAGCCCTTTTTCAGCCTTGGCTGAAATCGCTGGTGCAGGTGTTTTGAGCCTCCTGCTTCTGTTTTGGATTAGCTCTCTAGTTAGTTTTAAGGAACTTCTAGGTAGGGAAAAATTGGCATTTCTTTGCTCATTACTACTGCTTTGGTTTGGTTTTTCCCTAGACTCAAGGGTGGCTCAGGAGATTGAAAAAGCTAGTCTAGTAAAGGTTGGTGTTATTCAAGGAAATTTAGACCCTTTCCAGAAGGGGGATCTTAATGAATTGAATGAGAACTTGAAGATTTATCGGGGTCTGTCTGAAAGTGCTGTAAGGGCTGGGGCTGACTTTTTGGTTTGGCCAGAGTCGGTAGTAAATAGTTGGGCGCCAGTCGACATTGAGTCTGTAGCAGGAACTAGGTTTGATCCTTACCCTGAGCATTCAGCTCCCTTACTTTACGGGGGTCTTAGTTTCGAAAAACGCTCGCAAGAAGAGCACAGACTGGTCAGTGAGGGTGTTTCCAGCGCGACGATTAAAAAAAGACTTCGGTATAAAAGTTATAATTCAGCTTTTTTACTTGATCAAAGTGGCAGGGTAGGGGGCATTTACCACAAAAGAGTATTGATGCCTTTTGGGGAATACTTGCCGTTTCGGGATATTTGGCCAGAGGTTAGAGAGCTCAGTCCTATGAGCGGAGACTTTATGCCCGGTTCGGCTGCTGCCGCTTTTAATGTGGATTTACCAGGCAAGGATTTTAAGGTTGCACCACTTATTTGTTACGAAGACATGGTTCCCTCTGTCGCTCGAGAAGCCGTCCGCAAAGGTGCTCAGCTTTTAGTGAATATGAGTAACGATGCTTGGTATGGAGAAAGTGTAGCCCCCAGACAACATCATCTTCTTGCTATGTGGAGAGCGATCGAACTCAGGAGAGCTCTGGTCCGGGTAACCAACACGGGGTTCACAGCCGTTGTTTCTCCCAGAGGTCAGACAACGCGAACTTTGAAAGATTTCACTGAGGACTTTATGGTAGAAGAGGCACCTCTGCTGGACCGCCAAACCCTATTTGCAAAATTAGGTGAAGTGCCTCAGTTGAGTTTAGCATTTTTTGGGCTTGTTTTAGTTATTTACTGGAGAATAGCCCCTGTGGATAACGGCCAGAGAAAGATGCTTTCCGGCCAAAAGACGGGTCATTAAAGCTGTAAATTAAAATACAGGCACTAAGATTAGTAAAATAATCGATTTTTTACGGTGCTTCGAATTTTAGTGTACGCTAAGCTTCCTTTCGTATGTAGCCGTAAAACTTTAACCCTAATTAACCAATCGACTCATGTTTAAAGTCAGCCTCTTTAGCCTAGCTCTAGTTTCTTTGTGTGCAGCTGGATGTCACCCTACTCCTGGTCCAGATAAGAGTTTGGTGGGTGGAGTATTAGGTGCTGGTTGGGGAGCTGGAGCTGGGGCTGTTGTTGGGCATCAGACTGGTGCTGCTGGTCCAGGTGCTGCAATTGGTAGTGGAATTGGATTTGCTAGTGGTCTAGTTCAGGGCATTGGTATGGATATTTCTGAAGGAACGGAGCTTGAGCAACAGCGCGAGCTTGATGCTCTTAGGGTTCGAGTAGCGACCAATGAGCGTGCCTTGATTGGTCTTCAGAGAGAACTTGATAGTCGAGATCGTAAGCTAAAGCTTACTGGGGCAAGTAGTAATAACGCTATTTTCTTTGATTCTGGACGAGCTTCCCTAAGAAGTGGATCCGTTGCTCATCTCCAAAGGTTGGCTGATTCAATTAAATTAAACCCTTATGTTGGCTCTGTTAGAGTTTTAGGACACGCAGATGACGCTGGAAGTAAAGAAATGAATCAGCGCCTTAGTGAGGCTCGGGCCTTAACAGTCTCTACTTTTCTGGCTAGTTATGGTGTCCCAGCTGATCGTATTGAAACGGTCGGTCTCGGCGCTAGCCGTCCTGTTACATCAAATCGCACTGGAGCTGGTCGTCAGCTCAACAGACGTGCCGAAATTGTATTAGAGAAGTAAATATTTCTTATACTTGCGACTTACCGGGTCGTTGTTCCGTCTAAATAGATTGGATTGTCATATTTTGGGTGGACAGTGAGTCACCTCAACCGGTATTATAGTATAATGAAAAAAGCCCAGGTTTTAGCCGTTTTTTACCTTTCTTTTGTAGTTTTATCTGGAATAGCATTAGCTCAGCCTAAGTCCGCAGCGGATATGTCCGATGGGCAGCCTATCAATGTTGCCAAGGTTCGGGAGATGAAGGCGGCAGCTGAGAGCTTTATGTCCGGGGGGCAGTCCTCTGCTGTCTCTTTGACAGTTCGAATTGAGGGCAAGGATCGCCAGTTTAAAATCGAGCCTCATGACATTAGAGCTGAAGGTTATCGGGCAACTATTTCATCCGACCGCGGAGCCGTAGAGGATAAGAGTAAAGTACTTTTATTTAAGGACGATTCAGCTGGAGAAGATTTTCTCAGGTTAGCCATGATTGAGTCACCTGATGGCTCAGAAGTTATGCGAGGCTTTCTTCACGAGGGAGGAGTTTACTACTCTCTTAATTCTGACAGTACTGGCAAAGAAGATTTCATGGTTATGAACCAACTCGAGCACGAGGAGGTTCAGGGCTTATTAAGAGAGTGTGGTGTAGAGGCGAGTGTTGCAAGGGCAGCGGAGTCCCTGGATTTTGCTGCAGTCACAACCGGTAACACGGGAGTACTTCGGGAACTAGAAATTGCAACAGAGGCAGATTTTGAATACGTTAGCTCGCTCTCCTCTTCAGCTTCAGCAAATGCTGAGATACTAGCAATTCTAAATTCTGTAGATGCCATATATCAGTCTCAGCTTGGAATTACAGTCAGTGTCGCTTTTCAAAATACTTGGACAGTTTCTAATGATCCTTACACCAGCTCAGATGCAACTACGTTATTGAATCAATTTTTAAATTATTGGAATTCTAATTTTTCAAATAACAATTTTGATGTCGCAACACTCTTTACTGGTCGAGAGCTCAATGGCTCAACTGCCGGAATTGCCTTTTTGGACGCCGCCTGTTCTCGTTTTTCTTATGGATTGGTTCAGCAGTTCTCTAGGGGATTGGCAGTGCCAGTTACTGCTCATGAGATTGGGCACAATTTAGGGGCGGATCATGACGTTTGTGGTTCAAATGATGATTATGTGATGTGCCCTAGTCTTAGAGGATCGGCTAATACTTTCTCCACTCGTTCAATCAATCAGATTGATAGTTTCATTAATTCGGTTAGCTGTTTGAGTCCGGTTGATGATGGAGATAATGGCGGAGGATCTGGAGTAGACGGTGGAGGAAGTGGAACTCCCCCAGCGCCACCGGTGATTGCAAGTATTGGAGATAGAAGTATTGGGGAAGGGTCAAATCTTAGCTTTACTATCTCTGTCTCAGATCCAGACAGTTCTACTGTGACGCTTAGAGCATCTTCTTTGCCACAAGGTGCTACTCTTTCTAATGGACGATTTAGCTGGACTCCAGGCTTTGGAACTGTTGATGGTGTGAGCTCTTCAGTTTTTACTGTTTCGTTTACGGCAACTGATAGCACCGGCCTTCGTGACACTGAGACGGTGAATATAACCGTTAGAAATATAAACAGGGCTCCAGTTTTTTCTAATCCTTCTATTCCTCAGCTCAGAGTAGGACAGATGAGTAATATTACAGTCCGCGCTACTGACCCTGATGGAGATTCTGTTTCCTATACTGCCTCTTTACCACTGGGAGCCTCTATTAATTCTCAAACTGGAGTTATTAGTTGGAGACCTTCTTCGAACCAGGCAGGGAGCTTTTCAATTACTGTTGTAGCGCGAGATGAATTTGGAGCAGCTGATACACTTCAAATTAATTTTGCTGTACTACCAGGAGAAGTTAGTAATCCTCCTGATACGCCAAATAATCTAACAGCTGGTGATATTGATGGAGATGGCCGAGCGGAGCTACTACTTCACAGAGCCTCAAGTGGCCAAGGTATATCTGCTCAAGCTACTGGTTCAGACGTTCAGTTCTTTGATTTAGCCTCAGCTTCTGAGGTTCCTTTGATGGGAGATTTTAACGGCGATAACTTTTCAGATTTAGCTCGTTATAACCCCGCGGATGGGAGGTGGAGAATACAGTTTTCTAATACTGGAGCCACTACAGTCTTGAATTTGGGAGGTGGTGCAGTGCTTCCATTTACAGGTGACTTTGATGGAGACCAGAGAGATGATGTAGGGGTTTTTGATCCTCTTCAAGGTGTGCACTCCTATCTCTCCAGTGAAACAGGTGATGTTGTAAGTGAAGATCTTGGGCAGCGAGGAGACATTCCAGTTCCATGTGATTACGATGGAGACGGAAGGGATGATCTTGCTGTGTTTAACCCAGCTTCTGGTACATGGAGTAGTTTGAGAGCTAACGGCTCGGTTCAGGAAGTTCAGCTGGGGTTATTTGAAGATATTCCAGCCCCAGGTGATTTTAATGGTGATGGAAGTTGTCAGAGAGCTGTTTGGCGTCCCGCCTCAGGAAATTGGTTTATCGATGGACAAGATCCAGTTCAGTTTGGATTGGGTGGGGATATTCCTATGGTTTTCGATTCCGACGGAGATGGTCGAAATGAAAGGGTAGTTTATAGACCAGCGTCTGGAAATTGGTTTTTCGAGGATGGCGGCGTTGTTCAATTTGGCCTGTCTTTTGACGTGCCAATTTATGCCTCTTCACTTTATTACAATCTTAGAAATACCAATCGTAGTTCTTGGGATGACTTGGCCTCAAACAGAACTGTGGCCAGTATCTTTTCTTCAGTGCTTGGGACCATTGGTGACGTAGGGCCCTCGGGAACGAGTTTTGCACCGTTTGGAGCTCCCTTTGGTTCTGAAGTTGTGTCAGGGGATTATGACGGAGATGGTGTTCAGGATGATGCTCTTTTCCAAGGTGGAGTTTGGACCCTTAACATGTCTAGTGGACAGGTAGATGTAAGATTCTGGGGACAGCCTGGAGATTTGCCAGTCTCAGGGGACTTTGATGGCGATGGAGTAACTGACCTGGCAGTTTGGAGACCAGCTGATGGCGGTTGGTATGTTATTCGCTCAAGAAATGGAGCTTTTGCTTTTTATTCTTGGGGTTTGAGTGGGGATATTCCTGTTGCAGCGGATTTTAATGGTGATGGTTGGACCGATCCAGCGGTTTGGAGACCTTCCTCTGGAACATGGTTTGTTATGGATGCTCGTTCAGCTCTCCCAGTTCAAACTGTTCAGTGGGGTCTTTCTGGTGATATTCCTAGAATCGCTGACTTTGACAGAGATGGTAGAGCCGATATGTCTGTTTGGAGACCGTCGTCTGGAACCTGGTTTGTTTTGAACTCAGCTGGTGGCGTTGATTCCGCCCAGTGGGGTTTACAAGGTGACCTACCTGTTCCAGGAAGGTTTGTTTCTCCAAGTTTCACGGATTACGCCGTATATCGCCCAACAGATGGAAACGTCTATGTGCTTTCAAGAGAAGGTGCTGTTAGGATATTTAACAGTGGGATCGTTGGTGGAGAGCTAGTGCAAACAGTGGGACGAAATTAGGCGTTCTATTCGAACTCTACTTGTTTACTCTAGATAATACTTCGAAAGCGTTTTTGGCTACGCTAGGGATCCTATTTCTTGGCCTAGTGTAACCGGCTTCATTTTTAGATATTGTTTTATCTAGGACAGCTCCAAGCTTAGTAGAAAATTCTTCACTGTTATTTGCAGAGATTGTAGAATCCGCAATTCCAGCCGCACCTCCACTAATTTTTACATCGAAGCTCCCAGGATTACCTGCGGATGCAGATAACTCGATTTGATGCCCTTCAAGCTGAAACTTAGTGCTAATCTTGGCCAGCTGGCCACCTTTTTGGTGGCTTTGATATGTTAAATCCTCAACACTAGGGGCGCTTGTTTTATATTCGTATCCGGCTTTCTGTAACTCAGTGAATACTGCATCACCAAGTCCTCTCATTGGAACACGCTCTGTTCCAAGCTGAGGATTGAGTACTTTTTTTGCCAATGTTTGTCCTAGATCATTTGAATTCGCCGGATTCATATCCAACGAGAAACAGTTGTGGTTTTCGGGAGTTGCCAACTGCACGCGAACACCTCTCTCTGGAAGCACTTCGAAGCTGAGGGCATGGTCGAGGCTTTCTCTATTTTTACCAACATTGTAAACGAGTTTTTGGTTGTCTCCGTCAATGCCTTGAACTTTTTGAAAAGGCTCGGCCATTTTCGGCGTAACTAGGTTCTTAAGCTTACTACTTAACCCTGGTTTTTCAGGAGCTTTGGCTTCGCAGTTGTGTTTAGTCTGCTCGGTGTTTTGTAGATTGTCTATTACTGGTGAGTTGCCCATTGAATTAACCCTATGAAAACCTTTTCTAATTTTAATTGTTATGGGTGTATTGGCTCAACTTGTCTCATTCTTAGCCAGTCTGATTAAGATTTTAAGTGCCTGTAATAACTAGTATTAGCTAGTTTTCTGAAAGTTTTTTGTGTTTGAAACCAAGTAGAACGCCAACTCCGCTCCAAGCTAGGGCTAGTGGAACAACTACAAAGGCTAGGCTGGATGCAGCTACTGAAGCGCTTACTAAAGCATATAGCTTCGAGCTCGCTGCGTCAGCTCCACGGTCTAGAACAGTATCCATGAAGTTTTTAGCCTTATACTTTTCCTCTCGGGATATCACCGTGAAAAGGATTTCCTTAGAGGGCTTGGCTATGCCGTAAGCCAGACCTCTTTGAGTAACCTGAAGACAAAAAGCCACAACCAAAGACGGATAGAGCGTGAGCGAGAAGAATCCGGCACCTAGCACAATGGGAAGTATACTAAGAGCAAAAGGCAAGCCCACTTTTCGGATTATAATCGCGGTGAAATATCCTTGAAAAGCAAAGGAAATGATTTGAGTAACTAAGTTCTCCCAAGCGAATATGGCAGTTCTTTTGTCAATATTAGGCTCAACTGCAGCCACTATATCCAGTACCTGAAGATAAACCATCGTTGAGCAAAATTTGCCCAGAAGCATGAAACAGGCAAATAGAAGAAGATATTTATTGGCTAGAACTTGTTTTAGCCCAGCAAAAATAGAACCACTGGCTTTCGTTTCAGTTTGTTGTTCGGTTTCGCTTTGTTCTTTGTTTAGTCTGTGGACTAGGACTAGGAAAATTTCGAGCAGAGCAACTGCAACTAGAAGAAGAGCTGCTGTGTTAAATTTAGAGGCTAAAAGTCCAGTTGCCAGAGAGGAGAGCAACCCTCCCAAGGAACCTCCAGCGGTGATTATCCCAAAGAATTTTTTAGAGCTTTCAGAGTTGTAAATGTCGGCCATTAAGGACCAAAACAGCGATATGTTAAATACTCCAAACACGCTGACTAGAACGTAGAGTGAGCCAGCAAGCCAGCGGGGGATTTCAGGAGATGTGTAGACAAAATAGGCTACCGCAAGAATCAGAACTGAAAAAGATCTAAAGACTACTGAAAATAGCTGACCTCTACTGAGGTTAGATGAAAGCCAACCAAAGGCCGGAACTAGTCCTAGCATTATCAGGAATACCGTCAGAAAAAGTTGGTCTACGTCCCCGTAAACGGTTCCCATCGTTTCCCGAAGGGGTCTTAGGATGTAGTAAGAGGACAGAAGGAAAAAGAAGGCCAGGAAAGACTGAACCAATTTCTTGTTTCTTAGCATGCTCCCCAGCTGGTTTTTCAGCGAAGAGTCAGCAGAAATTATAGCTTTATCCGCCAACAGTCATGGCTTTTTGAGGTCGGGACTTGCCAAGAGCAAATGCAACTCTTTCTGTGATTCCGTCAGCATCGAAGCCACAGATTCTGTAAAGTTCTTCTTGAGTCCCATGTTCGATGAACTTGTCTGGAATTCCCAGACGTATCACCTGTTTGTTGCCAACCAGTTCTTCGTCGCAAAGTAGCTCGATAACTTCAGATCCAAAACCACCTTTTGTGCAACCGTCCTCCACTGTTACTATTAAGGAATGTGAAGCAGCTAGCTTAGTAATCAAGTCAGCGTCCAGAGGCTTAATAAACCTGCTATTAACCACTGTGCATTCTACGCCGTATTCAGAAGCTAGTTTTTCGGCAGCTTCTCTCGCGAATTTCACAGTTACTCCAATTGCAAGCAGAAGAACTTGTTCATTCTCAGCATCAGCATGCCTGAGAACTTCAGCCTTACCGATGATTAGTTTTTTAGGTTCTCTAGCAAGGTCTGCCCCAGTTCCACTACCTCGAGGATAGCGAAAGGCTATTGGCCCCTCTTCGTAGTCAGCAGCTGTGAACATCATATCTCTCAGCTCAGCTTCGTCCTTAGGTGCCATAATCACCATATTTGGCAGAGGTCTTAGGAAACTGATGTCGAAAGCACCGTGGTGTGTTGGCCCGTCGGCTCCTACCAAACCAGCTCTGTCCATTGCGAAGACTACAGGCAGGCTTTGTATGCAAACGTCATGAAGGACTTGGTCAAAGCCACGTTGCAGGAAAGTGGAGTAAATAGTGCAAAATGGCTTCATGCCTTCGCAAGCGAGACCAGCGGCGAAGGTAACTGCATGTTGCTCTGCAATGCCGGCGTCGAAATAACGGTCAGGCATTTCTTCAGAAAGTTTCAAAAGGCCAGTTCCATGAGGCATCGCTGCTGTAACACCAACAACTCTTGGATCTTTTTCGCAAAGCTCTACCATTGTATCGCCGAAGACTCCTGTGTAGGAAGGCGCAGAAGCAGGCTTCCCACTTTTCTTAACCTCTCCCTCAGAGGGATCGAAAGGTCCAACTCCATGCCATTTAACTGGGTCTCCCTCGGCCGGTAAAAATCCTTTACCTTTCAAAGTTCGGGCATGAATCAGCACAGGACCGTCTTGGTCACAGGCTCGTTCAAGAGCTTCAACCACTTGCTCTACGTTATGACCGTCAATTGGACCCATATATTTGTAACCGAAGCTCTCAAATAGCATAGCGGGAGTTGAAAGAAATCCCTTTGTGGCTTCTTCTGCTCGGTCTAAGGCTCTGTAAAAAGAGTGAGGAACGAGGCCTTTTTCATGGAGATTTTTGAAATGCTTTCTAACGTAAGTTGAGCGAGGCCCAGTAACAGTTTTAGAAAAGGCCCAGCTTAGTGCACCAACGTTAGGTGCTATCGACATTTCGTTGTCGTTCAAGATAACAATAAGATTTCTATGGAGCTGCCCTGAATGGTTGAGGGCCTCGAAGGCCATACCGGCAGTCATTGCTCCGTCACCGATCACAGCTACGACTTTCCGGTCCTTCCTACCAGGGTATTCATGAA
Source organism: uncultured Bdellovibrionales bacterium (assembly GCA_964510575.1). Classification (GTDB taxonomy): domain Bacteria; phylum Bdellovibrionota_C; class UBA2361; order SZUA-149; family CALKYB01; genus CALKYB01. The sequence goes on along the minus strand of CAZECN010000015.1, from coordinate 18,269 downwards.
AAGAAGCTTCAAGCATACCAAAGGCCGCTGAAATACTCGTTCCGGCATGAGCAACTCCAAAGTTATCGTAGTTACTCTCGTCGCGACTTGGGAAACCTGATATTCCGCCTAGCTTTCTGACCTTGGCCAGTGACTTTCTTCTACCAGTAATTATTTTATGGATGTAGGCCTGATGCCCTGTGTCCCAAACAATCCTGTCTTCGGGGGTGTTCAATACCCAATGCAAAGCAACAGTTAGTTCAACCGCTCCTAAGCTAGAGGCAAAGTGACCACCGATTTGACTAAGTATATCAACGAGCTCATCTCTTAGCTCAGTACATAAACCACTTAGTTCGTCTTTGGAGAGTTTTCTAAGGTCTTCTGGAGAATTAATGTTATCCAGTAGGGGCCGCTGTTGATGATTCATTCTTTGCTTTCTGTGAGAGAAGAGTTTTAATGCATCAAAATAATATGATTAGAGGTTTGATATGTCAAAGGTGCCAACATTGTTTAGAAAAATGGATTACTGGACTATCTAGCTGATTTTGTTGAGTGATTTTTAGATGGAACGAGTAATACTTTCACTAGGTAGTAACCTTGGGGATAGATTTGGCAATCTGGACCTAGCTTTGGCTATGGTGGCTGAGCGTCTACTAGCCTCTGGGGAGAAGATTGTTTGTTCAGATGTGTTTGAGACCGAGGCGCTGGTGAGTTCGGGGGATAGCTCAGGATCTAAACCAGATTATTTAAATTTTGTTGTAGCCTTTGAAACTAAATCTTCTGCTGCCGAGTTGCTAAAGAAATGTCTTGAGATTGAAAACGAAGTAGGAAGGAATCGGGAAACTGAGATAGGGGTCTATGATTCTCGGTTAATTGATATTGATATAGTTTTCTTTGGTGAAGAAAGTATAAAAACTAAAAATCTAGAAGTTCCTCATCCTCGTTTTCACCTTAGGCGGTTTGTGTTGATTCCACTAATGCAGATAGCCCAGGAATTTAGGCACCCAGGAGTTGGTAAGTCGGTCGAAGAGCTCTTTAACGAGTTAGAAGATCCTCTTCAGGTAAAACTCTTTCAAGAAGCAGATAGTTTTTCCCTTGCGGCCAAGAAACTTGAAGCCAGATCTGGTCGATGAGTCCTAATTATTTTCGCCCCTCTGTCGCTTGCCCAGCTAGCAGTGTACTGTGAAATAGGATCCCTTTCTTCAAGTTTGCCTCCAAGAAATCCTTTGCGGGAGGTTGCAACCATTACAGGAAAGTCTGAAAATTCCTTGGTTATTCTATCAAATTTGGCTAGTAGCTCCCAAGAGTGCTTCGGATCCTGACTGACAAAAGCCCCCATGCCGGGGTCTAGGATTATTTTACTTTTTGCTATTCCAAGCCTAGTAGCGTTTTCGACCTTTTTAGCTAGACTATCTATAATAAGGCCAACAATTTCTTCCCCGATAGCTTTGGTTTCTTTTACATGGGGTAGAGGAGTTTCACTTTTATTATGCATAAGGACTAGCCACGTCGCAGAGGAAGCGATTACTTCAGCCAACTTGGGTTCTGCTTTTAAGCCAGAAACATCGTTAATCAAGGTCGCCCCATTTTTGATTGCTTCACTTGCTACTTCGGCCTTGTAGGTATCAACACTAATTGGGCCCAACTTTGAAGCCTTTTCGACTACAGGAATAACTCTGGCAAGTTCTTCCTCCAAGTTCACAGGTGTTGATCCAGGGCCGGTTGATTCACCACCAATATCAACTATGTCTGCTCCTGAGTTGAACAACTTCTGACAGTGCTCAAATGCTTTATCTTCAGCTAAAAACTTTCCTCCATCACTGAAAGAATCCGGAGTAATATTGCAAACACCCATCACTAGTGTTTTAGAGCCACTCAACAAGCTAGTAAATCTTTCTTCTTGCTCTCTATTCATTGCTTATTTCGAGGTTAGTGGCTGTATCTAGAAACTCAGGCATTAGTCTATCCACTATATTTTGGTAAAGGGACTTATCGAACTTGATACAATGATCATTTATTTCAGATACGGGGTTTAGGCCAGTGGTTCCCTTACTAATGAATATTGTATGAGCTTCTTCAAGTATTTCTTGATAGTGAACCTGCGCCCAATGAAGCTCGTTGGATCTAGCTACTAATTGTTGAATTATTCCAGGTAATGAATTCAGTTTGCTGGAAAATAGCCTGTTCTTGTTGTCGTGCCAGAAGATGTTAGCCCAGTCGCATTCTTGAACTAGACCTTGATTAGTTACAAGCAGGGCATGATCGAACCCTTTTTTTGAAGCGAACTCAGCTGCTTTTAAATTGACTTCAAGGTCGACATGTTTGACTTTCGGATTGGGTCGAGTATCTGAATAGGTCACAAGGCGGACAGGGGTCTCAGTGAACCAATGCGATTCGACTGCGGTTAGATATATTTCTAACCCTGTGGGAGAAAGAACTAGCCTAGCTTTAAGACATTGAAATGAGTCAGGGAGTTGGTATTTGATTTTGTAGTCCTGACAAGCAGCCCATAATTGGGCTCTAATATAACCTTCTTGATGTTCGTCTAGGGAACTATTAAGGATTTTCATCTCTCTCGAACCCGAAACTAGTCTTTCAAGGTGTCGTTCAAAAAGAGGTAGAAGGTGGCCTTTTTCAGCGTGGTAGAAGCTTGAAAAAGTAGTGAAGACAGAACTTTGATCGGTATTTGACACCAGAGTGAAATTCTTATTAATGGCGCGGTTGGTTTTGCCATCAGAGAGAGTAGTGTGAGAGACTGGATTCATTTCAAGCTTGGGACTTCTACTAGAGTCTAAGTATAGGAATGTTTCAAGATGAGATTAGCAATTGGGTCCTAAAAAGCCAACGAACATTACAGAATCGGTAGTGGGTGCGTCGCCTGATAATGGCACTCGCCATGCGGCTGGGTTTCTATCCAGCAGTGGTATTCTGAAATCTAATGCTTTTGATAGAGGGCTTAAGTTTGCCTTTAGTAATAAGAAGGCTCTTTTTGCTATTTTGCTCCTACCTTTGATTGTTGAATTAGCTGGTTACGTGGCTGTTCAGGGAGCTATCCCAGGGGATAAGAGAACTTTTCTAGTTCTAATCTCAATTTATATGGCCAACGCGTGGCTTCTTACTGCAGTGACTTTTTTTGTTTTTTCCAAATTAAGAGGGGAGCTGAGTAGTAACAACGAGATTATATTTAGCTCCCTGACCTCGATGCCCAAGGTCTTCATGAGTTATATCATGTTGATTGCAATACTAGGTTTTGCCATAGAGGTTCCGCCTGGTTTGTTAGCGTTTCTTTTTCTTGCTTGGACGCCAGTATTTCCAGCTTTGGAACAGTGTCTCCCTCAGGAGGATCCGGAGTCTGAGCCAGTTCCTGATATGGAATATGGTAAGGACGAAGAGGTGAAAGCCTCGGTTCTAGCAGAACGTTCTGGATTGTTTAGTTGGTTTAAATTTAAATCGATTCTTGACTTGGGTATAACTCGCTCTGTTCGTTTTAGTTCCATGCACTGGCGAGAATCAGTTTTGTTTTTGCTACTTCTTTGGTTTGTAACGGTTACCCCTCAAGCTCTTTTTAACCTTATAGCAGGTGATTCTGGGGCTTTGACAGTACTCATAGTGAAGCAAATTTTAGTTTCCTTTCCTCAAGTATTGGTGATTGCGGCTGGAGTTTACTGCTTGCTTTCTCTTCTCCCAGAGGATGGTCTGGAGGAGCTGGAGCTTGAAAGGCCTTCAGTGGAGATGCCTGAGGGGAAGGGAATCCACAATTTTTCTGGAAGTATTTTGAAGACCGCTCTGGTTTTTATTGTGAGTCTTGCGAGCACTATTTTTCTTTATCAGCTTGCTGTTGAGTCACGTCGAATGCCTGTTGACAGTGTCTATGAGCTAAGAAGGGCCTATGTTGTAGATGGAAAGTTTGAAGTAGAAGTCATTATTGAGGATTATCAAAAGGGCTTTTCTTGGTTTAATCCCAATCAATTTCAACTTCAATTTACCAATAGTCTGGAAGAAGAGTCAGTTAAGTCCAAACTTATTAAACCTGCAAAGGTTTTAGTTTACGATCAGGATGATCAAAGAGTGTTTAGAGAAAATGGTTTTTTGTCTGAAGACCCTTTGAGAATGAAGCTCAGCTACAGTGTTCCAAAGGACGTCAGTAGTGAAGGCTATTTTGAGTTGGTGTTTTTCAATTTAAATGGTGAGTTGCAAAAACTAGTTGATGAACGCTACCCACGAGGAATACCGGAAGAATAACGATGCTTTTATTATTTAGTGATGGGGGAGGGCAAAGAGGAAGCAGCGCTGCTGGCGCTTGTATCCTAAGGGCTGAAAGCGGTGAGCAGATTAATCTAGTTATTTATCTTGGCTCTGGAACAAACAATGAAGCTGAGATCACTGCCGGACTTTTAGGGTTTGCGGCTATGAAGTGTTTGAAATCTGGTGAATCGGCATTTAGTGATCACAAAGATGTTCATTGGGTTTCTGACAGTGAGTACACGCTAAAAAGTGCAACAGGTTATATAAATAACTGGAAGCGAAACGGCTGGCTGACTTCTCAAAAAAAGCCGGTGAAAAACATGGGACTGTGGAAGTCTTATCTGGAACTGTCTAAAGGAATCAGTGTTGAGCCAGAGCATGTAAAAGGCCATTCCGGGCACCCGGAGAACGAGCTTTGTGATCAGGCTAGTACTTGGGCTCAAAATGAAGCCGAGGTTTGGTTGCAGGGCTCTTCGCCGGTAATGGTTTCAGATTCTGGACTTGAAGGCGGAAACTGGCTTCTGGTAGATGGAAGAGATTTTATAGATCAAGCAAGAGATGAAGATGTTGATGGAGCTTTGGAAGGTCTTGGCAGCAATCTTGAAAGCGAGTTGATCAGTCTTATTTCAGGAGTTTCTGTTTCTGGTGAGGGGATAAAAGTTTCTAAGCTAAATGCAGCAGTTAGAGAGTTTGAAAACTCGGTTGCTAAGATCAAAAAACGCTATGGCTCTGACCAGGGGGTTCAGTCTCTTTGCACGCGCCTGGCAGAGGTGCTTGAGGATACAGAATAATCGTATTTTTCCTTACTGGCTTCTAGTAGAAAGATTACCAGTGTCTCCCTGCTTTACTAATCAAGATCCTGAAGAGAAGAGCTATTGGAAGCACTGGATTCGAATTGATAGGTTTCCCAGGCAATAGTCTGCAACTCAAAAGCCCTAACATCACTTAGCGCCAAAGGCGATAAATTTACAGGAGAGTCCCCTGTTAGATAGGCGTACAACGTGTAAGCTATCAATGATTGTCCTTGTTCGGTTGCGTGTACTGTATCAGTAAACAAAGTAACCGGCGGCCTTTCATTATTGCTTATGTAATATTCATCCCATGCTCTGCCAATATGCACTAATGGAGCGTTAAACTGATCAGCAACGTATTCATAGCCAGTTAGAATACCGTCGATAACCTCTCGATTTCTATTTGCAAATCCCCATGTTTGATAGAAACCCATTTTGCTACCTGCCGCTTCAATTTTATCTTTTAAACCATTTATAATTTCGAACGGTGGACTGTGAGTTGGGATACCGCGACTCTTCTCTTGCAGTAGAGTTAAGTCGTAACCCTCTGCAATAAGGTCTAATGTCCGGTTGTCTTCAAGGTGCTCATGAAGCCAGTAACCACTCGGGTTGGAGCGAGCCAAGTCTGCTGAATAGCCGCCACAAATCAATAATTCTTCAAGTTTTTCTTTAACACCTCTGGTCAAGCTGTTGCCAATCAGTAGGAGGCTAACAGTTTTATTGGCAGAACCTTCTTCCACGCAACCAATAGTGTTTCCACTAGAGGAAGATCTATTGGAGCTAGATGAACTAGATGAGCTGCTTGAGCTAGATGAGGAACCACTAGAGCTGGACGACGAGCTACTAGAACTTGATGAAGAACTACTAGAGCTAGTGCCAGTAGCTAAAGTTTTAAAAGTCTTAATCTGTGTTGTATCAGAATTTTCTCCATTTTGAGCAGCCCAGGTTGTTAGCTGGTAGGAGTAAATTGTATCCGGGCTCAATCCTTCCAGCACGAATCTATGGCTTTGATGTACTCTGCTGTCACCTGACTCTATTTTGTTTAAATCAAGTCCACTTTTATTATAGAAAATTCTAACCCGTCCCTCACCATTTAAATCAACCAGAAGTTCCACCGAGCTAGGAGTGAGCTTGTTGATATTCACTGAGGCAATAGTTGCGTTACCGTTCGTTGTAACAGTTCTTGTTGTAAATGCTCTAGTTTCAGAAGTATCAAAATTGGCTCCATTGTCTCTTGCCCAGGTTCTAAGGTGAAAAGAGTACTCCGTATTCGGTTTTAATCCTTCTATTAAAAACTTATGATCAGGGTGAACTAGACTATCGCCTGAAGCAATCAAGTCCGGTGAGGTTCCTTCTTCTCCGTAAAAGACTCTGGCTCGTCCTTCACCGGAGAGACTTACTGAAATCTCCACTGATGTTGAGGAAACAACTCTTGAAGTTACTGATGTAACAGTTGGGTTAATGTTTGTAGGGGGGGTAACTCCGCCACCACTATCATTGCTAGGATTGTCTGCTGAGGGATTACCATCGTTGTCTTCACTGCTGGATTCTCCAACCACCACTCCAGGAATATAAAGAACGTTGGAGATTCTACCTAGCTGGTCAGGATAGGTTCTTAAAAGACTTGCGTTAATTGAACGGTCTGCTGAGCCTGGAATCTTAACTAATCCGACAGAGTCAGCACTAAGTGTAGCTCCTGAATTAATATCTACACTACCGCCTCCAGCTATTCCTCTAAAACTTTTCTCTGCCCTGGCTCCATTTAAATCGTAGACACTATAGCTCTGAAACTTTTCGCTACTTTGAGTATTAAACAACTTTGCCCAGTTTAGAGATTCTAGAAAGGTATTCACTGGTAGTCCTACTACTTGACCTTCACCTGCTCTTGACTCTGGTGAGCTTTGAACTAAGTATGCCCAAACTGCCTTTAGTCCATCATGAGAACCTGCTTGTCCAACTTGTGCGATAACTTTAGTAGAAGACGTGGGACATATCATCTCAACAGTTCCAATACCTCCGGTGTCACCTGGATCTATTATTGAGTTAAGTGTAAGTAGCAATTTCCCATGTGCCGGAAGCGTATGCTCTTGATTATCAAGAACATTGCCCTGTTGATCCCTGAATCTTAGACTCACCGACACTGCTCGACTTTCCAGGTTTGCAACGTCCATCCAGCTCTTTGTATGAGCTGTTCCCATAGTAGAAGCCTGAAAAATCTCGCCTCCACAGTCAGAAGACTTAGAAAACGATGGAAAGGCAAAATAATTCAAATCACTTGATTGATCAGAACCATACTGGACCAGATACGCCTTGTAGCTTTGAGAATTATCTTCAGGATGAATTACATAACTCCCCTGTACGCCACTTCCAACAGCTATATCTTGCCTTCCTCCAACTCGTAGTCCGTCAATTGAGTAACTGCCGGTTCTCTCTCCCTGAGGGTTGAAGAATTCGACAAAAGCTGAAAACTCACTGTTTGAAGAGTTGGACACAGTCAGCCAGTTATAAGTGGACGAAGGAATTGAAAGGCCTTCAATAGAGCTATACTGCCCTCCTTTTAAACCAGGGCTACCCGCTGAAACCGGAATGGCATAGACAAAATCATTATTCTTATAATCCACACCAGGGTTTTGGCCATAAACTACAGTCCTGCAAATTACTGAATTACCGGAATCTGATTGAACAGTTAAGTTTCCGTAGGTGTTTCTGATGTCTGTTAGGTTATTTAGAACAGTGTGTCTGCTACCATTGCCAGCAATGGTCAATTGGCTACTATGAATCGATTCTCCAGTTTGAGAGTAAAGTTTCAGCTCAAGTGATGTTTCACTTTCACCGTGGTTCTCACATTCTAAGACATTGACCTGGTTTAGAAAGCCGTTAAACACTCCATCAACTAAACTCGTTTGAGCTAAAGTTTGTTGTGAGAAAAGGACAATAAAACTTCCTAATAGGAAAGCGTAGAACTTTTTCAATTGTAAAACCTTTTTAAATCGTTATCTAATATTAAATGTCTTGGTCTGGCCAACCTTCTCACTTACACCGTCCTGACCATACAAAGTCATCGAAACAGTGTGGCTACCTGTGCTTAGACTAGAACTGGTGTTAAAGACTTTGTTATTGTCCTGGTCCGTGTAGTTTGTGCAGAAGTTATCAATACAAACCCTGATATACTGTCCACCCTGCCAGGTTTCCCAGTGTCCAGAGAAAGGAATAGAGACAGCTCGCCCTCTTGTGAAGGATGCACCATCGTCCATATCAATACTGATACTTGGGCAGTTGGCAAGTCCATTAATAAACATCTCAACATTAGTATATTTACTGTTAAGGTTATTTCCAGCTGGATTAGAGATATTCATTTTACTCTCCCAGGTGTCTGGCATTCCGTCTTTGTCGCGGTCAGCCCAGGGATGAGTCACAGCGCGAGTTGAATACTCACTGAAATCTCTTTCATGGTTCAGCTTAATACCAACCTGCCCAGTCCCGTTGTGGAACTCATTGATAACTCTCTGGTCATGACTGTCCCGCCTTGGCCTGGACGCTCCAATACATCGCAGGTGATCACTGTCTTCTTTTACCAGCTCAAGTATGTCTTCAACTGGTGACACCAGTTCTGATCTTGGCTGATTATCATTGTCACCAATTGGGTCAGCAACCAGGTTCCTGTTGCCGTTTGTCTCAGTAACGTAGTTACCTTCAACGCTCATAAAACTGTTACCATTGTTAGCCCCAAGTATGTACAGGCTACGCTGGTAGTCCCCAGAACTAGGATCTACTAAAGTGGTTGGACCCTTTTTTACAAAGTTGTCTAGTGTATAACCATCAATATAATTGACTTTAGGCCTTGGCAACATTTGAATACCTACTTCACCGTAGTTGTAGGCAATGTTGTTGATGATTTCAAATCCATCTACTGCCCATGCCCTGATTGTACGCCTGTTATTATGAGCAGACAGGTTCTTAACCATAGAACATTTTTTAACCGGTCGCTCCGATGATGAAGCACATCCCATACCATGAGAATGCTGAAACCTCGCTGGTAGCAAACCAGACTCACTATGATCAGAGTCGGCATCTCCTTCAGCTACAATGCTATTAGTGATCGAAATATTTCTGTTACTGGAACCAGTAGGTTCAGAGGAACCAATGTGACCAAAGGAAACTGGATCGTCGGCTGCCCACATGCAGGAGAGCTGGTCAATTACAAAGTTGTGTTGAACTTCTCCTGTCTTAGTTCCTAAAACTCTAATGCAAGCACTAGACTCAGCAAGTCCTCCCTTGGGATCATTATTTCTGAAGCGACAATGCCTCATGATTACATTACTTACATCGTTGTCAAACCGGATTCCATTTCCCATCAGGGTAATTCCCGGAGGAGGTGCCGTTTGACAAGCTACAGTAACGTTACCTTGCTGGCTAAATTTTAACTGTATTTGGTCAAATTGATTATCATCCCCAACTGTATAGTCAAGCAACCCAGCAACAGAGAAGGTAATTATTCTCGGTTCGTCATACTGGGTCATTGCTTCGTTAAAAGTAGTTATCCCATCATTAGGGTCAATAGTGTTGAGAAGAGAGTCAACAACAATTACTCTTCCACCTCTACCACCAGAAGTAGTTTGGGCTCCCCAGCCTAGTCCACCTGGAAAAGCCAGGGGAGTTGAAAGGTCTCCAGTGTTTCCTGGTGTCACTGGTCCACCTCCAGAAGAGCTGCTCGAACTGGATGAACTAGAGGAGCTGCTTGAGCTAGACGAGGAGCTACTGCTGCCCGTAGCTAAGGTTTTAAAAGTCTTAATATCTGATGTATCAGAATTATCCCCATTGTTAGCAGCCCAGGTTGTTAGCTGGTAGGAGTAAATTGTATCTGGACTTAATCCTTCCAGTAGGAATCTATGACTCTGATGTACCCTACTATCACCTGACTCTACCTTGTTTAAAGGAAGTCCACTTTGATTATAGAAAACTCTTACTCGTCCTTCGCCATTTAGATCAACCAGAAGTTCTACTGAGCTAGGTGAGAGCTTGTTAATATTCACTGAGGCAATAGTTGCGTTACCATTGGCTGTAACAGTTCTTGTCGTAAACGTTCTAGTTTCAGAGGTATCAAAATTGGCTCCGTTGTCTCTTGCCCAGGTTCTAAGATTAAATGAATACTCAGTATTCGCTCTTAATCCTTCTATTAAAAACTTATGATCAAGGTGAATTCGACTATCACCTGACTCAATCAGGTCCGGCGAAGTTCCTTCTTCACCGTAAAAGACTCTTACTCGCCCTTCACCAGAGAGACCTACTGAAATCTCAACTGAAGTGGACGAAACAACTCTTGAAGTTACTGAAGTAACTGTTGGGTTAATGTTTGTAGGGGGATTAACTCCATCACCATCATTTCCAGGATTGCCTACTGAGGGATTCTCATTGTTGTCTTCACTGCCGGATTCCCCGCCAGATTCCCCAGCCACAACCCCAGGAATGTAAAGAACGTTTGAAATTCTTCCAGCACTGTCCGGATAAGTTCTGAGCAAACTGGCGTCTATTGATTTCTCTGCACTCCCCGGAATCTTAACCAGTCCTACAGTGTCAGCGCTTAGAGATGCTCCAGAGTTAATATCCGTGCTGGCACTACCAGCTACTCTGGTAAAGCTCTCTTCTTTCTTGGCGCCAAACATGTCAAAAACGTCGTAGTCTTGAAATTTCTCTCGACTGCTGAAGTTAGAAATCTTCACCCAGTTCAGGGAGCCAAGAAAATTATTCACTGGCAAGGCAATTGACTGACCTGCCCCGGCACGAGAAGTTGCAGAGCTTTGCGCCAGATAAGTCCAAACCACCTGACTTCCGTCATGAGAGCCAGCCTGACCTACTTGAGCGATGATCTTACTAGTTGCTGAAGGACACACTAGCTCTACTGTGCCAATTGCACCTTGGCCAGTTGGGTCAATAAAAGAGTTTAGAGGAAGTAAAAGCTTGGCATTAGCTGCCAGTGTATAAGCCTGTTGCTCAACAACAGCTCCTTGCTGATTTCTAATAATTACCTGCGTCTGAACCTGACGAGATTCTAGGTTAGCTAGGTCTAACCAGCTTTTGGTAGAGCTGGTGCCTAGAGTAGAAGCTTGAAGGATTTCTCCCCCACAGTCAGAGTCTCTAGAAAAAGAAGGAAAGGCGAAGAAGTTTTTAGTGCTTGAAGGGTCTGAACCATACTGCACTACGTATGCCTTGTAGCTCTGAGAGTTATCTTCAGGGTGAACAATATAGCTTCCCTCAGCTCCAATCCCTACAGCAATGTCCTGTCTTCCATTAGCTCTGAGTTCATCAACGGTGTAGCTGCCAGTTTTCTGACCACTGGCGTTAAAGAATTCAATGAATGCAGAGAAGGCTCTATTGGAAGAGTTGGCAATAGTGAGCCAGTTATAAGTAGAGGCAGGAGTAGCAACCATTCCATTAATAGCAGTGTATTGTCCTCCTCTCTTTCCTGCAGCTCCAGCAGAGACAGGAATTGAGTAAATGAAGTCGTTGTTTTTTGAGCCGTCCTGAGGGTTAGGACCATATATTACAGTTCTACAAACTACAGACCTGGCTCTACTTTTATTTATAGAGATACTTCCATAGATGTTTTGAATGCCAGTGACATCATTAAGAACGGTGTGTCTGGTGCCATTTGGAGCAAGAACCACGCTTGAGCTGTGAAGGCTTTGACCAGAGTCTGAGAGAAGAGAGAGTCCAAGAATTGCTTCAGAGGAGCCGTAGTTTTCACACTCTAGAACGTTAGTTTGATTTAGAAAGCCGTTAAACACCCCGTCTTCTGTAGAGCTTTGAGCCATCGCTGAGCTCGAGGATAAGAGTAGAGATAAAGATAGCGCCAGCTTGATATACTTATTCATTACCTGATTTCCCAAATGACTGACCTAAGCGGTCTAAATTGCACGACAATAATTAGGTGCTCTGCTCTAAAACCCTTCACTGACTCCTGGGCACCTAGCTAGTGCGTTTATAAATTCTTCAACGTCTAAATACTGGTCACCATCAGCATTGGTTGTGTGGTCAATATCCGCAAGGGACCTAAGATTTGAATACTGACTGATTAGTGCTCGCTCAAAGGCGTCGGCAATACCATCGTTGTCGGTATCGTAGTTGGAAGGGTGTCTGACAACCGACTGATAGTCGAAATAGTCTCTTTGACCCTGACTATTAACAGTTCCTTCGTAAAAGCAAGGGCGGCCTGGAAGACAGGGTGGAACAATTGGGGGAACCCTTGGTCCAATTCCAACTTCAGCATTTTCAGAAACAGTAGGTGTTGGACCCGTCCCATTAATCTCAGACACTACTCTATCATCTGCTGAATCACGGAATGGCTTAGAAGCTCCTACACACGCCAGATTAAGTTTATTGTCTCCCGTAGTGTATTGACGCCCAGAGAGAGGTAGTTCCTCTGAACGTCCTATTCCATTACCCTTATAGTCGTTGACCACTGTTTCGTCATAGTAAAATCTCTTATTTCCGTTAACGATGTATTCTCCACCATTATAGAAAAGATGATCAGAATCGATCAATGAGTCAGGGCCATCCTTGATGATATTGTCCTCTACGTAAATCTGGTTTCTCGCAGGGCCTGAAGGGCCCGCTGATGGTGCACTCAAACGTATTCCATCACCACGGGTATTACTAATAATATTCTGGTAAATCTCTCCTGGACCTACTCCTCTTAATTGAGGTGATCTAGCCTGTGTATTAACAAAGGCATTTGCAATAAAAGAGACGTTGCTAATTCTCCTGCCGCTATGTGATGAGAAGGCAGCACCAACGGAGTGGTTAGGGAAATAGTACTCCTGCTGTCCGTCATTCGAGGAAGTGCTGCCACATTCAAAGTCGTGCCGTAGGCATGTAGTATCTCCTTCACCCATGATTGAGTGTGTGACTGAAATTGTGGAAGGGGGAGCAGTAGTAGGAGTGTTCCTGCCCACATAAGCCACAATACCATCATCAGTCGACCACATTCCTGAGATATGATCGAACATTAGATTGTCCGGGGCGACACCATTTCCACCACCGATAGTAATAGTTCTAGCTGTGGGGTTTAATCCAGCGTTCAAAGTATCTTTAGGCTTGATGTCGCAATGGCGAATGATAATGTTGTCGGCATCGTTGTCCAAGCTAAAAGGTCGTAGACCTGTAAAAACAACGCCAGGGGAGGGGGCAGTCTGACAGGCAATTGTCAGATCTCCGTCACCACTTAGGATAAGCGGTAGATCGTCATGACCTGTATTGATCTCGCCGCCAACGCAGAAAGTGATAATTCTTGCTCCTTGAGGAACGTCCCCGGTTGCAGTAATCGCCTCTCTGAAAGAGATTAGTCCATCACCGGCTATAGCAATATCGTCCAGGGTATTGACACAATAAACTTTTCCACCTCGTCCTCCGGAAGCAAAGCGCGCATGACCAGTAGCTCCAGGAAAAGCCAGAGCTTCATTTCTATCATCTAGCTCACCGTTTGCCGCCAAGTTTGCAAGCGGAGTAATTCCACCTGATGAAGATGAGGATGATGATGAGCTGCTTCCGGAACTCGAAGAGGAGCTGCTTGAGCTAGACGAGGAGCTACTGCTACCCGTAGCTAAAGTTTTAAAAGTCATAATAGCTGATGTATCAGCATTGTCACCGTTACCAGCTGCCCAAGTTGTAAGCTGGTAGGAGTAAATTGTATCTGGACTAAGTCCTTCCAGTACGAATCTATGACTCTGATGTACTCTACTGTCACCTGACTCTGCTTTGTTTAAAGGAAGTCCACTTTGGTTATAGAAAACCCTGACTCGTCCCTCGCCATTTAAATCAACTAGAAGTTCTACGGAGGTAGGAGAGAGTTTCTTGATATTCACTGAGGCAATAGTTGCGTTACCATTGGCTGTAACAGTTCTTGTCGTAAACGTTCTAGTTTCAGAGGTATCAAAATTGGCTCCGTTGTCTCTTGCCCAGGTTCTAAGATTAAATGAATACTCAGTATTCGCTCTTAATCCTTCTATTAAAAACTTATGATCAAGGTGAATTCGACTATCACCTGACTCAATCAGGTCCGGCGAAGTTCCTTCTTCACCGTAAAAGACTCTTACTCGCCCTTCACCAGAGAGACCTACTGAAATCTCAACTGAAGTGGACGAAACAACTCTTGAAGTTACTGAAGTAACTGTTGGGTTAATGTTTGTAGGGGGATTAACTCCATCACCATCATTTCCAGGATTGCCTACTGAGGGATTCTCATTGTTGTCTTCACTGCCGGATTCCCCGCCAGATTCCCCAGCCACAACCCCAGGAATGTAAAGAACGTTTGAAATTCTTCCAGCACTGTCCGGATAAGTTCTGAGCAAACTGGCGTCTATTGATTTCTCTGCACTCCCCGGAATCTTAACCAGTCCTACAGTGTCAGCGCTTAGAGATGCTCCAGAGTTAATATCCGTGCTGGCACTACCAGCTACTCTGGTAAAGCTCTCTTCTTTCTTGGCGCCAAACATGTCAAAAACGTCGTAGTCTTGAAATTTCTCTCGACTGCTGAAGTTAGAAATCTTCACCCAGTTCAGGGAGCCAAGAAAATTATTCACTGGCAAGGCAATTGACTGACCTGCCCCGGCACGAGAAGTTGCAGAGCTTTGCGCCAGATAAGTCCAAACCACCTGACTTCCGTCATGAGAGCCAGCCTGACCTACTTGAGCGATGATCTTACTAGTTGCTGAAGGACACACTAGCTCTACTGTGCCAATTGCACCTTGGCCAGTTGGGTCAATAAAAGAGTTTAGAGGAAGTAAAAGCTTGGCATTAGCTGCCAGTGTATAAGCCTGTTGCTCAACAACAGCTCCTTGCTGATTTCTAATAATTACCTGCGTCTGAACCTGACGAGATTCTAGGTTAGCTAGGTCTAACCAGCTTTTGGTAGAGCTGGTGCCTAGAGTAGAAGCTTGAAGGATTTCTCCCCCACAGTCAGAGTCTCTAGAAAAAGAAGGAAAGGCGAAGAAGTTTTTAGTGCTTGAAGGGTCTGAACCATACTGCACTACGTATGCCTTGTAGCTCTGAGAGTTATCTTCAGGGTGAACAATATAGCTTCCCTCAGCTCCAATCCCTACAGCAATGTCCTGTCTTCCATTAGCTCTGAGTTCATCAACGGTGTAGCTGCCAGTTTTCTGACCACTGGCGTTAAAGAATTCAATGAATGCAGAGAAGGCTCTATTGGAAGAGTTGGCAATAGTGAGCCAGTTATAAGTAGAGGCAGGAGTAGCAACCATTCCATTAATAGCAGTGTATTGTCCTCCTCTCTTTCCTGCAGCTCCAGCAGAGACAGGAATTGAGTAAATGAAGTCGTTGTTTTTTGAACCGTCCTGAGGGTTAGGACCGTATATTACTGTTCTACAAACTACGGATGGAGCTCTACTTTTGTTTATAGAGATACTTCCGTAGATGTTTCTAATATCAGTGACATCATTGAGAACGGTGTGTCTGGTGCCATTTGGAGCAAGGACCACGCTTGAGCTATGAAGTCTTTGACCAGAGTCTGAGAGTAGTTCCAGTCCGAAAATTGCTTCAGAAGAGCCGTAATTCTCACACTCTAGAACGTTGGTTTGATTTAGAAAGCCGTTAAACACTCCGTCTTCAGTAGAGGTTTGAGCTAGAGCTGAGCTGGAGGAGAGGAGTAGACAGAAGGATAGCGTAAGTTTGATAAACTTATTCATTACTTGATTTTCCAAATGACTGACCTAAGTGGTCAAAATTGCACGACAATCTAATCTATCGGCAGTTTTTTTGTTTTACTTGAGGTCGAATAACGAATATTTTTAAATATTTACCTAGAATTTAATTGAGGATAGAGAATCAGCTGTTGAAAGATTTTTGCAAGCCTTACCCGCGGCTTCGGTGGGTCAGTAGTCTTGAGAGTTCTTTGGCTGGGATAGTGACAGTCTGGGCGCTTTGCTTGAGCAAAACAAAGAGTCTTGCTGAAGCTTGGTGATTGAAAAATCTTGTTTTTTCGAAATAATTAGGAATTACTGGCTCTGAGTATAGGCAAGTATTGTTTTGTACGCGTCATTGATTGCAGAGATTCTATCAATCGCCGCCGAAACAAAAGTCTCACCTAGCTCCGCCATTTTAGGCAAGTTCAGTTTCTCTATAGTTTCTCTCCAGACAGTTTCAGCGTCCTCGAGAGTTGAATTGCTTTTCAAGCCAAGAATAGTCATCGCTCTAGCAACTTCATCTTTACAGACTTCTGCTCCTTGGTCTGCCTGGTGTATCATCTCTTCGAGTGAATTTTGATCAAGCTCTCCCACCATGTCATCTGCACCGGCAAAGCTTAGAAGATCTTTTAGGTTTTTGTTAAGCATTTCGTCAATGTCGCTTCCTGACACTTCCAGTCTGCTTCTTTGTCTGGCCATTTCAGTTTTAAAAATTGTCTGAGCGTCACTCATCGACATATCCAGTCTTTTCGCCATGGCCGCTAGGTAGGAGGCTTCTCTTAGTGATACAAATCGGTCAGCTGCGATTACGTCAACAATGATTCTGAACACCAGAGGGGAGACTTCTTTGGATTCTGAACCAAGAGATTGAACCAGATCCTTGCATTCCTGAAACATATTGTACTGACTTTCGTCTTCTTCGAGAACAGAGCCTAGGTAGGCAACTAGTTGACCCATTCCGATTGCTTCAAGCGTTGCTCCACATTTAGCGAGCTCTTTGTCACTCATTTCACCGTCAATTGTCATCGCGCCAATGATTAGTCTAGCGATATGTTGATTTTGTTTGCTGCTACTCAATTTCTAGGTCTCCAACTAATAGATTTCGGTTTCTAGTGTTATGCAGAATTATGAACTTTGGTTGCTCAATACGATTTTACCTAAATGTCCACCTTCAAGTAAGCGCTGATAAGCCTGTTTGCCTTCCTTAAGAGGTAAGACGGAGTCAATTACTGGCTCAAAACGGTTGTTCCGTAGTGCAGATAAAAGGTTCTCAAAATCCTCTTTACCGCCCATGGTTGAGCCTACAAGTTTAATTTGTTTTGAGAAAATATATCTATTGTCAATTTCAACAATTGGGCCTGATGAGTTTCCTACAGTGACCAGAGAGCCTCCCTTTTTTAGAGATTTAATTGACTTGCTAAAAGTTTCAGCACCGACATTGTCTACGACGATATCGACACCTTCTCCATCGGTGGCTCGAAGAACATTCTTATGCCAGTCTGGGCGGGCATGATAGTTGATGGCGAGGGAAGCCCCTAAGGCTAGAGCTTTTTCCTCTTTCTCTTCAGTGGAGGCGAGTGCGATCACAGTTGCTCCTAGTGACTTGGCTAGCTGTATTGCAAAGGAGTTAACACCGCCTCCAGTTCCGACTACCAGAACCACATCACCTTTTTTTACCGGCGCTTGTCTTTTGAGCATTCTCCAGCAGGTGAGCCCAGTTAGTAGCTGGGAGCAGGCTTCAGTTGCCGCTCGGTCATCAGGAATTTTGTAGAGTATGTTTTCTGGCAGGCTAACTCGCTCGCAAAAAACTCCGGGACGACTTTCTCCAAGAATTTGGTAAGAGGAGCTTAGGCTATCATCTCCTGTTTTGGTGAATGAATCTTCCTTTAGTGCAAAACCTGGCATAGCCACTACTCGGTCGCCGGCTTTTAGCTGAGAGTCTGAATCAGCTTCGATGACGGTCCCCGCCATGTCTGCGCCACCAATATGGGGCATTTCTAGTTCTAGGCCCTTCCAGCCTTCAAGAACAAATAGGTCTAGGCGGTTCAGGGCAGCAGCATCTACTCGGACTAGAACCTCTCCGGCTGCTCTATTTGGGTCGGGAAGCTCTCCGAATTTGAGGTTATCCACACCCCCATATTGATTAAAATATAGTGCTTTCATCTTTTGAGCGGTTTTTTTTTTAGCTTATCCCACTAACGGGGGTGACAAAACAATCAATTTTATGGCAAAAAAGCCCACATCTTACCAAGCTCGGGTAGTGTCTTTTTTAGGCAATTGCCAGAGCAACTGATTTTAGAATTAATTGGTCGGTAGTAGGCGGAGTCTCACAAAACCCGAAGGGTTTTAGAAAGTGCCAGGAGGCACTTTCGGCGTGACTCAAGGTTCAAGTGCTAGTTTTGAGATTGATAGGTTTTTTATTTATCCAACCGCTCGTGTAGTGTCTTTTTTAGGCAATTGCCAGAGCAACTGATTTGAATCAGTAGGCGGAGTCTCGTAAAGCCCGAAGGGTTTTAGAAAGTGCCAGGAGGCACTTTCGGCGTGACTCAAGGTTCAA
>CAZECN010000014.1:0-69933 GCA_964510575.1 uncultured Bdellovibrionales bacterium | reverse complement strand
GTTGGGAAACAAGAACAGATATCAATTGATCCTAAGTTCTTGTTGTTTTCACTGGTTTGATGATTTCCCAGCACTATTCAGTCGTTTGGGAGAGTTTATAAATCCAGGCAGGAAATTAGCCTTTTCTATAATGTTAGATGGCACTTTTAGAGAGCTATCTGATTCGGTGGAGACAGCTGAAAATAGAAAGCGTATTTTTGGTTTTCCAAGTCGAGCGAATATTGAGAGTAGTTTGATTGAAGCTGGTTTTGAAGTTTCTAGCTCAAAAGTTAAAACTCACTTTGAGACTTTTAAAAATTTCTGGGAATTTATGCATTCCTTGAAGCAACGAGGAGTTAGAACCTCTGCTCCTGGTAGCTTAGTAGATGTCTTCAGCCCGACTCAGCTGCGCAAAATGGCGATCAATTACGATAGAGCTGCAGGTCTAGAAGTCCAAAGAGTTGCTGATATAGCCAGTGGTTCTGGCGTGTACGCTCGCTATCAAGTAGGTTATTTTGTAGCTAGTCGAAGAGAGGACACTATTTAGTGTAGCTACAATTATTTGTTATTGGCCATGCCGGCCTGAGGAGGCTATACTAAGGCACTTGAGGTCTTTGTCGTAACCAACCAGTAATTTTGTTAAATGATTGAAATACTCGTTATAGAAGATAATCAAGGTGACTTTGTCCTAATAAAGGAAATGTTGGCCGATGTTAGTGATGAGTTTAGCTTCAATTTGCACTGGGCTGAGAGTTTCTCAAAGGGTTTAGAGATAGTTGGTGAACATCATATCGATATAGTGATGTTGGATCTCACTTTACCAGACGCTAAAGGCTTAGATGCTTATTACAGTTTTCGAGCAGTGGCTCCACGAACTCCAGTGGTAGTAGTGAGTGGACTAAAGGATCCTTCAATGGCCAAGGAGGCAGTCCAAGCAGGTGCCCAGGATTTTTTAGCTAAAGAGGCTCTTACTGGTCCATTGCTCCAACGCTCGTTGTCATACGCCATTGAAAGATTTGAAATTAGAAATCGAATGGAGAATTCACTAGAGCAGGTGGAGCGTTCTGCTAAGACGCGAGGTGAGATGTTGGTGAATTTAACTAACGAAATTCACTCACCTCTTTATAGTATTATTAGGGCAGCAGAGCATGGTTTGACGGGGGATTTATCAGAGTCCTCTAAAGAAGATTTGATCACTGTTAAGGACTCGGCTCAAACCTTACTGGCTCTTTTCAATGATATCATTGATTTTACCAAGATAGATGCAGGTGGGCTGAACTTAAGTAAAGTAGACTTTAAGTTTCGTGATTTTTTAAATGAAATAGTTTCTATTATCGGAGAGAGAGCGAAACATAAGGAGATTTCGATAAGTGTTAAGGTTGATGAGCAAGTTCCTGATGCTCTTCGAGGTGATATCGAAAGACTAAGCCAGGTACTTAGAAACTTTATTTCTAATTTTATTTCTCATGCTCAGTATGGTGGCGAGATTGAGGTGGAAGCTTCTGTTGAAGAGCAGAAAGAAAAGTATTGTGACGTTCATTTCGCTGTCATTTTGAAGTCTGCTGACATCCCGCTTGAGAAACAAAAGTTGATTTTTGAGTCTTTTGCCCAAGCTGATGCTTCCTCCGCTAGAAAATACGGAAGTATGGGGCTCGGCTTGGCAGTAAGTGCTAGGCTTGTGGAGTTAATGTCAGGCCGAGCCTGGGTTGAAAGCGACTCAGAGGTTGGTAATTCAGGCTTTCATTTTACTAGCAGGTTTACCTACCAAGCTAGTTAGCCAGTCGTAAGCCCTCAGATAGTTTTTAATTTCTTATTTCTCCGCCTGCTGTTGCGATGTAACGACTCACTCGTTTTGGCTTGAGAGCCTCGATAAAAGCCATATGAGGACTTACTTTGATTTTTATATTTCAGGGAGTTTGGCTGTTTCCAACCAATACGAAGTTGTCTTCTGAGTTAGGCTTACAAACTCCTCGAAATCAACCGGTTTGCTCAGAAAACAGTTAGCGTGAAGCTGGTAAGCTCCATTTATGTCTTCTCTAGCTTGGGAGGTGCTAAGCATCACCACCGGTATGCTTTTTAGTTCAGGGTGTGATTTGATTTCAGCCAGCACTTCCTTGCCTGACTTGTAAGGAAGGTTGAGATCTAAAAGTATTAGATCTGGGGAAGGGGCTTCTTCGAAACCTTTGCGTTTGAATACAAAATCCAAAGCCTTTTCCCCGTCTTTCACAACACTTAAATTACTTAGCACCTCAGTTTCTTCCAAAGCCTCTTTAGTAAGTCTAATATCCGCTTCGTTATCCTCAACTAGGAGTATCTCTGCTTTCCGGGACAATTCCATTTTTTTACTCCAGCGAATTAGAACTCTTGTTTTTTAGTCTTAGAGAGAAAGTGAAAGTGCTACCACTTTTTCCATCTGAGGTAGCTGAAATACTACCTCCATGATGCTCAGCTATTTTCTTGCAAATTGCAAGCCCAATTCCAGTCCCTTTATACTCTTCCTTGGAGTGCAGCCTATGAAAGACATCAAAAACTTTATCCAAATTGCTACCTTCAATCCCGATACCATTGTCTTTGACGGAAATTAAAACTAGATCCGATTCTTGTTCGGCCGACAGCTTTATTTCAGGGGTTTTTTCTCTACAGAACTTGATTCCGTTGGAAATTAAGTTTTGGAAGAGTTGGGAAATCTGCCCTCTGTTACCGTAAACTTTAGGTAGTTTGTCTGGGCTTTGAATTTTAGCCCCTGACTCACTAATTTTAACTTCCAAATTCTTTAGAGCATCGTCAAGAGCGTCTTGAAGAGAGAATATTTCAAAATCACTGTGGTCTCTTCCTACTCGAGAAAGTTTTAGTAGGTCATTAATAAGTTGCTGCATTCTGTTGACACCATCAACAGCAAAGGAAATAAATTCGTCTGCACTTTCGTCTAGTTTCCCGCTGTAGCGTCTTGATAATAGCTGAGTGTAACTCGAGACCATTCGAAGTGGTTCTTGGAGATCGTGCGAAGCGATATAGGCGAATTGCTCAAGCTCTGCATTAGACCTTGATAGTTCCTCTGCTTGATTTTTTAACTCCTTTTTAGACTCGGAGACTGAGCTTGCAAGGTTGTTCATCGTGTCTATTAGTTTACCTAATTCCCCGACCTGAGCGGACTGAATATCAAGACTTTCTTCCCCATCTGCTATGCGATCCGCGGCATACATGGCAATTCCAAGAGGTCTAGTAATTGACCCGGCAATCAGTGAGGCAAGTATCAGTCCAAGGATTAAACCGAGGAAAGTCATTAAGAGGGAGCGAAAAAGAGCCTGATTATGGATCGTGGCCACTCGCTGGGAAGCTAAGTCCGCCCTTTGGTTGACTTCGTTGATCAGAGAGTAGAGCCCTTGCTTTATTTCCTGCTCCTCAACTGCGATTGTCAACGCCTCAATTTCGGCTGCGACAATCTCCCCTGAATCGAAATATTGGAATACGAGGCGAGCTCTCTCTTCGTACCGAGTTAAGGCTGCTTGGATATCGGAGATGCTGGCACTAAGAGTATTGGAGTCAATTGTTTTACTACCATGGGACTCTTTGTCGATTTTTTTCAAAAACAGAAGCATGTCTTTTTGAAGTTTATCGAACTCATGTCGAGCTTCTTTTGAAGGAATTAACGAATTTTCGTCGCCAGGGTCAGGAGAAGTTGAAAACCTCATGACACGTTCAAAATTTATGGCTTGTCCTAGAAAAAGAGAGTTTACCTTTGCCAGGGATTGAGAGAGAGGAATTTCATCGTCTGCTATTTTATAAAACTCTTTTCCAACCTCATTTATTTCTCGCAGTGTGAATAAAGTTCCAGCAACGAGCAAGGAAAGCAAAAGAAGCACCAAAGTGCTCAGTCTTGCTTTGATTGTCATCGATGGAAACATTATTGTTGACTCTAGAAATACAGGGTTCAGATCTAAATTTTTAAACACTATTTGTTTTTATGTAAGCGTTAAGGTTGTTCTTATTCAGGTGCTCTAAGGGTGACGAACGAGTCGTGTATCCACACTTCGCAGTGAGGACGCCGGCTGAGCAACGATGCGAAGGGTGACCTAAGCGCTTACATTTTTATAGTATTGTTATTTGTCCATGATCGTCTAATAAAAAGGTTGGTGTTCTAGACCAATTCGGCGGTTTTCCCGATTTGGGCAAGTTCTGAGCAGTAGCTGATTGCTTGCTTGCATTTTAAAAGCCCTTAGTGGCTGGTTTTACAGAGTTAATCCTGAATTGGATGGACTGTGCAACCAGGCCGTCCTCATCCAAATTATATAAAAGTTAGTCGCAAGAGAGGTTATCGAGTGGTAGACAATGGAAGTGGTCTGAAGAACTTAGTTTTTGTTTTTTGTTTAACCGAGGAGTGGATTTGAATAAAGGCAAGCCTTTAAGCTTTGGATTTTGCGGATCTATCCGCCACAGGCAGATATTGCTCTCAGTTGCTTGCACTATTTTTATCAGTGCTGTTTCGGTTCCTAACTTTAGTTTTTTAACTACTTCTGCTCACGCTACCACTAAGGCTGTCCCTGACTATAAGGTAAAAGCAGCCCTTCTCGCTCAATTTTTAAGATACGTAAAATGGCCAGAAACCGACAGTAAATCGGAAGGGGATATTGTGGTCGGTATTATCGGGGAAGACCCTTATGGCGAGTTTCTTGATAGTGCTCTAAGTGCGCAGACTGTTGATGGAAGAAATGTCACAGTTTCAAGATTTCTAAGTCTTGATGATCTTCAGCCTGTTCAGGTTTTAATTGTTGGGGAGGGCAGTCGCTTGGCTAGTGTCGATGTGTTGAAGAAAATTAAGGATTGGCCGGTTCTAACTGTTGGAGAAGGGGCAAGTTTCGTTGAGGAAGGTGGAATAATATCTTTTGTCACCAATTCAGAAAATAACAGGGTCCGTTTTCATCTGAATATGAAAGCTGCCAAGAAGAGAGGAATAGGAATCTATCCTAGGCTCGCTATGTGGGCTGAAAGGGTTTTAGATTAGATTTCTTCAGTATTAGGGTCATTGAGTTAGAGTTGTTGAAGGGGGAAAGGGTGAAAAAAATTAGACAAGTTCAATTCATGCGTCTCATGGAGCAAATCCTTAGTATTCTTTGTCCTCTTATAGCAAATCAAAGAAAGAAGCCCGTTTTATTAGCCCTAATTTGCCTAGCAGTTCTCTTAGGGAGTCCTGCCTTCGCTGATAATTTCGGAGATGATCAGGTTGCGGAGGAGCTTTCTAACTTAGGGATTGAGGAATTGCTGGATATGACAGTGACTTCTATTTCTAGAAAAGAGGAAAAGCTCTCTGAAGCGGCGTCTGCTGTTTTTGTGATTACAGCAGAGGATATTAGACGTTCAACTGCTAATACGATTCCTGAGTTGTTAAGATATGCGCCAGGTTTGAGTGTTGCTCGTGTTAACTCACATGATTGGGCCATTACTGCTAGAGGCTTCAACGGTCAGTTTGCTAATAAGCTTTTGGTTCTAATCGATGGTAGGAGTATTTACTCCCCAGTGTTTTCAGGTGTGTTCTGGGAAGCTCAAGATTTACCATTGTCCAATATAGAACGAATTGAAGTTATTCGCGGCCCGGGAGCAACTATCTATGGCGCAAATGCCTTTAATGGAGTGATTAATATTATCTCTAAGTCTGCTGCCAAGACTAAAGGAGCTAGTCTTTCACTAACTGTGGGCACTGAAGATCGTTTAGTGGCGTCAGGTAGTTTCGGTTTCGGTACCGAGAACAGTTCAACACGTATCTTTTTGAAAGGTATCAATAGAGACTCTGGAAGCTTGGCTGACGGAGAGGATGCTAATGATGATTGGCAACAGGTATCAGGTGGCTTTCGACACGAACGTAGTTTGTCTACTAACTCTGATTTGATGGTAGAAGGAGGTTTTTTTGATGGCAAGCTCGGAGGTAGCTTCAATATACCTGACTCTGAGCAAAGCGATCTACGAAGAACTGTTTCCGTCGACCGGGAAACCGAGGGACAGTATTTACTTGGTCGATTGACCAAGAGATACGGGACGAGATCAGATTGGCAGCTTCAAACATACTTAGATCGAGAAAGAAGAGAGGATGTTGTTAACGACTCGAACATCAACCGCTTCGATGTCGATTTTCAGCATCGCTATAATTTAGATGAAAATAACGAGTTGATTTGGGGATTAGGTTACAGTCTGTCCAGCGACGAGTTAGGAGAGTCTGAGCTTGCCAATTATTTGGATGCAGAGAGAAATGTCTCAGTGTTTAGTGCTTTTATTCAAGATAAACTTTTGTTGAGTGATGAAGCTTGGTTGATCGCTGGGAGCAAATTCGAGCACAATGATTTTACTGGTTTTGAATATCAGCCCTCTTTAAAATTTGTTTGGGCACCTATCCCCGGTGAGACCTACTGGGCTGGAGTTTCGAGGGTTATTAGAACCCCTTCCAGAATTAACCAAGATGTGGAATTACCGATCACCAGTTTTAGAACAGATAATAATTTAATAGTTGAAAACACTATTTTTGGGAGTCGCGATACAGAGTCCGAAGTTTCGGTTAGTTATGAGGTTGGCTACCGTAAACTTTTTAGTAGTGCTTTTTCTATGGATGTCTCGTTGTTTTATAATGATGTATCCAGGCTGATTACTTTTGAACCAGAGGGGGTGCCGGAGCTAGACTCGGAGCGGGGAGTTTTAGAGCAGAGTTTTGTCTTCGATAACCAGCTTTCCGGTGAAACTTCTGGAGTCGAATTGGTTGGAAGCTTTCAGCCTGCTTCCTGGCTAGAGCTCAAGGCTAGTTACTCCTTCCTTAATATAGATTTGAAACCCGGCTCTGGAAGCAGAGACCCCAGAGGGGATGATGATGAGGGGAGAGATCCTCAGCATCAAGCCTTCTTACAATCTCGCTTTGACCTGGGCAAAAACTGGGAGTTTGATAGCTCTTTGAGGTATGTGGATGAGCTAGAAGCTTTTGATGTAGATGATTACCTAGAGCTTGACTTACGTTTATCTTGGTCGCCAGCAGTAAATACAGAGGTTTCGTTGGTGGGAAAAAATTTGTTAGAGTCCAGCCACAGAGAGTTTGGTAACGATTTTGTTGATCAGCCTGCTTATGAAGTGGATCGAGGTGTTTTCTTAAAAATTAGTAGTGTTTTTTAATCGGCTTAATTAGTTAGTTTTTAACTAGTCTTTAATTATTTTAATCAATGTTTGCTTTAGCTGCTGCAATAATTATTTCAATAAGTGTTTCTGCGTTTTGCTCACTAATGGAGGCAGCTCTATTTGCTGTACCTAAAGCTTACGCCAAGCACTTAGCTGACCAAGGATCTAAAACAGGTAAGCTAATCTTTAATTTTAAAGAAAACCTTAGTCCTCCTATTTCTGCTATTCTGATCCTCAATACGATTTCTCATACTATAGGTGCAGCTGTCGCAGGTTACCTTGTCGGAAAAATTTATGGTGAAGATAGTGTTGTAATCTTCTCAGTAGTTTTCACCTTAGCAATGCTTTACCTGAGTGAGATCATTCCCAAACAGATTGGTGCAATGTCTGCTAGAAGTGTATCTCAACTGATAGCTTGGCCACTTCACTGTCTTGTAATACTTTTTTCACCTTTTATTAAGCTTACGGAAATGGTCTCTTCTTTGTTCAAGAAAGGAGGTGACGAGCCTTCTTTTTCTGAGCAGGAGTTTCTATCTTTGACTGAGATTGGTCAGACTGAAGGGGTGTTGGATCACTTAGAAGGTTCAGTTATTCAGAATATTATTGGCTTTGACCGCCTCTTAGTGAAAGATGTATTAACTCCAAGGGTTGTTGTTTTTCGTCTTCCTCAAGATAGGACCGTTGGGGAAGTAAAGTCCGAAATTTGTGACTGGGCTCACTCAAGAGTCCCGATTTATCCAGACACAGATCAAGAAGCGATAGAGTCCTATGTGACGCAGCGTGATATCTACCGATCTTTGCTAGAGGGTCATGAGGATAGAAAGCTTTCTGAACTAGCTAGGCCGCTTACAACAGTTAATGAGCTAATGCGGGCTGATAAAGTGATGCTAGAGATGTTCGAGAAAAAGGAATCCATATGCTCTGTCGTAGACGAGCACGGAGCTTTTGCCGGACTGGTTACTGTTGAAGATTTGGTTGAAGAGTTGGTTGGTAAAGAAATAATTGATGAGTATGACCTTGTCAGTGATTTAAGAGACTATGCTCAGATTCTTTATCGTAAGAGAAAGCAACAGAGCGCTTTCAAATCTAGTGATTCAAAAGACCCCGAGTCTTAATTTAAAAGATGAAGGGAGAAGGATAATATCTCCAAAAATGAAAATGGCGTCCCCAAGGGGATTTGAACCCCTGTTGCCGGAATGAAAATCCGGTGTCCTGGGCCAGACTAGACGATGGGGACGCAAAGCCTGAACTAATAGGCTCGAGCTTTTTAATGAAATTGGGTAATACGGTCAAGGCTTTTACCAATAGATTTGTCAGGTAGGGCCAAATAAAGCATTTAAGTCACTAATTTAGTCAATTACATAGTTCACAACATGTTGAAAACCCGGATAGGTAGCGCAGAAGAAGTTGAAGCACTTGGCCTTAACTTTAGGATATTTGTTCCCGAGTCGATCTCGGCAGTTTCTGAGGCCAAAGGGCTAGTATTACTGGTTCATGGCAGGGCAGGAAATTTTGATGTGATGTGGGTTTTTGCTCGACCGAAAAGCGTTGGGGAGAAAATAGTTTTTATAGCTCCCGAGGCGCCGATTGAAGATCAACTAGGGGGATTTAGTTGGTGGAAAGTTGAGGGTCGGAGCGGGGGAGTGGCTAGTCGAGAGGAGATGGACGAGGCCGCTGGAAAACTAGAAAAATTTCTAGTCTCAGCTAAGGAATACTTCAACATCCCTCGGAATATTAAAACGGTTACTGCTGGGTTTAGCCAAGGAGCTGGAACAGTTTGCTCATTGGCTTTTAAAAGCCCCGAGGTTTTTGAAGGTGTTGGTTTGTTGGCTGGCTTTGTCCCTCAAGTCGAGCAGGAGGTTGATCCCAAGTTCAGACAAGATATGAATTTACCTGAGTTTTTTATGGCTTCCGGAACTGAAGACAAAATCATTCCAATTGAAACTGCCAGGAAGGGAAAGGATTACCTAGAGCAGTGTGGAGCTGAGCTGAACTACTTAGAGGCTCCAGTTGGGCATAAAGTTTCATCAGATGGAATTAAAGCGCTCAATCAATGGCTGGCCAAACACTTCTAGCTGAGAGATGTGCAGCTATGAATTTGTTGCGAGCAAAGCCCTAGCCTTCCGTCCTGCATTCCTTGCTATTTCTGGCAGAGCAGGATGAACAAAAATCATGTCCATCATATCATCT
The DNA here is from genome assembly GCA_964510575.1 of uncultured Bdellovibrionales bacterium. Lineage (GTDB taxonomy): Bacteria > Bdellovibrionota_C > UBA2361 > SZUA-149 > CALKYB01 > CALKYB01. The sequence goes on along the minus strand of CAZECN010000014.1, from coordinate 60,615 downwards.
AAAGTTCCACCAAGTTTTATAAAAGCGATAAACAGGTGAATCATGTTTGAGGCTTCATCCCCGATAATATGAGCTCCTAGAATTTTCTTGTCATTTTTACTGACAAGAACCTTTACAAACCCATGGTCGGATAATCTAGCTGAGCCCATTGCGCTTTTTCTATAGGGATTTATTCCCGCAACGTAATCGATTCCTTCGGCTTGAAGCTCTAATTCGGTCTTACCTACTGAGGCTATCTCTGGATGGGTAAATACGGCGCTGGGAACTGGACCGTAGTCCAGATCTTCCTCTGTTGGCGCAGAAAATAGAGTTCTAAATAAGTATTCACCTTCGTAGTTTACACTATGACGAAACATATAGTTGCCAACCACATCACCAATAGCCCAAACGCCCTCCACATTGGTTCGTAGCTGTTTATCGACTTCAATATAGCCTTTGGCATCAACTTTGATATCGGTGTTTTCAAGCCCTAAAAGGTCTGAGTTAGGCTTTACTCCAGTGGCAACTAGTAGTGCCTCTGAGGAAATCTCTTTCTCCTTACCCGCTGGTCCTTTGCAAGTAATATGAAAATGACCCTCGTTGTAGCTAACGGACTCTGGGGAAAAGCCGGAGTGCAAATTATTTCGCTTACTGAATTCTTTTTCGAACTCATCAATAACGTCTTGATCTAGTCCACGCATCATTTGGCTTCGAATCAAAAAATCAACTGAAGTTCCAAAGCAACTATAAGCATGCCCTAACTCTAAAGCGATAAAGCCTCCGCCAATCACGGTCATTGTTTTAGGAAGCTCTGTGTTTCTGAGAGCTTCTCGGCTAGTCATGAAAGGAGTACCCTCCAGGCCAGGTATTTCAGGAATTGAAGGTCTTGAACCAACAGCAATGAATATTTTATCTGCTGTAATCTCTTGGTCATTCACTGCAATTACCTTGTTCGAGACAAAGCGCCCCTCATGGGGGTAGTAATCAATATTCGGGTTTTTATCGTAAGCTGGTGGAATGCTCGCTGCATCGGAATCCACAGATTGAGAAATCCTTTTGACCATTGTGCTGAAGTCTATGTCAAAAGAAGCTCTGAGTCCTAATTCGAACTTATAGCTGTCTTGGATGTGGCAGATTCGGTCTGCGGGATGAATCATCATTTTGGAAGGAATGCAGCCTCGGTTTAGACAGGTTCCTCCCATAGCTTCTTTTTCAAGAATTGCTACTTTAAGTCCCATGTTAGCCACAGGAGTCACTAATTTGGTTCCACCACCGCCACCAATAACTATAACGTCGTATTCTTTCATTATTCCACCCATTTTCCGTTTTCGATCAATTGTACTTCTTCTCCCGAGTAGGTAGTGCCTTTGACGCTAACTTCCTCAGACGAGATCATCATATCGGTGTGCACCATACTTTCATTGCAGCCGATTTCTTCGAGTTTATCTTTGGAGAGACTATCTCCACCCTTGAGGCAGAATTTGTAAGCAGAACCTACCGCGATATGACAAGCCGCATTTTCATCATAGAGAATGTCTTGAAACACCAAGCCGCTTTGAAAGATTGGCGAGTCTGTTCCCACTAGTGCAACTTCCCCAAGCCTAGAAGCACCAGGATCGCTGGATGTGTATTCTTTAAAAGTTTCAGCACCGTTGGTAGCCGAGAAGTTAGCAATCTTACCTTTTTCGAAAACGATTTTTAAATTTTCGATTAAAACGCCATTAATAAGGAAAGGTCGAGTAGCACTGACTTCCCCTTCTGTCTTTCTATTATCAGGTGTAGTGAAAACCTCTTCAGTCGGAATGTTGGGCTCGTATTCAACTCCCCTTGGACTTTCATCTCCGCCACCCTTGAATAAAGCAAGTTTGGAGAGTCCTACTTTGAGGTCAGTTCCGGGTCCGGAGAAATGAATGGTCTCTAGCTCTAGGTCATTGAGCCTTTTACTTCGAGCATGAAGCCGGTCGTTGTGTTCTTTCCAAAGCTCTAGGCAATTTTCTTTGTCGGCTCTACAGGCTTTGAAAATCTCATCCCAAAGTCTTTTGCAGGCTTCTTCTGGCTCCATTTCTGGAAAAATTTTACTAGCCCAGCCAGGAGTCGCTCCATTGGCAAGAGACCAGTGGACCTTGGATTTTCCAATTCCCTCATCATAGAAGTACTTGATTGCTTTGTGATTGCTGAGTCTAAGATTGTTAACTTTCTTAGTGGATAGGTCGGCTAGGATATCAGGGTATTCGCTTCCGCGAATAGCAAGATTGGCTCCAGTTTGATCAACTATTTCTTTGTACTTCTCTGAAACATAAGCAGGAACGAATTCTAAATCTTTGTCCTCAGAGTGTTGAACTCTCAGCCTAGTTGTGCGTGAGTCATTGAGGTCTAGGTTCACATAGGACGCCCCTCTTTTCCACGCTTCCTCCACTGCCATCACGGCGAGTTCTCTATGGTAGGCTTCGGCACTAATATTTACCATTTGTCCCGGTTGAACATTAAGTCCATGGCAAACCATTAGCTTTGCGTAGTTTTGGAGTTTTTCTTCGAAAGTCATAGCATTATTGATTTAGATTTTTTTCAAATGTTTTTTCATAGCCTGCAGAGTGTGTTTGCTAATGTGATGTTCTACTCCTTCAGCATCTATCTCTGCAAACCGTTTTGGCACACCAATAGCGATCAAGAACTCCAAGATCACCTGATGTCTTTTTTTACAGAACTTTGCCAGCTTGGCACCTTTCTCAGTAAGTTCAACCGGTTTATGTGGATAGGTTGATAAGTATCCCTCACGCTGAAGTCTCTTGATGGTTCTTAGGGCTGTGACGTGAGAGATGCCAAGCTGTCTAGCAATCTCTACAGTTCTGGCTTCTCCCTTTTCTTCAATTAGGTCAGCTACCAGCTCAGTATAGTCCTCTGCAGACTCCAATAGATGACTGGCTCTTGTAGCGTGGAAGGCGCTACTCCGAACTTCCTTTTTGTCTCTGGAATCAGGCATTCTTTTTATAAACAATATTGCTAATAATTGTAGCTTTTGCTACAATTTATGTAGCTAAGGCTACATTGCAAGTCAAGGAGATCCCCATGAGAAATTGTTTAGATATTAAGTTGCTTCATAGTTTTTATTTTTTAGTGAGCACCTTTTGTTTCAGCTTACTTCCTCTTTCCGAAGTGCTTGCTAAGGATAAACCTTCGGTCGTTTGCACTACTGGGATTATGGCTGACCTCTTGCGAAACATTGCTGGCGAATCAGTTAATATTAAACCTCTGATGGGACCCGGTGTTGACCCTCATGTCTACAAACCAACCCATAAAGACATTTCACTTCTAAGAGATGCGGATATTATCGTTTATCACGGACTTACCTTAGAAGGTAAGCTGGAACCAATTCTTGAGAAGCTTGAAGCAAAAGGAAAAACAGTCATTGCTGCCAGTGAGTTTGGAAAGAAAGAGTTGTTGTTAGCTGCGGAAGATTATCAAAATGCTTTTGATCCTCATCTTTGGTTTGATCCTACTTTATGGAGCTTGGTAGCTGAGAATGTAGGAAGTAGGTTAGCAATTGCTTTGCCAAAAGATTCTAAGGTGATTGAAGAATCGACTAGTTCTTATCTTAAAAAGCTGTCTGAAATAGATAACTGGACCAAAGAGCAAGTAGCTCTAATTCCAGAGAATAGTCGAGTTCTGGTTACAGCGCATGATGCCTTTCGTTACTTTGGAAAACGCTACGGTATGGAAGTTGACGGACTACAGGGGATTAGTACCTCCGCGGACTATGGTTTGCGTGATGTTAAGAATCTCGCCGGCAAAATAATCGACCGAAAGCTAAAGGCCATTTTTATGGAATCTAGTGTGGCAGCAAAGTTTATTGAGTCACTTCAGGTAGCAGTCAAAGCCCGAGGGCACGAAGTCGCAATTGGGGGAACACTTTATTCTGATGCTTTAGGTCCAGAAGGTAGCGGTGCTGATACTTACTTAGGAATGGTTAAGCACAATGTCGAAACTATTGTTGGTGGGCTGAAATGAGTGATGCCCCAGCTGTCGAGATTCATGACCTAAGCGTCAGCTATTCCCATCGACCTGTGCTTTGGGCAGTTGATTGTGATTTTTCGTTTGGTGAGATCACCGCAATAGTTGGTCCTAACGGAGCTGGTAAATCAACTTTACTTAAGTCTATCTTAGGCTTCTTGCCTCTCTCAAGTGGCTACGTAAAAATTGATGGAGCTGATGCAGCAGAGAAACTCTCAGGGGTGGCTTATGTTCCTCAGCGGGAAGAAGTAGACTGGGATTTCCCGGTGTCTGTTCGTGAAGTCGTGATGATGGCTCGATACGCCGGGTTGCCTTTCTATAAGAGACCCGGAAAGGAAGATAGAGAGTTGGTGCAGAACGCCTTGGTTCAAGTGGGTATGGAGGATCACGCATCTAAGCAAATTAGCCAGCTCTCAGGTGGTCAACAGCAACGTGTCTTTTTAGCGAGAGCATTAGCTCAGCAAGCTAAAGTCTATCTCCTGGATGAACCTTTTGCGGGTATCGATATTACCACTGAGAAAAAAATGCTCAGCCTGTTGGAAGAGTTAGCGGCTTCTGGAGCTGCAGTAGTGTGCGTGCATCATGATTTGAATACAGTTAGTCAATATTTTCACACGGCCTTACTTTTAAACGTGAGGAAAGTGGCCTTTGGACCTGCAGCTGAGGTGTTGAGTCAGGAAAATATTTTAAAAGCCTATAGCGGTCAGCCTAGAACCCTAAATGAAGTTGCTGAGAGATTGAAGCAACGTCAGTTTATAAAGCGAGAAGACTAAGTTGGGCGAAGAAATTTTTATTCTGGAGGAGCTTTTTCAGTTTTGGACTTTCTCGGATCCTGCCTCAACTTGGGTGTTACTTGGCTCGGTGCTGCTTGGAGCTACTGCTGGTGTGGCAGGATGTTTTACCTTCCTGCAAAAGAAGTCCTTGATAGGGGACGTTCTGGCTCATTCAGCTCTTCCGGGAGTTACAACGGCTTTTTTACTTTTCCACTCTCGAGGGCCTTTAGTCATATATTTGGGGGCAATCTCTAGCTGCCTTTTTGCAGCCTTCGTTTTTGGTTTTCTTCAGAAAAAGACACGTATCAAGCAAGATGCGATCCAGGCGATTATACTCTCAGTCTTTTTTGCCGTCGGAGTATTTCAACTTACGATGATTCAAAAAAGTCCGATTGCAGCCCAAGCTGGTTTAGAGAATCTTTTATTTGGTAAGGCCGCGGCTATTACATTAGCCGATTTAAAAGTTCTATCCTTAGTTTCTATTCTTTGTTTGGCATTTATTTTTTGTTTTTTCCAAAAACTGAAGATCTTAGTTTTTGATCCTGTTTATTATAACGCTCGAGGTTTAGGACAGAGCTGGCTTTCGGCAGGACTTTGGTTAGTTCTCGTTGTTACTATCGTAACCGGTTTGCAGCTTGCTGGAGTGGTGCTTGTTGCAGCTTTAGTTCTTATTCCACCTGCGGCTGCTCGGTTTTGGAGTAAGTCACTGGACAGGATGCTACCCCTATCTGCTTTATTCGGAGCTGTCTCTGGAGCCCTTGGGGCTAATGTTTCCTTTTTAATTCCAGCCATGCCTACAGGGCCTTGGATGGTAGTAATTGCTAGCATGATTTTTGCTGTTTCTTGTCTTTTTGCACCAGGGAACGGTTTTGTCAGTAGGTACTTAGGAAGAAAAAAACTTAGAAGGTCTATTAGAGAAGAGAATTTTCTTAGAACTGTCTTTAGGTTGGGAGGTGAAGTGACTGAGCAGCTTCCGTTAATATCCTCTGAACAGGTGGCAGAAATAAGAGGTTATGACTCAAGTCTAGCTAAGTCTTTAATGTCATCTCTCGGTGGTCAAAGAATGCTTTCCGTGGAAGGTAGTAGTTGCACGCTTACTGAGAAAGGATTGGAAAGAGCCCTTGAACTTACTCGTTTCCACCGACTTTGGGAGCTTTATCTTACTGAAGAAATAAGTGCTGCGGCTGACCATGTACACGAAGATGCTGAAGAAGTTGAGCACGTAATGGACGCAGAGATTGAAAAAGGTTTACTGGAGAGTTTAAAGCAGCCTCAATTAGATCCTCATGGTAAACCCATTCCTGAGCTTAAGGCTGGAAAGAATAATGATGACTAGTCTAAGTAGTTTTTTCTCAGATAATATTTGGCTTGTCTTGATAGGCTCACTAGTTGGGATTACCTGCAGTCAAGTAGGAAGTCTGCTCGTCCTTCGCAAGCAATCGATGATGGGCGATGCAATTAGTCACACGGTTTTACTTGGCATAGTGGCAGCTTTTTTAGTTTCTTCATCAATGGCTCCAATTTACATGCTCCCTGGGGCAATTGCTGCTGGTTTGCTGACGGCATTTTTTGCTGAGATGATCGGAAGCAGTAAAACTATGAATGGTGATGGAGCTATTGGTATTACTTTTACAACTCTTTTCGCTATTTCGATAATACTTCTTAATTTTTATGCTGGAGACACTCATCTAGATTTGGATTGTGTTCTTTACGGGGAGTTAACTTATGCACCGTTCGATGTTTGGGAATGGCAGGGCAAAGACCTAGGGCCTCGTTCATTTTGGATCCTATTGTCTCTTTCTTTAGTAAATAGTTTTTTACTTTGGATTAGCTATCGGCCTGTGCAGTTTGCATCTTTTGATCCGGTGGTAGCTAGGGCGCAAGGTGTTTCAATCAGGTGGTGGAACTATTTTGTGATGGCTGCAGTTTCTATTACTACCGTCCTTAATATCGAGTCAGTTGGAGCGATTCTTGTGGTAGCTATGCTAATTGTGCCTGCAACCTCGGGCTATCTATTGGCTAGCAGCATGTTGGGCATGATACTAATTGCCTGTTTCTTTTCGGTATTGGCCTCTTTTGGAGGGGTTTATGCCTCAGCCTGGCTTGATGCTTCCCCTGGTGCGGCTATAGCAATTGCTGCTGGAGTTTTGCTGTCCCTGGTGGTAGCTTATCAACACCGTAGGCCTAGAATGGCATCTCAAGTAGTCGAAAACCAATCTCTCACATCACCTTGAAAATTGATTCTTGTTGGAGTTAGTCATGAAGATACTTATTGCAGAGGATGATTTTACCAGTCGCTCAATTCTTCTTAGAATGTTGGGAGAGTGGGGCGAGTGTGAGGTTGCGGTTGACGGAGAGGAAGCTTTAACCGTTTTCAAAGAAAGTTTTGGTACTAGTGAAGCCTACCAGTTACTTTGTCTTGATATAATGATGCCCAAGTTAAGCGGGCAAGAGGTTTTGCAGAAAATCAGAGCCTTTGAAAAGCTGAACTCGGTGAAGCCGGAGGATTCGGTGAAGGTGATCATGACCACGGCCCTAGGTGATTCAGAGACTGTTATTGATGCTTTTAAAAATGGCTGTGAAAGTTATGTGGTCAAGCCCATCGCTAAGCAACTACTATTCGAAGAAATTAAGAGACTTGGGTTCGAGGCTTAGTCGGACCTAATGGTTTTAACCAGTTTTTAGACCTTACCCAGCTTTTTAATACAGCTAGCAGCCCTAAAGCAGTTTTTTGCGCCGTAAATCCCCGAAGTTACTTGAAATTCATCCTTTCTCGTTATTAGCTCAATTTTATACAGCAAAGTGTCGATCTTTAGGGTGTGAGAGGAGCTGATAATCAAGCTTCAAATCACGAGTGTCACTGGCTTTTTTTATTGAGGTTATTATGTCCGTTAGCGCTGTTTCCAAAGAGATGAAGATACTTCTGGTAGATGACTTTGAGGTAATGAGAAGAATTCTTCGCAGTTCGTTAAAAAAAGAAGGTTTCAACCACTTTGTTGAAGCAAGTGGAGCTGAAGAGGCTTTGGAAACTCTCAAGAAAGATACTATAGACCTAGTTATTGCCGACTGGCACATGCCTGACATGCCAGGATTGGATTTGCTAGAGGCAATACGTAGTGATGAGCAATTGGCCAAGATTCCTTTTTTGATGGTTGCTACTACTGAAGATGTTGAGCATGCTCCAGCTGCTCTAAATACAGTAAAGTCAGCCTGTGTAGCCAAGCCTTTCAGTTCTGAAGATTTAGTTAAGAAAATCAAAAAGATTTGTAAGAAGAGTAAGAAAGTAACAACAAGCACTAAAAAAGCGGCTACCAAAAAGACTAAAGCTAAAAAAGCTGCTAGCAAAAAAACTACGACTAAGAAGGCAGCTACTAAAAAGACGGCTTCAGAGGAACTTGTTGAGGAGATAGTAGAAGAGATAACTGCGAAAAAGGCGACCGCGAAAAAGGGCGCTACTAAAAAAGCATCGGCTAAGAAAGCACCGGTTAAGAAGGCAACAGCTAAGAAAGCAACAGCAAAAAAATCGACTACTAAAAGAAAATCTAGAAAGACCTCTGAAAAGTCTACGACAAAGAAGGCGGCAAGTAAGAAGAAGTCGAATACTAAGAAGAAAACCACAAGAAAGAAGAAGAGTCAGTCAGACGACTAGATTTCAACTTTTCTAACAGATTAGAAAAAACTTAAGTGTGGTTTCTAGAGGGCTTTGTTCAGGTTCTGGCAAAGCAGCTCCTGAGGGCAAAGTGGTGAGGAGAGCGGGGCTCGAACCCGCGACCCACGGCTTAAAAGGCCGTTGCTCTACCAACTGAGCTACCTCCCCAATAACCAACCCAAGACCATTACAGACGGCCTCAAGCTGGCGCATAATTGATAAACCTTGTATGTTTGTCAAGTAACATCCAAAGTCTTATCGCTGTTTTAAATCCATACCTTTTTAGCCCATTCGGGAGTTCAAGCTTGATACGTATTACTGGAGGTATATTCAAGGGACGACTTTTGGACGTTCCTAGTGCTGCTAGGCCCAGCACAGATAGGGTTAGGGAGGCTCTATTTTCAATACTTGCTAGTAGAATGTCTTTCGAAGAATCCAGTGTTTTGGATATCTTCTGCGGTAGTGGCTCCCTGGGCCTTGAAGCCGTGTCGAGAGGGGCTGAATTCGCCGTTTTCGTCGATTCTGATAAAGGTTCGGTAAAGGCTGCTCAGACTAACATAGACAGGTTGGAGCTAGAGGGATCTACGGTGATTCACTCTCGTGTGGATAAGTTTTTAGAACATCAGCAAGGAGGTATTAAAGGCGATAAAAATAATCGGTTTTCCTTGGTTTTTGCTGATCCACCTTATTCAGAGTTGAACCTTGTTGATCTAATGTCCAAGCTGAAAGCTTCTAGCTGTTTAGCTGACCATGCTCTAGTGGTTATCGAATCAGCCCTAGAGTTGGATAAAGTCAGGCTTAAAGGACCAAGGGAGATTGATAATTTTGAACTTTTGGTGGATAGAACTTACGGCCAAAGTCGGATAAGACTTTTTAGGAGTAATTGAGGGCTGGACCTAGAACTAAGATGAACAAAGAACTACATTCTACAGCAGTTTATGCTGGAAGTTTCGATCCTTTCACAAATGGGCACTTGGATATTACTAGGCGAGCCGGAAGAGTCTTTGACCGAGTTATCGTTGCTGTGGCCAACAACCCTGCAAAGAATAATTTTTTCTCTGTTAGTGAGCGGGAAGAAATAATCGCTGAGTGCTTGAAGGATGAAAATCAAGCTTTTGAGGTCACTTCCTTTGATGGATTGCTAGTTGATTTTTGTAAACAGAAAAAAGCAGGTGTGATTATTAGAGGGCTCAGGGCTGTTTCGGATTACGAATATGAGTCCCAAATGGCAATTACTAACCGTCAGCTGGATGAAGATGTTGAAACTGTTTTTTTGATGACTTCTAAGGATTGTTCTTTCATTAGTTCTAGCATGGTTCGAGAAATTTCAAGCTTTGGTGGCGATGTGTCAGCTTTGGTTCCTAGCTGTGTTTTGGAACGATTGAATAAAAAGCAGGGCAGTTAAAGTTTAGCGTAGGAAAAGATTAAAAGCGGGGAAGGTATGTCAAAAACTGATGATAATGTGCGAGAACGCTACGAAGAGTTAAAGGCTTCAGGATTAGCCTTAGACATGACCCGAGGACAACCCTCAGATGAACAATTCGCTTTGTCTAACAAAATGATTACTGCTCTTGGCGAGGATAGCTATAAATCTAAATCTGGGATGGATTGTCGAAACTATCCAGGCGGAGTTCTCGGTTTGGAAGATGCCAGGGAGGTTTTTGGTCCGATAATTGGAGTTCCCGCTGAACAGACAATAGTCGGTAACAATTCTAGTTTGTCGATGATGCACAATGTTCTCTCTTGGCTGATGCTGCGTGGAGCATGTGGAGTAGAGGAGCCTTGGTTTGGAAAGTCCGTGAAGTTTATATGCACAGTTCCAGGCTACGATCGACATTTTACAATGCTGGAATCTCTGGGAATCGAAATGATCCCAGTGGTGCTTGGTGATAATGGGCCCGATGTTAAAGAGATTCAACAATTGGTTGGTAACGATGCTTCTATTAAAGGGTTGATTACTGTTCCGCAGTATAACAATCCTGTGGGAATGACTTTTTCGGATGAGGTGGTCATCGAGTTGGCCGATCTTCAACCAAAGGCAAAAGATTTTACCATTATTTGGGACAATGCCTACGCCATTCACGATATTGAAAAGGATAATGAGCGAGTTAAGAACATTCTTTCCTGTTGTCGAGATTTGGGTTGCCCTGAACGTGCGATAGTCTTCTCTTCTACTTCAAAGGTAACTTTCTCCGGGGGTGGACTTGGTTTTATGGGTGCCAGTGAAGCTAATATAAAATATTTTCAAAAGCTTTTTACTTCACAGATGATTTGCCCCAATAAGCTGGAGCAGCTCCGTCAGGTGAAGTTTTTTGAAAAATTAAAGGGTGGCCTCGAAGCTCACATGAAAGAACATGCCAAACTAGTTAAACCTAAGTTTGATGCTGTCTATGAGGCTTTGGACAAAGAACTTTCTGGAACTGAGCTAGCTCAGTGGAGCAAACCAAAGGGAGGTTACTTTATCAGTTTGGATGTTCCTGAGGGCAAGGCTAAGAAGGTAGTTGAGCTTGCAGCAGAAGCTGGTGTGAAGCTCACACCAGCGGGCGCGACTTTCCCGAAGGGTGAGGACCCTGAAGATCGCAATATTAGAATTTCTCCAACACGGCCTCCTTTGGAAGACGTGAAGAAGGCGGCAGAGGTTTTGGCGCTGTGTGTGAAGCTGGCATAAAACAACATTAAGGCGCATGTAAATAGTCAAGATATAATGATTTGACAGTGCCTGGCTGGTCAACTAGATCAGTCGCTCCAATTTTCCTGAGCGGGCGTAGTTCAGCTGGCTAGAACGCCACCTTGCCAAGGTGGAGGTCGTGGGTTCGAATCCCATCGCCCGCTCCAGTTTTCACAGACTGCCAGGCTATAAGCAGCCGGCAGTTGTTCTAAAATCAAAAGAGCAATGAAATCAGCCAATTTCAAATACCTAGAGCAGCTTCTAATGACTCCGTCTCCTTCTGGGTTCGAACAAGATATCCAGCGGGTTTACCGAAAAAAGATGAAAGGCGTTGCTGATGAGATTAGCAGCGATGTTCATGGGAACACGGTCGCCGTGTTGAACCCCAAAGGTTCTGTCAGAGTCATGCTCGCCGGGCATTGTGACCAGATTGGTATGATGGTCACTCACATTGATGAGCGGGGTTATATTTACTTCAAGGCGATTGGAGGAATTGACCCAACCGTAGTTCCAGGTACTCACTTAAAGATTCTTACTGAAAAAGGGGAGTTGCCTGCAATTATTGGATATAAGCCTATTCATTTAGTTGACCGCTCTGACAGGGGTAAAAAGTTAGACCTCGACGATCTTTGGATTGATATTGGTGCTGAAAACGGTAAGGAAGCAAAGAAACTTGTTTCAGTTGGAGATCCGGTAGTTTATCAACCTCAGATTACTAAGCTTGGTAAGCATCAAATTTCTGGACCAGGTCTAGATGATAGAGTGGGGCTGTATGTAGTATCGGAAGCCATGCGCTTGGTTGCTAAGGAGATAAAGGGAAAGAAATCTTTTCCAGTTGCGTTGTTTGGTGTGAGTACCGTTCAAGAAGAAATTGGTCTTAGAGGAGCTAGAACGTCTTGTTATGGCGTTGACCCCGACGTGGGTATTGCAGTTGACGTAACTCATGCCACTGATAATCCTGGGGCTAACCCCAAAAAAGTTGGTGACGTTAAGCTGGGTAAAGGTCCAACAATAGCGAGAGGCGCTAATGTGAATCCTATTTTGGAAGGGATTCTCAAGTCGGCAGCTAAAAAGAAAAAGATAGCATATCAAACACTCTCAGCACCTCGTGCTACAGGTACTGACGCAAACGCCATGCAAATTTCAAGAGATGGAGTGGCTACTGCTCTGATTGGTTTGCCAAATCGTTACATGCACACCCAAGTTGAGGTTTGTGATACAAGAGATTTGGACGCTGCAGCTGAACTTATAGCTGCTACAGTAATGGAGATTAAAGCGAAAACCTCGTTTATTCCTAGTTAATGATTGAAGATAAGTTCCATGATGAGTGTGCTGTAGTTGGGGTAGTCAATGTCCCAGAAGCTGCAAAGTATTGCTACCTTGGCCTCTATGCCATGCAGCATCGAGGACAGGAAGGTGCCGGAATAGTCAGCACCAACGGGAAGCAGGTGTTTGCTCACCGTGACACGGGCTTAGTTGCTGATGTCTTTTCTGGAGAGGCGCTAACTGGTTTGGAGGGTTCTCTAGCCATAGGTCATACACGTTACGCTACTTTTGGCAGGAAGGATAAATCTAACCTTCAGCCTCTTTCAGCAAATTTTTTGAACTCCTCTTTTTCAATAGCCCATAATGGTAACCTTGTTAATGCGCGTTCCATTCGTGACAGGTTGGAGAAAGAAGGCTCTATTTTTTCAACGACTTCAGACACTGAAACATTTTTACACCTAATTGCTAAAGCGAAAGACAAGCAAAGCATCGTGAACCGAGTGATTGAAGCAGCCCGTCAGGTTGAAGGTGCTTATTCGTTAGTTGTTAAGTCTGGGCAAAACCTTATCGCTGTGAGAGATCCTGCCGGAGTTCGACCACTCTCGCTTGGTAAGCTAGGCGATGGTTATATGGTAGCTTCAGAGACTTGTGCCTTTGACTTAGTTGGTGCTGAGCTGGTTCGTGAGATTGAGCCTGGAGAGGTTCTTCGAATAACTGATTCGGGTGAATTGGAAAGCTTTAGAATTGATGAGAATAATAAATCTCGCTCTGCTCTTTGTGTTTTTGAATACGTTTATTTTTCTAGACCTGATTCAGTCATAGATGGAAAAAGTGTTTACGCCGTACGAAAACAATTAGGCTCCGAGCTGGCGGGGGAACATCCGGTAGATGCTGATTATGTTATTCCTGTTCCTGATTCGGGAGTACCAGCAGCTCTTGGCTTTGCTCAGAGCTCCAAGATACCGCTAGAGTTTGGTTTGATTAGAAACCACTATGTGGGAAGAACTTTCATCGAACCTCAGCAGTCGATTAGAGATTTTGGGGTTAAGATTAAACTCAACCCAAATGCTAAACTCTTGGCAGGGAAGAAAGTAGTTCTAGTAGATGACTCCTTAGTCAGAGGTACTACCAGTAAGAAAATTGTAGCTATGCTTCGCCAAGCTGGAGTGAAAGAAGTTCACTTTCGAATTAGTTCTCCACCGACCATTAGCCCTTGTCACTACGGGATTGATACCCCTTCAAAGGAGGAGTTAATTGCTTCTTCCAATACTACGGAAGAAATATGCAAGTTTATTGCTGCTGATTCGCTCGCTTATCTTTCTGTGGAGGGAATGTATAGAGCGGTAGAACATAAACGGGAAAACTATTGCGATGCTTGTTTTTCAGAGAACTATCCCTGTGGGGTTCCTTAGCAAGTATTTTGCCGGAAAGTGGAGTTTGCAAGCCCTTTGGTATTGCAGTATTCTCCCTACTCGGTCTAGTTAGGCTGTAGAAAGTGTTTTTAGGAGACATAGATAATGGCAACAGAAAACTCAGAAGATCCTTGCGGAAGCTTTGGTGCTGACCAGCGCTGGGCGGTAGTATGGTTCTTATCTGTGATAGTTGTTGGCAGTTGTCTGACCTACACTCTTTCAAGAATCGACCGCTATAATTTCGATACCAAAGGTGTTTATCTTGATTATGATAAGTATCGTGAGAATCGGGTTTCTTCTACTTCAATTGGTAGCGAAAGGTCAGACAGCAGAGCTACTTCTCTTTTGGCTACCAAAGTTGGTAGTGAAAAGTAGTTAACATCGCCCGACCTTACTTCTCTTAGATCTAGTATTGATACAATTTTCCTATTGCCCTGTTGAGGTTACTCGGGGCACTGGTTTAATCCAAAGTATTCCATCTTTAGGGAAGGCCATAGGTTTAGTGTTAGCATCTGTATAGATTCGTACCACTACGTTTTTAGCTTGCTGCCTTGCCACCACAACCTCAAAGCCTTGGTATAGTTCTTCTGGAGTGAAGTGTGGAATAGAGATATCAATACCCTGAACCTTGGTATTGCTGAGCTTCAGCTCGAATAAGTCGTCTTGTGCTTGTTTCATTTCGTATTTAACTGAAGAGCTCACGTTTAGAACAACTGCGGTAGTTTTCTCCTCCCTGATTTCCTGAAAATCTATTCCCTTTAAAGTAAAAGAGGAGCTAGTAGCGACTGACCTTGCAGCAGGCTTAGTCGATTGAGATTCTGGAGTTTGGTTGACTACAGTATTGGTCCGCTTAATTTTTGGTTTTAAGGGTTTAGGGACTCTTGCAGGGCTAGTCTGTTGCTCAGTCTTTGCTACATTTTCAGTTTTTTGAATTTTTTGTTTAAACTTTTCCTTTAAATTTCGCATGGAAGGTTCGTTTTTAACCTTCTCGACCGGTTTTTCTGTTTTTCTTACTACAGGATTAAGCTTTGAATCTTTAGCCTTTCTAGTTGGGGTAGGTAGTGAAACCCTAGGAGGTTTAGGTTGAGCTTCGACTTTCCCTGGAGTGAATTCTATTGTTTTAGATTTTTGCTCAACTCTGGTCTTTGGTCTTTGTTCAACCTTGGCCGGTTGGAAGGATTCGTTGTTGATATCAACTAAGTCTTTCCCAGTGTTAAAGCTGGTATTGATCACGAGCCCTCTGGTGGATTGATCGAAACGTTGCTCAAAGCCGGGTTCTCTACCGTCTTTGATGTCAAGCACGATTCTAATTTTATCTTTGTGTACTCCGGAGCGCATACTTGAGATTTCTGAGGAATTAATCTGGACGTTTTTTGCTGTTGCATGGTGGTAGCCAGGTATATCGATTACCAATCGTGAAGGGTTCTTGATCCAAAAAACCTCTGCGTCAGTTGGGGCTGGGCTATCAGTGTAGGATGGTGAAACTCGGACTTGATACTGGCTTCGAAGATTGAAAAGACTCACCTTGAGTTCACCCAATGTCATTTTAGCCATTGGGTTAACTTGGGCCTGAGAAATTGAAGCCGTTAAAATACAAAAAATTAGAACAGTTAATTTTTTCATGATTATTCCAAATCTGAATTTTTACACACCATTTTGATTCATTAGGAGGGCGGAAGACTCTTAAAATGACCAATAGCTAGCCAAATTTGATAATTTTGTCCTGATAAGTTTTTGACGAAAGAGTTGAGTGAATCTTCAAAGCAAACCTTGAGCCCTTTAGCTTATTTCAGCGATAAACTATCAAGTATCACCAAGCCTAAGGAGCTTGTTGAGGCGTTTCTCTCAGCATGTGACTTTAAGCAGAAAGAAGTAAAAACATTCTTTATAGGAGAAACCATGCCTAGTAACTCACGAGATAGTCTTGTCGGAGAAAACATCTTTCATAGTTAATTTGGCAAGGTACTAAAATGTCATCAGTGATTCTTGGTGCAACTCAGCTTGGTGTTGATTGTTGGCCTGTGCAGGTAGAAACCCAAATTATCGGGAGTCTCAAAAGATTTACCATAATTGGCCTGCCGGATTCTATTCTAAAAGAGAGTAAGGACAGAATCCGCTGTGCAATTGAAAACACAGGTTTTTCTTTTCCAAATAGAGAGGTGATCGTCAGTCTCGGTCCGGCTGATTTACCCAAGCGTGGGGCAGGCTTTGACCTGCCAATTGCTCTTTCCGTGCTAGCAGCTTGCGGCCACCTACCTAAAGAGTTAATTCGAAAGCACCTAGCATTTGGAGAGTTAAAGCTAGACGGTTCTATCAATGATCTAGCCGGCTCTTTATCTGCAGTTTTACTTGGAGAGGAACAACAAAAGATAACAATCATACCCGCAGGTTATTTGAAACGACAAACCTTGGGTTCTTTTGGTCTAACAGAGTCAGAACAGGTGATAGGAGTATCACACCTTGGGCAGGTTGTTAGTTACTTTAGGGAAGGCAAAAAACCTGAGCCTATCAAGTCTAAAGTGAATGATGATCGGGAACAATCTATAAATTGTATTGGGGATGTGGCAGGACAGTTTTCGGCGAAAAGATGTCTAGAGCTGGCAGCAGCTGGAGGTCATAATGTTTTAATGATAGGTCCTCCGGGTTCTGGAAAAAGTATGCTTGCTGAACGCATTGGTTCAATCCTCCCTCCGTTGGCCTTGGATGAAAAAGTAGAGGTTAGTAAAATTAGAGAGTCGGTGGGATTGATTGAAGGTGATAATTTAATCCGGCCTTTTCGAGCACCCCACCACACCACTAGCTATGCCGGCTTGATTGGCGGAGGGTCTACTCCTTCAGCTGGAGAGATAAGCTTGGCTCACAGGGGAGTCCTCTTTTTGGATGAACTTCCTGAATTTAAAAAGAACGTGTTGGAGACATTGAGACAGCCTTTAGAAAAAAAAGAAATTCTAATATCGCGAGCTAATAGACAACTATGTTTTCCTTCAGATTTTACACTAATTGCCGCAATGAACCCTTGTCCTTGCGGTTATTTTGGAAGTCGTGATGAGCAAGATTCTTCAAAGCCCTGTAGGTGTGAATGCAGCAGGCAAGAAATTAAGCGTTACGCCAAAAGAATCTCAGGGCCCCTATTAGACAGAATAGATATTTTTATTTGGGTTAGGCCAATAGAGTTGAAGACTCTTCAAAAAGGAGGCTCTGGTGAATCTGAAACCAGAGAGATTAAAGATCGAGTGAGTAAAGCCCTCTCATTGCAAAAAGACAGATATAGATCCAATACAGCTAGAAATAGCGCTTTGTCTGGAAAGGCATTGAATGAACATTGTAAACTTTCTCCTGAGGCTGAGAGCTTTATAAGTAAACAAGCTGAAAGATATGAAATGAGTTCAAGGGGGTATGTCAGAACTCTCAGGTTAGCCCGAACTATTGCAGATCTTAAGGGTGACCCTAATGTAAAGTTAGACTACCTAGCTGAGGCTGTGCGGTATAGAATGCCTCCAGAATTGTTTAACTGAGTGAGTAGGGTAAATCTTTAGTGAAATCTGTAATATTCGATATGGACGGAGTGATTGTCGACAGTCAATTGCACTGGATGAAAGTGCAAAGTGGTTTTTTAGCCTCCTTGGTTGATGGTTGGACTGAGCAAGACCAGCAAAGAATAATTGGTATGAGTATGACTGATGTTCACAGGCTGCTGGTGGAAGATTATGGTGCAACCGTCACTCTTGCCGAGATGGTTAAATATTATGAAGGGCTAGCTGAGAAAATATATCTAGAAGAAAGTTCGATCTTTGAAGGCTGTCGAGATTTGATTGCAGAGCTCAAGGGTAGAGGAGTTCAGCTAGCCGTAGCGTCTGCTTCACCAAAGCCTTGGATATTAATGACTGTGAAGAGATTTGAATTGGAACAGTTTTTTATCTCTTTGGTAAGCTCAGATGATGTAGGTGCAAAAGGTAAGCCTGCTCCAGATATTTATCTTCACGCAGCTGCTAGTATTGATGCCGATGCTGAAAATTGCATCGCTATTGAGGATAGTAAAAAAGGAGTTGCTAGCGCCCAAGCTGCGGGTATGAAGTGTTTTGGTTTTCTAAATGGCTACAATAAGAAAAGAGATGTCGAGCTCGCTGACTTCTTAATTGAAGGGTTTGGAGAGAAAGAGCGAGCTGAAGTTTTATCTATGGCTTTAGAGGGCTAAAAATTCTTAGTATTTCCTTTAAATAAAATTATAAAAAAAACGCTCCGAGCCCTTGCCAAGAGCCAAAATCGTGCACATCTTTTAAATGACGGCGAAAAAGGGCCGTTCAGAGTTTAATCTGGCACATCTATCCTTCTGGAGAGAGGTAGCGTGGCCCCTTATGGAAGCCACTGGAGTAGTTGTGCCAACAAACAAGGAGAACAATTATGATTCATTCAAAGTATCAGCCAGCTGATGTTTTTGAAGAGCTGACTAAAGAAGTAGGTCAGCTTTTTAAGGGAACTTTGTCAGATGTAGTTAACACTGCTTCTGGCTCTAGTGCTGGAACTTGGGTTCCAGCGATTGATATCCGAGAGGAAGCTAACCGATTTGTAGTTGAAGTGGATATTCCTGGAGTTGCAGCCAAAGAAGTTGAGCTTACTTTTGAGAATGGAGTTTTAACCATTGAGGGCTCAAGAGAAAAGCAGGAGACTGAGGAGAATGTTAGTTTGTTCCGGTCTGAGAGAAAGCATGGGACTTTTTTGAGAAGACTATCTCTTCCAGAACTGGTTGACGATGAGAAGATATCAGCTAGTGGTAAGGATGGAGTTTTAACTATACTTCTTCCTAAGAAAGAGAAGGTTCAGCCTAAAAAGATACAGGTTGACTAGTACTTAGGTTAGGACATCCTAGGATTATCCTATAAAAATCGGGCCCTAGGCCCGATTTTTTTTACTAAATGGTGTTTTCAAAAGCTTACTAAGGGAAGAGGTAGAACACACTTTGGATGACAAACAACATATACTTGTCTATTAGACCGAAGTATAGTCCAGCAAAGATTATTAAAAGGCCATAAGGTTCAAGACCGGCCAAGGCTTCACCAAGCTGATCAGGTAAAAGTCCTACTGCTATTCTTCCTCCGTCCAAAGGAGGAACGGGAAACAGATTGAAAAATGCCAGAATTACATTAATCAAGACTGACGCTTGGAAAAACTCATAAATGAATCGAGCAGGTGCTCCGGAAATTCCTAAACTGGTAATAAACCCACTTGCATAAACCAGGTAGAGAATCGCCAAGGAAACACCGGCAATTAAAAAATTACTAGCTGGTCCAGCAGCTGCCACTAATACTGTTCCCCACTTAGGGTCTTTGAAATAACGTGGATTAAAGGGGACTGGTTTGGCTCCCCCAAATACTACCGGTGAACCACTAAAAATTAGCATGGCCGGTAACAAAATAGTCATAAATGGGTCGATGTGTGGAATTGGGTTGAAAGTAATTCTACCTAAATCCTTGGCAGTCGGGTCACCAAGTTTCCAGGCGGCCCAACCATGAGCTAGCTCATGAAAGACTACAGCAAATAAAAGCACTGCAATGGAAATTAGTATTTGTTGAGGTTCCAAACTCGATCCTTATTAATTATTTTTAATTCGCCTGTCTATTTGACGAAATAGAGTAATATACTCAACCTACTTTAAATTTCGGCCTTTTTTGATCATGTCTGGTTGAGTATATCCGCCATGCGCTAGCATGGCCAGAAGACTTATACTGCGCCTATGCTTAATTTAGCAAAACCGAAATTTCAATGAGGCGCAGTATATACCCCGCCTACTATAAACTTCGGCTTTTTCTGTGCCTGTTGTAAAGGGGTATAAGCAGTGCGTAGCACTGCCAGACAACAGGTATACTGAAACCTAATGTAAGCTTTAGCAAAATACGAAATTTAAAGTGGTTTCAGTATATTTAGTTTGGGTCGCTACAGGCTAGGCCCTTAAGCACCCAGAAGGCCCTAGAGTAAGAACTTTCTGATTAGCAGGCAAGCTGTAGCTTCAAGGGCCAACTCCCACGAAGTATGCTTTAGCCTCTGTTTCTTCAATTAGCTGATTTCTGCTATCTTTGGCCCTCAAATTTGAAGGAAACAGGAAGACAGTAATGGCCAAATTCGAAACATTAGCTATTCATAGCGGATTAGCTCACAAAGAGAAGACAGGGAGTGTAATTCCCCCTATTTATGCTACCTCGACTTTTGAACATGGTAACGAAGAGGGTTTCGACTATACTCGCTCTGGTAACCCCTGTTTTAGAAATCTAGAGGCCACTCTTGCGGCATTGGAGTCCGCCAAGTCGGCCACAGTGTTTTCAAGCGGAGTCGCTGCGATTACTGCCGTAGTCAGTAGCCTTAAAAGCGGGGATACAATCCTAGCTGAAGAGAATATCTACGGCTGCACTTTCCGACTTTTTGAACAAGTCTTGAAAAAATACGGTGTTAATATTCGCTATGCCGACCTTTCCAAGTCTGAAAACTATTCACAGGTTGAAGAGTTAAAACCGAGCTTGGTTTGGATAGAGTCCCCAACAAACCCTTTGTTGAAGTTAGTGGATATTGAAGCCCTGGCCAAGGTTTGTAAGGGGAGTGATGTGGATCTTGTTGTCGACAACACTTTTGCTTCTCCTTATTTACAACTTCCTTTGGAATTAGGAGCTACTCTTTCACTGTCTAGTACTACTAAATACATTAATGGTCACAGTGACTGTCTTGGTGGTGTCGTCTGCTGCAACGATGACTCTTGGGCTGAAAAGCTTGACTTTGCAGTTAAGGCTCTGGGATTAAATCCATCTCCATTTGATGCTTGGCTAGTGGCCAGAGGGGTAAAGACTCTTAAAATTAGAATGGATAAACATTCAGCTAATGGCTTAGAAGTGGCTAAAAAACTTTCTGAATGGAAGGCAGTAGAGTGGGTTCGCTATCCATTTCTAAGCTCTGATCCTCAGTATGATTTGGCAAAAAAACAAATGTCAGCTGGTTCTGGTTTGGTAGTTTGTAGTTTTAACCTAAAGAAAGATGATACTTTTAAAAAGCTTCAAAGCCTAAAATATTTTACTTTAGCTGAGAGCCTTGGCGGAGTAGAATCTCTGGTTTGTCACCCTGCTACAATGACGCATGCCTCAGTACCTAAGAAAACTAGGGAGGCTGTGGGAATTACTGACTCGGTGGTTAGATTTTCGGTTGGGATTGAAGCAGTTGAAGATTTAATTTCAGACCTTAGTAGCGTTTTTTCAGACTAGTCCAGATGCGGAACCTTTTGAAAAACCCAGCATGGCAAAGAGACGATCTTGGCCAGGCACTTCCTGATAGTAAGCATGCCGTTTCCGTGGCCATGCCTCTGCTAGAACACGTGCATGGCTATGAAAAAGGAAATCCTGAAGTTTTGGGAAAGCTCAAACTAGGTTATCCAAGGTTTTTGATTCACAGTGATGTGCAGGAATATTTCGATCAAGCGCTCGAGCAGCTTGGGAAAGAAGGAGAAGATTGCTTTTGTTTCCCCTCCTTAGGTGCAGCGAAAAGAGCAGAGCAGTTTGTCTCAAGACGCGTGGGGAAGTCTGTTAATAGTTTTCGAACCCAGAACTTGGCTGACTCGGTAGTAGCCTTGCTCTTTCCTGAAGAATTTAAGGAACAGGTTAAAGAGTATTGGCAGCATGCTGGGGAAGTAGTCTCTTCTCGCCAAGTGGAAAAACAAAAATCATTGCCTCAGCCAAATGAGGTGAAGAAGAGTAGGCAAGTCTTAGAGCAGAGAGTGGGAAATTATTTTCAAGGCTCTCAACCTGCAAGGGTTCATATCTCTCCAAGCGGTATGGCCTCTTTTTTCTATGCTTTGAGGCTTGTAACTACTGAGTTCACGAAATCCCGTGTTGTCCAAATTGGATTTCCTTATGTTGACTCCTTGAAGCTCCTAGAGAAATGTTGTGACCAGCATCATTTGTTCCCGAAGATAGGTACCGTTGATTATGATGATGCAAAGGATTACGATGACTTTGAAAAGCTCTGCTTGGCTAAGGAAGTTGATGCTGTCTTCGTTGAGTTTCCAACTAATGCTTCACTTTCAGTGTCTGACCTGGAGAGAATATCTAAGATTTGTCGCCAAGCCGAAGTGCCGCTTGTTGTTGACGATACTATTGGTAGCTTTCTCAATTTAGATTTGTCCAAAACAGCCGACGTTGTTGTCAGTAGTTTAACAAAATACTTCTCAGGTGCCGGAGATGTGTTGGCTGGCTCACTAGTGCTTTGTCCGGAATCACCTTTTTTTGAAAACTTCTCGGGGAAACTAGAGGAGATGGATAAGTGCGATCTTTACGATAAAGATTTGATTAAACTTGAGAAGAACTCGTCTTCATACCAAGAAAACCTAAGCGAAATGCAGGAAAATGCTTTCCAGCTAGCTCAGTTTCTTAAATCTCATCCAGCGGTGAAAAGAGTTCTTTACCCTGGGCTCGGGGGTAAAAGCGAGTATGACAATCTGCGCCGTTCAGAGGGTGGATACGGAGCTTTGTTGTCAATTGAGCTTGAAGGTAGCCCAGAAAAGTTTTTCGATAGACTTCCTTTTAGTAAAGGTCCTAGTCTTGGAACTGTCTTTACACTTGCTTGTCCTTACACCTTGTTAGCCCATTACAATGAGCTAGACTGGGCTGAGTCTTGTGGAGTCTCAGCTAATCTGATTAGAGTTTCTGTGGGTAAGGAAGATTATCAGGTACTAGAAAACGGTTTCTCTAAAGCGTTGAGCTAACGTATCGTGCTCTTCTCTTGGTTTCTTCAAACCCTCCTCGCTGCGACGTATAGTAAACGACTCACTCGTCGGCCTTTTAGAGCCTTGACAAGAACACGCTAACGTTGCTCAACAGTTCTTAGCTCTAGTTGGAGAAGGGATCTGGTTGTTTTTACTGATTAAGTTTGAATTCTCTCAACCTAAGTTCACAGTAAACTTTCACTATTAATTGGTTTAAACAAACTTCAAAGATGCCTCAAGGTAAAACCTAGCAGTGAAAAGCCTGTTAGTGGGTGAGGGGAACACCTTTGCCAATGCTGGGTTGATTTAGTCTCTGCCCAGCGGAAAGTATAACAAGCTCATCTTCAGCTTCATCCACAGTCAGACTATCTCCCTGAGTTAATGAGCCTTCTACTATCGCTCGCCCAATCAATGTTTCCAGTGAGTGTTGAATGTAACGTTTTACAGGCCTTGCTCCAAAACCTGGATCGTAGGACTCTTCTATAATCAAATCTATTGCTTTGTCTTTGATATTCAACGTGATGCCTAGGTCTTTCAACCTAGATGAGAGATTCTCCACTTGCAGCTTTGCAATATTAGTCAGGTTCTCCTTGGTTAGAGGAGAGAACAAGACGATATCGTCAATTCTATTAATGAATTCCGGCCTAAAATGTTCCTTGAGCTGACCGAGTGCAGCAGAACGTGCTTTGTCATCCAGCTCTCCCTCCTGACCTATGCCTTCAAGTAAGTGACTAGCTCCAATATTGGAGGTCATTATTATTACGGTATTTCGGAAGTCTACAGTTCGTCCTTGAGAGTCAGTCGCTCGACCATCATCCAAGATTTGAAGTAAAACATTGTAAACATCTTTGTGAGCTTTTTCGATTTCATCAAAGAGGAGCACTGAGTAAGGCTGCCTTCTAACGGCTTCAGTTAATTGTCCTCCATCTTCATGACCAACGTAGCCAGGAGGAGCTCCAATCAGTCGAGATACGGAGTGTTTCTCCATGTACTCGCTCATATCAATACGTACTATGTTCTCTTCGTTGTCGAAAAGAGCCTCAGCCAAGCCTTTTGCTAGCTCTGTTTTACCAACTCCAGTTGGCCCTAAGAAAATGAATGAGCCTGTTGGACGTCCTGGGTCTTTGATTCCAGAACGAGCTCTTATCACAGCATCAGAGACGAGTTTTACAGCCTCTTCTTGACCTATTAATCTCTTATGAAGTTGAGTCTCTAGGTTTAGTAGCTTCTCTCTTTCATCTTCAAGGAGTCTGCTAACTGGTATACCAGTCCAACGAGCTACGATTTGTGAGATCTCTTCTTCTGTAACTAGCTCTCGCAGTAAGCTTTTACTGTTTTTAGACTGCGCGGCTTTCTTTTCAAGCTCTAGCAAAGAAGCTTCAAGTTGAGGAAGTTTTCCGTGTTTCAATTGCGCAGCTTCATTCAAATCATAGCTTAACTCTGCTTCTGCAATTAAACGTTTAGTTTGTTCAATTTCCTTTCTAATACCTCTTACGTTTTCTAACTCGCTTTTTTCAGCATCCCACTGAGCTTTCATACTATGACTTTTGTCTCTAAGCTCAGCTAGCTCAAGTCTTAAACTCTCTAGCCTTTCTTTACTTGCCTGATCCTTTTCAGTCTTGAGTGCTGCTTCTTCAATTTCAAGCTGCATGACCTTTCTGCTAACCTGATCTAGCTCAGCAGGCATTGAATCAATTTCTGTGCGGATCATTGCACAAGCCTCATCTACCAGGTCAATCGCTTTGTCTGGGAGGAACCTGTCTCCAATGTATCTGTTGGAGAGACTAGCAGCACTAACCAGTGAGTTATCTAAAACTTTTACTCCATGGTGAAGTTCAAATCTTTCCTTGAGCCCCCTGAGGATTGAGATTGTATCCTCGAGGGTTGGCTCGTTGACAGTGACTGGCAAAAACCTTCGCTCAAGTGCGGCGTCTTTTTCCATGTATTGTCGGTATTCATCTAAAGTAGTTGCGCCAATACAGTTTAGTTCTCCTCTGGCGAGCATTGGCTTAAGCATATTGCTTGCATCCATGGCTCCATCAGTTTTGCCGGCTCCAACAATAGTGTGAATCTCGTCTATAAAAAGGATAATACCTCCGTTCGATTCTTTGACTTCATGCAATACAGTTTTTAGCCGTTCTTCGAATTCACCTCGAAACTTAGCACCAGCGATTAAGGCTCCCATGTCTAGAGAGAAAATAGTTTTATTTCTCAGTCCCTCTGGAACGTCGCCACGCACTATTCTTTGCGCCAGTCCTTCAACAATCGCAGTTTTTCCGACACCTGGTTGTCCAACCAACACAGGGTTGTTTTTGGTTTTACGAGATAGGACGCGAATAACTCTTCTTATTTCTTCATCTCGGCCAATAACAGGCTCAAGCTTTCCAGCTCGAGCAGCCTCGATCAAGTCTTGGCCATATTTAGTAAGCACATCGTAAGTCGCTTCAGGGTTCTCTGAATCAGCTTTTCTATTTCCACGAATTTCCATAAGAACCTCCTTAAAAATCTTTTCTGTAATTTTGTAGCTGGAGAATAAATGGCTGCTATCCGATCTAAGAATTGCAATGAATAAATGTTCTACAGAGACCCAGCTGTCTCCCATCTCTTTAGAGATTTTCGAAGCTTCCTCTAGTGCTTTGCCAAACTCTTTCGATATACGGATGTTGCTCTGATCTTGAATTTCTCCGGTTAAGATAGGCAAAGTCTCCAACTGTTTTGAGATACCTTCGCTCAAGTCATTGAAGTTTACGGCCATCTTGTTGAGTAAGGAAGCAACAAAGCCGCTTTGGTCATCAACTAAAGCTTTTACTAAGTGAAAAATATCGCACTCGCTATGTCTCTTTTCAGTAGCGATGCTGAGCGCATTTTGGAGAGCTAGCCTAGAGTTTGAGGTATAGTTTGCTTGGTTCATTTTTGACCCTGAAAAATTGTTTCTGAGAAAACCTAATCATGGTTTTTACGCGGGTCAAATGTTGAGATTGAAGAAAGTTGTTCAAAAAGATTTTTTTCTTGTTCACTCAAGGACTTAGGAACGGTAATTTGTATCTCTACGAACAGATCTCCACTTTCACCTTTGGCTGAATGCATTCCCTTACCCTTTAACCTAAGTCTTTGACCGCTTTTGGTTCCGGGTGGAATGGACAAGCTCACCTTGGAGTCTAGGGTTTCAACCTCCAGCTTAGCGCCAAGCGCAGCTTCCCAAGGGCTTACTGGAAATTTTGTAATTATATTTTTACCTTTTAGCTTAAAATTTTTATCATCTTTAACTTTGATTTTAAGTAAGAGGTTTCCATCAGCTCCGCCATTTAATCCTTTGGCACCTTGTCCAGTAAGTCTTATAGTTTTACCGTCAGTGCATCCTTTAGGAATTTTAACTTGGTAGGATTTTAAATCAGGTGAGCTACCAGCCCCTTGTAGGGTGAAAGAAATAGTTTTGGTTATTCCTTTGAAAGCCTCTTGAATACTAATTTCAAGTTCACTTTGGATATTTTCTCCTTTTCGAGAGCCGAAGCCTGACATCGATTGAAAGGAGCTTTGCTGGCCTCCAGGAAAACCATCCGTTCCACCAAACAAGCTTTGAAAAAAATCGCTAAAGCCACCTGCTCCGGCCTGACCTGTGGAATTGAAGCCAAATTGTTGACCAGCTCCCTGGCCACCAAACATTTGCTCCCAGCCAGGCGGAGGTCTGAAGTCTTGTCCACCACACCAACCCGAGCCAAGTCGGTCATAGGCCTTGCGATTTTTCTCATCGCCAAGAACCTCATGGGCCTCATTAATTTCCTTAAATTTCTCTTCTGCTCCCGGATCTTTGTTTAAATCAGGGTGATATTTCCTCGCTAACTTGCGATAAGCCTTGGAAATGTCTTCCTGCGAGGCTTCTCTTTTTAGGCCAAGTGCCTGATAATAGTCACGATATTCCATAGTTTGTAGCAGAGGGTTATTTCTACATGATATTTATGCTATAAGCACGATAATGCAGGTTGTCAAAGTTAAAACGACTTAGAAGTCTGTGCCCTTATGCTTTCTTTTTTCAATACTTGGAGTTTAAAAATGGCTGTTGTTGGACCCTCGGACTATTTCTTCTCTTTTGTTCATCGAATGGCCCCTCCCTGTCTAGAGAGGTTAGGGGCTAAGATATTTGGTAGCGCTTCTGGAACGGTTCCGGAAATTGATGTGGACGTATACTCTTTCGAAAGCGCCAGCGCAGAAAAATTCGATGGAAAGATTTTTGAAGGTTTACCTTCTGGAACCTTAGTTGATTGCAGTTTGGTAATCACAGTTCTAAATGAAGTGGATTCTGTTTCTGAATGGTTTAATTCTTTCAGTGCCCAGTCTGTTTTTCCAAGAGAACTTGTAATAACTGATGGAGGTTCGAGCGACGGTACTATTGCTTTAATAAAATCTGAAATTAGCTTGCTTCAATCTCAGCGGAACTTTTCTGAAGTTTCATTTAAAGTTATTCAGCAAAAAAATGCTTCTATTGCTCATGGTCGAAACCAGGCGATTGGAGCTGCCAGTCATGATTTAATTGCAGTCACGGACCTGGGTTGTCGTTTAGACGCTCACTGGTTGGAGCGAATCATTTCTCCACTGTTATTTGATCAAGAGACTGACTTCTCGATGGGTCACTACAGAGCGGAGGCGATGAGTTTTTGGAGTAAGATGTACTCTCACTTCTTGATTAGAGATGTTGGTCCTGACGACCTTTCCACTTTTCTTCCGTCAGCTAGATCTCAGGCCTTTAGAAAATCTCTTTGGATGCAAGCTGGTTGGTTTCCTGACTACCT
Source organism: uncultured Bdellovibrionales bacterium (assembly GCA_964510575.1). Lineage (GTDB taxonomy): Bacteria > Bdellovibrionota_C > UBA2361 > SZUA-149 > CALKYB01 > CALKYB01. Next base: position 33,336 of record CAZECN010000014.1, on the reverse strand, counting down.
AACTTTTGCTGGTGAAGATAGCTTGTTTGCTTTGCACTGCCGATCCTTTGCTAGAAAAATAGCCTTTGTCCCAGATGCTATAGTACATTGGACAATGCCCAAGAGCTTTTCGAAGCTTTTTAGAATGGTTTTCCGATATGCAAGAGGTGATGCCGAGGGTGGAAGGCTTTATGGTGAACAGTACTTAAGCACCCTTCAATTTTTTATCGCTACTCTTCTTGAACTATCTTTTGGTTGTCTGCTTTTGTTAGGGCCATGGTGGTTAGGTTTGCCGGGCTGGGCATTTATTGGTTTTGGGTTGTTTAGGCTTTTTGCTGCTGTTGATAGATACAGCCCATTTTCGAGTTTAGTGGAAACCGACATTAAGCATGTGGCCGGTAGGTTCATTGCAGGCTTGGGTATGTTTACTGCGCAAAGCCTTGGTTTCCTCTGGGGATTAGTTGGTCGAAGAAAAGTTGAAAAGAGGCGACTTGCCGGTAAGGCTCGGGAACATCACTTAGTTTCTGTTCAATCTTCTAGTTCTGAAACATTGGAAGGGGCTAAAGACTATGTGTCTGAGCAGTTGCTCTCTGGGCAGATTGTTACTGTACTAGAGCCTGAAACGGCTTCTCTTGGCTTAGACCACCCAAGACTTCAAAGTTTTAAAAAGAAGCATTTTGTTGAAGGCGCTTGGAAGGAAAAGTTTGTTGATAAAGCTGAGCAAGATACCGTTCTGAAAAAGGACTTCAGGGGAAAGCCGTCCCAGGAAGGGACTAAGCAACTCTAGTTGTCTGACTTTCTAGCCAAAACTTGCTTGTAAACTGCTGCTGAGTAACTAACTTTCTTCACGTAATTTAGTGTTTCTGGATATCCAATCAGTTCTGACCATTCAATTGGACTCAGGTTGGGATACCTTTTAATCCAGCGATTAACAGCTTCAGTACCCGCATTATATGCCGCGATAGCGTATATTTCTTCGCCATCATATTGATCCATTAGTCGAGAAAAATGTTTTGAACCCAAGGAGATATTAACCATTGGGTTGAACAGACTTTCTCCCTCTTTTAGACCTTCCATTTTTGCGGTGTTTGGCATTAGCTGCATTAAACCTCTAGCACCTACTCTTGAAATAGCTTGAGGATTAAAATGACTCTCGGTTCTTGTGATAGCAAGGAGTACTGAAGGACTGAGTCGATACTTATCAGCGAGAGAGTTGTAGTGTTTTACGAACGGAGCTGGATATAAGATTTGCTGGATGCTGGCTAAACATATTTGTTTTAACTCAGGATTGGTCTTGAGTTTGTTGATTGCCAAATTGGCAAGTTTGATTGAGTTTGAAGGATCAGCGAACTCGCTGTGAAGTTCGGCAATGGACAAAACTGTTTCAAGTTCGGCAAGACTCCAGGACTGGGAGTTTGAAGGAATTTTGTCGGCCAAAGACCAGTTAATCTCTCTTGTCGCGAATTCTCTGAATTCTAGTTTTTTAATTGAGGTTAGTTTATCAATCAGTTTTTTTGGAACTTCCGCCCTGCATGATTTTTCTTCTGGCGCCAGTTCGGGAGTGCCAGATTGGATTGAGTAAAAATCGACATCAGCTAAGTTGAGTTTTTCATCCAGTTTTTTATTAGTTGAGGAAGATTGTTCTTCTTTATAATTCTTCCAAAAATTAGCATGGCTCTCTAGTTCTTTATTCGACAAGGACTTAGCTCGCTGCTCAAGCTTGCTCATTTGGACCCGCCCGTCTTCTTTGTTGCCGAGTACTATCTCAATCCAAGGCAGTCTTTTTGCAGCCTTCAGGTAGTATTCTTTTTCAAGAGAGGACAAAGAGCTAGGTTTTCGCTTTTCAAAAGAAGAGACAATTTCTCCGTAAATGATTTTCGCTGTATCAAAGTCTTTCAATTCTTCTACTATTCTGCCTCGAAGGTAATCGACTTTGGGTAAAATAGAGCTCTTTGGGAAGTTGATAGATATCTTTTTGAACCAATCTAAAGCTTCTTGATGCTTGTTGGTATTCCATGCATTCATTCCAAGCCTTAAAAGAGCTTGGTCGGCTATGCCTTCCGTAGCGCTTGAAGCCATACGGTTTAGGATCTCGTCAGCCTGTTCTTTTCTTCCTAGTTTTCTTAGAGTTCGTTCGTGTTGAGCGAAGAGTTCCAATTGTCCTTTGCTGTTTTCTTTAGCTTGGGCAATTCCTTTTTCTGTTAAGTCAATACTCTCCTCAAAACGTCCGGCTTTCGATAAGAAACTAGCCCATTCTGAGAGGGTAGCAATGCTAGGTTCCGGATTGAGCTGTTTGAGTAGTTCGAAAGCCTCTGGGAATTCGGATGAGCGCGCATGCCGTTCGCAAAGTTGAAGCAAAAATCTTTCTGATTCTTTCTTTGACCCAGCTAAAGAAAGAAGATGAGCTTTGGTTAAATAGATTGAGGGAAGTAAATCTTTTCGGTGTTTGGAAGATGCTCGAGCTTCAATAGTAGAGAGTTCCTGCTCTACCCTTTGGTAGTCGGTCTTTGCGATTGATTCCACTCTAAGACCAGCCCTAATTATCCCTAGTTTAGAATCTAGAGAGGCAGCAGAGTTTTCGTCTACTTTAGAATAGTACTCTATCGCTAGATTCGGTTCCTCATTCTCAAGCAAGGCATTGGCTAACTCGATTAATCCCCAGTCTCGCACTGACGGTTTTCGGATAAGAGTTCTGCCTGCTGAGATAAGTTCTTCTCTATTTTCAGAATTCCTCAAGACTTCTAAGGCTTGTTGGGGGGAAGTTTGTTTGGAACAAGCGCTGCACCATAGAGTCGCCAGAAGGGCAATAAGCAGGGGAACAGAGCAGTAACTACGTATAGATAACATTGACCTATGAAATGTGATCTTAAAGGCCTTGGAGTGTACCAAAGCTGGGGAGAACTGGCGAGAGAAATCCACTAAAGCTACTAGAACCCTTGAGCCAAGAGAGTGATTTATCTATATTGGTGGGCGCCGCCCTGAAGGGGAGGTAGTTAGTCTAATCTTTTTTGGAAAAACCCTAATGCGCCCAGCAATGAAAGAAAAGCTGTCTCATATTGAGCAGCGGTTTAAAGAGCTAGGTTCAATGCTCTCTGATCCTGAAATCATCTCAGATCGTAATAAGCTTAGGGACCTTTCAAGGGAACACTCCGAGATGAGTGCTATTGTGGAAACTTTCGGCCGTTGGAAGAAAGTTGACTCTGAGCTCGCTGGAGCTGAAGAGTTGGCTGAGAACGCCGAAGACCCAGAAATGAAAGAGTTAGCTAAAGCCGAGAGGGAGGAGCTAAAAGAGGAAAAGGAGAAGTTAAGGGAAGAGTTGATGTACTTACTTATTCCTAAAGATCCTAATGATGACAAAAACACCATCATTGAAATACGTGCTGGAGCTGGTGGAGACGAGTCGGCTTTGTTCGCTGAGAATATTTTCACTCTTTATAGCAGATTTGCTGAGAGCCAAGGTTGGAAAGTAGAGACTATGAGTAGTTCAAAGTCCTCAGTTGGTGGTTTCAAAGAAATTATCGCCAGATTTGTGGGAACTGGGGCTTTCAGTTTATTCAAATACGAGAGTGGGGTGCACCGGGTTCAGCGTGTTCCTCAGACTGAAACTCAAGGCAGAATTCATACTTCAACGGTGACTGTGGCAGCCCTGCCGGAAGCGGAAGAGGTGGATGTAAGAATTGATGATAAAGATCTGCGAATTGATGTTTTCAGGGCTTCTGGTCCCGGTGGGCAGAGTGTTAACACTACAGATTCAGCGGTTAGAATAACTCACGAACCTACTGGCTTAGTAGTGACATGTCAGGACGAGAAGTCACAGATCAAGAACAAAGCCAAAGCACTGGCTGTTTTAAGGGCTCGCCTCTATGATTTGGAGCAAGCTGCTTTGGATGCCGAGCGAAGTGAGAATAGACGTCAGCAAATCGGAACGGGCGATCGTTCGGAGAGAATCCGTACATATAATTTTCCGCAGGGACGGGTGACAGATCATCGGATAAACCTCACACTCTACCAATTGGATGACTTGATGGGGGGAGAATTGTCTTTAGTCTCCAACCCACTTCAAGCCTTTTACAGGGCTGAGGCTCTAAAAGGCGAAGAAGAATAAGCTAGATGAAAATTCGTGAATTGAGGGAAGAGGGTAAATGTTTGTTATCCTGTCTGGCAGATTTGCCAGATCTTTCCCGAGTTTCTCCTGAGCAAATTGCGAAGGAAGTAGACCTTCTCCTGCTTTTTACACTTGCTGGAAATGCTGAGAGGGATCTTTCTTGGCTATTGATAAACTTAGATGCAGAAGTTAGTGACCAACAAAAAGACCAAGCTATTTCTTTTTTTAAAAGACGAGCTGGTAGTGAGCCTATCGCCAGTATCTTCGGGAAAAAAGAGTTTTTCGGGAGAATGTTTAAAGTTAGTTCTGATGTCCTAATTCCGAGACCAGAGACTGAGCTGCTAGTCGAACTGAGCCTGGAGAAAGCTCGAACGCTTGAGAGACCCATACTCGTGTTAGAAATGGGTGTAGGTTCGGGTTGCGTGATCGTAAGTCTTGCTTTGGAGCTAAGGCAGGAAAAAAGCATTGAATATTGGGCGTCTGATATCTCCACCAAGGCTCTTGAGGTCGCTAAATCTAACGCTGATCAACATGAATGTAGAGATAGAATTAAATGGTTTTCGGGAGACTTGTTTAAAGCCTTTCCTCAGTTAGATGATCGTTTTAAATCGCTACTAGTCGTTAGTAACCCACCCTATATTAGCAAAGGAGAGGCCTTACCTAGAGATGTGAGCCAGTTTGAGCCAGCTCAAGCCTTATTTGCAGGTAAGGAAGGGTTTGAAATTATTAAACAAATTGTTCAGGGTGTCGGAGGGTTTAGCAAGGGACTAGCTGGTTTTCTGTTGCTTGAAATAGGCTATACTCAGGGTTCGTCCGCCTTGGATATTAGCAGAATATCGGGCTTGGGCGAGGGTTTCGAGCTGCACAAAGATCTTGCTGGGCATGACAGGGTGGCTGAAATCAAACTACCGGAATTTTGAGAATTAGAATTGGCTGATCTGATACATATAGAAGGAGGGATTCCTCTTGAAGGAGAGGTAAGAGTTTCTGGTGCAAAAAACGCGGCGCTTCCCTTACTTATTTCTTCATTACTGACAGCCGACAAGTGCATCTTCTCCAATGTGCCTGAGCTTGAAGACATATCTGTTACCCTTAAGCTTCTCTCTAACCTTGGTGCTCAAGTGCACTGGGATAAAAATAGGGTGAGCATTCAAGCAGCTTCGATCAATCGAACTGAAGCCCCTTATGGTTTAGTTCGTTCCTTAAGGGCTTCTTTTTGGGTGCTTGGTCCGTTGTTGTCCCGGGTAGGTGAGGCCAGAGTCTCTTTACCAGGCGGAGATGCGATAGGTAGTCGGCCCGTTGACCTTCACTTGTTGGGTCTTGAAAAGATGGGAGCTGATATTGAATTGGCACATGGAGTTGTCGCGGCTAAGGCTGAAGGGGGATTGAGAGGAGCTCGAATCGATCTTGGTTTTCCTTCTGTAGGTGCAACGCACCAAATACTTATGGCTGCTGCTCTAGTTCCCGAGGAGACAGTGATAAAAAATGCTGCTGCTGAGCCCGAAGTTTCAGCCCTTGGTCAACATTTAGTTTCGATGGGCGTTGAGATTGAAGGATTAGGGAGCTCGACTTTAAAAATCTTAGGGCGTACTAATTTGTCTGGTGCTTTGACCAGAGTTTTAGGAGATCGCATTGAGGCAGCAACCTACTTAGGTGCTGCAGCATTGACCGGCGGAAAAGTAGTTCTAAAGGGTATTGACCCTAGAATGTTGCATTCTACAATTGAAGTTTTTCAAAGTGCAGGGTGTGAGGTTGAGACTGGAGAGGATTGGATTTCTCTTCGCTCCTTAGGCCGATTGAAATCGGTTGATATGGAGACAGCCCCTTTTCCAGGCTTGGCAACTGATGTTCAGCCTCTCTTGATGGCGGCTATGTGTGTTGCGGATGGTGAGAGCAAAGTTAGCGAAAAGATTTTTGAGAGTCGCTTTGGTCATGTTGCCGAGTTTAGACGGTTTGGAGCCAAAATTTCAGTTGAAGGGGACACAGCTTTGGTCGAGGGCCTAGAGAGGCTTTCAGGAGCACCAGTTGAAGCTGGGGACATTCGAGCTGCCGCGGCCTTGGTTCTTTTGGGATTAGTTGCAGATGGTAAAACTGTGATTGATGGGGTCTATCACCTTGACCGAGGTTATGATGGTCTATGTGAAAAGCTTGTTCGGCTTGGAGCTAGAATTGAGCGAGTTGCAGAAACTGAAAATGAAGAACTTGTTCTTGGGTGCTGAAGTAGATGAAAGGCAATCACATACCACTCCCTCTTAAACCTGCAGAGCCTTATTCAGTAGATTATTTTATTCCGCACTCAGGTGTAGCTGAGGCCATCGATTCAGTAAGTTCCGCGATTGATGAGCTCCAAGAAAACAGTTCCGAGTTTCGCATGTTTTTTCTTCATGGACCTGAGGGGGTTGGAAAACGTCATTTATTGGCTTTGCTAGGTGTTATGGCTAAGGGTTCGGGAGTGAGCTTTTTCAGCGCCGAGGGAACCGATGATAGCGATGATTGGATTAGGGGCTTTATTGACCGATATGAAAGGGCTAGGCGTGAAGGTGGATTGCTGCTAGTCACTTCAAGAAGTGAACCACAGGCTGCATTTTCCAACCCACATAGTGGCAGCAGGCTACGTGTGGCAAGAGCCCTGAGGCTGGGATATCCCAGTGAGGAAGAATTGGCGCCTATTATCAAGTCTATAGCGGAGAAGCATAACCTTAGGTTAAGCGAGAGAATGCTATCTTTTCTGGTGAAAAGACTGCCTCTTCAGCCTTTGTCTTTTGATAATATTTTCAGTAGGATAAATGAGTTATCGTTAGAGAAAGGCGGAAGAGTTACCGAAGGAGTTTTTCGGGAGGTAGCTGCGGAGCGCGTAAGTAAAACTGGTGATGACATGCTGGCGTTGAAAAAGTAGAGTCTCGTCAGTATTTGTTGCATTCGGTCGGGTCCGACCGAGTATTTGATTTGGAATATGTCTGAAAGATCTGAAAGAAGAGTCGTTATAACAGGGATGGGGTTACTTTCCCCGGTTGGAAATAGTTTAAAATCCAGTTGGGAGAGTTTGGTCGCAGGTAAAAGTGGGGTTGGTCCTATCACAGGATTTGATGCCAGTGATTATTCGGCAAAGATAGCGGCTGAGTTGAAAGACTTCGACCAAGAGACCGTTGTTGATAAAAAGGATCGCAAAAGGGTCGACAAGTTTTCTGTTTTTGCTTTGGCTGCAGCTGCCGAAGCTTGGTCTGATGCAGGCCTCGAAAATCACAATTTTGATAAAACCCGAATGGGTTCAATCCTTGGCGTTGGTATCGGAGGCTTGGAAACTCTTGAGTCTAACGCGAAAGCTCTATTCAGTGGCGGCCCAAGAAAAGTATCTCCCTTTCTTATTCCAGGCATGATTTCAAATCTGGCTCCTGGAAATATAGCCATCCGCCATGACTTGAGAGGCGTCAACTATGTGGTGACCAGTGCTTGTACATCTGGCACTCATGCGCTTGGTGAGGCCTGGCGTATGGTCCGAGATGGCTTGCAGGATGTGGTGCTGGCAGGTGGAGCCGAATCTTCGATAACACCATTAGCCGTTGCTGGCTTCGCTCGAATGAGAGCTCTTTCGACTAGAAACGAAGAGCCTGACAAGGCCAGTCGTCCTTTCGATAAAGACCGAGATGGTTTTGTCATGGGAGAGGGGGCTGCGTTGTTGGTTGTGGAAAGCCTAGAAAGTGCTGAAAAAAGAGGTGCTCATATTTATGCTGAGGTAGTGGGTTATGGATTCTCCTGTGACGCCTATCATATTACTGCGCCTGCTGAGGGAGGCGATGGTGCCATTCTCTGTATGAAAAATGCTGTTGAGTCAGCAGGCATTCAACCTGAGCAAGTTGGCTATATCAATGCTCACGGAACTTCGACTCCTGTGAATGACCCAGCAGAGACTAAAGCGATTAAAAAAGTCTTCGGCGGACATGCTAAGGAAGGGTTGCTAGTAAGTTCTACTAAATCTATGACCGGCCATTTGTTAGGTGCTGCTGGCGGGATTGAAGCAGTTGTGTTGGCTAAGGCGTTGCAAGAGAAGGTAATTCCACCTACGGTCAACTTGGATGTTGCAGATGAAGAGTGCGATTTAGATTATGTTCCTCATGAGGCTAGGCAGGCATCTGTCGATTATGCGATGAGTAACTCCTTTGGCTTTGGCGGAACCAACGCTTCAATAATTTTAAAACGAGTTTAAAGTGATCAGACTGAGCGCGTGTTGCGGGGAGCTTAGGTTGTGAAAGAACCTTTAGGCGTATTTGCCGGCTTTGGAATGAATGTCCCTGAGCGGGTGGTCGGTAACGACCATTTTGCCAGTTATCTTGAAACTAGCGACGAGTGGATAGTAGAGCGCACCGGCATATCTCAACGCCGATGGGTTGAGGATCAGGAAAGCTTAGTTGGTTTAGCAGAGCCAGCTTGTCGAACAGCCCTCAGCGAGGCTGGAATTGGCGCAGATCAGCTTGATGGCATAATTGTTGCCACCTCGACTCCAGATAAAGCTTTTCCAAGTACGGCCTGTGAGCTTCAGGGTAGACTAGGAGCGGTTAACGCTTTTGCCTTTGACTTAGGAGCTGCCTGCTCCGGATTTTTGTTTGCTTCGTTTACAGCTAGTAGTTTTCTTCGTAGTGGCGCAGGGAAGAACTTCCTAGTTGTTGGAGCTGAAATCTTTAGTCGCGTAGTTGACCAGCAGGATCGAGGAACTTGTATTCTTTTTGGTGACGGGGCTGGAGCTGCAGTACTGACTAGCGAGAACCAGAGTGGAGGAGAAGCCAGAGGACTACTGGGAGGGAAGATTTTCTCTGATGGTAGTTTAGCCGATACCTTGGCCCTACCTGCTGGAAATGGAAAGGCTGGTGAGTTCATTACGATGGCTGGAAGAGATGTTTTTAAGTCTGCGGTTAGAAGTCTGGCTGATAGCAGTATGCAGGTTCTTGAGGATTACGGCTTTGAAGCTTCTCAGCTGGATCACTATATCTCACACCAAGCTAATAAAAGAATATTGCATGCTGTTGGCAAGCAGATGGGCTTAGATGAAAGTAAGGTCCATACCAATGTGGGTCGCTACGGTAATACCAGTGCGGCCAGTATACCTCTTTTGCTTACTGAGTGCGTTAAGGAGAACCGCATTAAAGAGGGGGACCTAGTCATGCTCTCTGCTTATGGAGGTGGTGCTACTTGGGGCGCGCTTTTGATGCGCTGGTAGCTAGCCCTATCTAAACTTACCCCAAGGTAAAATAAGAAAGGAAGGCGAAGTGGTAAATTCTTCTCTCTTACAACCCGAATCTTCACCATTATCACCTAACGAACATAAGCTTTAGGTAGCTGGGTGGAAAAGGGAGTCCTTCCTAGGTTTTGAGGTAATCAGCAATACACCGTCTTCGACGGATTTCACTGGTAGGGGTAGACTCTCTTTGAAGTAATCTGGCTGGATAGATCTCCACTGTTGCTACATTATTGGTACTAAACTTCTGGTACTGCGCTTTAATGTATTGGCTAAATAAACTTCGCCTTCCTCTGAAGTTTTATCGTAATCCAGAGTCGTTTGTTTCATTATTTTTAAAAAAAGGTGGACCTTTTTCGGGAGGAATTTTCTTTTTTTTTAAGTGTGGTAAGGACTGATTAAGATGGACAGCGACTGATACAAGTTTTTTCGTAGCTTAATTTACCACCACAGTTTACGAAGCAGGTTTCAAAGCTGTCTTTACAGTGGCTGCCTTCGTAGCTGCAGTACCCATGGTAAAGCCCTGTTCCGTAGAATCCTAAACCTCTGTTACATAAATAACTGCTTCTTCCAGAGCGTCTAGAAAAACATCTTCTGTGGGAAAGAGTTCGGTCTATGCTCACACGACTCTGGCAAATTTGATAACGATTTAAAGCTTTGCCCTTACATTGCTCGAAATCGGCAGTGCAGGTTTTTACGCACTCCAGTCCTCTTTCATCTTTTGGGGGAGTTAGTTCAGTTTGTACGCGGTAGGTAGGAGAGCAAGAAGCTAGAAAGCTGGTTAAAAAGATTAGAGTGAGTAGGGCTCTGTTCAATTTACCTTTCCTAGAGTCAGTTATTAAAACGCAATCCGGGGCTTCGATCTTCAACTTCTACCTCTTCTTCAATTCCTCTTACTAGCTTCGAATTTATTCCAGGGAGCAGTCTAGACGGCTTGTCCCAGCTCACGATACAAAGGTTGTCTTCAGCCCTTGTAGCTCCAACGTAGAGCATGCTTTTTGCCCTACTGTTATTCGGAAAACTATTACTTGAAGGATTCCAAAGTAGAACAGACTTAAATTCCAGTCCTTTCACAGTGCCAATTTCGGTTACCACAATCCCTTCCTCAAATGTGAAGTCATTGCGGTCTCCGTATCTAAGTATGGGGCCAAAAGTTGGCTCAAGCAAGCTATGAGCAAATCTTGCATCTTCTCTGTTGGCGCAGAGAACGGCTGTTATGGCATCTGGAAATTTTTCAACTGCGAGTTCAAGCCAATTGAGAATTTTACTTACACCACTGTCCTCTGAGAGACACTTATGCCAAAGAGGAGGCTTACCATTTCGTCCTTCAATATTTCTATTCTTGCCTAGAACGTTATCAGCGAATCGCATTATTTCTACAGTGGACCTGTGACTAACCTTTAGTTCAACATACCTGGCATTGCTGGCGTCGAGGCCCCAAATTTTTTGTAATCTTTGCCAACCAGTAAAGTTTGAGTCTTCCCTGATGTCCTGCGCGCTGTCACCAGAAAGGGTTAAGTTCTCTCGCTTTTCTGCGGAAGAGACCAGGGGGGCTAGTTCAACGGCTCCAAAATCTTGAAGTTCGTCAATCACAATATGTTTATATCTGGCATCCGAGCCTTTGTGATTTAGGAATTTCCCAGACTTAAGTTGATGCAAACGTATGATTAGAGGATCGTCCGTGAAATCAAATTGTTTGTTCTCTAAACATTGAGTTGCCCAATTTCGAGCATCGGAAATTACTTTTTTATCAAGAAGAGTGGTTTCATCGTTTTCGAGAATGCAATCTTGATTCTTTAGAATTTCAACCAAGTCGTGCTGGTACTTTTGCAAAGCTGGAGTGATTCTTTCTATTTCTTCCAATGCATCTGAAAAAGCAGCTGGATAACCCCCAGGGTTTCTAGATGCGTCTTTAATTAAGGCTTTTAGTTTTCTTAGGAAAACTAGTACCGGCTCCTCCAATATTTCCTGTTCATCAATCATAGTTTTAACGAGCTCAGGAAGTTCATTCAATCTAAAGGTCTGATTGAAATGTCGAAGTACCCAAAGACTCTGTCCTTTAACATGCTGCTCTAAAGCTTTAAGTACCCCAGTTGAGTACTTAACTCTTCTAACTGAAAAAGGAGTCTTTTGTTGAGGGCGTGGTATGTCCTGCGGTTTTATTCCAACCACAGCCCCAAGAACTTTTTCTCGCCACTGTTTCCAGGTAAGAACTGGAACACCAGAGATTTCTAAAGTCTCCAGACTTGCTTCAATGTATTTTCTAAGAACAGGGCTTCGCAGGATTACAGCCACATCAGACGGTCCGTAGTCGGTGTTGTCCTCATGCATTAGCCATGCAAGACGATGCAAGGCTACGGTTGTTTTACCTGAACCCGCAATACCTTGGATTAAGACGGCGTTCTCAGCGTCTTCGGTAATGCTTTTGAATTGTTCTGGGGTAATGAGTGAAAGCACGTCCGGCATTCGACCAGCATTACCTCTGGAGCCTCCAGCTTGGCTCTTTATCCATTCTCCCTCTACAAAAGCAAAGGTGCCAAGTTTGTTAGTAACTTCCTCTAATCTTCCATCCTTTATTCGGACTTTGTTTCTAGTGAGAATAGTTCCTTCTCGGTCTTTCCCTTGGATTTCTTCGAAATATTCGTCCCCTTCACGGTATTCGTAGTAGAGTTTTGCAATCGGGGCACGCCTCCAGTCAATAATACGGCATTCTGTATTGGAGCGTAAACCTAGCTTGTAACTAATCTGTCTTAGTTTCCCGTTGATTTCTTCCTCTACGACAACACGAGCGAAGTAAGGGTTATCTAGAAGCTTATCTATATCAACTAGCTCATCTAGTTTGAGATCTCTCATCTTGTGGCTCAGGGCTTCGTCAGAAGCCAAAGCCACTTTTTCTTCATTCCTGCGGGTGCCGACGATTTCAGCAGTGAGCGTTCGAGCTCTTTGTTCCTCGGTTTTGAATCTACTTTCTCCTCGCTCAAGTTGTTTATTGAGAGACTCAAAAACCCCTTCCAACTCGACACGTTCTTCTTCAATAGATTTTAGTTCTTCTTCGTTAGGCTTCATTTGTTTTTACTTTCAATTCCTGAGAGCCAAGCTAAGGCATCGTCTACAAACCCCAGTCCCGCACTATGTAAAACACTTTGATTGGCAAAAATTACGACAGCCTCTCGGTCTGCAAAAGTTTTTTCCCAGTCTAGTTTTACTTTGCCTTTATGATTTTTTTTATTTTTTCTTCTTTTTGGTGTCTCTACTGAGCCGCTAGTCCAAAAATTGTACTCTGTGCTGTAGTAGTAAAGAAACTTCCTTTTTCTGAAGATAGCATCCTTATCAAAGAAATGTAGAGGATTCCACGTAAAAGAATCACCAATCATTAGCACTGTAGGGTGATAGCTTTCAGGGTCGTAGAACATTTCTTTTAAATTGGGATAAGGAACAGCTGCTTCCCACTTGCTTTTATCCCAAAGGTTAGTCATGTTAAGTAAATCACCATCCGTGTGATAAGGGCGGTTTCTGAACTCGTGTGGCCCACAGTTGAGCCTTTGAACGTTCTTTTCTAGTTGATGCCTTAGCGAATCAATAACTTTGTTTCCCACTTTGCAGGCAGTCCAATAACCCCAATGGACTCCTCCAGGAGCGAAAACTAAGTAGCCAGTTTCTTCCTTTAGTTTCTTCGAGATCTCTGCGCCATCAATTAAGTTTATACCACTTTGGGTAGCCAAGGATTTGAAAATTTCATAATCACTAATTCTTTTTTCCCTATCCGGGTGAACTAAGTTGGCCGGTAATTTCTCTGGATATATTTCAGGTTTGCTAGGAGTGATTACTAGGGTAAAAGCTACTCCTAATTTCTTTTTGAGAGACGTTTGTAAGTTGAGCAATCTATTTACGACTTTTGCTAGTTGCGCATGCCCAACGGGATAATTTCTATTGAAATTATGGATATAGGACCGCTCGAATAAAAAATTATCATTTCCTAAAACGATGTTGGTGTCACCCTTGGAGTATATATCTCCAAACAAGGAGTAATTCAGTTGGTTTTCAGTTCTGATGGCAGGACCTCTAAAACCAACATTTTTACTAAACCATTTTTCGAAAGCTTGCTGGTAGGATCCCTCCTTGATTGCTTGGCCACTGATTTCAGGTCTAGTAATTTTTTTTTGCACTCCAGAGAGCTTTCCTTTTTTTAAAAAACCCATTTCCATTTGAGCCAAGGGAGCAAAGGATAGGGTAAAGAAAGTAGCTAAGGCGACAATTTGAGCTATCGATGCGGAATAAGAAAACACCTTTGGCATTGACTAAAACCGGAAATAAATAAAAGGGTTAAAGGAAGCGCTGACTAGGGACATCGTGCAGAGAAGAAGTATTGCCAGTGTGGTTGTTCCAATCAAAGTTGAAGAAACAGCGCCAGACGGGTTCAGGCCAAATGGCTTGTAAATTAATTCGCTAGCAGAATCTTTCGGAGCTTGAAAATTCTTTAAACTAAAAGCCGGAGCAAAACTAAATAACAAAGCTAGTGCCAAGACTAATCTAGTTCTGTTCTGAAGTAGTTCACCGGTCAGCATCCAGTGATGAGCTTCTCCAAAGTCTGAGAAATCTAACATCTGATAGGCGTAAGAGAGGGCTTGGGGGAGGGTTTCGGCTCTGAAGAGGACCCAGCCAAAAAGCACAATGATAAAAGTAATGCTTGTACTCAAAACTCTAGGCATTGCTAACGATAGTTTTTGCCAATAGAGCTTGTCGACCACTAAGAAGAAACCATGAAATGCTCCCCATGCAATGAAGTTCCAAGAGGCTCCATGCCAAAACCCAGAAAGTAGGAATACGATCCAGAGATTAAAATAGGTTTTGAGCTTCCCAGATCGGTTTCCGCCCAAAGGGATATAGAGGTAAAGCTTCATCCATTCGGAAAGCGTTATGTGCCAGCGTCGCCAAAACTCAGTGATATTTCTAGAAATATATGGATGATTGAAATTTTCGGGAAACTTAAAACCAATCATCCTGCCTAATCCAATCGCCATATCGGAGTAACCAGAGAAATCAAAGTAGATTTGCATTGCGTAACAAATAATACCTAGCCAAGCATAGTGGCAGGGTAGGGTATCAGTCCCGAGAGCGAAAATGGTATCGGCAACCCAGGCCAGAGGGTTTGCGATAAGAACTTTTTTCCCTAGGCCTATTAAAAAACGAGAGCAACCTTCAAAAACAGAATCAATCGTATGTTTCCGAACTTTCAATTGATCGGCAATGTCGTGAAATCGGACTATCGGTCCAGCGATTAGCTGAGGAAAGCAAATTACAAAAAGAAGATATTGCCAAAGACTTTCTGGAGGTTCAGCTCGCTTCTGCCAGACGTCTACAAGGTAAGAAATCTTTTGGAAGGTGAAAAAGGAGATGCCTATAGGTAAAGCAATTGCGGTCCAAGCTAGAGGTTCTTCTCCAAAGTATTGATTGAGTCGATTCAGTTCCCCTACAAAAAAGTTAGAGTATTTGAACCAAGCGAGGGAAAGAATGTTTACCATCACTGAGAGCCAAAGCCACTTGCGCTCGGATTTGTCCCTGTTCTGAAATTTGCGACTGCACCAATAATCTATCCAGGTGGTAAGAAAGAGAAGGGGTAGGACTTTTGGTGCTCCCCAAGCATAAAAAAGGCTACTGGCTAGAATTAGAACTGGGTTTTTGAATCTCGTGGGTACGGCTAGGTAGACCAGTAAGAAAACTGGTAGGAAAAGGTTTAGGAAAATTATGGAGCTAAATACCATTGATGCTCAAAGTGTAGTCAGTTTACAACCAAAAGCATAATACCTTAGAGTTTTTGAAGTGAATATAGTAAATCGCTGCTGTCTGAGAGAAGCCCTATTAATTATTGACCATGGTCGCGGCTAGTGAACTGCTACAAAGTTTGGTTGAGCTCTAGTAGCAGGCTTCTTATTTCTTATTATCTACATGCCCCAAATCCATTTCTGGATTTATTTGGTCTCGAACCCGCTGCTTGAGCTCTTTGACTGTTGGGAAGCCACCCTCTTTCTTTCTCTCCCAGATTGTTTCTTTGTTAACCCTAATTTCAAACTGACCAGCATCCTTGGAGGGAATCAGGCTTAACTTTGCCACTTCGGAGGAAAAAGTAGAGAGAATTTCTTGAGCCATCCAACTTGAGCGAAGGAGCCAGTTGCAGGCTGTGCAAAAGACAATTTCTACGGTCACTGGTTTCGTATTTTCTGGATTAGGTGAGCTATTACTCATAAGATTTATCACTAAATAGGAATTGTCAAAACCGCGGTTTTGACATTAAAACCGATTCCATAATTTAATGCGAGCCCGTGGGGAAGCTAAAGCTTCCAGTAGAGCAAAGTAAGGAGAAAACCAAGATATGCCCGCCTATAATAGTATTACAGAAACCATCGGTAACACCCCGCTTGTGCGCCTAAACAGGGTCACTGATGGAGCAGATGCTAACGTTTTTGTTAAGCTAGAGAGTCGTAATCCACTTTTTAGCGTTAAGGATCGAATTGGAAACGCGATGATTGAAGCGGCTGAGAAGGCCGGCAAGATTGACGAGAAGACTGAAATTATAGAACCTACTAGTGGTAACACTGGTATTGCCTTGGCTTTTGTTTGTGCTGCCAAAGGCTACAAGCTGACTCTTTGCATGCCCGAGAGCATGAGTGTAGAGCGGCGTCACCTTCTAAAAATCATGGGTGCCAAATTGGTTCTGACCCCAGCTGAGAAAGGGATGCCCGGAGCTATTTCTAAGGCTGAAGAGTTAGTAAAAGAAACTCCCAATGCTTTTTATCCTGGCCAGTTCGAAAATCCAGCGAATCCTGAGGTTCACAGAAAGACGACTGCTGAAGAAATCTGGAAAGACACGGATGGAGCCGTTGATATTTTTATAGCTGGTGTTGGAACTGGCGGCACAATTACAGGTGTGTCAGATGTGATTAAAAAGAAAAAAGCAGGTCTTCACTCGGTTGCAGTTGAGCCGAAAGGCAGCCCAGTTCTAGCTGGGGGTCAACCTGGTCCTCACAAGATTCAGGGAATTGGTGCTGGCTTTATCCCTGAAAACTGTAACACCAGTTTAATTGATGAAGTGTTTCATGTAACGGAGGAAGAGTCGCAGGTAATGGCTAGAAGATTGGCTAAGGAAGAGGGTATATTGGCTGGAATCTCCTCTGGAGGTATCGTCCATGCTGCTGTTCAATTAGCGAAAAAGCCAGAAAATAGTGGTAAGACTATTGTTGCTATTGTTTGTGATACTGGGGAGCGATACCTATCAACTTGGCTGTTTGAAGCTGACATGGCTTAGAAGGTTAAGTTGAAAAGCAAAAAAAAGCCCGACTCTAGGTCGGGCTTTTTTTGCTTTTTGAAAAGAGACTAAGCAGTCTTTTTTCTTCTTAGAGCTGCGCCAATAAGGCCCATTCCAAGTAGAGCAACAGTAGCAGGCTCTGGAACTTCTGAAGCACTAGATCCAACAACTGAAGTGTGGAAGTCTCCGTAGAAGTTATAAGCTTCTCCGTTGAACGCTACAGTCTCAGCACCTTGTACCCATGTTTTGAAAACTGCGCTGTCGTAGAACGAAAGGTCTCCAAGAATAGTATCGAAGAATCCTGAACCAACAAGCTCACTGTAAACTGCTTGAGCAGTAGGCCCAGCGTTTTCAGTAATGTTAGCTGCTTTAGAAGTTCCAGCGATGTCAAAGCTCAAGGAGTTAGAAGCAACAGAAAAGTTTCCTGTAGCTGTACCTTGAGAAGAACCTGGTCTTCCAATAGCATCAAATTCTCCGCCTACTTCGATATCTGTATAAAGAAGGTCGAAATCGAACGAAGCTTCTTCAGCAACTCCAGTTGCAAGGTTTGTCAAAGTTCCATCAGCTGAACCTTCGAATTGAAGAGTTCCATCGTCAGAAACAAGAACGTCAAACTGAAGAGGGTTGAATTGTGCTCTTACAACATCTCCAGTACCGTCTGCTGCTCTAAGAAAGCCACCAAAAAGGCCTTCGACTTCATATGTGGTTATTGACCATGCCGCAGCTGAAGATGGGACTAAAGCCATCAACGCAAGGCCTGCCAAAGGTCCAGCAATTTTATTTTTTACTACATTAAACATCTTATTTTACTCCAAATTGGATAATATCAAATTCCGTTACCTGATAAGTGAGGATTTCTATAAGAGATCCGCTCGCACCTGTAATATGGCTCTAATCGGGAAAACCGTGACTTTTGATGCATAAAATCTTTTATCCAGTAAAAACAGGCCCTTAGGGGCCTGTTTTGGACTAAAATTCTTGCACGGATGAGTTTTTTTAAGTTTTTATTAACTTATTTGGGGCTTTTTCTGCCTTTATAAGCAGCGTCTAGGCCTGCCTGGGCAGCATCATTGGCTAGAAGCAGACCGATAATAAATAGCAGAAGGCCGTTAGAGAAGTGAGCTCCTGTGCCATCAACCAGTAGCTTAACGGCGATAACAGCCAAAACAGTCAGCATCAAGACTCCAAAATGTTTGTTTTTGGCAATAATCTTACTAAGCGGAATCATGCCAAAAATCATGATAGCAGCAGCAATTAGGATAGCGGCAACCATCCACCAGAACTGGGTATCTAGATCCATTATCGCCACTGCAGCAAATACAGAATCAAGGCTGAACAAAATATTCATGCCCGAGAGGTACATTATAACTGCTACAAGCTTGAAAGTTCCGGTGTGACCACTTTCTTGGTTTTCATGGTCCCCGTGCCTGGCTTCATTAAGCTTATGGTAATACTCCCAAAGAGCCATAACTAGAATAATGACTCCTCCAAAGAATAAGACAAAGCTCATCCAGGTCAGATCTTCAGGATGTTTACTGAAGTATTTATTAACCAATAGTGGGTGATCCGGTTGAGGGTCATTTAAAAAGGTAAATTGGGAAAGACTAAAAAGAAAGAGTATTCTAAGTAGAGCAGCCATAATTAAAGCAGCCGAGCGCCAAACAAGGTGCTTCTTTTCCTCAAGCTTTAAGGAGCGCAGAGAGAACTCAATTAGCAGTCCGTTATCGATGCCCAAACCAGCACTGAGTAGCACCAGAGAAATAAAAGAAAGTAGAGTATCGACATCCATTGTTATAGCCCTGGCAATTAATTCTTCTTGAATTCATTCGTTTAATCCGGGAATTCAACCAAACCATGGATAAGTTTGGCAAGGGCTAAATTAGCCAATAGCTCGGAATAGGTTCTCAAACACCAAGAAGTAGGGCTAGGGCCATCACAGCTATAATTGCTTCAAACAATTTTTTGACCCAGGAGGGCCCTTTTTTTATACCAAAACTAGTGCCGCTATAGCTGCCAAATGTCATTGCCACGGCGAGTAATGCTCCTAACTCCCAATCTACGAAGCCTGCTTTGTCCAGAACCACCAGAGAGGTAGCTGACATTGCTAGATGAGGCAGCATCGTATTACCCCGGGCGCTAATGATATTTTGACCCCGAAAGTACATCATCGTGAAGGCGGTAATTACTCCGATACCGGCTCCAAAGAATCCTCCAATGAAGAAGCAGGCGGAGCAAATAGGGTAGGCTAGTAGTTTTCTTCTATTAGAGGTCTCAATATCTTCAATTCCAAGACTTCTAAACCACAGAGAGGCTAGCAGAATTAATAAGACCATGACTCCAGCTGCAGTTCGCAGAAAGTCGTGGTCAAACCAACCTAAGAGATGAGCTCCAAAATAACTGAAGATGCCAGCTAGTAGCGCCAACTTTATTGAGAGACTCCAGTCTAGATAATCTCCCCGTCTTAGCCTCACTAAGGCCCCTGACATCATTCCTAGTGAGCCAACCTTGTTAGTGGAGAGAGCAATGGGAGCGGGAACCCCCAGAAGAATCATCAAGGGAATTGTAAATAGGCCTGCCCCCCCGGTGAGAGCAGCGACAAAGCTTGCTGCAAAAGTTAGCGCAAAAAGTATTATTAAATCTGTAGGTTCGAGCACCGCCTTTGACTAGCTCAATTCAGATCCCATCGCCAGCCTTTCCGTAGCTTGTCTCTAATTTGCCAAAACTGATCTTATTCCAGAAGCGCTCATGGCCATAATAGGCGAAAAGCTTAATGAAAGTATCACTCAAGCCAATGCCCAAGCTCAGTTCTGGTTGACCTGTCGCACGGTAGGCTACAAACATTGTGATCACTGTGGCCACAACTCTCCAAGAGAGAGTTTTAAAAAGCGTTCTTCTTTGACTTTCCACTAAATAACAAAGCCTTCGTATTCTGGTAGAGGGGCCGCTTTTGCAGGCTCTTGAAGCATGCCAGCTGCCACTGTTTCATTGGTGGCTGGGTCAATTAATATAAAGCCGCCTGTGTAGCGGTTTCTTTGATAGCGATCGTAGCAAAGAGGTGCGGCAGTTTTGATGCTTATTGTGCCTATGTCATTCAATTCAAAACTGACTGCTTGGCCTTCATCTAGATCGATCTCATCCAATGATTCGATATCCACCTTGGAATGAACACCAGAGACTTTGGCTCTAGTAATTCTGGTTCCGTGTTTGATCATGTACATCCCACCTGATCTGAGAGGAGACTCTGACATCCAGCAAACCTCAGCTCTTAAGTCTTTTCCTACTGTTGGGATGGAGTCAGAGGTTACAATAGTGTCTCCCCGACTAATGTCTATTTCATCTTCAAGCTGAAACATTACCGATTGAGGTGCGCGAGCTGATTGTAGCTCTCCATCTAGAGTCACAATACTTTTGATTGTAGACTTTCGTCCCGAGGGTAGGGCTGTAATATCGTCTCCTACCTGAAAAACACCGCCTGCAATCTGGCCCGCAAAGCCACGAAAATCTTGATTAGGTCGACATACCCATTGGACAGGGAACCTAGCATCCTCAAAGTTCCTATCGCTGGCAACGTGTACATTCTCTAAATGAGAGAGAAGGGGAGCGCCAGTGTACCACGGCATGTTATCCGAGTTGCTTATTATGTTGTCCCCTTCTAGGGCACTAACCGGGATAAAGTTGATGCTGCTGGTGTTTAGTTTGGGAGCAAACTTTTCGTAGTCTGCTCTAATAGAATCGAAGACTTTTTTATCATAGTCTACTGCATCCATTTTGTTTACGCAGACAGTTAGTCGAGGGATTCTTAAAAGCGAGCAAATATAGGAATGTCTTCTAGTCTGCTCGATTACACCGTTTCTGGCATCAATCAAAATTACAGCCAAGTTAGCTGTCGAAGCTGCTGTAACCATATTCCTTGTATATTGAACATGGCCTGGGCTATCGGCGATAATGAATTTTCGTTTGGAAGTATTGAAATAGCGGTAAGCCACGTCAATCGTAATCCCTTGTTCGCGCTCGGCCCTCAAGCCGTCAGTTATATTGGCGAGGTTGAACTCTCCAGTGGTGTGATCGCTAACAGCCTCTAGTTGATCTCTAAGCAGGGATTTTGAATCGAAAAGTAATCTTCCAATTAGTGTGCTTTTTCCATCATCTACACTTCCAGCTGTAAAAAATCTGAGAAGCTCCATTTGATCCGCTTTAAGTGTACCACCCATTAGAAATATCCCTCTTTCTTTCTATCTTCCATAGCCGCCTCAGAAACCTTGTCGTCAAACCTGGCTCCTCTCTCACTTACTTGGGCTCGTGCAATTTCCGTTATGATATCCCCTGTGGACCTGGCTTCAGATTCAACCATCCCTGTGCAAAAAATGTCACCCACCGTTCTAACTCTTACGGATTTTTTCATTGGCTTCTCGCCATCCTTTAAAGGGGTGAGTTCGCTACAAGCGATCAGTTGACCTTCCCTTACAACCACATCCCTTTCGTGAGTGAAATATATGGAAGGCACTTCAATTTTTTCGCGATCGATGTATTGCCAAACATCCAGCTCCGTCCAATTGCTAAGCGGAAAAACCCGAATATTCTCACCTGCGTTGATGCGAGCATTGTATACATTCCAAAGCTCAGGTCGCTGATTCTTTGGGTCCCAGCCACCGAACTCATCTCTAAAGGAAAAGATTCGTTCTTTGGCTCTAGCTTTTTCTTCATCTCTTCTTGCCCCACCAATAGCAGCTTGAAATTTGTGTTCTTCGAGGGCAGATAGCAGGGTAGGAATCTGTAAACGATTTCTGCTAATTTCTCCCGGTGTCTGTTGAGCTATGCCTTTTTCAATTGCATCGCCAACTGACCTTACTATTAATTCTTCGTTTAGTTCTTTTGCCCGGCGGTCTCTGAATTCTATAACTTCTGGAAAGTTATGTTCGGTATCGATGTGCATCAGGGGAAAAGGGAATTTGCCCGGACGAAAAGCTTTTTCTGCTAATCGAAGCAAACATATTGAATCTTTTCCCCCAGAGAATAAAAGTACTGGTCTTTCAAACTCAGTAGCTACTTCTCTCATGATGTGGATGCTCTCAGTTTCGAGCATATCCAAATGTGATAATCGGTATTCGTTCACTCTTCTAGTATCCTCTTTAAATTCTTCGCCTAAACTATTAAATTGAAAAATCTGGAACAGACTTTTGCTCAGCTTCTTTTCTGAGCACATCTCGAAAACTGCACCTGTCAAATTGATCGAACCAGGCCTGTTCAGCTTCATTTGCAATTTGCGTGAAGCAGCATGAAGAACTGGACAAACTGTTTTGCGGTAGGAAAGTTCTGACAACTTGACCAGGACTAAATTCGCTAGGGCTAAGCACCAGCGAATAACCTCCTTCTTTACCTCTGGTCGAAGAAACAAAACCTGCTTCCTTTAGCTCTCTCATAATGCTCTCAAGAAACTTAAGGGGGATGTCTTGGTTCTTAGCTATAGCCGGAATGGAACGGGCCTGACCTCTCTCAAGGCTGCTAAGCTCAAGAAGGGCGCGTAAAGCGTAGAGACATTTATTTGAAATTCCAGCCATCGTGTAATAAGGTTTAAAGACGCCTATCCCTAGTTCGCCGATAGGGATAGTATGGTATAAACTAATTGTCAATAGCTCCTGACCGTTAGATACTGCCTCGACTAAATAATAAGGTAACCGCAGGAATTAACGTAGATATACTGCGCCTCATTTAAATTTCGGTTTTGCTAGATTGAGGATAGGCGCAGTATAAAGCCGAGCGCAGGCGAGGCCTAAAAAACATATACTCAACCTCCAAATATGCTTTTCAAGACCTTTAGGTCTTGTCTAATATTAATTATTAATTCGGAAAATCGAGGTATTTGAATACTCTAGGGGCAAAACGCTGGTCGCGTTTTACAGATTCCCCGGCGCAGTATCTGTCCTCTGGCCATGCTAGGGCATGGCAGATATACTCAACCCCTCTAGACCGTTGTAAGACGAAATTTAAAGTAGGTTGAGTATATACCCATGGCCGAAGAAAAACTTTCTAAACTCGAAAAAATTAAAGACTCCAGTAATTTTCTTGTGGGCAGTATCCCCCAAGAGCTTGAAGATGATTCTGCTAATTTCTCAAAGGACAATGCTCAGCTGCTGAAGTTCCACGGTATCTACCAACAGACTGACAGAGATACTCGGAAATCTAACAAAGCTAGCGGTAAAGGGGTCGACTACTCCTTCATGGTCAGAACGGCTTTGCCTGGTGGTCTCTTTACCAGTGAACAGTATGTGTTGATGGACGAGCTCTGTGACAGCATGGGAGCTGGAAACATGAGGCTCACTACTCGACAAGGTATTCAGTATCACCACATTACTAAGACAAACCTTAGACCACTTATAAAAACTTTGAACGAGAAGTTGGTAACCACTTTTTCTAAATGTGGTGATGTGGTCAGAAATATCAACTGTTGCCCTGCGCCATTTGCTGACCGCGAAGCTAGCGAGATTATGAAGTGGGCTGAGAAACTTGATGTGGCCGTTCGGCCTAAAACCAATGCTTACATGCAGGTTTGGGTAAATGGAGAAAAGGAGCAAACGGAGACAATTACCGAAGAGCCTCTCTACGGTGCTACCTATCTGCCAAGAAAATTTAAGATTGGATTTGCCTTTCCTGGTGACAATTGTATCGACGTGCATTCTCATGACGTTGGTATAGTTCCAGTAATGGATGGGGGTAAGTTGAAAGCTTTTACCATTTTGGTGGGAGGAGGTTTTGGCAATAGTCATGCTAAGAAAGAGACCTACCCTCGGATGGCTAGTCCAATTTGTGACTGTAAACCAGAAGAGATGATTGATGTAGTTAAGGTAATTATTACCATTCAAAGAGACCATGGAAATCGAGTGAACCGGGCTCAGGCTCGAATGAAGTACTTAGTCGATTCTTGGGGCTTGGAGAAGTTTAAGGCTGAGATGGACTCTCGCTTTGGTTCAGAGTTGCCAGCTCCTTCCATAATTGAATGGAAGACAGGAGAGGATCATTTCGGTTGGTATGAACAAGCTAATGGTGATTGGTTTTATGGGTTATTTGTTGAGAATGGTCGTATCGTTGATAGTGATGATTCCAAACTAAGAACTGGTATTAGAAAAATAGTCGACAAGTTCTCTCCTGAGCTTCGCTTTACTGCCCAACAGAATATTTTATTCTGCAATATTAAGGAGAGTGACAAAGATTCTTTTAATGACCTAATGGCTGAACATGGAATTACCCGTACTGAGGATATTCCTAAGCCCATTAAGCAGGCTATGGCATGCCCGGCACTTCCGACATGTGGTTTGGCTTTGACTGAGTCGGAAAGAGTGCTTCCAGAAATTATAAGAAGCGTTGATAAGGAACTCGAGAAATTAGGGCTTAAAGACTTTGATATTTTTACGAGAATGACTGGCTGTCCCAACGGTTGTGCTAGACCGTATTCAGCAGAGTTGGGAATAGTGGGTCGAAGTGTTGGTAAATTTAACATCTACCTCGGTGGGTCAAGAGAGAACTCTCGTTTGAACGAACTTTATGCAGAGAAGGTTGCTGATGAAGATTTGGTGCCGACTATAGCCCAGGTCTTGGGATATTTTAAGGAGACTCGAAATGGAGAAGAGGCCTTTGGTGACTTTTGTGCCCGAGTCGGGGTTGAAAAACTCAGAAGTGAGTTTGGTATCTCCATCAAAGAATAGACAGAGACTTTAATGTCATCACTAGAGTTCGATCCTGAAGATAGTTTTAAGTCCCCGGTTTACATAGTTGGTGCTGGGCCAGGTGATCCTGACCTGCTTACCGTGGCAGCCACTAAAGCAATCGCTAAAGCAGAACTGGTTCTTTATGACCGCTTAGTTAGTGAAGAGATCCTTTCAATGATACCAGCTTCGGCGGAGGCTGTTTATGTTGGAAAGTTGGAAGGAGAGCAGGATAAAGGTCAGGCCCTAATTTTTCGTAAGCTGGTTAAAGCTATCAATATCGGAAAGCGAGTTGTTAGACTGAAAGGGGGTGACCCTCTTGTTTTTGGTAGAGGTGTCGAGGAGTGGCTCTTTGTTAAGAATCTTGGTTGTGAGGTTCGCTATATACCAGGCATCAGCAGTGGCCTAGCTGTTCCAGGACGAGCTGGAATTCCAATGACAGCTAGAGGGCTTTCCAGTTCGTTTATAGTTGTTACTGGACAGCTAAGAAAAGGTGTAGATAAGGCTGAAGAAATATCTCGCTGGAAGAACTATGGTTCACTTGAAACTATTGTTGTTTTGATGGGAGTCAGTCGCAGAAAAGAAATTGCGAAGTATCTTATCGAGGGAGGTAAAGATAAGGATCTTCCAGTTGCCTTTATTGAAAATGGGACATGCCCCAGACAAAAAATACTAAGAGCTAGTCTAGGCGAGGTCGCTGCTGGAGAAGTTGAAGTTTCAGCCCCTGCTGTGTTTGTAGTTGGTGAAGTATGCCGCTATAGTGAGGTTCTTTTATCGGACGTTATCCCCGAATTTAAGTTCGGAACTGAAAATTTCATGGTAGCCAATTCCGTTGAAAACAGAAAATAGTCAAAATTGTAATGAGATACAGGTAGAGGTCGACAGTGAGCGAATAGCTGAAACTGTAGAGAAGCTAGAACCTCTTTATACCGTTTGCAATCAAACTGATTGTCCCGAGAATATTGTATCTTGCTATCCAAAAATTGAAGCAGTTCTTGAATCCTTGCATGCCTTGATCGAGGTAATGCTGCCGGGTAAGTTTTCTCCGAACCCAGAGGATACTGAAAATTTACCAGATTTCTTAAACAGTTTGTTGAACTATTCTTGGGAAAGGCTACAGCCGCAGGTTGAGAAAGCCTTACCATTTAGAGATATATCGTCTGGTACCATCTCCACTGAGATTGACTTAAAGCAATTGCATAAAGAGGCTGTAGCCTTAACCCGAGAGTTTTTTGCCAAACTGCCTTCGGTTAGAGTTAAGCTAATTGATGATATAAAAGCCGCCTATAATGGAGACCCTGCGGTTCTCTCCTATGCTGAGGTAAAGCTGGCCTCCCCAGGTTTAATGGCGATAGTCTCTCATAGAATTGCTCATGAACTATATAAATTGGACCTACCCCTGATTCCAAGGATCATGGCGGAATGGACCCACCAAGAGACGGGTATTGATATTCATCCTGGCGCTCAAATTGCTGAAGGCTTTTTTATTGATCATGGCACGGGTGTCGTAATAGGTGAGACATCAGTTATTGGTAAAAATGTTAAGCTTTACCAAGGTGTGACGATAGGGGCTAAGAGCTTTCCATTGGACGATAATGGAAACCCTATTAAGAATATTCAGCGGCACCCCACACTTGAGGATGATGTAGTTGTATATTCTAACGCTTCGATACTTGGTGGAGATACGGTTATTGGTGCTGGCTCTACTATTGCAGGTAACGTTTTTCTTATGAAAAGTGTTCCAGCAGGCAGTTTGGTTGCCAATGAAGCAGGACCACCAGTGATTAAAGCCGTAAAAAAGGCAAAAAGCTAAGAGTTTTTTATCTTACTGGTCCTGGGTTAAATTTCTGTTCTTGATGGACCACAATCACCTCTGAGCTAGGGGTGATAAAATCAGCTGAAGGTTTTCCGAAGTAGGCCAGCCAGATAATTCTTACTCCAAAAACAGCAAAAGCATTTAGAATCGCATAACTAAAGACTAGGCCCCAGGTGGCTGGAACTAGTCTGACCGAAGTTTTTCCTTTGGCAGTATAATAGCTGATAGTTTGAGCTTTGTTAGTTGAAAATTTGTCTAGATGATTGGCTTTATATCGTTTGAGGGCTTTATAAGGATCGTGTCTGTTTTTTTGTCCTTCAATCTTTGGGTTACTTTTCTTGGACTTTGGTCGTGAGCTAACCTTCTGGTTCCCTTTCATCCCATTTTTTTTATTTCTAGCCATACACAGTTGTTATGACCTCTAGCTGTGATTTCGGAACATAAGGCGACCAATAGCTAACCTACTGTAACTAATAACAAAATTAGAGCTACTGTTTCAGCTTTTAAAGCATAACATGAGCAGGGAGGCTTGATTTGGCTAATAACTATCAAAGACATCAGAACCGGATGCAGAGGCGCTACACTTTTACCAAGTCTAAAGCGGCAATCGGCTTCTTGTTTTCTACCTTCTTAAGCATTCTTCTTAGTACCTACTTTGATAAGTATGGTGTGGAAATCATGCGACAAGCTATGACTTTGGTTGGTGTTTCATCCGCAGAGTATGGTGTGAGCGAAGCCAGCGAAGAGCCAGTTTATGATGTCGCCGACTTAGAAGAAGAAGGAGCGGTCGATGATGATTTCAGTAAGTTAAGGAAAAGAATTAGGGAAAATCGTTAGCCGTCCGCGCTGCCAACCTGTTCTCTCATTGGGAAAAGCTTTTCAAATTCCTGACATACCCTGAGAACTTCCTCTTCAGCAGCTTCTCCAGCAGTGTCCCATTGCCCATCTCTCAGAGATTGCTGATTGATTAATCTTTCAAAAATCGCAGCACTAATTCTTGCAGCGAGCATAGCTTGAGCGCCTTGTTCTAACTGCCTAGTGTTAAACGCGTAACGCTCTACCCCGATTTCAATTACTCGACTAAGAATTTTTTCAATGACTTTATAAGTCAGAGGGCGAGTAATAAAATGGACTTTCTCTGCTTTTTCAATGGCCATGAGATTGGCCTCATCTTCAAGAATGACTATCAGTTCACCCATTTTCTCTGGATCAAACCAGTCCACACCTTCGATGGCTTCCCACTCAGCTATAATTGCTGGAAAGGCAACTTTCTGTGTTGCAGAGATTAACTCTGTGGTGTCTTCACAAAGTTGCCAAGGGATATTGTTTTTATCAAACAATCTTTCTAATATCTTTTGTAAAAATGGGTCTTTGATCAGTAGTAGAAGAGCATCTGATGTCTCTGCTTCTACATTGTAGGCATTGGCAACTGCTCTTTGAACGGCTCTAGTTAATTGTCCAGTCCTAAACGGTTTTGCCAAAACCTCGTCAATTGTGGAAATTTTTGGGTTGCTTTGAAATTCCTCTACTTTGTCTCTGTCGACTAAAAGTAAAGTTACAATATTTCTCGATGCCTCAGTTTGCTTGAGTCTTGAAGATAGCTCTAAGGGGTCAAACCCTGGTAAACTATCTGAGCAAATTATTGCATCCGGTTGAATTTTTTCGATGTTTTCATCAATCGCAGCAGTATTAGAAACGGTGCGCACTGCGTAACCGATTTGGCTCAGGGCAAGACTAGCCTGCGCCTGGACTGCGGGATTTTTTTCTATTAATAGCACCTTTTTCTTTTCCATAGCTTTTATGATGAAGGATGATTTAAATTGGCTTCTAATTCCTTACTAGTTAAATTTAGTTCGGATTCTAGGGAATAAGTTAGCCGACAATATCTCACCTAGAAGGTCAAGATTTATGCCTGAATTACCAGAAGTTGAAACAGTGGCAAATCAGCTTAACCCACTACTAAAAAATCAGTGGATTGAATCCTTGGTGGTGCATGATAAAGCTCGGATAAAACTTCGTCCGTCAGCTGTTAAAGACCAGCAAATAAAGGATGTTTTTAGAGTTGGTAAGGAAATTGTCCTTTCTCTTTCTCAGGGTAAATTCGTCGCATTTCACTTGAGAATGACGGGTAGACTTCTTTGGAATTCTGGAGCCGCACTCCCTGAAACCTTAGTTAACGAGAGTTCAGCATCTCTGGATCCTCGCCATCTTCGACTGGAAATGGCTCTTCGCAAAAAATCGAAGAGAAGTGACCTAAAGTTTTTCGATGTCAGGAAGTTTGGAACAGTGAAGATAGTTAGTGATTTAGCTGAACTGGGCTCTGGTGGGGTTGAGCCCCTATCCTCCGAATTTACTGCGGATAAGCTGAAGTCTCTGATTGGCAACTCGAGTCAATCTTTAAGAAATTTTTTAATGAGGCAGGATAAGATTGTAGGACTTGGTAATATTTATGTCTGCGAGATTTTATTTTGCTCGGGTATACATCCAGAGAGAACTCTGGATTCTTTGAGCGACGAGGAGATAAAATTATTAAGAAACCAGTCGCGAAAGATTTTAAAGAAAGCCATTAAAAACTGTGGAACTACCTTTTCTGATTTTCAACAAACCACCGGAGAGACAGGCAGTTATCAGAAGTATCTTAAAGTTTACGCTAGGGAAGGGGAGGCCTGTTCTAGTTGTAGGACTGAAATTGTCAGAGAGAAAGTAGGAGGCCGTAGTAGCTTTTTTTGTCCAGGCTGTCAGCAATAGTTGAGACTGTGTTTACTTGAAAAGCTTGTCGAGCTCTGCAAATTTATCCGCTTTGGATTCTTCAGCCTTTGCTCTTCCACCCGCTAGGTTAGGCTTAAACCAGTCGCAAAAATTAGCTTTTTCCTTATCGACGATTCTATCGGCTTCAGTTTCTTTGCAGGAGTTATAGAGACTTTCATCAAACTCTTTACAGTTTTTGCAACATCGTATGTCGGCTAGGCACTTATCACAAACCGCACTACGGCCAATAGGTGATAAGAGGTGTTCCTTTAAATCGGCATTACAGGAAAAGCAGTGAAAAGTTGATTCTGACATAAAATATATTATTTTATTGAAGTAACCTGACAAGACTACCCTCTTTTTGCTGGTTTTGCGAGCTGTGCAATGCTGCTATAGTTGCGTCTGCCTAAAAACCTTCAACAGTCCTTAAATTAATGGAAATTTTAACCCATCGTCTTAACAATGGTCTGACCGTGGTAGCTGAGCCTGCCAAGGGTAGTGTCTCTACTGCCTTCACTATCTATATCACCGGTGGAGCTGCCTACGATAAACCAGAGGAGCTAGGTGGAAGCTCTCTTATGATGGAAATGCTAGGGAAAGGTGCTGGAGGCATGAGCTCTCGCGAGCTTTCGGAGGCATTTGAAAACTTAGGGGTGAGTAGAGGGCGTTCGGCAGGAATTGAAGCTTGCAGTTTTTCCGCTGCAATGTTGCCTGATAAATTTGAAAAAGCTTTGGAGTTAACAAGCAAGTTGATACTTGAGCCGAGCTTTCCTGAACCGGAGTTGGAGCCAGTTCGGCAAATTGCTCTGCAGGAGTTGCGTTCATTAGAAGACGAGCCATCAGGAAAGGTGATGGTTGAGCTCAGTAACCTTTTCTACCCAAGTCCGTTTGGAAACCCACAAATGGGTAATGTGGAGACAGTTGCCAATGTTTCTATTGATAACCTTAAAGATCTACACGACAGACTGTTTAGGCCGTCGAATACGGTTATTGGGGTGGCCGGTAATTTTGACTGGGGGAATGTAAAGGCAACAATTGAGAGGCTTTTTGGTTCTTGGAGTGGTGAGTGCAAAAGACTTTCTCCTGGTGAGCAGATTTCTGAGTATCGAAGTCGGCACATAATGAAGGACTCTAACCAAGTGCAGTTGGCTTTGGCCTATCCTAGTATAGCTACAGATCAAGACAACTACTATGTGGCCAAGGTGGCTAATGGGGTCCTTTCTGGAGGTATGTCGGGTCGTCTGTTCATTGAGGTTCGAGAGAAAAGAGGTTTGGTTTACAGTGTGCGCTCATCTCATAGTGGGGCGCCCGGTAGGGCTGCTATAATTGCCTATGCAGGTACAACCCCTGCCAATGCCCGTGAATGTCTTGATGTGATGTACGGAGAGCTTCAAGGGGTTGGAAATAATCTAACAGAGGAAGAATTGAATAGAGCTAAAGCAGATCTAAAGTCTCGTGTTGTTATGCAAAGTGAAGTTAGTTCAGCACGAGCATCTACAATTGCCCATAACTGGTGGAGCCTCGAGAGGGTTAGAAGTGTGGATGAGGTAAAGCAATCAATTGACAAAGTCGGGATCGAAGATATTGCAAACTATGGGGAAAAGTTTCCAGCTAATCCGGTTGCCTTGGTGGTGATTGGACCAGAGCCTGTCGAGCTTAGTGGCTAGAACGTTATAAGACGAAATTTAAACTAGGTTGAGTATAAAGGGAAAGAAGATTGAAATTTCAAAAACACACTCTAGAAAATGGGCTTACCTTGATTGGGGAAACCAGAGATGAGGCTGTTAGTGCTGCTTTAGGTTTTTTTGTTAAGACAGGGGCGAGAGATGAATCTCCAGAAGTGTCTGGTGTTTCTCATTTCCTTGAACACATGATGTTCAAAGGAACCCATAATCGTTCAGCCTTAGATGTGACTTTTCAGCTTGGAGCGATTGGTGCCCAGGCTAATGCTTGGACGAGTGAAGAAAACACAGTGTATTACATGGGTCTGTTACCTGAGTATTTCGAAACTGGTTTGGAGTTGCTTTCAGATATGCTCCGACCTTCCTTGGACCCTGAAGAGTTTAAGACTGAAAAGAAAGTCATTCTCGAAGAGATTGCTCTGTACAAAGATCGCCCTGTGCATGTTTTATTTGAGTCTTCTTTAGCTGAGTTTTTTAAGGGGCATACTGCCGGAAACTCTGTTCTTGGTTCAACAGAGTCTGTTAGTCAGCTCGAGCGCGATAAGATGCTCGATTATTTCAATGCCAGATACACGCCTTCAAATATGGTTTTTGTTGCGACGGGCAAGGTCGACTGGGAAAAAACAGTGGAATTGGTGGAGAAGCATTGCTCGTCTTGGCAGGATTTTTCTGTTGAAAGAGAGTATCGTGAAGATCAGCCTGAAGATCGTTCTAAGGTTATTAGAAAAAAAGACCTTCAGGGTTCGCATGTTTGTTTCGTTGTTCCTGGCCCTAGTGCTGCGGATAGCGATCGCTATGCGGTGCAGCTATTAACTTGCATGTTGGGAGATTCCTCAGGGTCTGCAGCTT
Organism: uncultured Bdellovibrionales bacterium; assembly: GCA_964510575.1. Lineage (GTDB taxonomy): Bacteria > Bdellovibrionota_C > UBA2361 > SZUA-149 > CALKYB01 > CALKYB01. The sequence continues at coordinate 1,924 of CAZECN010000014.1, read as the reverse complement.
ACTGGGAGATCGTAGACAAAGGTCTTGCTGAGGTGGCTGTTATTGACTCAGACCAAATGGATCGAACAGGGCTAATCTATGCTTATAGTAGTTGCGAACCAGATAAGCTTTCTCAGGTTAGTGAAATACTCGCTGGTATTCTTAAAAATCCGAAGAATTTTATCAGCGAAGAAGCTTTTGATAGAGCTAAAACTAAACTGACTTCTAGATTGGTCTTGCATGGTGAAACTTCAATGCGTCGTCTTATGGCTGTGGGCACTGGGTTTATTTATCGTGGCGAGTATTCTTCTTTGAAAGATGAAGTTCAGGCTCTGGAAGCTGTTCAGTATTCGGATGTTGTTAAGGTTCTTGAGAAGTTTGATTTAAGTCCAGTGACTAAGATTGAATTGCTGCCGGAATAAGCTTTTTACTTTCTAGCTTTCTTTCTTATTTTGGCAATCTTCTTTGATCGGAGGCTATTAAGGCTTCTATTGAAACCAAAGAAAGTTATCAAGGCTCCAATTAATCCTTCCAAAAGAGAATCCAAAAGCTTAGCTATAACTCCCTTTTGCTTCTGTCTTTTAGCCATGCTTCCATCACCTAAAGGCGCTGATTGAGCCGAGGCTACTTTCTCTTTACTTGAAGGCTGGTAGGAATTCAGATTTACCTGGCCAAGTCTTGGTTCAGGCATTGCACTGCTCCCCATGTTGTCACTCCAGTATTTATCTAGCTCCGGGGCTGGTACTTTTATACTTTTGCTAACCTCTAGAGATGAAAAATATTGATCCAAGGGGCCGTCTTTTGGAATTTCTTCTTTCCAGTGTTGCTCTCTAACTAAAGAATCAAGGTCATCTATAGAAATAGGTCGTCCTGCGAGGGTGTTCAGGCCTAGTTTAGTTAGAGGTTGTTCTAGTAAGCCATTGGCTTTTGCTAAACGCTTTGCATCGTATTCGCTGAGATCAATACTGCCGCTCCCATCTAGATCAAAACCACCAAGCCTTCTTGTTAGAGTAGTTTTTAGTCGTGAGAGTAGTCCTCTGGATCCAAAGTTAAACCTACCCCTTTTTCGCTGAGTGTCAGGAGAGTTTTCAATTTGATTGATTAGATTTCTAGTTTCTAGAGACATTGACTGAGCCGATTTTACTTAGCTAATTTGAGAGTTGTCTTGATTAGTTGAGCCAAAGAAAATATTCTGTATCTCTGCTTGCAGGTAATCCTTAGTTGCAGAACAGCATCCGAGAGACTCGGCTGTGATATTAGCAAGATCTGTTGCAGCCGCTGGGTCAAGCTCAGCCTTCGTTGCTTTAGTGCGAACGTTATCAAGAAATTGGTCAGCTAAAGCTTTTTCAGCTTCTGGAATATTTTCTATAGTATTTTCTGCAATAGGCTCATTTGTAGCAACTCCATTATTCATATTGAGTTCAGCTACTTGCTGAAGCTGTTGAGTCGCAGATGCATATTTTGAGTCTGGATAGTTGGAGTTAACGAAGTCTTTCAAAGCAGAGCAGTGTTCGGCTTTGGCTCTATAGTCAGCCATCTCGACATTTTTTAAGCGATCGTCGAAAGAAAGCTCTGCTTGGGGATTAGTGGGTGATTGCTCACGTATAAGTGCCATTTTTAAAGACCTCAAAAAATTTCCGCAGTAGAAATCAACAAATTCCTACACGTCTTAGTTATGCTGCTCAGGGCTGGAAGTGTGATTTAGCCCTAGTTAGGGTTTTACTAGAAGGACTATTCGAAAATTTATAGTGATATCAGGTGTTTATAAATGCACCATATTGGCTCTATTCCCCAATAATAATAGTAGAGGTAACAGGCTATTTGCTTGAAGGATTTTTTAATGGATTTTTTTAAACAGTTAAGAATGCCTATTAAATTATCAATGCTGGTCGCATTGATATTGGCAGCTATCAAAGGGTATTTCGGAGTATTCGAGGTCGGCTCT
>CAZECN010000013.1:6553-71166 GCA_964510575.1 uncultured Bdellovibrionales bacterium | reverse complement strand
ACTTAAGCTTCGGAATCTTTGGCGATAATATAATCATGGGCCCTTGGGAAAGGGCTGGTGTGAGCAACCCAGCCGTTGCACGACTGGTTAACGGCACTTGGTTTTTTAATATCTTAGAATCAGGTGGAAATACACGGGTAGAAATCTGGGGCGGAAATGGAGATATTCCAGCGGTTGCCGACTATGATGGTGATGGACTTTTCGACATCGCCGTTTATCGCCCCTCAACCAATAAACTTTTCTCTATTAATTCCAGTGATGGAGTTATTCAAATTCTAGAGTTTGGAACTTTTACAGCAGAGTTTTCATTTCGAGGAGACATTACGGGTGATGGAAAGGATGACATTACTTTCTGGGAACCTATCAATGGCATGTTTACCAGCTTACTTAGTGACCAAGGTTTCAATGACCGCCTTGGGGCGCTTAGAGACCCAGACCATTTCTTTGAGATGCAGCTAGGTCTAATAATAGTCCACCTCCCTCTCTCTAGAAATCTTCAAAATGGAAGGGAACTACTAACTGTAGTCGATCACTCTACTGGATTCAGATTTGTTCGTCCGGGCAATGATCCTAGTGCTGATATCCTTGCAGAACAATGGGGACTTCCGGGCGACTCCCTAGGATAGAAGCAAGAGAGATCAGACCTTTTCGATTAAGAAATGAAATTCATCAGATTTCGGCGCCATGCACGGCCCTTCAAGAATCTTTAAAGGACAGACATTATCGGAGATCCATTGAAGCAAGGTCTTCACGTCAGTCGGAACAAACACATGAAAGTGGATGCTATAATCTTCATCGAAGAGTTTCTGAGCTTCTTCAATTGCAGCTTTGCCAGTTTTATCGTGAACGTGAATCGCATAATCTAAGAAGTGCTCAAAGTCTCTCTTCTTGGAAGGCTGCTGATAATCTAATATCAAGTGCTCCAGCGTAGTGCGCATCCTATTTTTATCAAAGATAACTCTTTTATCCGGCACGATAAGGTATAGGAGACCCCCCGATTTAATAACACGCAACCAATTCTCCACTGCCGCTATTGGGTTCGGCATATGCTCAATCACATGAGCTGAAACTACAAAATCGAATTGCTCACTCTGCACTCCGTCTAAAGTGCTAGCATCTCCAAGAATATCTGGTTCAACCAAGGGCAAGTCATTCAACTCAGGGTAGTGACTTCTCAAATCGGCGACGGAATAGCGATCAATGTACTGAACATTCATAGCTTCGTGTTTCTGCAAAGGACGATGCAATGGTCCTATCTCTAGGCCATCTCCTGATAGCTTAGAAGAAAAGTGTTCCCGCCAATCTTTGAAACCAAATGCTTCGAGCTCTACCTCGATAATCTTAGCCTGGGGAACTTGAGAATCATTCTTGGCAAATCTTTGCCCTCGGACACTGCCTTTTACAAAATTGGTCTCCTGAGAGTTGGGTATATTGGCCACGCCCCGATCATAGATACTTCGGGATTTGCGCTTGATCAGCCTAAGGATCTCTACCATTTCCTTGCCTCTTTGACTCTCTTCCAATTCTCCATCCTTAAAGTGCAGGTACTTTACAGCTACTTTACAGCGCCTCAATGCAAAAGCTATATAATATTTGCAGTCTACCAACCAAGTTAACGAGCGGAGAATATTAATGAGTAACTTACTTCAGTCAATCATCAGTTCACAGGGTGGCGCAATTGTTCAACAAATTGCGAAGCAACTAGGCGTAAATCCTCAAATAGCGGAACAAGCAGCAGCTCGTCTATTACCAGCTCTATCAAGGGGAATTCAAAAAAATGCTGAGCAAGAGGGTGGTCTTGAAACTCTACTAGGTCTTCTGGGAGGAACGAATAACTCTCAATATATGGATAACCCCGACCAACTAGGAAGCAATGATTCTATAAACCTAGGTAATAATATCTTGGGCCAAATTTTCGGAAGTAAGGACGTTAGCCGAAACGTCGCTAGTCATGCAGCAAAGGAAACGGGTTTAGAAGCTGGTCTTCTAAAAAAGATGTTACCACTGCTTGCTTCAGTAGCTATTTCATCACTTGGGAAACAAAATCAACAGCAACAACAAGCAAATGCTGGTTTCGACCTCGGTGCTATTTCAAGTTTTTTAGATGCCGACAAAGATGGCCAAATAATGGACGATGTTCTTCGACTAGCCCAAAAGTTCTTTTAAGCTGATCCATAGAGGCACTGGTTCTAAGTTCTTAGAATGAGTGCCAATTCAAAAAGTGTCAAAAACTAGAACTTATCTTTAGTGCCAGACTTGATAGCCCTAGCAACCTCTTGGGATAAAATTTCAAAAGTAACTGGCTTCTTTAAAGACTTTAAGACCCCGGCTTCAACAATCTCCTCTTCCGCAACATCTTCACTGTAGCCGCTGCACAAAATAATCGGTAGCTCAGGCTTCATCCCTAAAACTTTTCTGGTTAGGTCAAGACCACTTAAGCCTGGCATAGTTTGGTCTGTAAGAATAAGATCGAAACTATCTGGCTCCTCTTCAAACTTCTCAAAAGCTTCTTCTGAACTGTTGTAAGTAGTAACTTCGTAACCTAAATAGCCAAGCATCTGGCTAATCATCTTACCTAACATTCTCTCATCATCCACAACCATGACGCTTCCAGATCCCATTACCAGTTTCTCTTTTTTAATCTTTTGTGCGCTCTCAACAGCTTCATTGATTGGGAAGTAAAGTATAAATTCAGTTCCTTTGCCCACTTCAGTTTCAAGCCTCAGTCCACCTCCATGCTCATGCATCACTCCCATAACCACGGACAAACCAAGACCTGTGCCTTCCCCAACCTTTTTTGTTGTAAAAAACGGCTCAAAGATTTTAGACCGAATAGCTGGTGGCATGCCCGGACCTTCGTCGGCTATTCTAACTCGCGCATAAAGGGCCGGTGCTAGGGTTCCACCTTCAACCGGCACCTCTTCAGTGGCATCTACTTCTTCAATTTCAACTGTAAGCTTACCACCCTTTTTACTCATTGCCTGGACAGCGTTAGTGCAAATATTCATCACTGTTTGACAGACTTGAGTTGAGTCACCTGTAAAAAGAGGAAGTTCCTCAGCAATCTTAAAATCCAAAGAAATGTTTTCAGTAACTCTAGGTGTAATAAGTGACTCAACTTCTTTGGAAATCTGACTCAAGTTTACAGCCTCCTCCTTCTTTTCCTTATAGCGACTAAAGATCATAATCTGCTCGATTAGCTCCTTACCTCGCTGACTTGCAGTAATTACTTCTTGCAAATGGGGGTGAGCTTTATTCTCTTCACCAATCATGCGCATTGCGATCTGTGTGTAGCCCATTACTGAAAAAAGTATATTATTGAAGTCATGAGAGATGCCGCCTGCCAGCCGACCTACTGCCTGCATTTTTGTAGCTAATTGAAGTTGATTCTGTAAATTTGCATTTGCGTTTTCAGCATCTCGAATACTTGTCATATTTCGAATAACACCAACCACTGCATCACTATCAAATGGAAGTAATCTTACTTCAAAATAAGCAGCTTCTCCGCCATAATTCACATTATATTCAAAAGACCCCATTCGATTTTTGCTAATCACTAGGGCAATAATTGACTCCAACTCCTTAGCACTCACCGAAGTAACAACGTCGGTCATTTTTCTACCTAAAGGATTCTTACAACCTGGAAAAGGATTTCTTTGCTGAGCAGTTTTAAGATCAAGAATTGTACAATCTCGCCCCAATCGAACTAGCATGTCTGGAAAAGAGTTTAATATCGCACCTAGCTCGACATTGGCTGTCTCCATCTCGCTAGAGCTAATATTCATGCTGTGCTCAAGCAGGTCTCTTTCCTCTTGAAAATCTTCATAAGCATCCTCAACAAGCTTCGCGAGAGCCTTAACTTGATCGCTCTGGTCAGTCAGATCAATACCAGCCTTACGAAGCTGGCGTTTTAGCAATTTGTGTTTAACTTCCACTAGGCTTTCTCTTCTATGACCGTAACAGTCATAGTTTGATTGTGTAGTCGACAGTCACCTTCTTCAGAGACCGGAGAAAGCTCTCCGTAAGAGTAGAAGCCTGATATACTTACTCCATCACCCAAAACTTCCTTAACAGCTTCAATTTCCTCTTCGACTCTTTGCTTCAAAACTATTTTTCGTCCGACACAACTCACAAGTAATGCAAAGCTGTTATCGGAAGCCAGATCATTAGCAACAGCTTGAGCAGCATTCTCGGCCCCTTGAATTAAATCATCATTATTAGCTCGCATTAATCTAACTACTGACTCTCTAGGGATATCACCAGCAAACGTAATGCTCTCTTCCTCTTCATCTACTGCAAGGATGGTTCTAACTAATACTTCTCCCTCCCCAGGCTTTCCCACTGCCAGTGGGAATAGAAGTCCGGAGGACGGAAGATCAGCGGCGTGCTTTTCGCCCAAATAAGATTTGTAAACAGAAAGAGCTGATCTATTATCCAACTCGTAAAGAACACTTCCCTCAGCTTTTGTTACTTTTCGCTGAGGCCCAAAAGGAATCCAACCTCCATATGAAGAAGATCGAATATCTAGGCTATCACCATAAAGACCAACTCCAACTATGAGGTTACCCCCAATTCTGTTGCGATCGACCACCAGTGTCTTTTCGAAACAAGCTCCGTCTGCAGAAAGGCCTCCTGATACAGATACTCCATCAGGTATATTCTCTGAGAGACCTTGAACTAGCTCAGTTCCATTAATATCTACACCAGGGGAAAACACTAAAACATGCTTGAGATCCTGCCCTTCAAACTGCTCCCCTAATCGGCCTCCCGCACTGTAACTACCGTCTATCCCTTCCAACTCAGCCACCTTTACTTGAACAGTCGCGTTTTCAAAGGAAATAGCTGAGACTACTACTGAATCATCTAAAACTTCTTGGTCTATAATTTCACCAGCAGTGGAACACCCAACCGAGGGTGCTTCAGGAAAAGCTTCAAGAATCTCATCCATAAGCCCCCCTCTAGATAAAGCGTTTCGCCCCCCAAAAAGAAATATCAAACTGGCGTCTATATTCGCGTTAGGAAGCTCAGGCGACCAGCCTTGCTTTTCAGACCATGTAAACTGAGTAACTTTCACGAGAACCTCCTGAAGATTAACTGTATAAACGTAATTAATTTAGAATGGTCGATAGACCAAAAACGCTAGCCTGAAGAACTTATTCTTCAGACCGAGCACCAGCAGCTTCACCACCTGTTTTGGTGATTTTAATCTTGTCCGCGCCTTTCGAAGCTTCGTCTATTTGGTGTTGAATTTCGCTAAGCAAAACATCAAGCTCAACAGGTTTTTTCAAAACCTTGATAGCACCCATCTGCTCTGGACTTGAAAGCGATCTGTTTGGATTATTAGGATCTGGTCCGCCAGAAATTCCTAGGATTGGAATTTGTTGATTAACCTCCCGAATTTTGGCTGTAACATAAAGACCATCTATTCCCGGCATAAATAAGTCAGTAATAACCAAATCAACGTTGTTCTTCCAAAATGTTCGAAGTCCTTCTTCTCCACTCGCAGCACTAAGAACTTCATAGCCCTCACTCGATAGAAAGAGTTCATACATTTTTCTGATTTGATCATCATCATCGATGATTAAAATTTTGTGCACAACGAAACCCTCCGGGGGAAAAAGTTAAACCAAGCCAAAACCATTTAGTTTTTTCTGAAAAACCCAACTTGTTTGATAACTATCGGCTCGGTTAATGGATAAGATGAGCAAGAATTTTAAAAGGTTTCCCTAAAGTGACAGGTCCTTCCAAGCTTTAGGGTATAAAAACAACCAAGTGGTTGGTTTAACTACCATTCTTCGTAAAGGAAGAAATTATTGACCTTGTTGGAGAGCAAAACAAATGCGGCGCTAAACAAAGAAAGCAGCCCACCTATAAAGAAGAAAGAAAAGGATACCGGATGCTCCATTAAACGACTAAAAGCGTAGTAAAAAGCTAAGCCAGTGAACAAAAAGCAGCGAACTACCAAAAGATTTCTAGAAAAGGGTCTTCTAGAGGTCACGTTAAACAAAATGAAAATCAAAATCCCCAAGTCTATTAAAGCCTCACCCCCGATACCTTCACCCAAGCGAAAAATATAACAGTAGTGAACTAGAAACCAGCTGAGCAGTATCAGGAGACTGGCCCTAGTCAACTCCATTTTACCTTCGTCCCTTCTCTGGCTACTGAGCTTCTGCTTAGACCGGAAACCTTGCTTGATATCAGCAAGTTCAGCCTCTCGCTCCTCCTTAGGCCGATGAGAGCGAGCCTTAGGAGCACATTCCTTGCAATAAGCCTCACCTTGAGGAACTGGCTTAGCACAAAAGTTACAAAACATTATCTAGACTTCTTCACTTTATATCTTGTTGAAGACATTTATCCCGCTTAAACTGGTGCCATTATAGTTTGCCTACCGAAACCTGTCACGAAACAAATTGCTGGTTCTGGGGAAGTTTAGCTATTTAATGTCAATTTCTGAGCTCAGAGAGGAAGGGGAAATTCAAATGAAACGTGTGAGTCTGACATTGGCGTCAGCTTTTATCCTTGGAGTTACCTTTACAGTAGGCACTCCCAGACTTCAGATTATTTCGGATCAATTCTCCAGCGAGCTTAAAGACTCCAAGCTCTCAGCAACCAAACTACCTGCAAATAAATTTTCAGAATCAAGAGATCTCTCAAAATTTCTTAATGGAGCCAAAACCTCGGTTAGACTTCCAAGAGACGTAACGAATGAGGAGCTAAAGCAATTTAACACCCCTAGCTTTTCCAAAGTTCGAGCGGTGTATTTTCAAAACTGCTCAATCAACAAATCCGGACTCAAACACCTAAGACACTCTCCTATTGAAAAGCTATTCCTTTCTGGTTGCTCGGTTAAGGATAATGAAGCAAGCGCAATAGCAGCTCTAAAAAACCTAAAAACTCTTTCCTTAAATGAAACTTGGGTTGGCGATAAGACTTTAGAGCAACTCAAGGACCTACCGATCGAAAAACTTTTTCTAAACAATACGTTTGTTGGAGACAAAGGAATTGAGAGCCTGAAAAAACTCCCTTTGAAAAAGCTATACTTGGAAGGCACCGAAATTACGAACCAAGCATTGGAAAGTATTTCACGCCTAGGAGTTGTGGCATTAAACCTATCCAATACCAACGTAGATGGTGGGTCTTTAAATCAAATTAAGCAGATGATCTCATTAAAAAAGCTTTATCTACGCGAAACAGCGGTACTTAGCGAAGAACTACAAGACCTCCCTGATGAGCTTGAACTTGTATTTTAAAGAAGAACTTGAATCTATCTGCAAACTTTTCACCCTAAACTTGAGAGTTTTTTAGTTTTTTCAGCCATGGTAAAAAATCTGTCACTCAACATTAACCAATAAACAATCTCATATTTGCACTTAACCCTTGATGAGTTTTCGATCCTTAAATATTAGAAGCCTTGTAGCACTAGACCAAGCTATACAGAAAGATCGGCAAAGCTCTTCTGCGGAACTCTTAGAAAGAGACAAAGAAGTAATTGCAAATGGAAAAGATAAAAACTTAGACCTAAGCACAAAAAAAGGTAAAAAACTTTCAATCCTTTCCTGGCTCAATTCTTTGGGCAAAGAAATTAAAGGTAATTTTTTTCTACCCTCAGGAGGAATACTATTCTTACTAGGAATTATTTGTGGCGCACTGACATCAGGGGCAGTTTTTTATTTTGACGGAACCCATCCAGTAAATATTGCTATTCCCCTGCTCGCACTTGTTGTTGTGCCGTTTATCTTCACGCTCTTTTCACTGTTTCTTTTACTACCAGTTTCATTCTTGGAAAAACTACCGATCATTGGGGGTCTAATTCTTTTTCTTAAATCTCTTAACCCGACGGAACTTTTCTACTCGGTGACACGAAAAGTAAAAAGTTCTGAAACAGCCTTGTCGATCAGTCCCTCAGTATTAAAGTGGCACTTTGCCGCATGCTCGCAAGTATTCTCAGTTGCTTTCTTGTCCACTGCAATTGCCTGCTTTCTCTTGCTCGTTTCTTTTACCGACTTAGCATTTAGCTGGGGCTCAACTCTGAACATTGCCCCGGAAAAAGTACATTCAGTAAGCTCAGCTATAGCCACACCCTGGAAACACTTTCTACCAGAAGCTAACCCCAGCCTAGAAATGGTTGAGGAGACTAGATTCTTCAGACTAAGCTCAGGAAAAACCTCTCTCCCTACAGCAAAAAAGTTTGGAAACTGGTGGTATTTCATTGCCCTTTGTATTTTCACCTATGGCCTAATACCTAGGCTTGTCTTATTTGTGCTTGTTAGCTCGGTAAGGGACATACTTGTAAGACGCGAACATTTTAAGCTTCCTGGAGTTCAACAACTGCTATTTAGACTGTCTGGCAAAGCACCTGCTTTTCGAGCAACTGAAGGAGCAGAGCTTTCAGAGGAAACTAGCGAACCATCCTCAGGGCTGAAAAGCGACCTGGCAAAGCTTGAGCCCCTAGACATAAACTCAAAGTGTTCATTCCTTACCCTCAACTTTACCCTTTCGAACGAACAGAAGGATCAACTTTCAAGTGATCAAACGGAGCTGAAGCCGGACACTCTAGCGCTAAAGCTTTCCGGTGAAGAACAAAGAGCAGAAGACTTAGTTCAACAGGCATCTAGTTTTTTCAAAGACCACAAAGAGACCGAATGCTACTTGATGGTTAAATCTTGGGATATTCCCTTGGAAGAAAATGTAGAGCTGATCTCAGATTTGAGTACCAAGTTGCCCAAAGGTAAGCAGTTACATGTCCTGCCAGTAGATTGCTCAGACCCTGTATCCCTCAAATGCCCTTCGGAGAGACATGAAAAGGTATGGGCTGCTAAACTTTCCAAACTTTCTGGCAAATTCCCTGTAGTAGTAAACACTTTTGGAGAGAACTGTGCAGGATAGCATTCCTTCTTTTGCTGTTGTCGGCCATCCCAATAGAGGGAAATCTAGTATCGTTTCTACTTTGATCCAGAATAGCCGAGTTCCCATAGACTCGATGCCTGGAACAACTACCAAGTCATCCTCGCATTTGATCTCACTTGGCTCAGAAGACTTGGTGCAGTTTTTTGATACGCCAGGATTTCAACGCCCTCACAAGGTCTTCAATCTAATTAAGGAAGATTCCCAAGGTGCAGACTCAAGACATTACGCCGTTCGCAAATTTGCTCTGAAATCAGAAAACAAAGAGCTTTACCCGGATGAAGTAGAACTACTTAGGCCTATAGTCGATGGCGCGGGAATCATTTATGTAGTGGACGGTTCAATTCCTTACGGTGAAGAATTCGATGCCGAACTGGAGATTCTTCGCTGGACAGGGCAAGTTCGAATGGCCTTGATCAACCCTATTGATTCAGACCAATACGTGGAGAACTGGAAAAGCGCCCTAGGACAATTCTTCAATGTCGTTAGAGTCTTCGATGCCCACCGTGCGGATTTCAACAAGCAGCTAGACTTGCTTCGAGACTTTGCTCAACTGAATGAAGGTTGGAGGCCTGAGCTTCTTAAAGCTTCGGATGCTCTTCTTGAAGACCGAAAAAACAAGATCAAAAAGAGCAGTGAGGTGATAGCACAATCCCTAACCTCCATGCTTTCTCTCAAACTCGAGGAATCGATCAACGACAATAGCAATAAAGAAGAAATTATAGAAAAACTTGAAGACAAGCTCTCCAAGAAACTGGTCTCAATTGAAGCCAAGTCTCGAAAAGGAGTTGAGTCTATCTTTAGTCATCGGAATCTCGAGTGCTCTGACTCAGACCTTTGGGCAGAGAAAGAGCCTGAGCTTTTCTCCGAAGAAAGCTCCCAGCTCTTTGGACTAGACCGCAAGACTCTGCTCAAATACGGAGCCTTTAGTGGAGCCGCTGTTGGAGGAACATTAGATGTCATCTCTGGTGGTTCATCCCTTCTTATGGGTAGTTTCCTTGGAGGACTTGTGGGAGCTGGAACTGTTATTTTTGGCGGTGACACTCTTGCTGAAACTAAGGTGGTATTCCTGCCCCTCGGGCGAAAGTCTTTACAAGTTGGTCCAGTGAAAAATATTTCCTTCCCTCACCTTGTTCTCAACAGAGCCTGGAGTCACCTTGTCTCAATTCTTGGCCGCAATCACTCCAGACGAGGCTCATTGGATCTAAGAAAAGAAATTGAAAACATCCCTCCCCTATCAGAGCCCTTAGCTAAAAAGATTGAGAAAGAATTCTCTAAAATTCGTTCCGGCAATAATCTCCATCTTAGTCGCAGTCAAATTGCGAAGCTGCTTTATAAGGCTGCGCTAGAACAGCAAAAACTCAGTTAAAATTCGGATTAAGCTTAGGGTTGATTGATTTAATAGGAGCCTCTGCCTATACTGTCCCTAATGAAGCCTAACTTCTCAAAAATCAACTGCCCAGAATGCGGCAGCAGCTTTGATCTCGACTCCGCTCTATCCAAAGAACTTTCCACCGAGATCGAAAAAAGAATAAAGCTAGAAAGTAAAAAAGAGCTTCAAGCCAAGCTTCTTCAGTCAAAACAAGAAGCTGACGAAAAGCTAAAAGAACTCTCCAGATCCGTCTCTGAGAAAGACCATGAACTTAAGTCCCTTAAGGAATCCGAATTAAAACTACTAAAAGAGTCGAAAAAAGTTCGTGAGAAAGAAGAGAACTTAGAGCTAGAGATCGAAAGAAAAGTTCAGGAAAAGCTAAAAGCTGATGACCACGAAAGAAGTAAGCTCTATCAACAAAAAATTGAACTTAGGGAAAAAGAATTTCAACTCAAAGAAGAAGGGCTCAAAAAGAAGGTTGAAGAACTAACCCGCCAAGTCAGCCAAGGTTCTCAACAAATGCAGGGAGAGGTTCTAGAGCTAGTCCTTGAAGATAAGCTAAGGCAACTTTTTCCTGGGGATCAAATTGCTCCTGTTGAAAAAGGAATCAAAGGAGCTGACATAATCCAAGTTGTAAAAAGCAAACTTGGAAAAGATACTGGTTCCATTATCTGGGAAGTAAAAAATACGAAGAACTGGTCACCTAGCTGGATCCCAAAGCTTAAAGAGGACATGCGCTCCGCTAAAGCTAATATTGCTGTAATAGTTTCCACCGCTTTACCAAAAGACTTTGGTAGCTTTGGTCAAGTTGAAGGAGTTTGGATAACTAGTCCCAGTTGCTTGGAGGGTTTAGCAACAGCTTTGAGAAATCAACTTCTGGCAGCTCATTCAATCACCCAGGCCAATACTGGAAAGAATAAAAAAATGGAGGATATCTATAGCTATCTTTCAGGAGATGGTTTTCGGCAAAGAGTTGAAGCAATTGTCGAAGCCTTCCAATCTCTTCAGACCGAGCTTCAAAAAGAAAAAGCAGTTGCAGCTAGAAACTTCGCTAAAAGAGAAAAGCAAATTAGCCAAGTTCTTCACGGAACTCTTGGAATGTATGGAGATCTAGAGGCTCTTCTCGGCCAAGATATACTTGAAATTGAGCTAGTGCAGGAACATCTGGAAAGTGAAGCTGAACAAAGTAACTTGCTGCCCTCCACTCCAAGCTCCTTGGCCCCTAAGAGATCATAACTCGATCGAACTCCTTGCTTCCAAGAACTGCAGGAAGCTTAAACTGCTCGTCTTTGTTGATTTTTCTCAACTAAAAACAAGTTTTATCCTCGAAATTTTAATAAAATCAAAGAACGTGATTCACTATAAAATATATAAGAGTAGAAGGCCTAAGTGCTCAGCTGCTACCAGTAGCTCTCACTAAATTTTAGAGGTGTAATTCCACCTGGTTTTTTAGGAGTTTTCAAATGTACGGGATAATAACGCTGTTTCTTTCCTTGATGGCGATAATAATAGCTATAATCGCGCAGGTTCTTGATAAAAACAACTTACCTGGGATTTTATCGTTATTTGTCCGTATCAAAACGATGTAAGCCATTATCTTTATTTTTGCTTTCCAAAGTTCATCCTCACCATACAACGTGATCGTATTTGAAGGCTTTGGCATAACTTTTGGTCATTTTTTAATGGTTTCACTTATACTAGTCTGCTTTCTTAGCGCCACTACCTTAATATTTGTGCGCAAAGCTTAAGGCTAGTCAATGATTGACCAAGGGGTGTGGTTTTTCAATCTACGAAAGTTTTTTGTAGATTTTTTTTTAGATTGGAATTTACACCTCTAAGACATTAGTCTAAGAGTAGCAGTGGCCCGCAAGCCACTGCTTTAGAGTTCAGCTAACTAGGCAGCTAAAATTAGGCTGCAGCCTTAACAGGCTTACCCTTACTCCTAAGAGCGGTGTTGATCACAAGAGCTGTTGAATTACCCTCTCGTTGCCACTCAAAATCAAGGCCTTTCTTTTCCATCACAAAATACTTCTGCATAACCTCAAGAAGTTCTTTCTTAAAGTTTTTCATTTGCTTAGAAGTTAGCCCACTTCGATCTTGAACAAGAACCATCTCTAGCCTGTTCCGGGCATTTGCTTTTGAGTTATCTTTTTTGAAAAGTGATTTTATTCCAAACATGTCAACTCTCCTTACGCTGCACTAAGACGACGCCCTAGCTTCGCCCAAAGACTGGTTCTCATATCTACCGATTCCAGCGGGACATCGGCTCCCATCAAACGATCAGCAATCTTCATAAAGGCATCTCCTGCCTTAGAGGTCTTGTTATATACAACAGGCTCGCCATTGTTTGCCGCTATAACGATGTCGTCATCTTTAAAGACCAAGCCAATCTGCTCAATACCAAGTATATCGCAAACATCGTCCGGAGAAAGCATGTCTCCTCTCCTTACAAGCGCTTCGTCCACCCTGTTTATGATAACTCGTGGTTCAATTCCCTGAGCAGTTAGCAATCCAATAACTCGGTCAGCATCCCGGATTGCAGAAACTTCAGGAGTAGTAACTAGCAGAGCCTCATCTACGCCAGAACAGGCATTTTTAAAGCCTTGCTCAATTCCAGCTGGAGAATCAACCAACACAAAATCAAACTCTTGCTTATACTTGCTCAACACTTCAGCCATTTCTTTCTGAGAAATAACATCCTTGTCATCAGTTTGAGAGGCAGGCAGCAGGTAAAGATTGTTGGACCTTTTTGATTTTATAACTGCCTGCTGAGGCTTACAGAGACCTTTAGCTACATCAACCAGGTTAAAAACAATCCTGTTTTCAAGGCCCATGATAACGTCTAAGTTACGCAGTCCGATATCTCCATCAACCACCAGAACTCGCTTGCCTTTCAAAGCCAGAGCGGCTCCCAAACTGGCTGAAGTAGTAGTCTTACCGACTCCACCTTTTCCCGAAGTTATTACTATCGCACGTCCCGCCATAATTCCCTCTTAAATTTCCAATATCCTAACAACCAAAACTCAAATTCTCTAAGCTCTTAATCTTCTCGCAAAATTCATCCTAGAATTATAAGACTCAACTATAATCCGCCTGTCTTCAATTCTAGCAATTTCCGCATTACCCACTTCATCATCGCTACCGCGAGAAATAACGGAACCAATTCGCAACTGAATTGGGCGCATTTGAAGCGCTATGATTACCCGCCCCGTGGCATCTTCATCATAGGCAGCTGCATGAGCTGTTCCTCGGAGAGCGCCGATTACAAAGATATCGCCACCAGCTACGAGATCCGCTCCGGGGTTAACATCACCAACGACGATCAACGAAAAAGGAGTTTCAACCCGCTGCCCCGATCGAACCGTACCAAAAACAGTTTTGGTGTTGGCATCGTCTTCGTAAAGAACGTCTTCACCTAAAATTTTTTCCATCCTTTCCAAGTAACCATCCTCAGGCAATCCTCCGGTAACACCAGCCAGTTCAAGTAGCTCTTCTGGAGACATTTCAGCTTCAGAGCCATCCTTGCTCTCTGCTTTGTCAGCGACTCCACCATCGAGAAGAGAAACTGTAACAGCGCCAGAACTCTTTTTACGAACCGAAGCCCGCTTGTTCTTAACCTCAGGTTTCTTCCTTGCTGTAACAGCAATCCCATATTCCGAGGACAGGACCTCTTCTAGTTCGCTGCTCTGCTCTTTGGTCGGTAGTCTATCCAACCACTCTATGGCTACATTGCCACCTTCAAAAAATTTCTTTTTTGGACTTAGAAAAGCTTTAACGTCACGCTGAATTTCGTGCCAGTCTGCCCGCCCGTCAATACGAAGAATTAACCCTTCTTCAGTGCCTCGAGCACTAACTATCCTAGAACTGGAGAGCTCCTCACCACTTTGCAAATCTTCTTCTGTAAAATCACTCACACCAATCCCCGGAAAATCAAACTCTCCAAAGCGCTCAAGAGGCCTTGGAACAATAAATGAGGCTACCCAGCCCCTTTAAACCCATCCAATTTGCTTGACAATCAAGCCATGCAATAGAACAGTTCGAGCTTCCACCAGCAGCGATCGCCCTGTAGCACTAAATTGACAGGTAAGCGGCGGTCGTCGTTGAAAACGCAGCTTTAAACCAAGAAAATCAGCACAGGGAGAGCTCAGCTCACGGAAACCCAAAGTTACTTCAAGTTAGTTATAGCAACAGGGATTTTTTTCAGTCAAACCTTAATTTTAGGGTCGAAATTTTAAATTCCCCACTTAAATACTAGAGATAAATGACCTCAATAAGAACAAGATTTGCACCCAGTCCAACCGGAGATTTACACATAGGTGGAGCCAGAACTGCTCTATTCAACTGGTTGTTTGCTAAAAGCCAAGGTGGTGAATTTCTTCTAAGAGTTGAAGATACCGACCGAGAACGCTCAACCGAAGAAGCTGTTGAAACAATTTTGAGCGGAATGAACTGGCTGGGTCTAAAGCCAGAGCAGGATCCCATATTTCAGTCTAAGCGTCTGGACGTTTACTCCCAAGCCGCTTTGAAATTACTAAAAGAGGGCAAGGCTTACCCTTGTTACTGCACGGCTGAAGAAATAGAGAAAATGAGAGAAGAGGCTCGGGCCAGAGGTGACAAGCCAATGTACGACGGCAGAGGCAGGTCCAACATTGGCGAAGCCCTACCGACCGGAAGTGACTCCACTCCTTTTGTAATTAGAATTAAAAGCCCAGAGCAAGGTAGTACAACTTTTAAAGATCAAATTGTGGGAGAGGTTAATACACCGAACTCAGAGATTGATGACTTTATTATCTTCAGAAGTAATGGAACCCCTACTTATAACTTCACTGTAGTAGTTGATGATATCGAGATGAAAATCTCCCATGTGATAAGAGGCATGGACCATATCTCAAATACTCCTAAGCAACTTTTAGTTTACGAAGCGCTCGAAGCTAATTTACCCGTATTCGCTCACGTCCCAATGATCCTTGGCGCGGATAAAAAGAAACTATCTAAACGTCACGGAGCCACGTCGGTTTTTGAGTATAAGAAAGAAGGCTACCTAAGAGATGCTTTTATCAACTACCTAGCACGTCTTGGATGGAGTCATGGAGATCAAGAAATCTTCAGTCAACAAGAACTCGAAAAACTGTTCTCTTTAGACAAAGTGGGAAAAAGTGACTCAGTCTTTGATTTCGATAAACTCAAATGGGTCAACTCAGAACATATTAAAAAAAGTTCCTCAAAGCAGCTAGCAGCAGAAATAGGGTCATTCTTAGAGGAGAGAGTTAGTAGAGAGATCTCTGGAAATGAAAAAGAACAGCTGCTTACATTCCTGGACTTGGCTAAAGAGCGAAGTAAAACTCTTGTGGAGCTCGTCGATGGAGCTTTGTTCATTTTCGACAACAAACCTGACTTTGAAAGCGCAGCCAAAATTTTTAAAGCTGACATCAAACCTGCTCTTTCAGATTTTCGAGGTGACCTTGAGAGTCTAGAGTCTTTCGAGAAAACTTCAATAGAGGAATGCTTCTCAAGTATTTTAGAGAAACACTCCATTGGCTTTGGCAAACTTGGAAAACCAGTCCGTTTTGCTTTAACCGGATCACCTGCCGGCTTGGGAATACCAGAGCTTTGCTGTTTACTTGGGCAGGATGAATCGGGTCGGAGAATTGAAGCAGCTCTCAAAAGTTTTTAGCTGTCGAAAAGTCTCAAAGACTAAAACCAGGCACGGCTAATATCTGTTCCCTCTGGTAACCGACAAAAAGTCTATCCCCAGCTATCAACTGTGGTGTCCCCAGGGTACCAGAAAGTTGAGAGATTTTTCTATATAAGCGTGCAGCCTCCTGGCCACTCTCAACATAAACCTCATGTACCTTCCAACCCGCTTTCTGAATGTCAGCACGAGCAATATCACAATAGTGACATATTTTACTGGAGATCATGTAGAGGGGAACCTGGCCCTTGAAATCAAAATTGGCTGATAAGCTTTTCAGACCAGCCAAAGTTTCTGGCCCTACCTGAACTGAGTCAGCCAAAATTGCCTCAACACTCCTTTCAAATAAAGGAGAGTAATTGCGGAGAAAATAAAAGCCGCCAGACAACAATACTAGTATTGTTAGCAGCCAGAGGTCTCCTCTAATATTTTTCGAAAAATTTTCTTGTTCCATAGCAAGTTTAGACGAAAGAGTTCGTCCTTATCCACATGAACATAATACTGAAAATTACGCCGTGGCTAATGGTTTTCTTATTAACCCTTCCAGTTGGTCTGGATAGCCTTATGTTAGAAGCCAAAGGTGAAAGCAACCTCAGCTTAGCTGAAAATGAACAATGCCTGGGGGAGAATGATCCCCAAAAGGACGAACTAGTAAATCTAGTGAACAAGCTAGGTGCCGGACAACATCTCCAACACCCAGCTTGCTAAAGCTAGCCTAGAAATAGGCTATGAGTCTTACTTTGGGAACTTCTCGTCCAAGACCTTATTCCATTCTGAGACTTTATCCTTCTGGGCCTCTAGAACTTTATCTGTCTCACCTTCAATTGTGATCTTAGTCATCACGTCGCCTTGAGCGATGGCGTTAACAACATCTTGCCCTTCAACAACTTTTCCAAAAACAGAATGTCTCTGGTCAAGATGGGGTGTTGGAACATGAGTTATAAAAAACTGGCTTCCGTTTGTATTTGGGCCAGCATTCGCCATAGAAAAAACACCAGGAGTATCGTGCTTTAGAGATGAGTCAAACTCATCTTCAAATTTATAACCTGGGCCACCTCTACCTGTGCCTGTAGGGTCACCACCTTGAATCATAAAATCTCCAATCACTCGGTGAAACTTTAGACCATCATAGTAACCCCGCTTCGCTAGGTTAACAAAGTTAGCTACCGTTACTGGAACCTTGTCACCAAACAACTCTGCTTTGATCACTCCTTTGCTGGTCTCAATAGTAATCATCAAATTTTCTCCTTTTTTGTCGTTACTTTTCACACTATCTGCTTGCGCAACTACCGAGGTGGAAGCCAAAAGTAGGCAAAACACCATAACGGAAAGTTTTTTAATATCTTTGAACATTCACAATCCTATAAAAATAAAAGATGAGAGACTATAACTATAGATAGTCCCCTAGAAATTGGCTCAAGCCCTTAGACCATACCTTATAAAGAGTTTTGACCGGGATTGACAACTTTTCAGGCCCAAGGCCATCAATCTCAATGTTTTTGCCACCTATTACCCCCACTCCTTCAATTGGGATCCCCACAGACGAGACTTTTGCCACCACAGCATCGTAATCTTTTTCGGAGCATGACAACAAAAATCGTCCAGGGCTCTCACTGAACAAAAAGTAATCATCTCTCAAGACTCCTTCCCGAACTAAACCATTAGCTTCAAAGTCATCTTCAGCAAGGTCAAGTTGGAGCTTCGCCCCTATTGCTCGAGATCCTACAACACAACTCTCGGTCATTGCCAAAGCCAAGCCTCCGCGGCCAATATCATGAGCTGACTTAAGAACACCTTCCCGAACAAGGGATGAGACCAACTTGCAACTTGCCAGCTCAGAGTCGAGATCAATATCCGGCGGCAAACCAATGCTAGCTCGGTGGTAGTAGGTAAAATAGTCGGAACAACCCAACTGCCCTAAGGTATTTCCGACCAATAATAATCTATCTCCAGAATCCTTAAAGCCAGCCCCAACAGATACTTTGGCACCAGGCATCCTACCTACAACAGTTATCGCGGCATTAGAGGTTATGGGTGAGCTAACGTTTCCGTTATACAGACTGACCCTGTCAGCCATCATCTTCAATCCCCATTGAGAACACACATCCCTGACACCTCTAATTAAATCTGAAAGCTCAGAGATGTCCTTGAAGCTACCTGGATTGCTGATGCTAAAATTGGAAGAGACCGCAAAACCTTCTGCACCCACCGAAGATATATTTCTCAAACCAGCCGCCAAAGCATGAGCAGATGCCAGCCAAGGTTCCTTTTTTACATATTGAGACAAAGACACAGTAGAAAAGGCAAGGGAATCACCGAGCCCACTTCCAACTATAGGGGCATCAATACAATCATTGCTAATAGTTAGCCCTGAACCAAAAAAATCAAAATGCCGATTCACGGCACTACGAGAAACTAAGTTAGGATCAGCAAGCATATCAACCCAAAGATCCGAAGTATGAGAGGGCTTTTTAGGAATTTCTTCCTGAGCTTGATTAGAGGAATCAGAACCTACTTGCTCGCGAAGAGAATCGAATTCCGAGGCTTCCATAACCCTGTTCTTCTTTTTACCCCGACCTTTAACCTCGGCTCGTCGCTTTAACATCGGAGGAGAGTCAATTAACCCATACTGTCGGTATAGAGATTTACCTAAAGCAAACGAGTATGGGAGTTGAGCTACCTCCTTATGATGCCATATCAAGCTAACGTCGTCGGAATCCTCTACCTTACCAACTGTTTCAAGCTTAAAACCTGCATTGGCAAACAAATCATTGGCTTCCCGATGTCTGTCTTTATCAATAGCAGCAAGAAAACGATGAGGTGTTTTGGACATTAAAAGGTCCACGATGTGAAAATTACTATCCTCGGAAGGAAGTTTATCCAGCTGCAAATCAAAACCACTGCCAACTCTGGCAGCAAGAATTACCAAACTAGCAGCCAATGCTCCTTCACCAACAGGCAACAAAGTTTTGAAGATACCCTGCTCTCGACCAGTTCTTATTACTCTAGCAAGGCGCGTCTGATAAAAAATATCTACAACCGGAAGTCGTGGTGGACCTCCATCTTGACCAACTAAGCCATCACTTCCGACGGGCAAACCAAAATAAACAATAGGACTACCTATCTCGGCTTTTCCACTATTAGTCATGCTGCTTTTGGGCACCAAGCCTACACAAGTTGAAGAAAGGAGAAAGCCACTGTCATAATCCTGACTAAACTCTAGAGAAAGCGGAAAGGAGGGAATTCCTGCTATATTTCCAACCCGACTGAGTCCAGAAACTGTCTCTTTGGCTATAGCTTGGGTAGCAAGTTTGTCGGCATCACCTAAGCAAAGCGAGTGACTTAAAAACAAAGGCTCACCACCCACTTCCATCATTTGATCTAAAACCGCCCCCACTGTGATCTCTGCACCAAGTTTCGGAGCAATATTCGTAAAATGATTCCGTTCGGAACAGGAAATTGCCAGCAGGTTATCGGCATCAAAGGCAGTTAAACCAATGCCAGGTAAGAAATTATCAGGACGAACTCCATCCAACTCACTGATTAATTCTCTAGAGCTCCCCGAGGCCACCTGCTCACTCCAAAGAGAGAGAAACATGGCAAATTCAGCTTGGTTAGGAGCTCGACCCAAGCCTTCTTCCATCAAATCAAACTGCTGCTCGGTCATTCCAACCTCAACAGCGGTTTGCTTTTCGACTATTCCTAGTTTTCTTTCAGCAGCCAATTCTTCTCCAACACATAAGACCTCAGGCACCTCTTCTGTTCGTTCCTAAAAAGACCTCCTTGAAAACTTAAACAGAAACTAGGTTAAGCCAAGACCATAAAACCAGTTAAGTGCTTATAATCACTATAGTAACGATCATTTAATGACACCAACTAGAACGTTCTTTCATAACACGAACTAGTAGGCTTCCACCCTACTAAAAAAAAGTGAACACCCCCATTGAAAATTTGTTTTCATAGTAGTATAGTGATGAAAGCAATGGGGGGAATAAAATGCGCCTCCTAACCTCTTTTTTTTCCGGTTAATTATGTTTTTTTGCGCTGGGTGACTAATTTTTAGACGCCTAGATGAACCTGCTTTAGGAGCTGGTTCTGGGTAACAAGTTGTTTAAATTGTCCACTTAGTCGGAGAAAAACATGGAAACATCAGTTAAAAAATACGTAGTTAACCCTGTTAAGTCTTACTTCGGAGCAACTCTTGGCGAACCTGTAAAGCAGGTTACTCTTAGCCTACGCGAAGAAGAAAAAGTAAGGCCTCGCAAAGCTGGAAAAAATCGTCCATCTTTGGTGAAGGTTATTCGTAACCAGCCTGTGTCGCCTGACGTGAACTACACTCTAAAAGACGTTCGCCCATCATCAAGTGGTGTAGCCCTTAGAAGGAATATCTTTTAAGTAGTTGCTACTCAAATCGGCTGCGAGAAGTAATGTAAGGCCGCAAAAGCAATGGTGAGCCGAGCAACTTCTCCTGACAGATGCCAAGAAAATTCAACGTTCCTCCATTTTATCGTTCGCAACTCATAGCTAAAATCAAACAAGCTAGGGGAGTGATCGATCCTAGAAAAAAAGATTTTTCTCCGAGTTTGCTCGATTTTGGACCTGTAAAATTCAAGATCGCTAGACACTTCGGCTTTTGCTTTGGTGTTGAGAATGCGATTGAAATCGCCTACCGCGCAATCGAAGAAAACCAAGGAAAGAGAATCTTTTTGCTAAGTGAAATGATTCACAATCCCCAAGTAAATAATGATTTACAGGAGCGAGGTGTGAAGTTTCTGATGAGAACTGATGGCTCCCCCATTGTTCCCTTCGATACTTTAAGTAAAGAAGACATTGTAATCGTACCTGCTTTCGGCACTACTGTTGAAATTCAAGATGCCTTGGACAAAAAGGGAATTGACCCCTATTTCTACGACACTACCTGCCCTTTCGTAGAAAAAGTTTGGAAGCGCTCGGGAGAGCTTGGTAAACAAGGCCACTCAGTTATTGTTCATGGAAAAAGAACTCATGAGGAAACTCGAGCAACTTTCTCCCATAGCAAGGAAACTTCGCCTACCATAATTGTTTTAGATAAAGCCGAAGCAGAAATTATCTGCCAATTCATTAGAAACAAGATCTCCTCAGATCAACTTCGAGAACACCTTGGTCAAGGGATGTCAGCTGGCTTCGACCCAGAAAAACATTTGCAAAAGGTCGGCGTTGTTAACCAAACCACGATGCTCGCTACAGAAACTAGAGAAATTGCAGAAATGATTCGAAAAGCTATGGTCAAAGCCCATGGTGAAAGCAATATATCTAAGCACTTTGCTGACACTCGAGACACACTTTGCTACGCCACTAGTGAAAACCAAACAGCTACTATGAATCTGATTGAATCCGGTGCTGACATAGCGATAGTTGTTGGCGGTTATAATAGTTCTAACACCAGCCATCTTTTCGAACTTTGCGAAGAAAAGATCCCAACCTATTATGTAAAAAACGAAGCTGAGATAGATTCGGTAAAAACTATCAGGCACTTTTTACCTACAAAGAAACAGGTAATAGAATCGGAAAACTGGGTTCCGGATAAAAGGCCGATTACTGTCGCTCTTACCTCTGGCGCAAGTTGCCCTGACCGCACT
The DNA here is from genome assembly GCA_964510575.1 of uncultured Bdellovibrionales bacterium. Classification (GTDB taxonomy): domain Bacteria; phylum Bdellovibrionota_C; class UBA2361; order SZUA-149; family CALKYB01; genus CALKYB01. The sequence continues at coordinate 49,580 of CAZECN010000013.1, read as the reverse complement.
GTTGACCTTGTAATGCTAAAAGTAGCGAAGCTTCTAGACTCAACTCTTGAACCAGAAATAGTCCTAGAAGATTTCGGTAAAAGACTTTCTCAAACTTCTGAAACAACTTTAGAAGCTAGAGTCGGGTAAGTTCTCCTCATTGATAACTCAAGTCTCTAAAGCGCCTTAGCCGCTAGCTAGAGCCCTGAACCACATAAATAGTTCAATATTTATAAGCCTTTACCCCTTAGATTGCGACAGTTTTTAAACTTTAGTCATAACTAAAGAGAGTTTAAAAATTTAACAGGTCGAATATTTTATGGGAAAAGCATTTAGCATATTCATGGGAGTAGTCCTCTTAATGGCCATCGGCTTCGCAGGTGCGATGATGCAAGAAGACACTGAGAAAATGAGTGAGAAGATTTACTACGAGTCAAGAGGAGCCGAAGGCTACATCCCAAGGCACTGGATGGGTGAAGTTGGAAAAGGCATCTAAGCTCCACTAAACAAATCATACCCCAACTCAGAAAATAACTCTTCAGCTAGTTGATTAACTAGCAGTCCTGACTCTGCAATATCTCCAGTAAGCTCACCTTCAAAAAAACGTCCACCATCAGGCTGAAAGACATCGCACTTAAGAGTCAAAAGATCGTCTTTAATTTGGGCTCTGACACCAACTGCGGAGTGACAATCTGCTCCAATTTTTTCAATAAACAATCTTTCAGTTGCAAAAACTAACTGGGCCTCCACATTAGTCAAAGAAGGAATCAGCTTAGCAATATTAAGATCTTCCTCTCTATATTGTATCGCTAAAATTCCCTGAGCTACTGCCGTAAGAAAAGGTAGCTGGATCGAACTAGAAGGGGTCAGTCCTAGGCGTTCAATTCCAGCCCTAGCAAGAACAATTCCATCAAGTGAACCCTCCTCAAGTTTTTTTAGGCGGGTATCAATATTTCCCCTTATGGGCAAAATTTCCGGTGCCTTGAAAAGCCTTTGCAACTGTTTCTTTCTTCTCTCACTAGAAGTGCCGATTTTTAAACCCTCAGGGATCTCCTCAACCGAGCCAAAAGATTTCGATGATATAAATATATCTTCTCTAGAGGCTATGTTCGACAAAGCCTCAATTTTAGAGCCAGGGCTAATCCCTACAGGAACATCTTTTCCAGAATGCAGAGCAAGGTCAATTTCCTTTAATTGAAGAGCCTCTTCTATTTCAGCTACCCACTCTTGCTTATCTTGGGCATGCTTTAGCTTAGCGCCTTGGGATCGCTTATCCCCGGTAGTCTTGATTACTTTCAAGGACGAGCTAAGCCCCAAGTCACTTAACATTTTCTGAAGACTCTCGCCCTGAACTAGAGAGAGCTTACTACCTCTTAGACCTATTATTAGCTCCATCAAGCTCTCCTAAAGTCTGACCTAGTTTAATTTTCTGCCCCAAGGAGATCTTATCAAAGTTCATCTCTCCAGACCTAAATATCAAAACCACCGTTGAGCCTAAGAAAAAACTCCCTAGTTTATCGCCCCTAGCAAAGTCAATCTCTGGATTGACCTTGGATTGAACCTGACCAGCTCCAGCAGTAATCCTCTTCAATGTATTGGTTTTAAAATCAGAAAAACTAACTCCAATTGAGCCAACATTGGTCGCTCCAACCATAACTAATAGAAACTCACTTCCCTGTTCAGTCTCTAGTCGAAAGACCACCCTCTCATTAACAGAAAAAAGTTCTTCAATATTTTCGACTGACCAGCTATTCACTGGCCATAGGGTGCCAGGGATATAGGACATCTCCTTTAGGCAACTGTCGAAGGGAACATGAACATTGTGATAATCAGCTGGGGATAAATAAACGGTAATAAAACTTCCATCTTTATATCCCTCAGCCCAAGCTTTTTCTCCTAGAAAATTGACCAGATCATACTCTTTACCTTTAGCCTGAATTAGACGAGTAGAGGAGAAACTACCAAATTGATCAATCCTTCCATCAGCAGGACTTACAAATCCATCGCCTAGGGGTCTAGCATCCTCCACCAGATCTCTAACAAAAAAATCAGAAAAACTGCGGAAATCACCAAGCTGATTTTGCACTTCTGTTAAGTTCACTCCGTAGAACTTGGCATATGACTTAATGAGGGGAACTAAGAAAAAGGAAGGGAGAGGCACAGACACTAGGCGTCCGGTAAGCCAACTTATAAAATTTCGCGGAAGGTATTTTAGTAAAGCAAACAATGGTTGAAATTTGATTCTCTGGCATTGCCAAGCAACGCTGGTCCTTTGTTATCAAAGGGCTAAAAAATCAGGAGTTTAGTCTTTTCTGGGGCACTTGCCAATGGCTCTGGAACTTGGATTATTTAATACCTATGGCCATTAGGTAAAAACTTTACTCGCTCAAACAGGGGTTTATCTCCCAAATCTTCCTCAGAAGGTCTATCAAGTAAGCTCCCTTCCCTTGGCCTCTCTATTTCAAAAAAGGAAAGGAGGACATCCGGAGCAAAGGTCAGTAAATTGGAGGAATTTTTTGGTGAGAATTCACTTGAGTTGTTAGGCACAGCAATACTAGTCAAGAAAAAGAGAATAAAGAATGGAAAGAAAATTAACGTAAAGCTTTTCACCCTTGACCCTTAAAAAACTTTTCCAAGAAAAGCCTGGCCATTCCTGTGCCGTTAATTCTGGCATTACCTGGGTCAATTACCAGAGCGGCTACCGAAATATCAGGTTTAACTGAAGGAGCATTTCCCACGAACCAGTGATAACGCCCTTTTGGATTCTTACCGCTAAGAGTTCCTGTCTTTCCAGCTATCTTAAAATCTCTTCCCTTCCAACGTCTAAACTGTTTTCTACCAGTTCCAGTTGTTAGGGTTTTCTCCATCATCCCCGTAAGCTCTTGGGCAGTAGAATCCAGAACTATTCTTCCGAGAGATTGAGGGCTCCCCTTCCTTACTAGCCTACCAAACTGATCTTCAACTTGATCAACTATATAGGGCCTCATCATTACCCCACCATTGCCAATAGAAGCTGACAAAACAGCTGCGTGAAGAGGACTAATTCCAACTTCTCCAAATCCAGCAGATGTTCTTGCTAATTGAAAGTCATCCTCAATAGTTGCGAACGAACTGGCTTCAACCGGCAGGTCGAAAGAAACTGGATCAAAAAACCCAAACTTAGAAGCATAGTCTTTTAAAATATCAGCACTTAACTCTCCAAGTGCAACCCGGGCAAATACCGGATTTACCGATTTTCCCATAGCTTCTCCTAGAGACATCGATCTCTTGTCGCGAGATCGATCAGGAAGATAGTTTCCTTTATTTAAAGAATAATTACCCCCTCGGTAGCTAACCATAGACTGGCTTGTCATTCCCGACTCTTCAATAGCAGCTGCACCTGTAACCAACTTAAATAAAGAAGCTGCAGGAAAACCCGCGCGCAAAGCAATAGGATTTCCGTCAGAATCCCCGCCTCGACTAGCCATGGCGAGAACCTTGCCAGTGTCTGGCTCGAGCGCAACGATAGCCCCCCAGGGAACCTTATATCTATCAAGAATATCCTCAGCGACACTTTGCAACTTACTATCCACTGTCAAAGAGTGCTTAAAGCCTTTTTGGTCAACGAAACGTCCACCAGAGGCCAGGCTGGATATTAATCCGGAAGCATTAACCCACTCAGCATTGCTAGGCCCCTTCTCTTTTTCTTTAGGCTCCTTTATGTTTGGAACAATCAACTGAGGTTGAGGTATATCCTTAGCCTTCAAAGAGGCCCTAGCTGCCGTAAAGTTCTGAATCTTGTTCTTAGGCTGAGCAATCAAGTTCTTTGTTGGCGAATTCTCAATAGGCGAAGTTTTGCTAAGGTCAGACTTAGAATTGAGACTAACAACCTTTTTATTTTTATCGGCTTTCTCAGATAATTCCAGCTGACTACCTTTTATGTTTACCACTGGTGGTCGTCTCTTCGCGACAATCGTAGCCGGCTGAGCTTCTTTTTCAAGGGGAGTATTCTTTAGCTTGGCATTCTTGAGAACCGACTTCAACTGTGAAGGGGTCTCCAAACTAGTAGCAGCGAGCTCACCACTCCCTGCCCCGAGCACAGAAGAAAGAACAAGCGAAAAAACGATTACAACCAAACCGCCCCGAAGCATGCGATTCTCTACGAGATGAACCGGAAGTAGATTAGCTATTTTAAGATTAGCTAAATTTGCCTGGGAGCGACGGAATCGAGTTTGGTTTAGGCTTTTATTGGAGTTTTGACTTAACGATCGGGACTTCGTTTTTGTTTTGATAGGGCGTTGGCGCAGAGCTGTAGAGCGTTTTCTAGCATTACTAGGCCTATATACAGACATAATCCCAACGTACAAAGATCCAGGCGCATGCGATTTACACGCAGAGCGACTGCACAGCAAATATTAAAGCTATGGGGCTGAGAAAAACTTTAAATTAAGGCCAACAACCCCTCGAACCTGATTAGTTTAAGGAGCTGAAAGTTATACGTCAACAGAAATTCTTAGCTTTAGACGATAAGAGGTTGAATTAAATTGACTGATTAAGGAACTTCTCCCCTTCTTTCAGTCTCTCAGGAGTGCCGGCATCATTCCAGTAGCCATCAAAGACCATCGAGCCGATTAACTCCCCAGAACCCAAAACAGCAGGGTAGACCTCTTCAGTCATTCCGAAAACCGTACTCCCAGGCATATAGTCAAATACCTTTTGGGAGAGAACTTGAATACCGGTGTACATCAATCTGTTCTCTACTTCTTCCTCGCTAAAGCGATCACCTAAAAGTTCGACAACAGCTCCTCGCGCATCAACTCCAAGCAAGCCGAAACTTTTTGCGTCAGGAGAATCCCTAAGCATCATGGTCGCCACTGGAGTTTCGTCATAGCTCAAGTGCTGCTTCAGTAGATTTACAGGATTAAAAGTTTTATCGATTACGATATCGCTATTGAAAGTCAAAAAATTTTCAGAGTGCACTAAGTTTCTGATATTCTTAATTCCCCCACCCGTTCCAAGAATCTCAGGCTCACGAACCAGGGTAATATTAGAAGAATCATATCTCTCCTGACTGAAATACTCTTCCATTTGATCAGCCAAATAATGAGAGTTGATTACAAACCTTTGAAACCCCGCTCTTGTGAGCAACTCAAGGTTCCATTCAATCAAAGACTTTCCGGCTATTTGGACAAGCGGTTTAGGACAATTAGTCGTCAAAGGTCGTAAGCGCTTACCGAAACCTGCAGCTAATATAAAAACATCAGTATCTGACACTAAGTTAGAAAGCTCGTCGGTCATTTAAACCTCTCTCAACATAAATGGATTTTTTCTTCCTTCAGCAACTTCAGGAAATAAATTAGACAAGCTATCTAAGGCTCTAGAATAGGGCTCCGAAGCACTATCCTTTATGATTCTCTCCATTGTTTGACCTATACGGTACAAGGTTGGAGAGATCCACTTTCGATAACGGCTGAGACCTCGCGTAACAGCTAGTTTCTCAAACCTGCCAACAACTTTCAGATCGCGTTGTAATAGACATCTATCAAACTCTCTTAGCTTTTCCTTACTTTCCCCAACACTAGAAAAATAATAGTGCATCAAAAGTCGACATCTCCGTTGCCCAAGTAACTGGTCGACTCCTCTATCATTTAGAAGGCTAGCAAGGTCATAAGTCGCTGGAGCCAAAAGCGCATCCTGGAAATCAATAACTCGAACCTGACCCTGCGAGTCCAGTTGCAAATTCCAAGGGTGAAAGTCTCTATGCGCTAATACTCGAGGCCTAAGGGACAGCTCCTGACAAAGTTCGCCAATCATCATATTCACTCGGTCTAAATCTAAGGAAGAAAACTCGTGGTGAGTTGGCAAAAAGAACTCGGTAAATTCGGAGCATTCTTTAAAGAAGAGATCTCGATCAAATCCTCTTTTAAAAGCAAAAAAACTAGCTTCCGCCTGACAATTCTGAATAGCTATGATTTGATCAATCGCTTTTTTATAAATCTCGTCCTTTTCCTCCTCGCTAAAGCGAGAACTCTTTACATCTACAATGTCACCTAGACTATCAACTCCTAGATCCTCAACTAAAAGAAAGCCCTGTTCTCGGGCATCAAGATAAATCGAAGGAACATGGACAGACTTGGATTTAAAAAACTTAGTCAACCTAACATAGGCCAAATCACTGCTGATATCCGAAGCTGCGCCACCGATTTCCTGAGAACCCTTGTCCGCAATTTTCATAACAATAATTGAAGTAGGACTAGTTGGGTCAGGATCTTTAAGGGCAAGGCGAAAGTACCTTCTGGTTGAAGCATCTTGAGCAATCTCTTCAATAGTCTCTACCGAGCAGCCCGGCCGCCAACTATATACTAACTCTTGCGCTGTTTCCTTTTGAAGCTCCATATAAGACTTCTTTGTTAAGGTTACTTGGTCAAGCCAGGACTAATTCCCAGAGACTCCACCATAGTGTATGCTAAAGGGATGATAAAAGGAACGGGAATACTTTATGTGGTCGCTACCCCAATAGGCAACCTAAACGATATCAGCCAACGTGCCCTGGAAACCTTGGCTGAGGTAGATCTGATTCTTTGCGAAGACACCCGGCACTGGCGAAAGCTTGCTGAAAGACATAACCTTTCAACTAAATGCAAAAGTTACCATCAACACAACGAAGATGGCAGAACTCAAGAAGCAATCACACTTTTAGAAAGTGGCCAGAACCTTGCTCTAGTCTCAGATGCTGGCACCCCCTGCATCAGCGACCCAGGCTATCGAATAGTCAACGAAGCTATAGAACAGGGCTTTACAGTTTCGCCGATTCCGGGAGCATCGGCTCTGATAGCTGCTTTGTCAGCCTCAGGTCTACCTTTACATGAGTTTCAATTTTTGGGATTCGTTCCGGTAAAATCTGGGAGGAGAGCTTCTTTTCTTAAGCGCGCCCTAGACTCCAACATGACTACTGTTGTTTATGAAAGCCCATACAGAATCCTAAAAACTTTGGATGTCCTAGCGAATGAAGAGCCAGAAAGGACTATTTTTATTGCCAGAGAACTAACAAAAAAATTCGAGGAATGTATAAATGGTAGCGCTCAGTCAATCTTCGACGACTTTAAGAACCGCCCTAGCATAAAAGGTGAGTTTGTCTTGATTATTTCCGGCCTAGGAAAAAAAGCAAACAACAAAGAATAGGCTAAGAACTAAAACTCGCTCCGGAACCAGCTCTATCCTCTATCCCCTTCGCTGGACTAAATCGCTCACCATAGAGTTTACTAAACTCTTCTAAATCCTTGTGAAGCTTTTCAGCTCCAACAGAGTTAGCATAATTAATAATTCCACCTCTAAAAGGAGCGAAACCTGTACCCATCACCGAAGCCAAGTCTATTTGTCCGGCGGCACCTTTGCCTGGCACTCCAGAGACTCCTTCATCTAAACATCTTACAGCTTCATTAACTAAACTGTAACTTAAGCGTCTGGCTATTGTATCGCTGTCACACTTTTTTCCGGCCTTTTCAATATCCAGCAAAGAAAACAATTCTCCATTAACCTCAGGTTTCCCTTTACCTTCCGGATATATATAAAATCCTTTGCCAGACTTTTTACCGAAAAACCCTTTAGCCACGAGCTCTTCAGCAAACTTCGGCCCTTGCATTCTTACTCCATACCCAGCCTCTATGATCTCCGACACTTTCGCAGCTACATCGAGACCAATTTCATCTAGCAAACGCAATGGTCCCATAGGCATACCAAACTTTGTAGCGGCTTTATCAATTTCTTTTACCGAATGCCCTTCGGAAAGAAGGTACGCTGCCTCAACCAAGTAAGGAGTTAGGGTTCGGTTAACAAGAAAACCAGGTACATCCTGCACGACTACTGGGTATTTACCTAAACTGTCCGTAAGAGCAGCAACAATCGCTATAGACTCATCGGAAGTTTTCTCTCCACAGACTAATTCGACCAACTGCATTTTCTCGGCCGGGTTAAAGAAATGCATTCCAATAAAATTTCCAGGTCGCTCAAGATCTGCAGCAATGTCTGTAACTGATAACGAAGAAGTATTAGAAGCAATAACACAATCATCACCAACTACTTTTTCTATGCTACCAAGAACCTTTTTCTTTATTTCCAAATCCTCAATAATAGCCTCAACAACCAGTCCAGTTCCAGAGAACTTGGCAAGGTCATCAGTCAATGTAAGAGACTCTAAACACTTTTTCTTTTTCGCCTCAGAGAACGAGCGCTTCTTGCCAACAATCTTTTCAATCCGACCTCTAGCCCGGTCACGTGCTTCCTTAACCGTATCGACTAACACAACTGGATAGCCTGACATCAAGAAAGATGCTGCAATTCCAGCCCCCATAGTCCCAGCACCAATCACTCCGATAGATGTACCCTCTACTCTCTCCTGAGCAGACTTTCCTAAGCGGGACGATTCCTCAGTCAAAAAGTAAATGTGAACTAGAGATTTACATTCAGGAGTAACTATCAATTCCCCGAGAGACTTAGCCTCCCGCTGGTAGCCAGCCTCAAGGCCGTTATCCAAACCTCCAAACACAGCTTCAATTGCTTTGGCTGGGGCAGGATAATGTCCCCCAGTGCTTTTAGCGACCTGCTTCTCTATTTTTGATTTTACAAAATTTCTAACAAACGAAAACTTGGCAATTGCCTTATCAACTAAACCTAGGCTTTTGGCCGGAGGTCTTCTTTTTCCGGAGGCTATATCGATACATCGAGAAACAAGCTGGTCTGGAGAATCAACAAGTTCATCAGCTAGTCCTATTTTTAGAGCTATCGGTGCTGGGGAAACCCTTCCCTTTAGAATCATATCCATAGCGGCTTGCAAACCAACCAACCGCGGAAGCCTTTGAGTTCCACCAAAACCTGGAAGAATTCCTAGCTTCACCTCAGGTAAGCCCACTTTAGTGGATGAATTACCCACCAAGACTCTGTAGTCACAGGCCAACACAAGCTCACAACCTCCGCCAACACATGCTCCAGATATTGCAGCTACTGTGGTCACGGGAAGATCTTCTAATATCTGAAAAACATCCTGGCCTTGTTTAGCCAAGCGTTGACCCTCTTCAACAGTCTCAACACTTCTAATGATATTAATATCAGCTCCAGCACAGAATAAGCCGTGATGAGCTCCAGCAATAACTAAGCCTTTTAAGCCATCGGACTGCGCCATCTTCCCAACAGTAAGTAAAGCTTCTTGCAGAGACTCCATCCTTTTCTCAGACAAAATAACTACTTTCTCATCCGGGGAGCCTAATTTTAAGATTGCAACGTCACCATCTTTTTCAAGCAATACGTTGTGTTCTGACTCACTCATTTTTTGATCCGCTAAATTGGTTATCTCGGTCTAATAGCTAATACCACGCTAAGGCTACTCACCTTATTTTTGATGAATAATAGGGTTAAATAGTTCGTCTATTTTAGTGGGCCTACTTAACCTCGCCTTCAATGATGATTAGGCGAAAAAAGGTATTCCTGCAAGGGTAGGGATAGTTAAATCGGGGCTTAACCACAAGAGATCCTTCAACTTACTCTGTTTTGTTTATTGTCAGAGGCAAACTAACCATGGCATTATTCAGCGAGGGTTCAGGAGTAGAAAACTTAAGTTTCTTTGTAAAGTATATGTATATTTTAAAAAATCGAATATTTGCCTTTCTACTTTGCTCAATTTTTCTGGCCATGGACGTAGCGGCCCAGGAGGCTTGTAAGTGCCCTTCCGAGGAAAAGCCTTCAATCGCAGAGGCTGCTGAAAAGGCAACTGTAATTGTTATGGGCAATGTTAAAAGTGTGAAAGACGACCCCTTGAAGCCAGGCTTCAGTAAAGTTGAAATCAAGCCTATTAGAAAAGTAAAAGGTTACGACGAGTTTTCACCCAGTAAAATTGTTCTATACACCGAGAAAGGTGGATGTGGTTTCGACTTTCAGGTAGCTGGTGACTATTTGGTTTACGCAGAAGGATCGCTCGCAAAACTAAAAGTAAACAAGTGTGGAAGAACGACTTACTTTGACCATGCTCGCGCTGAGCTAACCAAGGTAGATGAAATTGTTAACTATGAAATCGTCGAAGAAGAAGTAATAGAAGTTGTTGAACCTAAACCAGAACCCAAAAAGCCTCGTCCAAAGGGACCCTCTCACATCGGCGAATTTTAGGATCAAAAAAACCCGGTGCTCTTTGCAGAGCGACCGGGCTTTATCTCAAACAGGTCACCCCTGTCTAACTAGGCACTAAGTTTTTTGAACTCATCTGCCAAATCAGTTCTTTCCCAACTGAAAGAACCTTCGGATCCTGGCTCTCTACCAAAATGTCCATAGCTGGCTGTCTTCTTATAGATAGGACGTTTTAGTTCAAGCTGAGAAATAATCCCCTTCGGAGAAAAATCAAAAACTTCTTCAGCCTTGCGAGCAATATCTTCATCGGCAACCTTTCCCGTTCCAAAAGTATCGACTCTGACAGAAACAGGCTTGGCCACTCCAATAGCATAGGCCAGCTGAATCTCACATTTATCAGCAATTCCAGAAGCTACGATATTCTTCGCCACATATCGGCTGGCATAAGCTGCTGAACGGTCAACTTTAGATGGGTCTTTACCTGAGAAAGCTCCTCCTCCATGTCGACCATAACCACCATAGGTGTCCACGATAATCTTACGACCGGTTAAGCCAGCATCAGCGTCCGGTCCCCCAGTTACAAATCGTCCTGTTGGATTGATTAAGAATTTAGTGTCTTTATCAATTAAGTTATCAGGAACAACCTTCAAGATAACTTCTTTCTTGATGAATTCTTCAAGGTCTTCAGAGCTAACTTGTGGACCATGCTGAGAAGAAACGACTACTGTATCAACCCGAGTTGGTTTGCCGTCAACATACTCAACCGTAACCTGAGACTTAGAATCTGGTCTGAGATAGTCAACTACCTTATCGTGTCTTAGTTGGGCGAGGCGTTCAACTATTCTATGACTCAAAGCAACAGGTATTGGCATCAATTCAGGAGTCTCGTTACAAGCGTAACCAAACATTAAGCCCTGGTCTCCTGCCCCTTGCTCTTCGTGAGCGCCTTCATGCTCGTTAACACCTTGAGCGATGTCCGGAGACTGCTTAGTAATGTTCAGAAGGACTACTGCTCTTCCACCATCACAACCCACTTCTTCAGAATCGTAACCAATATTAGAAAGAACTTCTCTGACCTCTTTCTCATAGTGAACTCCACTGCTAGAAGTAATTTCACCGGCAAGTACAACCATTGAAGACTTAATCATCGTTTCAATGGCAACACGACTGTTTGGGTCACCTTTTAGATGAGCATCTAATACAGCATCCGAAATTTGGTCAGCCACTTTATCAGGGTGCCCTTCGGAAACACTTTCAGAGGTAAAAAGAAATCTATCTTCAGCCATTAATCCACTCCAGGGTAAAGAATCTGCCTAAGCTAGTGAGTAAAAGGTCCTGTCTAGAAACCCCAGCGGCAGTAAGGAGTCATGAATAGAACAAAGGACCTAAAAAAAGACAAAATCCCTGAGCCTTAAAAATACACCTGCTCCGGGGCCTGACTAGGGTGCAGAATCTACTTTCTAGCCAAGTATTAGTCAATTCAGCGCCCTTAACCTAGCTAGCGATTAGAATTCTTGACGGGTTTAGTGGTGAATGGGAAGGGTGAATAACAATGTTGTTTAAACTACTAAGTCTCGGAAAACTAGTAAGTGTTCCAGGTAGGTTCTTGTCGAGGCTCTCAAGAAACGAAGCGAAGAACCACTTCAAACGCGCTTACGACAGTTTTCGTAAGCCTTCTAGGGTAAGCTCGGGAACGACCCTCTCAATCCTTTCACTATATTCACTCATCATACGAGCCAACCCCCCAGTAGAGGTAATCTCAATCTCCTCTCCACCAAGCTCTTCAACTATTCTGTCTACAATCCCATCCACTAAAGAAGCATAGCCGTACACAATTCCTGACATCATGGAATCCAAGGTATTCTTTCCGATGACAGAAACAGGATCTCTAATCTCGATACTTGGCAGCATTGCGGCTTTATTAGTTAATGCCTCTGAGGCAGCAACAAGACCGGGAGCAATAACCCCTCCTTGGTAATGACCATCATTGGAGATGACATCAAAAGTTGTGGCAGTACCAAAATCCACAACTATTCCTGGAGCTCCGTAGGCTTCTCTTGCCGCATAGGCGTTAACAACTCTATCCGCCCCGACTTCTGATGGATTGTCACACAGGATCTTAATTTCTTTGATCTTGGCACTTTCAATCAGTTTGGGTTCAATTGAAAAATGTTTTTGAAATAGCTTTGTAAAAACTCTGGCTAAAGGAGGAACAACACAACAAATTACCACTTTAGTTGAGTCAGAAAGTTTAACTTGATCAGAAGAAAGCAAGCTACGAATAGTTAATCCGTACTCATCAACTGTTTTGCTGGCATCACTAACAATTCGCCAAGTATGAATTAACTTCTCCGAGCGAAAAAGGCCTAAAACGATATGGGTATTGCCGATATCAACAGCTAACTTATCCATTGTAACAATTCACTCAGTTTATTGTGTCTAGCGTCTGACAATTCGAATTTAACAAACAAGCAAACTTAAAAGTGTAGCTACTCAACTAGTTCTTGTCGAGGCTCTTAAACGACGACGAGTGAATCGTATGCACTATAATAGGTGGCAGCGAGGAGGAGTTTAAAGAAACGAAGAGAAGAGCTCGGTGAATAGCTACACTATCCATTTTTGGGTAGATCCCGGTGCCTAACTTCCACCTTATAGCCCATACTAGCAATCATCGGCGCCATCTTTTCGGCTAGAGTCACAGAACGATGCTTACCTCCGGTGCAACCAATTCCCAAGGTTAAGTATCGTTTCCCCTCAGATTCATAGCGAGGCAAAGAAAACTTAAGAAGCTCCGAATACAACTCCATAAACCTGGCTGCGTCACCATTGGAACCAACATAATCCTGAACGGGTTTCTCCAGTCCGGTCGACGGTCGTAGACCTGGTACAAAATGTGGATTAGGCAAGAATCTAACATCGACCATCAAATCAGCATTTCGAGGAGAGCCATACTTGAAACCAAATGAAAGCAACTGAACTGACAGCTCCTGACCAAAACAAAAATAGTTCTCAATACTTTTTCTAAGTTCATGAGGAGTGAAGAAAGAGGTATCAAACTCTCTGTCAGCTAGAACCCGGGCTTCTGAAAGAATGTATCTCTCTAGCTCTAACGCAGCCTCTAAGGAATCGGGTCCATCTTCTCTTAGTTGTAGAATATGAGGGCGCCGGGTTTCTTTGAATCTTCTCTCCAATACATAATTCTGGGCATCAAGGTAGATGAGCAGAGTGGAAATGGACTCTTTCTTAAATCTTTTAAGAGAACTCTTTATCTGGTCCAGTTCATCCGGCGATGTAGGGCTTAGTAAAATTCCAAATTGCTTGTTATCTTGAGGATTCCTTTCATCCCCAATTTCAGTGATTACGTAGTTACTATACTCATCCAACAAAGCCGTAGGAAGATTATCGACACAATGGTAACCCATGTCGACCAAAGACTTGAGAGCAGTTCCTCTACCTGCTCCCGCTACCCCGCAGATCATCACCACAGATACTAATTCGGGTTGTTTTGGAAAGTCAGGAGCTGACAAGAGGCACCTCTAAAATATCCAGAAAAGATTTACAAAAATCTATTAGAAAATAATTTTAAGCTAACTGTGGCTTCGCTCTACTCTAATCTCTTTCTGCTTTCTTACTTGAGTAGAAACTATGTCCACTGCCTTATCAATTGCAGAATATAAATCCTCTGTTGTTCCCTTACCCGAAAGATCAAATCTCTTAGAAGAAACTCGAGCTTCAGCAACATGATCACGCTTTTCGACAGACAAGATCACATGCACATCTGTGTCAGATACAACAAATTTCTCGAGACAATTAACAAATTTTTCTAAAGCGTAGTTCTTCAAAGCTTCCGTAGGCTCAGTATGACGGAAGGTCACAGAAACGTTAATTTCTGGAGTGATGTTTTCAGAAACTGAATCAGATTGATTTGTTTGCTCGGCTTGGCTCATAAACGCTCCTTATAGGGGTAATCCACAGATACAGGATTATACCATAACCAAGGGAGAAATGCTAAGCAGCAAGTCTAATAATTGTAATGATTATAAGAGCATTGTGAGAGCTCACAATCTAAACACTTACTAAAAAATCTAACCGCTCAGTCAAAATTAGTAAGCTCTCAGGGTGTTATTGTCGAGGCGCTCAAAGCTGGACGTTAAAAAAATACGAGTGAATCGTGTTTCCAATTAAGTTTAGGGGACGCTGTTAGGAATTCTGAAGAGCAACGATGAGAAGAGTATTCTGTGCGCTGACTAGAATACTTTCTTTCGCTTTGAGGAAGATAATATCCCCAAACTTTCACGATATTTAGCCACTGTTCTTCTAGCGACTTTTACCCCCTCTTCCTTCAAAAGATTAACTATCGCCTGATCGCTCAAAGGTTTTTTAGGATTTTCAGTTCCAACCAAATTTTTAATGATATTCTTTACTGATTCAGAGGACACTTCACCCTCCCCTCCTTTCAAACTAGAGCTGAAAAAATATTTTAATTCAAAGACACCCTGAGCTGTATGAACATACTTATTCGTTGTAACCCTACTGATGGTAGACTCGTGCATTCCAACTTCTTCTGCAATTTCTCTCAGCACTAATGGCTTTAGAGCTGAGACCCCTTGATCCAGAAAATCACGTTGAAATGTAAATATACTTTCAGTTACTTTAAAAATCGTCTGATGTCGCTGCTGAATACTCTTAATAAGCCAAGAGGCTGCCTTTACGTTTTCTTTTAAGTAGCTAGCATCTGCGCCTTTCTTCGACCCCATACTAGCGAGCATTCCCTCATAGTCTTTGTTTAACCTAAGCTTAGGAAGCCCGTTCTCATTGAGAGTGACCACTGTCTCTCCCTCCACTAAACGGACATAAACATCTGGTGTAATAAAAATAGGTTGCTCATCAACGAAATCTCGAGCTGGCCTCGGCTCCAACTCCCGGATAGAACGAATTGCATCATACACTTCCTCTATAGAAACCCGCTCAGCTTTTGCTACAGATTGATATTGCTTATTTTCGACTTTACTTAAGTGTTTACTAACTATTTCGGCAGCAAGGCTTTGACGCTGACCTCTGTGCTCTAGTTGAATTAAAAGACATTCAGAAATAGACCTTGCAAAAACTCCCACAGGTTCGAAAGTTTGCAAATGACTCAAAACCTTCTCAGCTTGCGATTCCGCACAGCCTAAAAAACCGACTAACTCCTGCCAGTTGACTCGCAAGTAACCATCTCCATCAAGATTACCTATAATTCGACCTGCAATCTCTCGATCAGCCTGATCCAACTCAGAAGTATTTAACTGCCAAAACAAGTGTTCCGTAAGTCCAATCTCTTCCCCCAAAGTAGCTTCAAGCGACGGCAAATCACCAGAGCCAGACCCGGAGCCGGGGTGAGAAGAATATAAATGTGAGAGGTCTTCGTAAGGGATGTCGTTACTAAAGTCTTTGTCGGCGGCTACTTGATTGAGCTCAGAAGGAAGCTCTGAAGCTGCTTCTGTTACTTGAGGTGATTCCTGAGAGATGCTTTCTGAACTTTCGTTGCGAGCATCCTCTAGAACTGGATTCTTTTCCAACTCCTGAGCTAGAACTTCTAAATACTCAAGGCGCCCAAGTTGCAGAAGCTTAATCGCCTGCTGCAACTGAGGTGTCATTACTAGGGATTGCCCCAGTTTTTGACCGAGTTTTATCTCCAAAGCCATAAGTCAAAGTCCTTTCTGTATTAAAACCATTTCACAACCTAAGAATCATATCGGCACGATTCTTGTATAACCTAAGGAAATTACAAATTAGCGAGTAAGTTCAGCTAGTTAGCTTAGGCTGAGTATTACCTTATCTAACAATTATATCAGTTTTTTGCCCGGAATTAAACGGGCCTGAATCATGTTCAGAAAAGCCATATGAGAGTTTGATTTGGAACAATTAAGAGCAGGAGAAACTAGAGACTAAAACTCTCTCCTAAGTAGTATTTTCGAGCGATCTCTGACTCTGAAATCTCCAAGGGACTACCACTTTCAAGCACCTTACCATCACTCAAGATATAGGCTCTGTCACATATCCCAAGTGTCTCTCTCACATTGTGATCAGTGATCAGTATTCCTATATTTCTTTGTTGAAGATCTCGAACCAGCTGCTGCAAATCCGCCACAACAATAGGGTCAATTCCGGCAAAAGGCTCATCCAACAACATAAACGCTGGCGAGCAGGCTAAAGAGCGAGCAATTTCTACTCTTCTTCTCTCTCCTCCACTGAGCGAATAGGCCATACTGCGGCGCACTTTTTGTAAATTCAACTCCTCAATCAATTGATCCAGCCTTTCTTTTTGCTGAGAACGCTTACCCTTAAACTCTGGTAGAATTTCGAGTATAGCTAATATATTATCTTCAACTGAAAGTTTTCTAAAAACCGAAGCCTCTTGCGGAAGATAAGACAAGCCAGCCCTCGATCTTTCAAACATTGGCAAAAGAGTTATATCTCTATCGCCAAGCATAACCTGCCCGGAGTCAGGTCTTACTAAACCCACTATCGTATAAAAGGTAGTTGTTTTCCCTGCACCATTCGGACCCAAGAGACCTACAATCTCTCCCCTTCCAATATCAAGGTCAACTCCACCTACAACTTTCCTACCCTTATAGGATTTGGTGACTCCTCGAGTCGATAAATTCTCTGTGCTGTTAGATAACAAACTTTTATCCTTGGCTGTCTATTTGTTGATCCTCAAAATCCTCAGCTTCAAGGGGTTTATATACCTCTTTATTATTGCCAGGGACCTGAATAACCTTAACTCTCACGTTACCTTCTGCTTCACTCTTCTCCTCAGCCACATAAATTTTTACCAAGTCAGCACTTAAAATACTTCCGCCCTTTAGTAACTCTGGTCCTTCAGTAAGCCTAATGATTTCACCCGGAACGTCATAGACTGCTTTGTTTGCACTGGCTCTCTCACCATTGGCTCTTGTTAGCACGACTTGTTCTTCACAGACTATCTTTTTGAGCTGCTGCTTCTCATCATAGCTTCCAGTAACTTTTTCAGCTGTTATTTGAATGTCACCTCTAATAATCTCAACAGCCCCTTTGTAATTAAAAACCCGCTTAATCGCATCAACTTCCAAGGTGTTGGATTTAATATAGACAGGACCTTGGTCAGCTTCATCTGTCCTAGTAGAGCCTAGTAAAAAATTATCGGTCCTCTTATCCTCTGCAATGACAACAGAGCTAAAAGACAAAAATAAAAGAATTGCTAAGGTAGTGTATCTCATTAAATTAAGAGGCCAAGTCCTCAAATCCTCTAGGTAGTTTTGCTCCTGGCGAAAACTTAGTTCGAACTTTCTCTCGGAGCAAAAAACCCTCTCCATCAATATTCATCTCGAAACCTTCTCCAACCATCTCATAACCCGAGCCGTATATTCTCACTCTACCGGGAACTAGTAGTTTTCTACCAATTGAGTCGAAAGTGGCAAATTGAGCTCTCAGCCCCAAACTATCGTCTACTTGAACGTAAATGTCTCCCTCTAGGTCAGCTCGCTGCATGACATCGCCGTCTAGATCCAGCCTAGCTCCATCAGATTTAATCTTAATTAAACCTTGAGGCTGCCTAACAATGTCCACTCTCACTTCATCGATATGAGTAAGACCTTGGTCACTAAAAAAACGTGCCCCGCTAGCGTTAACTTCCCAGATCTTTTTTCCATCTTTAACTTGAATTCTGTTAAATTCTTTTAACTCTAATCTAGATTGCTCGGTGGACTCTTCACTGGAGGTAGTTAATTCATCTAAGTTGGTGTCGGCCAAGCTTAATTGCTTTCTTGATTCCACAGCTTTTTGACCACTGCCTGCCAGATAAACTAACCAGCCAGAAAATACTAAACCTGCCAGAAGTACAATTTTTTGGAGATGCCTATACATCCTTTAGTGGATCCAACATTAGGTTTAAGGTCTGGTGGCGAGCTTTAGGTCGTGTAAATTTTTAACATCAGGTAGAATTCTTTCCAGTTCTTCAAGAGATAACATGTTAGCTCCATCTGATTTTGCGGCTTCAGGGTTCTGATGAGCTTCTATAAACAAACCCTCAACCCCAACAGCAACTGCAGCTCGCATTAAGCTCGAAGCAGCATTTTTTCTTCCTCCACTAGAACCTCCAAGCCCGCCTATTACCTGCAAAGAGTGAGTCGAATCAAAAACAACTGGGTATCCTAATCGCTTCAAGCTATCGAAACCTGCAAAATCGACAACCAGATTTCTATAACCGAAACTCGTTCCTCTCTCACAAAGCATAACAGTGCTTCCCGAGTCTGACGCTAAAATCTTCTCAGCAACAAATTTCATGTCCTCTGGGGCCATAAACTGCCCTTTTTTAACCATCACTGGCCGACATGTTTGTGCACAGGCAGTAAGCATATCTGTTTGACGGCATAAAAAAGCTGGTACCTGCAAGACATCAGCTACTTCCGAAACTGCTGCTACTTGAGAAGTCTCATGCAGATCTGTGACGATTCGCAAGCCTAGTTCATTCTTAACTTTCTGAAGTATTTTAAGCCCTTGATCAATCCCTGGACCACGAAATGAAGAAATAGAGGTTCGATTAGCTTTGTCAAAACTACTTTTGAAAATAAATTCAAAATCATAGGGCTTCAAAATTTTAGAAATTGCCTCTGCATGGAACATGGTACTCTCTTCAGACTCAATCACGCAGGGCCCAGAGAATACAACCAGCTTTTTCTGGCTAAAACATTTTTGCAATTCTGAATTCATAGAAAATCCGCTAGAGATAGACCCTAAGCCTGCATGGATTGGGACTTATCCAGACAAGATTCCAAGCTAGACTTTTCATCTTCTGAATTATCTTTACTTAGAGCTTGTTTAGGCTCTGTTCCGTTAGTTTGATCAGAACTAGTTAATTTTTTATCTCGCCAAGTAAGAGCCGCAGCTATGTAACTACTAAAAAGTGGATGGGGCTCTAAAGGTCTTGAGGTAAACTCAGGATGAAACTGAACCGCCACAAACCAAAAATGGCCGGGGATCTCTACAATCTCGACCAAATTCCCATCAGGCGAAAGTCCTGAAAGCTCTAAACCCTTTGCAGATAGCTTTTCTCTATACTCGTTATTTACTTCCCAACGGTGACGATGACGCTCAGAAATCTCAGAGGCTCCATAAATTGCACTAGAGCGAGATCCCTCAGTTAGCTTACATGGGTAAGCACCTAAACGCATAGTTGCTCCCATGCTGGAGACTTTCCTTTGCGCCTCCATCAGGTCAATTACAGGGCTGGCAGACTCTGGATCAAACTCAGCACTGGCTGCATCTTTAATACCCGCTACATTTCGAGCAAATTCAACAACGGCCATTTGAAGCCCTAAGCATATACCCAAAAATGGAATACCATTCTCTCTGGCATACTTTACAGCTTCAATCTTCCCTTCGGTGCCTCTCTTACCAAAACCACCCGGCACCAAAACTGCATCAACTTCGGACAGCTTGGAAAGACTTTCTCCTTTCTCTAGCTGATCTGCATCAATGTATTCAATTTCGACATGACAATCATTGGCTAGCCCACCATGAGTAAGGGCTTCGCTTAAACTCTTATAAGACTCGGTCAAACCAACATACTTACCAACCATGGCCACTTTAACTTTACCTTTCGCCGGGTTCTTTAAGACTCCGGAAACTTTTTTCCAAGGCTCCAACTCGGGTGCCTTAGCCCAAATGTTCAGCTTCTCGCAGACGATGTTATCTAAGCCCTCTCTCTGAAGAACTAATGGCAAGTCATAGATATTGTCTACATCAGGAGCAATGATCACACTTTTGGGCATAATATTGCAGAAAAGAGATATCTTCTCTTTAACTTGCTCCTCGACAGGGAAATCCGACCTTAAAACAATCACGTCAGGCTGAACACCGTGACTAGTAAGCTCTTTTACGCTGTGCTGGGTTGGTTTGGTCTTCAATTCACCGGCAGTAGCAATATAAGGCAATAAAGTAAGGTGAATATATAAAACATTCTCTCTTCCGACATCTGCCCGGAACTGACGAACCGCTTCTAAGAAAGGAAGCCCTTCGATATCACCAACAGTTCCACCAACTTCGCCAATGCAGATATCGTAACCTTCACCGGCCTTACGAATTCTCTCTTTAATCTCATCCGTAACATGTGGAATAACTTGAACAGTACCACCAAGGTAATCACCCTTTCTTTCCTTCTTGATGACAGACTCGTAAACTTGACCAGCGGTGAAGTTATTGTTTTTACTCATTCGAGTAGAGACAAATCTCTCGTAGTGACCAAGGTCTAGATCAGTCTCGGCACCATCATCAGTTACAAAGACTTCACCATGCTGTAAGGGGCTCATCGTACCAGGATCGACATTTAAGTAAGGGTCGATTTTACAAATCGTAACTCTCAGCCCTCGGCTTTCCAAAACCGCCCCAAGAGCAGCACTGGTCAAACCTTTTCCGAGAGAGGAGACTACCCCACCAGTGACAAAAATGTATTTGGTAGGGTGATTTTCCATTTTAATTCGCCTGCTCTAACACTTATGAAAAACACAAAACTATTCGGCAAGTTGGCTAACTTACCAAGAAGTCGTGCAATAATTTGGTTGAAAAACAAGCGTTGAATTTTTCACAGTGAACTCATTTTGACCAGAAGTTTCCTTTAAGCCAAAAGAAAAAGATGAAAAATCAAACAGATTAAGGGACTGCCCAAGCTTATTAACAACTTGGATAAACATTATAAACAAACTATGTAAAAACTACAAGAGCAGTGCCTAATTTATCTCAGTATATTATTCTTTGTTTTTCGCTGGATAATAGAAGGATGAGCTAGTCCAACCTGATTGAAGTAGGGTAAATTCGTTTATTTTCGATGCTCCTGAACGCGTTAAGTGAAAAAAGTCCTCCGCTAATTAAAGAATGTTGTCAAAAGTGTTGTAATGCCAATCATAATCAAAGGAACTTCCTCATGCTTGAGAGAATAAGAAATCTCAGAAAGGAGAGATACTTAAACGGTCTTATCAATCGAGGCCTGACCCTGGGAAAGGATGTCTATCTTAATGATGGTTTTTTCCTAGATCCATCACATGTTGAGCTAATAACTCTTGAAGACAAAGTAGTGTTCGGCCCAAGTGTCACTATTCTTGCCCATGATGCCAGTACTAAGAAGGTCATTGGCAAAACTCTTCTTGGAAAAGTCACTGTTAAAAAAAATGCATTCATTGGCGCTAGATCCATTGTCTTAGCGGGAGTTACTATCGGTGAGAACGCTATTGTTGGAGCAAATTCCACTGTAACAAAAGACATCCCGGCGAATGAAGTCTGGGCAGGAAGTCCGGCTAAAAAGATAATGGACACTAAAAGCTACAAAGAAAAATTGGAGAAATTGCCCAAAGATTTGTTTGTGGATTGAGTGTGAAAGTAATTTCTACTTATACCGTCGATTAGGGCGTTTTTTTCTGCTGTATTTATCTTTTTGGCTATACCAAAAATCCCAGCATTCACGACACCAACTACTATGATTGGTAAGCTTCATTAGCTGCAGCGTGTCATTAAAAGCATCTAAATAAGGCAAACGGTTATTTTGGCCGCCGGCAAAAACTTCAAACATTCTCATCCGAAGCACCAACATTCGTTCGATATATTCGCAGTCCTTCTTGGAAACACCTGAAGAGCCAATGATATTTCGAACCACTTTTCCTAAGCGTCCCATGGTTTCATCGGAAATGTAAACCTTTCCATCCTCTTGGAGGATTTCTTCAGATTCAGTCCCTTCGAAAAAAGGTTCGTCGGTAAACAGCGTTCTAAACACCTCACCCGCTTCTTCGGTCTCATCATCAAAAAAATCATCAGACAAGTTGCCAAGAAATAGTGAGGAAACAAGAACTGAAGGCGGGGCTTCTCCTCCATTACGACGGTTCTTAAGCTTCAGCACATACTTATCAATTGAACTCAAAACACTGAGCTGTCTCTGCCAGGCTCTTGGATCACTCTCTGCCAACTGCGCCAAAGAAGGGGTTACATACTTCAAAAGTCCTGCTTCTTTGTATAGGGGAATAACCACTCTACTAGCCCCACTTCGCAAGTCTTTTAAAAGCTCTTCATACAAGCGAGCCCCAGGACAATGTTTGAGTAAGGCTGGAAACTCGGTGATCGCATCGTAGGCCTCTGCTTCTACTGAGAAACCCGTTCTGCCAGCGTGACGCAAGGTTCTAAGCATTCGAACAGGATCTTCTTGAACTCGAACCTTGGCATCACCAATAAAACGAGCAACTCCCCCATCTAAGTCTTTAATTCCACCGACATAGTCAATAATGGAAAATGTTTCTACATCGTAAAACAAGGCATTGATGGTAAGGTCTCTTCTGAGTGCATCTGTGTGAGCATCACCCCACTTATTATCGTTCTTTAGCATTTGAGCTGCGCCAGATTCATCCTCCTCATCAGAGCGAAAAGTGGCGACTTCAATTATCTTACCACCTCTGAAATAAATATGGTTTAGCTTAAATCTTCGGCCAATGATCCGACTGTTTCGAAATAATGATCTAACTTCATCCGGCGAAGCACTAGTCGCAATATCAAAGTCCTTGGGCTCCTTACCCAGATAAAGATCTCTGACACCGCCACCCACTATATAGGCTTCATGACCATTATTATTAAGTCTGTAGAGAACCTTCAGAGCATCTTCATCAATTTTCTTTCTTGAAATGGGATGGTCTTCCCTGGCGATAATCTCGGGACTACCTGGAAGAGATGGCAAAGGCGTTCTAGTTCTTCGACTTCCTTTTCGGGAACGTCGCGAAGGTCGGCCCTTAGACTCCCCCTCAGAAGACTCTCTATTCTCTTCCTGCTCTGCTCCTTTTGGTTTTAAAGGCTTCACGTCAACAACTCCAACATCATCTTCAAGTTTAGTAAAAAATTTTCAGGTTCCATAGCATTTCAAGAAACTTACAAAAATCTAAGGCAACAAACTCATTATCCGCTAGCCTGATTTTATTCGTAAGATCAAGCCTCCAAACCTCGGTTTTTCTTTAACATCTTTTATGTCCGTGAATTCATATCAGATCCTTTAGCCCAGGTGAGGGAACTTCAGGCAAATCCAAACTATTATTCTCAACTGACGCAACCGGGAAAGAACAATAGTCTGCAGCAAACCACGCAGCCGGCCTATGATTTCCACTCATACCGACTCCTCCAAAAGGAGCTCTGGAACTAGCTCCGGTGGTCTGCCTATTCCAATTGACTATACCAGCTCTTACTGAGCTGTAAAAATCCTCGTATCTGTCTCTAGAGGGCGATAACAACGCAGCGGCCAAACCAAAACTAGTATTATTAGCCTCAGTTAGAGCGCTTTCAAAGTTTTTTACCCTCGAAAGTTGAAGCAAAGGTCCAAACACCTCTTTATCCTCTTTACTTTTTAATTCGCTGACATCAATAATTCCTGGCCTTAGCAAGTTCACTCGATCTCTAAGAGGGTCCAAGGCGACTAAGATTTTTCCTCCTTTGTTTACCAATTCCTCTTCGGCTTTAAGTAAATTCTTTCCAGCCATAGGGTTTATCAGAGGCCCTGAAAAAGGTTCTGGTTGATCACTAAAATGTCCCGGTCGAATCTGAGCAACCTTTTCCACCAGCATTTCAACAAAAGAATCAGAAATTCCTTCTTGAACTATTAACCTTCTTGCACAGGTACAGCGCTGTCCAGAAGTAATAAACGCGGATTGAATAGTGGTATAGACAGCAGCTCTAAGTTCTGTGTCCGACATGCTCTCCGTATTCCATACAACCAAAGGATTGTTACCACCCATCTCCAAAGCAAGAATCTTATCAGGCCGGCCAGCAAAGTTATTATGAATTATCCCACCAACCTCAGAACTACCAGTAAAATAAAGCCCATCCAATTCTTTGGAAGCAGCCAGTGCTATGCCTGTGTCCTTAGACCCTTGAACCAAGTTTACCACTCCTGCAGGTAATCCAGCCTCGAGGTAAAGCTCAACCAACATCTGACCCACTGCTGGAGTCTGTTCGCTAGGTTTAAAAACAACGGTGTTTCCAGCAATTAAAGCAGGAATGATATGACCGTTTGGTAAATGGCCTGGAAAATTAAAAGGGCCAAAAACTCCGACCACTCCATGAGGTTTGAAGCGAGTAACACTTGTCCCTCCCCCAAGAGGCGCAGATTTCTCAGCACATCTTTGGTTGTGTGCTTCGACAGACACTGCCACTTTCGCACACATCGCCAAAACTTCTGTCTTGGCCTCCCAGAGAGGCTTACCCATTTCTTTGGAAATCAGTTCGGCGAATTGATATTCTCGCTGTTCGAGCAACTCCGCAAAACGCTGAAGAGTAAGACATCTAGCTTCAACGGATTTAGAACTCCAGCCACTTAGAGCACCTCTAGCGGCAGAAAATGCTTGCTCAACCTGCTCTGCAGATGCAGCCCTACCAGACCAAATATTTTGGTCTGTAAATGGATCCAGCGAGGCAAACTCTTCGCCCTGCCCTTCAACCCAGTTTTCGCCAATTAAATTTTTACCCAAAACTTATTTCCTCTATTGAAATTTCTTATAGCGACACAACAATGCCATTCCCTGTCCTCCGCCAACACAAAGCGTAGCAATTCCTCTTGCTCCGTCCTCTCCCAGATCTCGAAGCCTTCCGTGCAAGGTCATCACTAACCTTAGTCCACTTGCTCCAAGAGGATGTCCTAAAGCCATAGCTCCACCCCAAGCATTTACTTTAGCCATGTCTAAACCAAGCTCAGAACCAGAAGCTAAAACCTGAACAGCAAAAGCTTCGTTTATTTCAAATGCTGAGATTTCATCGAGAGAAATACCTGTTTCTTTAATCAAGTTTTGTACAGCCGGCACTGGACCCATACCCATCACCTCTGGAGCTACATGTCCCCAGCTTGCGTGTTCAATTTCCAAGCCATCTTGATATCCATGCTCTTTCAATACCTCCTCAGAAGCTACCCATCCACTGGTAGCCCCGTCAGTTAATGGAGAGCTCGTGGCAGCAGTAATCACACCATCCTCTTTGAATGCAGGGGGCAAACTAGATATTTTTTCGTAATTTACTGGAACTCGAATAAACTGATCTTTTTCAATCAAGTAGGGATGAATCATTTGTTGGTAGTGACCATCCTTCCAAGCTTGGTCAGCCAATTCATGACTTTTACCAGCTAATTTTTCCTGCTCCGCTCTTGAGACAGTTGGAAATTCCTTAGCGACATTCTCAGCCGTAAATCCCATTTGAATATATGCTTCAGATGATGCTTGCTGAACTTTTTCACTTGGCGAAAATCCTGCACCACCTCTTGGTATACGGCTCATCGACTCGATACCACCAGTGAGGTAAAGATCACCCCAACCAGCTTTAACTCTCAATGCCGCAATTGCAACAGCTTCTAGAGAACTTGCGCAAAGTCTGTTCACCGTTAAACCCGGAGCATTCAGTCCAGAACCTAACGAGACCATGCGAGCAATATTGTAACCTTGCTCCCCCTCAGGATAAGCACAGCCAACTATAAAATCACTAACTCCTCTAGCCCAAAGAGCTTTGTTCTTCTCTTTCTGAGCATTGATCAGCTCCAGAAGAAGATCATCTGGCCGAATATCTTTATAATCGCCTTTGAAAGCTCTTGCGAAAGGAGTTCTAAGTCCAGCAGTAAAAAAGGGCTTGCTCATTGTTTTTCCTTCAGTTGCTACAGTTCTATTCTAATAAATTCTTTTCGATACCTAGATCATCTTGGCTAAGACCAGGGGCGAGTTTCAATATTTTAAATTTCTCTCCTTTGGGCTCGAATACTCCGCAGGAGCTAACGATTGTATCAATTACCCCTTGTCCAGTGAGGGGCAAAGCACATTTTTTAACTAACTTAGACTGACCCTTTTTTGTAAAGTGATTGAGCATGGCAATTGTGTTTTTAGAACCGTGAACTAGGTCCATCGCTCCTCCCATACCTGTCACTTTCTTACCAGGAATCATCCAATTGGCCAGCGACCCTTCAACATCAACTTCCATAGCCCCAAGAACGCAAGCGTCCAAGTGTCCCCCACGAATCATTCCAAAACTCAAGGCGCTATCAAAAAAGCTAGAGCCCTGTCTGATACTTACAGTTTCCTTGCCGGCATTAATCAGAGTTGGTGAGACTGTCTCCTTAGTTGGTCTACCTTCAATTCCAAGAAGCCCATTCTCTGAGTGGATATAAATACCCATCTCACTTGGAATTCTCTCGGCTACCAGCGTAGGCATTCCGATACCAAGGTTTATGCTAGAGCCTGGAGATAGAAGAGAAACTATCTGATCGGCCATTTCTTCTTTTGACCAACTCATATTAGATATTTAAACCAAACCTTTCCCTGAGAGTTTCTTTTTTAATCGAACCTAAATCTGGCTCAACTCTAGAAAGCGCATCCCTAACCATAACCCTTCTTTCTTTCTCAATAGCCCAGCGCTTTTGAGCATAGGCTGCCAATTTATGAATAGGGTCGAAATATAGAAATAACTCTCCTGGTTTTACCTCTGGTGCTCGCCAAACGGAAATCCCTGTTTCACGGTCGTAGTACTCATAAGATGCGATATTTCTTTTACCGCCCCCACCAGGAACATCACAAACAAACCTAGGAGTATTAAAACCTGCAGTGGTTCCTCTTACAGCTTTCTCAAGCTCAACACCTTCTTCTAGTGTAGTTCGAAACCGCTCACAGTTAGGAACCATATCATGCATATAGACATAGTAAGGCTGAATATTAATGTATCCAAGCTTCCTTGTAAGCGTGGTCATAATATCAACATCATTGTTAACATCACTTTGCAAAACTGCCTGGTTTCTAACAATCACTCCTTCTGAAAAGAGTCGATCCATAGCTTGACGAGACCATTCAGTGATTTCTCTCGGGCTAGAGAAGTGAGTATGAATAACAACTGCCTTACCCTTTTCTCTTCCAAGTTTCTGAACATCAACTATTGCCTGAACCCAATCATCATCAGTAAGAATCTTCATCGGAAAGATCGCTATACCTTTTGTAGCATAGCGAATCCTTCGAATATTTGGGATATCCAACAAAGATTCCCCAATATGCCTAATTTGAGAGGCTTGAAGGTTGTAAGAGTCTCCGCCAGAGATAACCACATCTTCAATCTCGGGGTGATTTCTCAAATACTCGAACGCAGCGTCCCAAAGCTTGGGGTTTGCTCCGTAGGTATCTTTTTCAATACTAGAAGTTGAGCCACCAATTATTCTACTTCTAGTGCAGTAGGCACAATAAACTGGACAGGTAGTTAATGGTAAAAACAAGACTTTGTCCGGATAACGATGAGTCAACATTGAAACAGGAGAGTCCACGTCCTCATGCAAAGAGTCTTCCATGTAGAATGGATGGTTCGGCAACATTTGAGAAGCAAAAGGCAGAAACTGTCTTCTCAGTGG
This sequence comes from uncultured Bdellovibrionales bacterium, assembly GCA_964510575.1. Classification (GTDB taxonomy): domain Bacteria; phylum Bdellovibrionota_C; class UBA2361; order SZUA-149; family CALKYB01; genus CALKYB01. The sequence continues at coordinate 22,105 of CAZECN010000013.1, read as the reverse complement.
GTCATTTGCTGGATCATCCCAGTCGATCAACGCAAAAACATAAGGGGTAATCCGGACGTTCATAGGAGCAATCTTCAAAGCAGCCTCAATGTCTGCAATGGTTGCTTCACTAACTCGACTTCCAAGAACCTCTTTCACATGCTTGAGCTTGATTATCGAGTTCTTAGACTGCCATTTGTGATCCGCGAATTGCTCTCTGGAAACATCTTTCCATGCTGGAATCTCTCTCCAAAACTCGTCGTCTCGAAACTCTCTGTGATTAGTAATTTTTTCCATTTCGTCGCTATTCATATTTTGAATCTCACTCAGATAATAGTTCAAACTCAATGTCATTTGCGTAGTTCGAACCTTGGTAAATTCTATCGACAAACAACCCAGGGAGATGAACAGATTCAGCTTCGATCTCCCCTAACTCAACGAGCTGCTCAACTTCTACAACTGTTAATTTTGCTGCCATCGCCATCAACGGTGAAAAATTTCTAGCAGCTTCCTTAAACCAAAGATTTCCATATCTATCGCCCTTCTCAGCTTTGATGATTGCTAAATCAGCCTCGAGAGGAACTTCAAAAAGACACTCACGGTCAAACATTCTGGTTTCTCTACCTTCGGCTATTGGAGTACCGGCCCCGGCTGGAGTATAAAAACCCCTTATACCCATACCCGCAGCTCTAATTCTTTCACTGAAAGTACCTTGTGGAACCAGTTCCACTTCTACTTCTCCAGCCAACATCTGTTGCTCGAGGTCAGGGTTTCCTCCTACATAGCTACAAACTGCGGCTGAAATCTGTTTCGTTTTTAAAAGCTTGGCTAAGCCTCGCCCGGAATTTCCAATGTTATTAGAAATCGCAGTTAGATCTTTCACACCAGAGGCCAAAACCTGTTCGATGCTATTCTCAGGAATACCACAAAGCCCAAATCCCCCGCTCATAATTCTCATTCCGTCCTTCAGATCATGAAGAGCTGAAGAGGCATCATCAAATACTTTTGTCTTCACAGCTTTCAAGCCTTCTCCTCCAAAACTGAATTTACTTTTTCGAATACTTGCCGAAGAGTGTCAGGATCCATTGTGAGTGGTGGCGCAAGGATAAGCCTCTTTTCACTTCGACCTAAGTGCAAACCAGCCTCAATGAACTCACGCCAACTGGGAGCGGTTTGGTTTAGATCAAAAGCTGCAAGCATTCCGACCACTCTAGTTTGATCCACTAAAGAATTACTTGCCAAGTCCTTAGCTAATTTTTCAAAACTACGAGTATTCTCTGCAATCAACTCTAGGGATCTTTGATCTTCAAACAGATCCATTACTCCAGCCATCGCTGCAATACCTATTGGAGAAGCATAGTTGGTTCCTCCACAAGGCAATACTTGTTCAGTAAAAGTCTCTGAGATTTCTTCAGATACGTAAACCGCGCCAAAAGGAGAATAGCCACCTGATATTGCTTTTGAAAAACAAACTATCTCTGGTGTTACAGGGAGCGAGCTAAACGCAAAGTTCTCACCACATCTATAAAAACCTGAAGTCACCTCATCTAGTATTAAATATATTCCTGTCTCTGAGCAAAGCTGCTTAACTGCCTGCCACCAACTATTTGGTGCCTGAAAAACGCCGTTGGAGCCAGTAACAGTTTCCATACAAATGGCTGCGATGTTTTTAGCCCCCACCCTCTCAACTATCTTTCTTAACTCGACTCCCTCAATATCTTCCGAAGGCTCAGGAATTCTAACTGTCCAATCTTCAAAGGTTTGAACCGCTTCCGTCCTCCAGTCACCACCAACTGAAAGCGCTCCCAAAGAAGCTCCATGATAAGAGGCCGAGCGAGACAAAACTTTTACCGCATCACGGCGAAGCCTGGCTATTTTCAGAGCGTTTTCAACGGCCTCTGCACCAGAGACTGTGTAAAAAATCCTTCCTTCCCCCAAGGCAATAAAATCTAACAGGCGCTCCGTTTGCTCTTCCCTAAATGGCAAGTTCCATTTAGGAGAAGCACAGGGAAAGTCCTCTAAGACTTCGGCAATTCTTTTGGTAATTCTTTGTTCTGAATATCCAAAAGCACAGTTATAGGAGCAGGAAAGTCCATCATCCACCCACTCACCTGATTTAAGTTGAAAACTAAAATCACGGGCAGCTGTAACATCTAAAGAGGCTTGCCCGTTCTGTTTACTCCAAGATATAAAATGGTTGCGTCTACTCACTAGTCTCCTCTCCTAGTTTCCAACCATGTTCCTGAATGCCGCACTCCGACTTTAAGCAGCCTCTCCACAAGCTTAACTTTTGGGAAGAGAAATCAATCATTCCAGCACCGCAAGTCTGAGAAGGGTCCTGGCTATTAGACTGGTAGTGAGAACAAATTGATTTGGGCTCTCCATTGTGACTACCAAGAAGATCTCTCATATCTGCCTCAGAGTTCACTTCCGGCACTAGCTTATTGAGTAAATCATACCGAGAGTGAGTTGTAGAGCTAAGGGAATTGCTATCTTCAACACTTTGAAGCTCTGAGCTTAGACAATGGTTGGTGTGAAAAATCTGCTGGCGAGAATCAGCTTGAGACGAACTAATACTTTGATTAAGTACTTTATAGTCAGGACTAACTTCCCAAATCTCTGCCGTTGAACTATCTGCCATCAAGTAAGCTCGGCCACCACCAATCTTTACATTTTGGAGATGAGCCCCCATTTCTTTCACCGACCGATGTTCCAAAAGTTTTCTGACCACTACCGGCCACATCGGTGATGGTTTGGCTCCAGAGGTATTTAGATTATTTATCGTCACCCCAGCACCAGCCATGTTCGCTCCGGACATTCCGCAACAACCAACCACAGAGAAGACTACCTGAGCCGGAACATCACCTTTAGCTGGCACCTCCAGTGCTAAAAGGTAATCTCTGGCACTACCATGCATATCCCAGGTGTAACCCATGATAATATCTTTATTGTTTCGAACCGCGACAGTAGAGCAGCCTTCTTCCGGTAGTGGAATATCTCTAAAGTCAGTGTAGTTATTAAGAACTACAATATCGAATACCGAACAGCCTGCACCAACTCTGATTCCTTCAAGCTCTTGATGCACTTCCGGAGCATAGCTCTCAGTCACTTTCCACTGCGCGTCAGCAAGTTCCACGAGCAAATCTTTCGAAAAGTCCGGGCGACGTTCACGAAGCAGTGAGAGTCTTATTTCCACAAGCTCTGCAATTTGGCTTCTATAATGTTCGCCATGCTTTTTACCCCTAGTTAGTGAGGAGTCATGAGCTTGGTAACTAAAAACCGGAAAACCTGAATTCACTTTTCTTACTCCGCCTCTAAACTATTTAAAAACTTAGAAATTGCGCAATCCGTTGGGGCAATTAATTTGTAGCCATCAACGGTCTTGAACTTACGAGCTAAGGACAAAGGAACATTCCCTTGGAAACGTCCATAGCCTTTATGCAAAGACTTATGCTCGACTTGGCAGTCATTGAAAACTTGTTCCAGATGAGCGTGAAACTTATCTCTGTTCTCTAATCTTTGTTTAATATTTTTGCTGTGCACCTCAAGCTCCTCGATAAAAGAAGCTAGAGAAAATTCATCTCCATCCCAAGTAGAAATTAACTTCAAGGGGTCAGTACAGTAAAGAGCCTCACTCATGTAGCAAACTCCAACTTGTCCACCCAAGAAAGAAAAGCCCGCGTCAGGAGTTACAGAGGAAGCACTAGCTAGAAAACTGTCAGAGCTATATCTATTAAAAAGACTCCCCGTGTCATTAAAAACCAAGGCAACTTGATGCTCCGTACAAAGTCTTCTCAATTCTTTTAGAAAGCTTTCAGACACCGGCACCATAGAGAGTTGAGGCATTGGCTCAATGTAAATTGAAGAGATCTCCCCTTCCTTCAAGCGATCCTCTACTGCAGATAAAACCGAGTCAGGGTCTTGGGTTGTAGGATTCGGAAGAAGCTCCACAGAGAACATGCTTTCTCCTTGCCCAGACAAGCCTCTGGAAAGAAAGCTACCTTCTCCAAAAAACATATTTTCAAAACCTAAAACCTTGGTCTTATGGTTTCCGCTAAGCCAAATAGACTTAAAAACTTTATCGACGCATTCACTCTGCCCACTAGCAACGTATGAATGGCGTAATTCTTCTGGAAGAAGTTCTGAAAATCTTTCCAAATTAGAAAGATACTGCTCGTTAACAAAGTTACCAAGGGAAATCTTATTGATCATTCCCGGCATTGCTTTTTTAATAAACTCCTCACTGAGAGCTTCTTCTGAAAGTGGACAGTCTATCGCGCTAGAAAGAGAAAGCTTCGGTCTGCTCCAGCGAAGAGGTATCGTATAGTATATCGCGTCCCTAAACTCCTCATCATCTAGGTAATCCTCTTCCAAGTACATCAACTCTCTAGCACCAAGAGCTAGGTTAATTGCATACATACCTCGAGCCAAACGATCCCTGTTACGTCCTTCAATCCTGTTTACTCCTTTTTCTAGGGAATAAAGACAAAATGCATATTTAAGAATTCTACCCAATCCCATCCCTTGAAATTCAGGATGAACGGTCACATCAAGCATATAGACAGAATCTATGTCGTCATAGAAAGGATCTCTCCTAACTCCCCTATGCGTAGGGTAACGCTTAAGTGGTGCACCAAAAGTAATTCCAGCCATTTTCCCCTGAAAATTAATAGCAAGGGCTACTCCATTTGGAGCCTCAATGGCTATGTCGAACTCTTCTATTTCTGTTCTACGAAGAGGCTCGTATACTTCTTCCTCTATTTGAATAATCTTATCTCGGTACTTGTCGTAATTCTCCGTGGTAATAAATTCCACATCAACATCACTTGCATCTGCTCCTAGGTAGTAGCTCACTATCTCTTCAAGAGTCTTTTCAATAGAAGCAAGCTGATCCTGAGGTTGGTTCCCTTTGTAGATTCTAAGTTGAGCTCCAGCCAACTCTCCATGAAAGCCATACTGACTGGATGTATTTATTCTAGTCACTGAATAGTCTTCTACCTCCGGAACTTCCAAACCGCGCAGTTCAGATAAAACTGCATCTAGCTTTTTAAAGAAGAATTCAAGAGTGCCTTCCTTCCAAGCTAAGGAGCTCCTGAAACGAGCAGTGTGAGTACCAGCAGTATAGTAAAGCAACCCGTGTTTGAATCTAATCTTAATAAAGTCTGCAAGAATAGCTGGATCTTTGAAATCGAAAGAAAAAGCCATGCCTTTTCCACGAGGGCTTTCAATTAATTCACCGTGTTTCTCAACTAGCTTTTTCAAAAGAGAAGATGTTTTCTTCTCAAGCAGATCAATCTTGCCACGATATTGGTCAAGCACGGTTCCTTGAATAAAGCCACGAGCCAGAGAAGCAACTGAAAACTGTTCTCGGTACTCGACTGGTTGATGAGAAAGCACCATCCCTACCTGGGCTTTCTTCGCGCAGGTCACGAAATCAGGAGCGATAACCTCCCCCGTTTCATCCTCCAATTCAAAAAGTCTATGCCAAAAGAACTCCCCGCCCAGACCAAAACCAGTTTGAACCTCGTCCACAATAACAGGAACGTCAAAAGAACGAGCAAGAAGCAAAAGACCTTGGAAAAATCGTCCTGAAAGAAAACGATCTCCGCCCTCACATTGCATTGGCTCAACCATCACAGCAAAAATTTCCCTGCTCGCTAGCTGCTTGCGTGTATTTAGCAAAGAATCAATCTCTGCTTTTAGCTGCTCGTCAGCACTTTCAAGCATTGAGTCTAATTTTTGCTGAAGAGATTTCTCGCTAGCAGCTTCACTCCAAGCCAGAGCCCAGTTATCTGGTGTTTTAATTTCAGCAAAATTTCCACCAGCAAGAATAGCTGGCTCTACGAACTCAGTTTCAAAACCAGGTACCTGAAAAGGCTCTCGCTTTTTTGGATTCCAAGTTGAAAAAAGTGAAATCAAAAGGCGTCCATGAAAAGAACCCTCAAAAGCTAAAACCTTTCTAGCCTTTTTTGATTTACGAGACTGAAAACATTGACCTAATGCAATTTCATTAGCCTCAGCCCCAGAGTTACAAAGAAAAGTTTCTAGCTTGTCCCAACCGAGTTTTCTTTTAAGAAATCGTTCAAAGGCTGAGCGAAGCTCTAAACAAGAGTCAGACTGAGAGTTATTCAACCAAGCTTCAAGCTGATGACTAACTCCAAAAAGTGGGGCGGCGTTATAGCCCAACCCCAAAGAAGCAATTTGAGAAGCAGAGTCAAGAATAAACTCACTCTCGTCTACCGCAAGAAAAGCTCCCGTAGAATGGCTGTGCTTTGAAAAGAAAGGTTTCTTCTCAGGAACAAGTAAGCCCTTCGAGTAATATGTTGCCAATTTATCAGCGGCGAATTGGCTTGAGTCTTTTTCAGTAAGTTTTATTTTCATAAATAATTAACTAACAAAGTCGGGGTTTTAGATTTTCTCTGTTACTCTTTAATAGATGCCTCGAGAGCTGAGATAAAACCCGACTAGATACGTGTAACAACTGTCTAGTTAATTCCCATAATATTAAACTTTAAACACTTAAAACACTGAAAATATTACTCTTATTACTTAAAGGGTAATTCTTGGCTGGTTTCAGAGATAACTTTTTATTTAATATTCTTTTCTGGCTCTCTGATAATGGAACCCCTACCACCCCTTATCCACAGTAGAGCCTTTTGCATTAAGTCAGCTAGGCAGTCGTCTTTATTAAAAGAGCCTGTTGATAAATGGTGTTGATAGATAGTTTGTAAGGACTATCAAAATTTGATTTGCTCACAGGCGAAGCCCGAAGAAGCCGGGCCAGGCGTTTATTTGTTTACGCTAAAAGCTTTGCTGTTTCGATACAAAAAATTTTAGGGATTATTAATGATTAAGAAAATTTCACTTTTAGTTGGAGCCTTGGTGCTTTTCTCAACTCCGGCACTTGCTCTTGACCAGGCCGAGTTCAACAAGTTGATGGGCGCTTATTTAAAAGACGAGAAAAACCTCGATACTGTAAGCGGCGCTTTGCAAAAACATTTCCAAAACCAACGGGTCAAGCAGCAGCAGAAAGCTCAGCAAGACCAAGCCAAGGCGATGGAAAAAGAGTTTGATAACCCGGTAGAGATTCCACTTGAAGGTAGTCCTTTTAAAGGCCCTGAGAACGCTAAAGTTACAGTAGTTGAATTCTCAGACTTCGAATGCCCTTATTGTTCTAGAGGAAAGGATGTAATGGAACAGGTTCTCAAAGCCTATCCTAAAGACGTGAAAGTTGTCTTCAAACATCTGCCTCTAGCATTCCACAAAAATGCCAAGCCTGCTGCGAGAGCTACAATGGCTGCTCATGAGCAAGGTAAATTCTGGGAAATGCACGACAAGCTTTTTCAAAATCAGAAAAACTTAAAGGAACCCTTCTTCATCAAGACAGCTAAGGACATTGGCCTCGATGTTGAGAAATTTAAAACTGATTATAAAAGCGGTAAATACGACAAACAAATCGACTCCGATATGGCGATTGCTGCCAAAAACGGTATCAGAGGAACTCCTGGTTTCTTTGTAAACGGCGTATCAGTTAAAGGTGCGAGACCTTTTGAACATTTCAAAATGATCATCGACCGTTGGTTGGAGAAGAATAAAGGCTGAAGGCAGTATGCTAGTAGTAACGAAAAAGCCGAGCATTGCTCGGCTTTTTTTACGTCCTTTAGTGAAGTTTTTACTATAGAAATTGTAAGGAGATTGGTAAAGTTGACTTATTTACTACAAAAAGAGCTTTTCCGGCCGGTAGAAGGTTAAAGGCAGTTTTGGATCAGGGGGAACTATTTCCTCAGGTCGAAGTCTGTTCGAATCAAATCCACTAGGAGGTTAACCCAGCCAGGTTTTCTACACTCAGCCCAAAAAGCCCTTGATGATTTCAGTGCTCTTTTGACCAGGTTGGCGATGCATGATCCCAACCTAAATTTGAAAGATGCGAATGCTAAGAATTTAGATCTCGAGGCAAGCATGGCAAATACTAGATCCAAATCAGCTCAGATCGTTGATAATCTAAATGCATTATCCGCAGAAATTGACCAATTAATTGGTATTGTTGGTAAAGCCGAGGAAGATCCTTTTGGTCTAGCCGGTGAACTGCAGAGAGTAATGGCACTCTGCCAAACAGGAATAGATGCAGAAGCTTTAATTAACTAATAAATTTAGAAAAGGACTCTGTCTTATTTTCCTATTTTGGTTTTATTAATCGAATGTTTTTGGATTAGGGACAGACTTCTTTTTTGACTTCGTTGTAATTAGAAGTAGCGCGGGTTAGATTCCCCCTATGTTCAAAAGATTTGAATTCTCTGCCTTCAAGACCATCTTTGCCATACTGCTTGCTGCAGTTATGCTTAAAGCCTCGGCTTGGCAATGGGAACGATACAAGTTCAAGGTTGATTTAATTGAACAATTAAAAAGTAATTCAACGTTGGAAGCTGAGCCTCTCTCTAACTTTTCGGAGAATTTTTCCAAACCTAAAGAACTTCTTCATAAGAAAGTCAGTGCTAAAGGTAGCTACGACTTTGAGAGACAAGCTATTGTGATCAACAGAACCTATTCGACAGGCTCCGGGTATTGGTTGTTGGCGCCTTTTAAATTAGAAGGCTCTGAGCAAGCAGTAATTGTTAGCCGAGGATTTATTCCCTTTGAAGATCGAACACCTGAAACCTGGACTAAATATAATTCCCAAGCGGAGAAAGAACCCAATATTGAAGCCATTGTTCAACTCTCCGTTTCAAAGAAGATACTCACGCCCTCCAACCCTGAAACAGGAGATGGAAAACCTTTCGCGCATAAGTTTCTCTACCCAGAAATTGATGCGATGGCTCGACAACTTCCCTACCCTGTTATCGAAGGATTTTTTCTTCAGCGCTTGAGTAAAACAGAATTCGATCCTCGCTCGCCAGTTTACCCTGCTGAGGATGTGAAAATTGATGTACCGCCCGAAGTTCACTACGGTTATACTTTTGAATGGATTATCTTGGCTTTTGCTACTCTAAGCGTTTCTTTCCTATTGCAGGCTTTTCCTAGAAATCCCAAATCAAAGAAAAACTGATTAAAGACTCCCCAACTGTCCATATAGTGATAACTGACTATTTTTAATGGCTGATCGTGAAAACATAACATTTCCGGCAAGATAGTCTTTAAATAGCCGATCTTATCTTGTATACAATCCCTAAATTGTTGGTAATTTATAATAATATTGTCACTCTAAATTTATGCTTTGTTTGAAAAAGGCTGAAAACTATCTAGCGCTCGGCTTTAAGCTACTCTCCTTTTTTGCTGCCATCTCTTTCTCCCTAGAGACTGAAGCCCATGCGACCAAAAAGCCGGAGGAAATTCCTGCAGTAGCTGGGGTTGTCGAAAAGTTAGATGACAAGATAGATTTAGACCTAGTTTTCACAACGACAAATGGTGACACTCTACCTCTTAGAAGGATACTTAAACCCCAAAGACCTACAATAATTGTGCCGGTTTACTACCGTTGTCCACGATTATGCAGCTTAACCCTTAACGGTCTTTTAGATGGTTTAAGAGACCAAGACCTTAAACCAGGAGAAGACTTTAATATAGCGACAGTGAGCTTTGCTGAGGGCGAAAAACATCCGCTAGCAGCAAGTAAGCAGAAAGCCTACCTCTCAGCACTTTTGGATGAGCCTGGAAAACTAGAGGGCGAACTGGATAGTTCCTCTTTAGAGAAGGGCTGGCAGTTTTTAACTGGAGAACCAGATCCCGTTAAAAAACTAATGAACCAAGTAGGGTTTAACTATGTATTAGATGGTGAAGAGTATTCGCATTCCAGCGCGATGATGCTAGTAAGCCCCACCGGGAAAATTACCCACTATATTTACGGTTTTCCACTGAAAGGTAAGAGTCTCAGATTGGCCTTAATCGAGGCTTCTGAAGGAATTATTGGCAGTGCATTTGACCGGATTTTGTTATATTGCTTCCGCTTTGATCCCACTAAGGGTCAATATAGCTTAGCAATATTAAAGCTACTTCAGGTTGTTGGTGGACTTACCCTACTAGGACTAGGGACAATGATTTTTATTTTGAAGAAACAGGAGAGTATCTAGCTAATCATGTTCGACTTTTTTGATTACATGCCAATTCAAGCCAGCACTTGGGCAGACCGCGTTGACTGGATGAATAATTGGATTACGGATGTCTCTACCATTTGTACGGTAGCAATAACTGCAGTCATGCTTTACTTTGCGATTCGCTACCGAGCGGGAAAACATTCCGCTCCTTCAAGTAAAGCAGACCATAACCTAAACTTAGAAATCGTTTGGACTGTTATCCCGAGTATAGTTTGTGTTTACTGTTTCTACATCGGCTTCGACGTCTATAAAGAAATGAGAACGCCACCGGCCAATGCCACCGAAATCGGAGTTACAGGTTTCAAGTGGGGTTGGAACTTTACTTACGAAAACGGCAAGACCTCCTCTACAGAATTAGTTGTTCCAGTTGGCGAGCCAATCAAACTCGTAATGAAGTCCTCTGACGTTTTACATAGCTTTTTCATTCCGTCGATGAGGGTCAAAGAAGACTTGAGGGGAGACCGCTATAGCTACCTTTGGTTCACTCCAACTATTACCAGTGATGAGCAGCCTGGTGGGGTTTTTCCCATTTTTTGTGCTGAATATTGTGGTGTTAACCATTCTGGAATGCGAGCAGGCCTCAAAGTTGTTAGCCGAGCCCAATACAACGATTTTATTCAAGAAAGAGGGGCTATCGAGCTTAGTCCCCTGGAGCTGGGTGCCAAGTTATATAACGAGAAAGCCTGTATCACATGTCATTCTCTGGACGGGTCTAAGGTAGTAGGACCAACCTTCAAAGGCCTGTATGGAGCGAACAGAGAGTTCACTGAAGGCGAGCCGGCTGTAGCAGACGAAAACTATTTGAGAACTTCAATTCTAAACTCAGCGAAGCAAATTGTTTCTGGCTACCAAAATGTCATGCCTTCCTTTGAAGGTCAGCTAAACGACAAAGAAATTGATGCCTTAATCGCTTTCATCAAGGCTCAAAAACCATAGAAAGAACCACGTAATTTAAGTCTATAACCAATCAAGAGAGAACAAAGTGGGAACAACTGCAGACGGAAAAAAACTAAACTATCTGAACTGGGAAAAAGGTTTATGGTCTTGGTGGATGACCATTGACCACAAACGATTGGGGCTAATGTATTTAGCTTCGATTCTAATTTTCTTTTTCCTTGGTGGAGCGGCAGCTCTAGCAGTGAGAATGGAGTTATTCACTCCAGCTGCTGACACTCTGGTATTTGGAGACGACGCAGAGACGCTAAGCCCTCAACAATTGGATACTAAAGCCAAGTCTAATTACAACACAGCTTTTACGCTGCATGGTGTAATTATGATCTTTCTATTTATCGTGCCTGGAATTCCAGCCACCTTGGGAAATTTCCTACTCCCTCTAATGGTAGGAGCTAAAGACGTAGCCTTTCCCAAGTTAAACCGACATAGCTTTTGGGTGTACACCCTAGGCTCTTTCATTGCCCTGCTGGCAGTCTCTCAAGGCATAGATACTGGATGGACCTTTTATGCTCCTTACTCCATTCAGGAAAATGGTTATGGGGTGATTCTAATGACCTTTGCTGCGTTCATTCTCGGTTTCTCTTCTATTATGACCGGGGTGAACTTTTTGGTCACCATTCACAAAATGAGGGCTCCTGGGCTTACCTGGGACAAATTGCCTCTCTTTGTTTGGTCAATGTATGCAACTTCCATACTTCAAGTAGTAGCTACTCCTATTGTAGGTATCACCTTACTACTCCTTATTGCTGAGAACATTTTTGGCATTGGGGTCTTCGACCCAGCAGTAGGTGGAGATCCTGTTCTTTTTGAGCACCTATTTTGGTTTTATTCTCACCCAGTAGTTTACATTATGATTCTACCAGCGATGGGAATTGTTAGTGAAATCATCCCGGTTTTCTCTCGAAAGCCGATTTTCGGTTACACTTCAATTGTTTTCGCCAGTGTGGGAATTGCAGCAATCGCGCTCTTAGTATGGGGGCACCATATGTTTGTTGCGGGAATGTCGAACATGGCTCGATATATTTTCTCCTTCCTAACATTCTTCGTGGCGGTTCCTACGGCGATTAAAGTCTTTAACTGGATTTGCACCATGTATAAGGGCTCTATCCACTGGGATACTCCGATGCTTTACGCGATGAGTTTTGTCTTTTTGTTCATGATAGCGGGAACTACTGGAATTCACTTAGCTACGCTCGCAACCGACGCTCATTATCACGATACATATTTTGTTGTTGCTCACTTTCACTACACCATCCAGGGAGGGGCTGTTATTGGACTGGTCGCTGGTCTCCACTACTGGTTCCCAAAGATGTTTGGAAAGATGTACAACCAGCCTGTAGCTAAGCTAGGTTGGTTAATTCTATTCGTAGGGTTTAACGGAACGTTCTTGCCTCAATTTATTCTTGGAATGGAAGGTATGCCTAGACGTTACGCGAGCTATCCAGAAGAATTTACAGATCTTCATCAGCTTAGCACCAAGTTTGCTATGTTCAACGGACTTGGCTACGCGCTAGTTTTTGGAAATCTTTTCGTGTCTATCTTCACTGGTAAAAAATGTGATGCTAACCCCTGGAGAGCCCTGACGCTTGAATGGAAAGCGGACTCACCTCCTATCCATGAAAACTTTGAAGAGATTCCTCAAGTAGACGAGGGATTCTACGCATACGACAAAGAAGTTGAAGAAGAAACTGTAAAAGGAGGAGCCACTCATGGCGCATAAAGAGCTTCCTGCGGGACATTTTAGCCATTGGGAGCCTGAGACAGCCTATCATGGTTCCAAGCTTGGAATGTGGTTGTTTTTGGCAACGGAAGTCCATCTTTTTGGGGGGCTATTTTGCGTTTTCGCCCTTTACCGTTGGAGAATGCTAGAGCAATTCGACCAGTGGGCAATGACGTTAAACTGGAAACTGGGCGCACTAAACACAGTGTTTCTTTTAACAAGTTCATACTGGATGGTAAGAGCTGTCGATGCTGCGCAGAAAGGGTTGAACAAGAAGTGCAAAAGATATCTAGAAATAACCATGCTTTTCGGTTCTGGTTTTTTTGTTGTTAAGTTTTTCGAATACAAAGCCAAACTTATCGACCATGTCCCCGCGATCACACCGAGTACCAACGTTTTTTACGGTCTCTATTATGTAATGACCTCACTCCATGCTTTGCATGTCTTGGTTGGAGTTGGTCTAATTGCATGGATTTGGGACATGGCAAGAAAAGAAAAATTCTCTGTCACTTATTATACTCCAGTAGAGATGATCGGACTTTACTGGCACCTTGTGGATGTTATTTGGATATTCCTGTTCCCTGTAGTTTACTTGTTGGGTGGAATTGATTTATCGGGAGGAGGATCTCATGGGTAGTCATGGTAACTGGAAGCCACTTGGAGATGGAAGCCTTAAAGCCGAAGATCACGACCAGGGTCTTGGTCACATAGTACCAATAAGAACCTACAATACGATATTCCTATCCCTGATTGCACTAACCGCACTGACTTGCGGTATAGCTACTGTAGACCTTGGCTGGGCCAATCTTCCAGTTGCAATTTCAATAGCGACACTCAAGGCAGGCATAGTCACACTCTTTTTCATGCATATGAATTACGAGAACAAGCTAATATGGGGGATTGTTATCTACCCTATATTTATTTGGCTCTTGATGGTTCTAGGGACTCTAGGGGACGAATCAGTTAAAAATAGAGTAGAAAGACTTACCCCGTTCCAGTCTGAGTTAGCTGCTGAGAAGAAAGACGTTGACCATGGTCAGTCTTCTGGTCATCATTGAGCCAAGACGTTTAGCAAAGGGTTTGGGATGAGTAAGAAAGATCAAGAAGACATGGAACTACTAAAGGAAAAGTATCCTGAAGGTAGCAAAGAACGCCTGGTGTTGGACTATTCTCGAGGAGAACAACTTGAAGAAGAGTTGCCAACAATGCTGGTAAAAGTTTTTAAGTTGCTAATGGTTATCAGTTTCATAATGGGCTCTGCCCTCGCCCTGGGCTTTCTCCAGGCTACTAACTAGGATTGGTATAAACCGAAAGAGAATATGACTCTCTACAATCAGGTGCCCTAACCAATGAGAGATTTAGTATTTGCATTTGGAGCATCAGTCCTAATAGTCTTCAGCGCGGCTAGCGCTAGAGAGTTTTTGAACAACAGCTCGGATCCGACCTTAAAAGAACCCATTTTAGAAGAGACTGACTTTGGATTCGCGCCTTCCTTCAAGTTTGTTGACCAAACTGGACAAACTTTTTCCTCTGATAGCATCAAGGGGCCCTGGCTCTTTAATGTATTTTTCACTCGGTGCAATGGGCCCTGTCCAATGACCCTTCAAAACCTCATGAACCTCTCGGAAGAACTAGGCGGAGATCATCCATTGCAGATTATCTCGCTGTCAGTTGATCCAGATTACGATAGTTCGGAAAAACTCCAAGAATACGCAAAAGCTAACAATTTAAAATTGCCTCGTTGGAGATTTTTGTCCGGAAAGCTTGATGATGTGAACTCAGTCATCGAAAATGGCTTTAAGCTTGGTGCCATGGACGATCCTAGGATGCACACAACTAGAGTAGTTTTAGTAGATTCGGAAAATAAAATTAGGAGTTACGCTCTAGGAGCAGAATCTGATAACTACGAAAATCTTTTAGAGAAAGTTAGGCGAGAATATAATCAACCTGATTAAAATTCTGGCTTTTTCTATACCCCTAGTCAAAGGGTATACAGCAATTAACGAAAAACAATCAGCTTAAGCTTTACCAAGCTCAACGATAGCCTCTCTTACAACTTCAATTGTCTTATTAGCCAAGTCTGTAAAAACGTCCAACTGCTCGCTACCCACAGCTTTTTCAGCCGCAAGCAACTCCATTTCCTTTGATAGCTTGGATAAGTCCTTAGCCCCAATATTACCAGCGGCTCCTGAAACCGAGTGAAAAGCTCTGGATACTTCCTTCGAGCTACTTTTTTCATCTTTTATGCTGCCAAGGTGAACAGCAAAATCCTCGATAAATATTTCAGCCACCTCAACAAAGAGACTTTTGTCACCACCCAGTCGAGCTAGAACATCGTCAAGGTCTAAAATACTATTGGAATTCATAAGTTCACCTAAGAAAAAAGCCGCCCGAAGGCGGCCATTTTGTAATTAACCAAGCGAAAAACACTTGGCTTCCGATGATTTACTGAGGGGTAACAGCTTCCACCGCCTTATCTACGATAGCGTCAGTTCCGCCTTTAAGAGTTCCCGATGCAGCTCCAGCTCCGTCCACTAAAGAACCGGCAGCATCTTTCACTTTACCAACTGCAGTATCTTTTGCTCCTTGTAACATCGAGCCAGCTTTGTCGGTGACTGCTCCAGTAGCATCACCAGCCATGTCCTTAGCACCTTTAAGCATGGAACCAGCTGTATCACCTGTAGCTCCAGCTGCATCACCAGCCATGTCCTTAGCTCCTTGAAGCATAGAACCAGCTGCATCACCTGTAGCTCCAACTGCATCACCAGCCATGTCCTTAGCTCCTTGAAGCATAGAACCAGCTGCATCACC
>CAZECN010000013.1:0-6453 GCA_964510575.1 uncultured Bdellovibrionales bacterium | reverse complement strand
TGTAGCTCCAACTGCATCACCAGCCATGTTTTTAGCTCCATCTACCATCGAACCAACTTTTTCAGAGGCTGCACCAGCAGCATCCCCTACCACTTCAGACGCTCCGGAAGTAGTGTCATTAGCTCCTTCCACCATCGAACCTGCAACTTCCGTAGTCTTTCCAGCAGTATCTTCAGCCATGTCAGCTACTCCACTCACACCACCTTTAGCATTCTCAACTGTTGAGCCTGCGACATTGCCAACTGCTCCAGCTGCATCTCCAGCAGCTTCAGTAGCCTTCCCAGCCAAATTAGCAGCTCCATCAACAGCAAAACCACCTGCGTCTGCTGCTCCACCAGCTACTGCACCCGCACCGTCGCCTGCCATCTCAGCGCCTTTAGCAGCTACGTTCTTGGCTCCGTCAGCAACAGCTCCAGCAGCATCCGCAGTAGCCTGCGCAGCACCAGCGATTGCGGAACCAGCTCCACCAGCAGCGTCACCAGCGATATCCGCTGTTTTAGCTGCTACATTTTTAGCTCCTTCTGCCACTGAGCCAGCAGCGCTGCCCACAGATTCAGCAGCTTTCATAGTTTTGTCGAGGACTCCACTTGTCACGGAACCTGCGTCGTTACTTCCGCCGCTGTTACATGCACCCAGTGAAAGGGCCAGACCTGAGGCTAAGAACAACACAGCAGATTTTTTGCTATAAATTTCCATTCTAATTTAATACTCCAAATTTAAAGTATAACTTATTGATTAAAAAAATTTGAGCGCACCTGGCTCATCAAGACGTCATATACGTCTAAGATTAAGGTATACCCGTACGGCTTGGGGAGTTTCTAGTTATATTGGAAAAAAGTCCACCATTGTTAGAAGTTGCAGGCTCTCTTTTGAGACAAGATTAGTCAGGAACTAGGCTTTAAGAACTCTTATTTGGTTGCTCAAAAAGAGCAAATCGTTTTAGACAGATTATAGCTTTAGGAGTGCATATGAAATTTCGAATTCTCACACTGTTGTTCTCAATTACCCTTGTGGCTTTTCCCGTCCAGGCACAGGAGGTTTCCGATCCTTTTGAGTCTGTTAATCGAAAAGTATTTTGGTTCAACAACCAACTAGACAATTACATCCTAGAGCCTGTCTCCAAAGCCTACACCTGGGCGCTCCCCAAACCTGTTCGTAGCTCAGTGAGAAATTTTTTTTCGAATTTAGAATATCCAATTCACTTAGTTAGCAACCTATCCCAAGGTAAGCTGGATCAAGTTGGAAACGATACCGGACGTTTTTTAATTAACTCTACTTTTGGAATCCTTGGCCTATTTGATGTCGCCGAGAAAGTTGGGTTTGAATATCATGAAGAAGATTTTGGCA
The DNA here is from genome assembly GCA_964510575.1 of uncultured Bdellovibrionales bacterium. Classification (GTDB taxonomy): domain Bacteria; phylum Bdellovibrionota_C; class UBA2361; order SZUA-149; family CALKYB01; genus CALKYB01. The sequence continues at coordinate 5,106 of CAZECN010000013.1, read as the reverse complement.
CTGCCTTAGGACATTGGGGTCTAGACGGCGGCCCTTACCTAATGCTCCCCTTGCTTGGACCTTCAAATGTTAGAGATTTTACAGGTACGGTGGTAGACTACTTTCTTCACCCTTTAAACTGGGCTCAACTAGATTCAAGTTTGTCTGATGACGTAGACTACAGTTTGATTGGAGTTAGTGTTATCCAAGTAGTTGACACCAGATCTTCTCTCCAACAAGCCATCGAAGCTGCCAAAGAGGCCTCAGTCGACTACTACTCATTCGTGAAAAACGCTCATCATCAACGTAGGCAAGGAATAATCTATGATGGCTTCCCCCCAGAAGAGGAATGGGAAGATGAAGACTGGGAAGACGATGAGTGGGATAAGGAGCAGCCTTAGGCTCTTTTCTTCCCCCCTCAGCTCCTTCGGATTTGCTAGTTTTAACCTTATTGACGAGAATAAGATTCCTGCTAAACTCCCCCGGCTTGCCTATTGGCCTTAATAACTTGTTCAAACCTATTGTGATTTGGTCTTGAACCCCTTTAGATTAAATGATGAGCAGATACGCTAAAAACGCCACCATAGTTTATCGTGAAGACATCAACAAAGAGCTTTCGATTATCAGGGTTAAACCTGATGAGGGTGAAGTAGCGGAATTCAAACCTGGTCAGTACGCCGAATTAGCCGTACCAACCCCTGAACAGGAAAATCCTCAAGAGGGTGTAAAACCAGAAAAATTGCTTAGGCGATCATATTCGATTGCCTCTAATCCTTCAGTGAAGGATGCTCTTGAATTCTACGTAGTTCTCGTCCCTGAAGGTGCTCTCACTCCAAAACTTTGGGATCTTAAAGAAGGCGACCGCTTGTGGCTCGGACCTAAGGTAAAAGGAAAGTTCACGCTAGATGGTTTACCAGAAGATAAAGATTTCATCATGGTTGCAACAGGCACAGGACTTGCTCCTTTTCTTTCAATGTATAAGGAGTTCAGAAAAGCCAATAAGTGGAACAAATATGTTCTAATCCATGGTGTAAGAATCGCTGACGATCTAGGCTATAAAAAGGAATTGGAACAGTTCGCGGAAGAGGATCCTAATTTTGTTTACGTCCCAATGTGCACGAGAGAACCAGAAGGTTCTGCTTGGCAGGGGCCCAGAGGAAGGGTGAATATTCTCTTTGAAACTTCTGAGGCTTTTGAAAGTAAAACAGGAGTTCCATTATCCTCCGATAGCTCCCATGTCTTTTTATGTGGGAACCCGGCTATGATTGATACGGTACAGGAATCTCTTGAGGCCAAGGATTTTACTCAACACAGTAAGAAAAATCCCGGTAACATACATTTTGAGCGATACTGGTAAGAATGTCAGTTAAGATCAATGCTAAATACTTAGGCCAAAAACGTGTTGAAATAATGCACGGGCCCTCTGGGGCTAGCTTGATAACCGATGCTCCGGTGGATAATAACGGTAAAGGAGAATCCTTTTCCCCGACCGATCTCGTAGCCTCAGCGCTAGGGGCATGCGCAATGACTATAATGGGCATCGTGGCTGAAAAGAATGAAATCGACCTAAGCGGCATGAACATGACTGTTGAGAAATCTATGTCTGCCAGCCCACGACGTATTGCGTCTCTTCCAGTAAGCATAAATATGCCTTCCGGCCTTGATTCAGAAACTCGTAAAAAACTGGAAGCTGCTGCCAAAGCCTGCCCAGTTCATAAATCACTAGCCAGTGAAATAGAAGCACCGCTGAAGTTTAACTATCCTGATTAGATTCTTTAACTAGTCTCGGCCGTGACATTGCTTGCTAATTTCCTCCATTCAGATTAGTCCCGAGCACTACTGCTCGAACCTCCAAACCTTCTATTTGAAGATCAACTGACAAGTTATTTAGCTGAAAGGTAGTTTTATGATCCGGGATGCTAACTGTTTTATTCTGTCCAGCCTTGCCAGCTAAAACCTTGGCCCAACCCTGATAAAACTGGATTGCGTCTTTCTTAGTTTGCCAATGGCTGCGAAAATCTAATTGATAACCCTCCCCTTTTCGGTAAATCCAAGCTCTATCAGCAGCCCACCCTGCAGCGGCCTCCTTGGCAAAACGAAAACCTAGATCAGGAGCCAACAGAGAAAATAACGCATACTCCCCAAGAACGGCAGTATAAAACCAACCTTCCTCCGCCAAGTACGGGGGCAAGTCCAAACTTAAACTAGAGTCCCCTTTTATGCGAGATTGATAAAGTTCAGGATGTAAAATTTCGGCGGTACTCAGTGGTGGTTGGCTAAAGAGTAGGTCAAAATTAAAGGAAGGATAAGTTTCCATTAACCGGCAAAAAAATTCCACCCCATGAGAATAGGGAAAGCCTGCCATTAGTCGAAGAAAGGGAGGGAAGTACTTATAATCTTGATTCAAGTATACTCGCTCAGCATTCACTAAAGAAATCCCCTTACCGTGCCAGCGACAGTTAAACTCTGACTCAAGAGCTTCTAGGGTTCGAAGTGCATCGCCCTCAAAAACTGCCTGCCTTGCCATTAGAGAATCGCTAGCAATCCCCTTAGGCAGTAAGTCAGACAAATCGAAGTTCTGATCTTGAAGAGCGTGAACCAGTTCATGATCAATTGCCGAGCGCTTACTTTCACTAAGACCACTTTCATTTAAAGCAAAATAGTCGTCCTCAATATGATAAAAGCCCTTGATTGATTCGCTATAACCACTGAGCAGGCCTTCGACATAATGGTAATCAATAGGTATTCCACCAATCAGTTTATAAAGTAACTCCTCATTCCTGAGCTCTTGTGGTGAATTCTTCTTGAAGAGCTCAGACCTAAGCTCTTGAACTATTTCTTCAGGCTCTAAGTAACGACAACTGACTGGAGCTTTGAAATTGAGCCCTCTGGCCTGCTCAATTTCTCGCATTTGCTCTTTCTCCAACTGACAGGGATTAGAAGAGGCAATAGAGCAGCCTAGAATTAGCCCTAAAGGAGCTAAAAGAAACAAATTTCTTAATCTTTTCAGTCTTTTACAGGTGTCCATGAAGCAACTAGAGCAGAATTACAGACATGAGTATAAGCAATCCATAGCACAACTACGTGCCTATGAAATTGAAGAAAAGTTTACGGAGGTAGGGCTATGAAGCCAACAAATAGAACAACTAGTAATATCCCAAAGGGATTTGCCGGTATGAGTAGAGATAATATGATAACTGCAGTGTTCTCGTCACTTCATGGTCTAGAGAAGTGTGTTGAATCCAGTCAAAAGATGTTTGCTGGAGAACTCGCTGGCAGTATTATTGTTGAGCGTTCTTTAAGCCAACAGAGAAAGGTCATTGTACAAATGAGACGCACGGCAAACAAACTACAAATCCAACTTGCCCAAGAAAACTGGGGCGAAGTAGTTCGGTCACTACAAATATTCTATGGTCTAAGACAAATAGTTCGTCCTGAGATTATGGCAACATTTCAATCTCTTGCGAACAAAGAGTTGAAACTTTCAGCAATGTCTGAAGATACAGTAATTCACTAACAATCCATTCTTAAATAACAGTCTTTTTGTTGACCCCGGAACTAGGTCAACAAAAAGACTATTTTCCACACCCTGAAATTATTTCACCCCCCCTCTCTCTCTAGGCTTCAGCTACGGGCCTCTGTGTGTCCCTTCACGATAGGCACAGAAAAAACCGCAAGAGATACTTCTAACAAATAGCTAGATTTGAATAGTTCTAGGCCCTATTATAATGTAACTTTTGGACCTAAGTCCCGAAGTTAAAAACTATAAACCCTTATTTATCTGCTGAACTATGATCCGTCTCTTTGCATCTATTTCCATCTTGTCCTGTTTATTATTTTCAGCCTGCGGGGGGGGAGGAGGAGATGATTCTTCTAATTCCGGTGATGGAGGATCTACCGCTCTAGCCTGTAACGTAATTGGCCTAGAGACCAGAATACTAAATGGAGATACCTGTAATAATTCGGCCGCGGCGTCTGTGGTAAGACTGATAGCTCTAGATGATTTTTTCCAGCCAATATCGCTTTGTAGCGGAACTTTAATTTCACCCACTCAGGTACTAACTGCAGCTCATTGTTTTGAACAACTAGCCTTCTACGTAGTGGAGTCGGGAGATCGTGGTACCGCTTCTAACTTTGAGGCTAATGTAGTTGCATTGAACGAGGCCCCTGGCTTTAGGCTAGGTGGACCTGATACTAGTTTCAGACTGTTTAATGACGCCGCAATAGCGGAACTAGATAGACCAATTCCCTCACCTACTATGCCTATTTTGCTCTCCAGAGCTCCACAGGTGGGTGAAGAAGGATTTGTATTTGGCTTTGGTGCAACAGAGCTAGGTAGTAGAAATGCAAGTATTGACGCGCTTCAAGGCGGAGCAATGACAATCCGAGAAGTAACCGACAATCATATATTTGTTAGGTTCGATGGTAGCGGAGTCAATATTTGCTCTGGAGATTCCGGTGGACCGATAGTAGTTTTGGTTGATGGTCAACCAGCCGTAGCAGGAATTGTTTCGCAAGGTAGTGAGCCAGGGTGCTTTCCAGGTGACGTCTCTACCTTCACCAACCTGCAAAGTAACTCTGTTTTGCCTTGGCTAACAGGAAGTGCCGGTAACGCTTCCGTACGTTAAACTAAAACCCGATTTATTTAGTATTTTTGACTACTTAGGTCCAAGCCAAAACACTTAATATTTGTCACGTTTCACCGGCGGTAAGTCATAACAACAGTAAGATTCCTTCTTCTAAAAGACTGGGATCTTATTATTTTTTGATTTACCCCGGATTTCTCAAATGAAGTGTAAAATTTTAGGTTTGTTTCTATCAGTAGTGTTTTGCTCCTTTCAAGCAAACGCCCAGTGCCAGACATCTGGCTCAAGCTATTTCCAAGCCATATCCAAGTTTCGACAAAATTGCGGCCCTTATGACAAATCTAGAGGACATGACTGTGACCGCACTTCTGGTAGTTGGATTTGCTCATCTGGTCAAATAACTAGTCAAAGCCAATCAAACAACCAACCGGTGAGCCCATCTCCGACCCCGACTCCCACTCAATCTCAAGTATCAGTTCCGAGCAGCTCCGGGGCTTGCTCTGTATCGGGAGCAAATTTTAGTCAAGCCTTAACCAGATTC
>CAZECN010000012.1:0-71699 GCA_964510575.1 uncultured Bdellovibrionales bacterium | reverse complement strand
ATGGCTGTCCCATGCTGATCGTCATGAAAGACAGGAATGTCCATTTCTTTGATTAGCCTTTCCTCAATGTGAAAGCATTCTGGTGCTTTGATATCTTCGAGGTTTATCCCTCCGAAAGTAGGCTCTAAATATTTAACCGTTTCACAGAACTTGTCGATGTCAGTGCAGTCAACTTCAAGGTCGAAAACGTCGATGTCAGCGAAAGCTTTGAATAGAACTCCCTTACCTTCCATCACTGGTTTAGAGGCAGCAGGTCCAATATTGCCAAGTCCAAGAACGGCGGTGCCGTTTGAAATTACAGCAACAAGGTTTCCTTTGGAGGTGTAGTTGTAAACGTCTTCGGGTTTGTCAGCTATCTCAAGGCATGGCTCTGCAACTCCTGGGCTGTAGGCCAGTGATAAGTCCATTGATGTTTCACAAGGCTTTGTTGAGCGAATTGCAACTTTTCCAGGTGTTGGAAACTGATGATAAGCTAGTGCCTGTTTCTTTAAATCCATAATTCTTACCGAACAATTAAACCGAATCATTAATAATCGACTTTCGGGTATGACCACCACCTACACTCAGATTCAGAGTGTCCATATTATCTATCCTGGCGGGAGGGTCGCTTCGAAGCGGGGTAGCCTACAATAATAGAGTTCAAAGTTCCAGAGGCTAGCCCAGGCCCTAAGGATCTAGGTGAATTTAGCGAAAAATCAATAATGCATAGTAATATCAACATCTTAGCTCCTTAAACTTTTGCGACAAGCTTGACATTTCCTATCTTTCATGTCAGTTATACGCTCCAAAAAATGAATTAGCCCTAGGAGGGGATTTAAGAGTGAATTACTGGTTGGTCAAAAGTGAACCATTTGTCTTTTCGATACAGGACTTGAAAAGAGACAAAGTTACGCTGTGGGACGGTGTAAGAAATTACCAGGCTAGAAACTTTCTTAAAGAAATGAAGAAAGGGGACACCGTTTTGTACTATCACTCAAGAGAGGATCCTATTGGTGTAGCTGGGATCGCCACTATCCATAAGGAAGCTTATCCGGACCCAACTCAGTTTGATAAGCGAAACAAGTATTTCGATCCAAAAGCAACGAAAGAGAATCCTAGATGGTTTTGTCCAGATTTAAAGTTTAAAAAAGCTTTTAAAGAGGTCGTTACACTTGCTGAGATGAGAGAGAACAAAAGTTTAGAGGGGATGGTTCTACTGAAGAAGGGGAGCAGATTAAGTGTTCAACCCGTTACCAAAAAACAGTATGACTCCGTCTTAAAGATGGCTTCTTAGAGATTTTGACGTGGTGAATGTAGTAAAAATTATTACCAAGAAAGCTAACTCGATACTTTCTCCTTTTAGTAAAGATAGTAGAGCCGTTTCAAAATGGTCGGGACGTTCAACAGAACTTCCCATCCAGGTGCATATGAAAAAAGCCTTGGATTGGCTTTGTGTGGCTCAGGACTCGACTCCAGATGGCGGCGTTTCTCGTAGCTATCACTTAGCAAAATTACCTTATTTTAATTTTACTGGCTGGGCTCCTTCTTATGCGGAGACCACAGGCTATATAATTCCTACCTTTATAAATGCGGCTAGTGTTCTAGATAAGCCAGAGTTGGAAGAAAGAGCCATTACTATGGCTGACTGGGAAAGCTCAGTTCAAATGAGTTCTGGGGCTGTTTGTGCTGGGCTTGATTTAGATCCAGCGACCTCAAAGCCTGCTATTTTCAACACTGGGCAGGTTCTGTTTGGCTGGATAAAAGCCTATCAACTAAGTGGAAATCAGAGCTATCTTCAAAGTGCTATACAAGCTGGAGACTTTCTTTTGGCTTCACTTGATGATGATTCTAACTGGACTCAGAATATCTCTCCTTGTGCCAGTGGGGGTGGTCGAAATTATCGAGCTTATAATGTGCGGTCCGCATGGGCTTTGTGTCTTTTAGGTAAACTTACTGGAGAGAAGAAATATATTGCCGCAGCTGTCAGGAATGCAGAGCTAATTGTTTCTACCTCTAAGCAGAATGGTTGGTTGCCGAACTGCTGTCTAGACGAGCCGGAGACTCCACTTATCCATACTATAGCTTATGCCGCTCGAGGTATTCTTGAGATTGGATTGCTCGAAGAGCGAGAAGACTTAATAGCTGCTGCTAGAGCTATGGCTGATGGAGTGCTGGAAAACTTACAAGCAGATGGATTTCTAGCTGGTCGACTGGATCAAGATTGGAAGCCAACAGTTCAGTGGAGTTGTTTAACGGGCACTGCTCAAATGGGTATAGTCTGGGGAAAGCTTGCTAGCTACTATGGTAGTGAAAAGCATCTAGACGCTATGAAAAAAGCTATATCCTATGTTTCAAGTAAGCAGGTCACTATGTCAGGTGACACCAAGCTGGAAGGAGGGGTGCCGGGTTCCTATCCAGTGTCCGGAGCCTATGGCGAGTATCAGTTGTTAAACTGGGCGGCGAAGTTTTTTGTAGACTTGTTAATTCTTGAAGAGGTCATTGCTAATAACAATGTTCAGCTGGAATTGTCAGATATCTACTGATTTAGCTTTATTATGCCCTCCATTCCCTTTTGCGAGGGTAGAGCAACTCTTTTCATTGAAGCTATTTTTTTAAAACCTGAGCTTTCAGACATTTTAATAGAAGCCCTATTTAACTCTCCTCTCCAAGCTAATATTCCTTGAAAGCGATCGGCCAAATATTGGACGGCTGGTTCTAGAGATTGTTTTCCTAGCTTGTTACCCCTAGAGTTTTCAAAGGTATAAACACGAATTCTTAAAACCGCTTGTTTGTCTTTTGCGAGCTTCAAAACTTGAGCAGGTATGTTTCGAGGTTCGGAACTTGGATCGAGGTAGAAGTGGAAGTGTTCAACCTGCTGTTGCCCTTTTCTTTTGAAGGTCAGAATTTCAAGTTCTGAACCGTAGAGTTCGCAGAGTTTTTTATGTCGTCTTAGCTCTTCATCAGAGTCAGGCCAGTTACTAAATAGCTTCTTGCTATTTTCTCCAGTGAAAGAATCCATCTCCAGAGTGTACCCGTTGACCAGCTCTCTAGACCCGGAAGCTTCGGAAAAATCAAAGTAGTCGACCTGGTAGTTTTCTATTTTTAAAAATTTACCAAGAGCAATAGAGAAAAAGTCTTTGAATCGACCTTCCTTTAATAGCTTGAATGCGGAACTTAGCGTCGACACTCTGTCACCCTTTTTTTACTAGAGGTTTGCTACCTAAGTAAGACCGAGGAATGTTTAGATCTGAAAGCTCCACCTCGTCTGAGCCAAAAGACTTCTTAAATTCCCAAAGTCCATGTTCTGGTGAGTCTGGGTTTCGGGCATCTTCGCCTGTGCCACCAAGATTAAACTCCAATGTGCCCTTTGATTTGGCTAGTTCAATAGCTTCTTTGACTAGAAAAGTTGGGCTTCCCGAAGCAAAGCCGATATCACTGTGGCAGGCTTGATGGTAATAGGCTTTGTTTGCAAAAAAGCTAATTAGGACCAGTCCTTCAAGGGAACCATCTTTTTTAGCTCCCAGAAATTTCAAGAATCCACTGTTGAAAAACTTAGAATATCTATCTCGGGAAGACTCTTGAATTTCCGCCAAGCTCGGTCCACCTCGTCCAGCAATTCTCTGATTGCTTCGACCCTGAAGCCGGCAAAGAGTAGAGAAGCCTTCTTCAAAGTCACATTCTAGAAACTCTAGGCTAGATTTTTTGGATTTATTGAGCTGACGTTTTCTTCTTGAAGAAAACTTTTTCTCTACTGCTTCTTCATTGATCTTTAATGGAAACTCTAGCCTTCTCCGACTGACGCTTGCTTCTAGCTGCTCGATTTTGGATTGAGCGTAAAAACTGCCTAGTCGAATTTCTGGTTTTGCTATGAAATTTCCAAACTGATTTCGCGCCTGATTTAGGAACTCTAGTTTCGCGTCTTCATTCAAAGCGCAAGGGGGAGCATCGAACTGTAGAGTGGAGCGAAACTTACCCAATACAGGAATTGAAGATTTTCTAAGGTAAAGTGGGCTGAGACAGCATAGCTCGTCATTTTGGTTTTTTAATTCAACAAATATTATTTCACTACCGGGCTTGTCAGCTTGACTGTATAGACTCCAGTGAAAGCTATGAAATACATTCCCACCTAAGCTTATCACTTTTTGGTCCCAAGACTCTGCAAAGTCGCTGGAGAGCTCGGCTCTGTATGGAGTGATTTGAAGAGTCATTAAACTAGATTCTTGGGTTTTGGCTTACTGCATCCTATTTAAAGTTATAAGCATCCTAAGTTACAGGCTAAGGGGGATGGCTTCTGGTGTCAAAAATCACAAATAGATTCCTTCCGGACATTAGAGCTATATGAGACAATAGACCATAGCGTATTAAACATGGAGTCCAATGAAACTTAAATCCCACAGTCTTTCGAGCCTTTTATTTTTCTTAATATGCCTAGTGCTTTGTAGCTCACAAGCTAGTGCCCAAAGTCATGCCCGAATAGATATTGATGGAGACGGACTAGGAGATTTGATCAACTACGTCTCTGGTAGAGCTAGCTTCATTGTCAGAAGAAGTTCTGATCTCGAAACAAGTATTGAAACAGTTGGTATGCCTGGAGATGTCGAGGTTATTGGTGACTATGACCGCGATGGACGAACTGAGTTGGTAACCTTTAACAGAACCACTGGAGTTTGGAGTGGATTGGGTGAAGAGGTTGAGTTTGGAAGCACTGGAGACTTGCCTGTTCCCGGAGTGTACGGCTCAGCTGATTGTCTTAATTTGGCAACTTTTACTCCCAAGACAGGAGTTTGGAATTTTAGAGATTGTAGTAGTGCTGTGGCTAGTTCTTTAAGCCTGGGAGATTCTTCCTCGTTACCAGTACCGGCAGATTATGACTGTGATGGATTGGACGATCCTGCCGTGTTTAATTCAGCAAATAGCGAGTGGACGGTTGTTCTTTCTTCAACTGGAGACAGAGAAAATTTTTTCTATGGCCTTCCTGGAGATATTCCAGTTCCAGGTGCTTACTTGAGTCCAAGCTGTGACCAGCCTGGTGTGCATAGACCAATTGGTAATTTCTACCTGATTGCTGATAGCTACGAAGCCGGTGGGTTTGGAAATGTAGACAGTGTTTTTCAATGGGGACTTCCGGGTGATTTTCCTCTTCTTACAAGTGTTGATAATGATGGATTGCTTGATTTAGCGATTTATCGTCCACTTGATTCCTCTTATTATATCTTAACGTCACTTGGTTCTTTGTTTTTTCAAGTTCCACAGCCTCAGTTCCCCTCAACTCTAGGCTTGCCGATTTCTGCTCGTAAGCTAAACCTTACTACAGTTCCTGGAGACTATAATAACGATCGGCGGTCTGACTTTGTGATGGCTACTGTCAATAGAGGGCAAGGCTCAACCAGATATGACGTGTTTCATACCGGTACGAGAAGTACTACTAGCTATGAGCTATCTGCTCCGGGGGATGCACTTTTACCAGCCGATTACAGTGGTGATGGTACCACCGACCCAGGGTTAGTTTTTGTTCAACCCGATGGTAGTTTAGCTTGGCATTTGTTGGATGACCTAGGTGTCGAGTTTACGGAAGTATTCGGGCGGAATGGGGATCAACCTGTTGCCGGAGATTACGACTGTGACGGTAAAGCCGATAAGGTTGTAATAAGAGAGATTGGTGGCCTTAAGAATTGGTTTTTTAGATTAAGTTCAGGCGGTGAAGCTGGGCCCATAGCTTTTGGCTTTCCAGATGACACAGCTCATGTTGCCGATCTGGATGGAGATAGATGTGACGATATCTTAATCTCTAGACAAGCCAACGGTGGTATCGACTGGTGGTATCGAACTTTTGACAATGAACAGCCTAACTACGTGCAGTGGGGTCTTGCCTCAGATGAAGTGATCACTCCTATGGATGTTAACGGGGACGGAAGAGATGATTTTAATGTTGCTCGTAACGTGGGTGAAATTAGAATGATTTTCTCCTATCTCGGAACCCCCGGGGCAGTTCAGATTAGAAATTTTATTAGGCAGGATGGCTCTTTAGTGGCTGGGCATTTTAGTGGAATTGAGCGTTCAGAGTTTGGAAGCTTTGAGCCCAATCTAGGAACACTGTCTATTCTTAGAGGCGATATTTTTTATGACACTGAAGAGCCTGGGATAGGTGGAACTGCTTTTCTAAGTCCAGATGGTTCTGTGATCCCGGTTGCTGGTGGTGGTTCTAACACAGGCGGTGATAGTAGTGGTGGCGGGGACAGCAGTGGAGGGGGAGACGCTAACCTAGAAGGACTTCAGTGTGATGTCGTTACTGACTTTTTTGATGGTGGGGGAGGTGACCTCTGGAAGCCAGTATCTGAGTCTACTGGAAGGCCTGTTATCTTACTTCCAGCTCGGTATTGGACAGAGACTGATTCGATTGATGTTTTTGGAAACTCCGGTGAGTTACTTACCAATGGTACTCGAAGAACTTGCTGCCCCAACGATAATAGGGCTCATTTTGATATTCCAAGAACTGGTAGTGACCTAGCGAATGATCGCCCAATAGTTGTAAGATTCAATTTGAACAGTGGCAGAAGAGAGTGCCGAGTGGTAGAAGACCCTAGAGAACGAAACGACTAGTGTTTCGAACCACTGCTGTCTTTTTGATGGACTATTTATATAGCCAATGGAGTGATTGATGCTTTTAGCCTACACCCAGATTTTTGAGAACCATCAGCTCAAGCCTCACCTATGTATAATCCCTCATGGGGTGGGTGGCAGTATTTACCCGACTAAGGTGTCAGAGCTGAGACATACGGCAGGTGCTGTTTATTGGGTTGGCCCTGGAGAGTCAGTAAAGGTTGAAGAAATTGCGCAAGAGAGAGCAAAAGTGATCTCAGCTATTCGTCCCGCTATTCTTTTTATTACAGCTTCTACTCAAGATCAGCCAGGAACTAAGGTTACGGCTGTGAAGGTTACCTACGGTGATCAGGGGGAAGAGATAATCCATTTTCAATCTACTGCTGGTGAATGGAAACAGTTCAGTGCACTTGAGCAAAGATAGTCTTGTCTGAAAATTCCGAAAACTCCGCCGGTAGTTTTTCTTGGGGTGAGGAAGAAACTCGTTTTTTCTTTAATCTTACTCCAGACAAAATATTAAATGCTGTGGAGAAAACTGGAGTGAGTTGTACTGGTCGAGTTTTCCAGCTTAATAGCATGGAGAACAGGGTTTACGACTTAGAGCTTAATTCAGATAGTGATCCCTCAGGAACCAGTTCTTGCATTACCAAATTTTATAGGCCAGGACGTTGGAACTTTCAGCAGATAAGTGAAGAGCATCAGTTTCTTTTTGATTTGATTGAGTATGATATTCCAGTAGTCGCGCCAACTCGCAATGAGTCAGGTGACAGTATTTTTAAACTCGATGACTTGGACATTTATTTTTCAATCTTTCCCAAGGTTGGAGGCCGAAACCCAAATGAATTGAGTACTGAGCAGCTTGGTATTGTGGGGAGATTATTAGCCAGATTGCATAATGTTGGTGCTACTAAAGAAGCCTCTTCTAGAATAGAGCTCAGCCCTGAAAATTACGGATACCAGTCTCTTGATTTTCTACTTGATACTGAGGCGCTGCCGGCGAATATAGAACAAGAATATCAAGATCTTCTTGAAGAAATTTGCGAAGTGTCCTTGGAGATTTTTGAGGGAAAGTCTATTCAACGAGTTCATGGTGACTGTCATTTAGGAAATTTGCTTTGGGGTGACCAAGGACCCTTTTGGGTAGATTTTGACGATATGTGTCGTGCTCCCTGTGTTCAGGACATCTGGCTGGTTGTTCCTGGTCGGGATGACGAAAGTAAAAAGCAGTTAGACATACTTTTAGGGAGCTATGAGCAAATGCGAAGCTTCGACTATTCGGAGCTTGAGCTAATTGAGGTTTTAAGAACTTTGAGAATAGTTCATTTCAATGCTTGGATCTCAAAAAGATGGAAAGATCCTTTCTTCCCAAAAGCCTTTCCCCAATTTGGAACACCAAATTATTGGGCGGATCAACTTAGTGTGCTTAGAGAGCAAGCGGAGCTTATCCTTTAACAATCAGAATATGGCATAAATTTTCGTGCCAGATTCTCCTAAGGTAAAACTTTGGTAACAGCTCAATTACCTTTCTGTTACTTTCGATCAGCCTTTCTTTAAGTAAGATGAAGAAACTCGGGCTAAAGCAATAATTATCCACAACTTTTGTCAGTTTTACCTTTTAGTCTGCAAAAGACTGAAATAACCAGAATTATTCAACTACTTACTAATTCCTACCGACTAACTAGGTAATCAACTAGTTTACCCACTATTTAGGTAAGCAATGTTTTCTACTAGAAAATACAGTTTTTAAGTAGGGAACTAAGCGAATAGCTCACTAAGATGGGCGGTTTTTAGAGAGAAGAGGTTTTATGGATTTTGGAACAACAAGTTTTTGTAAAAGGCTTACATTACTTTTATTGGCCCTACTTATTCAACTGGCAATTTGTCCAGTAAGTTCCTTTGCCGTTGACCTTGAAGACCTAGCGCTGGCCGAGTCTAGTGAGGGCAGAGGTTTTTCCTTTAAGCTTATTGATGGTGGAATTCCAGCCTTTAGTTTTCTAAACAGCTCTAACGGTTCTGTTTACTACTTTCAACGAACAAACGAGGGTTGGGCTCGCGAGCTTGTAGCCTCTGGATTGGGAGTTGATACAGAAACTTATCTTGAGCAGGTTGAAAACGAAATTTATCTCTTCGTATATAACGCGCAGTCCAGGCGTCTTGAGCTTTTCAAGAGAAATCACTCTGGTTGGACTAGCGAGGTTGTCGAATCCAGTAATGTAGCTCCTGGGTTTGCTAGTACTAAATGTGGCCCGTTTGTCTGTGTAGTTTTTAAACTACAATCTAGTCAGAGCCTGAAGTACTTCAGAGGGTCTTTTGGATCATGGACGGAGAGGGACATTCCTGCCAGCGGATCTAAAGGCGACAAATTGGCTATTGCTGCTCTTTCAGCTCAGGAGACAGTCTTCTCTTGGTATGATGCTTCGGGAAGGCGTCCAGGCGTGGCTACTTTTTCATCTAGCAATGGTTGGGATGTAAGATATCTGGAAACACTAGGCTATAACTACGGTGTGGATCCAGCCCTAGGTACGGATACCTCGGGGCGTATTCACTTGGCAATGTCTGTATTTCAGAATGATCAAGAAGGTGGATTAGCCAGAAACTACTATGCGGTTAGAGATAGTGGCGGTCAGTGGAATTCTGGAGCTCTTTCAAATTACTTTACAGGTGGCAATAGCTCGGTAGTGGTTGACGCTGATGGGAAAGTTTATGTCTCTGCTCTTCACCAGTTCATAGATGCCAGTGGTGGTGGAGAAAATAAGGTTCAACTTAGCACTCTTGGCAGTTCTGGTTCTTTTGAGCATTTTTTCTATGATGCAACTGGTGGCAATGGTTCTACCTCTGTTGATTATTTTCAAAATATTGCTGCACTCAATCCTTGGGGCGACGTTGTCTTAGCTTATGGCTCAAGCACAGGAGTTCGTTACCATACTATGCGTGATAGTGATGGAGATTTAATTCCTGATAGTCGAGAAGCTGCTTTTGGAACCTCAGCCAGTAATCCGGATAGTGATGGAGACGGCCTGTTAGATGGATTTGAAGTAATTAGATATGCATCTAACCCTACCAGGTCTGATAGCGACGGTGATGGAATTCAGGATGGAGCAGATAATTGTCCTACTGCAACTAACTCCAACCAGGCTGATTCCGATAACGATGGACTTGGAAACTCCTGTGACTCAAGTCAAAGCAATCCAGCCAATGGATTCCCGGCACTTCAATCAGATAGCGGGGCGCCAAGTGGTGGAAACACAGTCACTACCACAACGACCACCTCGTCTACAACGACCACTACTCTAAATGAGAATATTGTCTCTCAGGCTGATTGCAGCAACTGGCAACAGAATAATTCTGAATGGATTTGGTGCGATGACTTTGAAGACCAATCGAAAATAGCAAACGACTACTTTGAATTTGATCAAGGAGAAGGAAGTTTTGCTGTAAGTTCTGATGATAGTTTTGCTGGTGGTAACAGCTTGAAAGCTGAATTTAAGCAGGGAGAACGATCAGCTGGTCATATGATGAGAAACTTTGGAGCCAATCCTATTGGTACTCAGAGTCACCAGAACGATGACTTTCAGGAAATTTATTGGCGATATTACTTTAAGCTTGAAGACGGTTTCCAAGGTATTCCTGATAAGTTTTCCAGAGGAATTGTTTTTGCAGGCTCAAACTGGTCGCAGGCTGCTATTGGACACACTTGGAAAAGTGCTACTGAAGATTACTTTGTGATTGATCCAGTGAGTGGAGTTGATGCTGATGGAAACCTTGCTACTACACGATGGAATGATTTTTCAAATTTCAATTGGCTTGGAAACAAAGAAGGTTCTACTCCGATACAAAACGGTCAGTGGTACTGTCTAGAATCGCAAATGAAACTAAATAGTGTCGGGCAAGCTGATGGCGCTATGAGAGTCTGGTTAGACGGTCAACTTGAAGTAGAGTCTACTAATTTAGACTGGCGCGGAACTTGGGATGAATATGGAATTAACTCGGTATTCGTATCCAACTATATCAATAGCGGGAGTCAGGCAGATCAGTCTAGATTTATGGACTCCTTTGTAATCTCAACCTCACGAATAGGTTGTGCCTCAACTGCTGCTGTTGGCGGAAGCAGTGGAGTCAACACACCTGGCACTACTACAACTACTACCAGTACTACGACGTCGACCACTACTTCGACTACCTCGTCAACTACAACGAGCACTAGTTCGACGACTACCAGTACAACGAGTAGTACAACTACGACTACAATTCCTGTAGCTGGAGTCCTTCAAGGCTGCCAGAACTGGGAGAGCCAACATCCTGATTGGATTTGGTGCGATGATTTTGAAAGCTCAGATGACCTAAGCTCTAGATATTTTGATGTAGGAAATGAGAGTGCCCTATCAGTTTCTGCTAGCGAAAAAGTTGCTGGGAACAGATCTCTAAAAGCTAGCTGGCTTCAAGGTGAGAATGATGCCGGACATTTGATGAAAAACATCAGCCAGAATCCGGTTGGTAACGAGTTACTTCCAAATGAGAAGCTTCAAGAGGTTTACTGGAGATTCTATGTAAAGCATCAGAATGGTTTTGAAGGTAAGGCAAATCGAATCACGAGGGCAACAGTTTTCGGCGGAAGCTCTTGGCAACAAGCGGCTCAGGGGCAGTTATGGGAAAGAGGCAGCGGATTAGGAATTGATGGTCTAAGCGGTATTGATCAAGCTAACAACTTGGCTACAACTCGATGGAACGATAGTGCAAACTTAAGATTTATTGGGGGAGAAGATGGTGAGCATGCTTTTCAAGATGGCACTTGGCATTGTGTTGAAATGAGAATGAAGCTCAACGAGCCAGGATCTAGCGATGGAATACTTGAGTTTTGGTTAGACGAGAGACTTCAGACCTCTAGAGACGATTTGGACTGGAGAGGAACTTGGGATGAGTACGGAATAAACTCAGTTTTTCTTTCTAACTACTATGGTAGCGACGGAAGTCCAGCCGCTCAATCGCGATACTTTGATTCTTTCGTGATTTCAAGAAACAGAGTTGGATGTGGAGCTCCTTCAGGATTTTTTGCTACGCCTAGATCGAATCAGGATGACAATGATACTACAGAGCCTTCCTCTTCTAGTTCTTCGTCTTCATCTAGTAGTGGAGTGTTTAATCCACCACCAGGAGTATTCAATCCACCACCAGTTGTGGAGCAGGATAGTGATGGTGATGGCCTGACAGATTCAGAGGAAATCGACCTAGGGACTGATCCTCGTAGTGTGGATAGTGATAGAGATGGAATTCGCGATGGCGATGAGGTTCAAGCAGGCACTAGCCCAACTGATGCCGGAAGTGGATCTAAAGCGATTGGTAGAGAGGTTTGCGGTGAGTGGAACGGTTTCTTGGGTGGACTCTGGAACATTCTAGAGTTGAGCAACGAAAGTGACGAAAGGCGCTTTACAGTTACCCGTCTCTATAGCTTAGAAGGACAGTTGATGAGTGAGGAAACATGCTCAATTGAGCCAGGTGCTCAGTGCGATATCCTTGTTCATGACATGCCAGGTAGAATTGATAATTCATACGGTAGAGTGTGTGTTGAGCACAATGGTCAGGCTGGAGATCTCGACGGTAGAATGACCTACTACAGAAATCAACCTAGTGGATTGGAGTTTGCTTTCTCAATGCCTTTTAGTAACGGAAGGCGCGGAAACCAGTTTGTGTCCTTCAACACTTTTAGTGTGGGCACTAATCCAAATAATCTAGTTGCTAACTGGGTTCAAATCACCAACTTGAATGACAATGTCGAATCAGGGACTGTGAATTTCTATAACGGCCAGGGCGAGTTAATAGCTATGGAAGAGGTTACTCTGGCTCCTAACGCGAGGTTCGACCTTTCAGCACATCGATTTGGTCATTCTCAGATTGGTTTAGTTGAATGGATTCCAACTAGCTCCGGATACTTTCTACTTAGAAACGTTCGTTATGTTTATGATAACAATCAAGGTATCAATAGTTTTGAAGCCGCGAGCCAGGTAGAGGGAGTTTCTGGAAGTGGCGAAGAAATGGTTGTGCCAGTTGAGACAGGCTCTTCAATCTCCGTAGTTGAAATTTCAAATGTTCTAGACCGTCCTACAAGCGCGGATGTTAGAATTCACTCGAGCAGTGGTGAGCAGGTTAGTACTTTGCGAGTAAACCTGCCGGCTCATTCTAGTTACCACTTGATAGCTAACGAGTCCTTGGGTGACGAGGAGAGAGGACTAATTTTTGTTGATGGTAGATCAGCTGAGAGTTTGGTGGTTACAGGAGTTACTTATAATAAACATCGTAACGGTCGCTTAGCTTACGTTTTCGCTGTTCCTGGAAAGGAAGCGATTAGTGGTGATATTCAAGGTTCTTACAACACCTTCCTTGGTCAAGAGTCTGAGGTCCTGATAATGAATACCTCTGATTTCCAAGGGACAGCTTTGGTTGAAGCAAGACGCTCGGATGGAACACTAATAAACCTAGGCTCTGATAGGGCACTCAGAATACCTGCTCGGGGTAGTTATGTGATTAGAATCAATGACTATGAGGGGCTAGATAACTACGGAGTAGTTTCACTTCGTCAAACAAACGAGGCTGAGTTGACTGGTTGGGTGCTAAGAAGAAATAGTGACTTTTTGATAACGGTGCCTTTGCGCTAGTAAGAGATTTAGTCGCCACCTATCAAATCCCCAATTTGACCGAGCACGCTGCCCTCACCAGTGGTTCTGCCGCCAAGTGGGCCAAGTGAGCCAATGATTCGCTCTGCCATGCGACTAAAGGGGAGGCTTTGAAGCATTACAGTGCCTGTTCCGGAAAGAGTAGCTAGAAACATTCCTTCCCCACCAAAGAGCATAGACTTAAGATTTCCTGCTTTTTCAATACTGTATTCGATTGATGGTTCAAAGGCTACTAAGCAACCGGTGTCAACTCGAATTGTCTCGTTCTTTAATTCTTTGGTTATTATAACTCCGCCTGCGTGAATGAAAGCCATTCCATCGCCGCGGATTTTTTGCATGATAAAGCCCTCGCCTCCAAAAAATCCGGCGCCCAGTTTTTTGTTAAAAGCAAGGCTGATTTCAGTGCCGAACGCCGCACAAAGAAAAGAATCTTTTTGGCAAATGAGCTCGCCTCCGATTTTAGACATATCAAGAGGCATGATTTTTCCGGGATAGGGTGCAGCAAAAGATACACGGCGTTTGCCCTTTTCCCCACCATGGCTGAAATGAGTCATAAATAAAGATTCGCCAGTGAGTTTACGCTTAGCTGCTCCAAACAGTTTTCCCATCATTCCTTCGTCTGCGGCACTGCCATCGCCCATTCGGACTTCGAAGGTAATATCTTGCTCCATGTAGTTCATCACCCCAGCCTCTGCTACGACCTTCTCTCCGGGATCTAGCTCCACTTCGACAATCTGGATATCGTCTCCGATGATTTCGTAATCAACTTCATGACATTTCATAGTGATTTATCCTTCAGGGTAAGTAGTAAAATTAAACCAACTGGACTGGGTTAGGTGATAGAAAAAGCTTACCTTGATGGTAGATCATATACCAGAGCAATCTTTGGTTTAGACCTATGTCTTCGAAGGAGATATTTTGTTGACTTGTAGGCTTGCCTGCTGACATCTTAAGGTTGGCTATTAAATTTTATAAAGTTCTTGTGCGGCTCTCAGAAAAACAACTTAAAACAATTTCTTTAGGTGCTGGAGTAAACGGTAAGGCTGCTCTCCGACTGACCAACACTTTAAGAATAAAAATCCCAAAAAAAAATACTGATGAAGAGGCTGACGCGCTTCCCCAAGTTGAAGAACTGGAGCTTGGTATTCACATCGCAGACGGTTTGCTTTTTTCTAGGCTGAGAACAGCTGACGGAATTAGGTATTTTACAGATATAATAAGACAGTATTCGAACACTTGCCCAATTGTTGTTAACTGGGTTGGTAGGGGAGACTTTAGTGATAAAAAGATTCCTGTTCATGTGAACCGAGGTCATTTGGTTCATGCCTCGAGAACTGCTGGTAGGCTGAGAGCAGAATTGATCCGAAAGCTAAGGACACTTGGCTCCGGCTTTGAATTCTAAGAATCCAATTGATTCTTTTCAAAGTTGCTCTACAGGCTTCCTGACTACGTCGTATTACAAACAGGACTCATTCGTCAGCCTTTGAACTCCTAGACAAGAGACACCTGAGCGCTTACAAGATTGCTGTTTATCGAAATGGTTTAACTACCTGCTTTTAAACGCTCTTTTTTAAGCGGCAACTATCCTCACCTATATAGTCAACAACACTTGAAATACGTTAAATTAATGGTTAAAACTGCGCTCGTTTTTAAGGCCCCTAATATAAGGAGCTGTTCAAGATAGGATAGAGATGACAGAGGCTATAGAAGATTCTACGCAGGCTGCACCACCACGAGATTGGGATGTTAAAGCCATGCCGGTGATGGTTACAGCAAAAGCTATAGAAATGGTGAGAATTGCCCTTAAGGAAGAAGGCTTACTCGATACTCATGGGCTCCGAGTGGCCGTTCAGGGTGGTGGCTGTTCTGGTTTGCAATACGCTCTAGACTTCGCAAAAGAGTCTCGACCGGGCGACTTTGTGTACGAGATTGATGGCATGAAAGTTTATATCGATCTAGCTAGCAGAAAATTTCTTGAAGGAACTAAGGTCGACTATGTCAGTGGTCTTCAGGGAAATGGTTTCAAATTTGATAATCCTAATGCGCAGCGTTCCTGCGGCTGCGGCCACTCCTTCAGTTAAAAAAGAGTTTATAGAATATTTTACAAGTAAAACGGATTAAATAATGAGCGTTGACGAGAACGAACTTTTAGAGAGTTGGGAAAAGAAGGAATACGAATTTGGCTTCGTGACTGATATCGAATCCGAAACTTTTCCTCCAGGGTTAGACGAAGATGTGATTAGGAAGCTTTCTGCGATTAAGGAAGAACCTGAGTTCATGCTTGAGTGGCGCCTGAAGGCTTTCGAAAATTGGAAAAAAATGGAAAATCCAGACTGGGCTTTCCTTGATATTGATCCAATCGACTATCAAAAGATTAGTTATTACTCAGCTCCAAGCTCTTTGCCCAAGTACGAGAGCCTGGATGAAGTAGATCCTAAGTTAATTGAAACCTACAATAAACTTGGCATTCCATTAGAAGAACAGAAACGTTTGGCTGGTGTCGCTGTAGACGCGGTCTTTGATAGCGTTTCCGTTGCCACTACATACAAGGAAGAGCTTGAAAAGCATGGGATAATATTTTGTCCGATGTCGGAAGCTTTAAAGAGTCATCCCGAGCTTGTAAAAAAATACATTGGTTCAGTTGTTCCTCAGACTGATAACTACTTTGCTGCACTCAACTCGGCTGTTTTTACTGATGGCTCCTTTGTTTATATTCCTGAAGGTGTGCGTTGTCCTTTGGAGCTATCAACTTACTTTCGAATTAATGCTCAAAACACAGGTCAATTTGAACGTACTCTGATTATTGCCGAGAAAGGTAGTTACGTTAGTTATCTTGAAGGCTGTACTGCCCCAATGAGAGATGAGAACCAACTGCATGGTGCAGTTGTGGAACTTATTGCCCATGAGGATGCCGAGATTAAATACTCTACCATACAGAACTGGTACCCAGGTGATGAGAATGGGAAAGGTGGAATTTACAATTTCGTCACTAAAAGAGGAATTTGCGAAGGTGCAAGGTCCAAAATCTCTTGGACTCAGGTTGAAACCGGTTCTTCTATCACTTGGAAGTATCCAAGCTGTATTCTTAAAGGGGATGACTCTTTTGGTGAGTTCTACTCAGTTGCTTTGACGAATCGTAAGCAGCAGGCTGACACCGGCACCAAGATGATTCACATTGGAAAGAATACTAAGAGTAACATTGTTTCTAAAGGTATTTCCGCAGGAATTGGTCAAAACTCTTATCGAGGTTTAGTCAAAATGATGAAAAGCGCTGAGAATGGAAGAAATTTTTCCCAGTGTGACTCGATGCTAATCGGAGATAAGTGCGGAGCTCATACTTTTCCTTACATAGAGATTAAAAATTCGACTGCTAAGGTTGAGCATGAAGCGACAACCTCGAAGATAGGCGAGGATCAAATCTTCTATTGTAATCAAAGGGGTATTTCTACTGAAGATGCCGTTTCAATGATTGTGCACGGCTTTTGTAAGGAAGTTTTTAAAGAGCTTCCAATGGAATTCGCTATTGAGGCAAGGCAGCTTCTCGCTATCAGTCTCGAAGACAGCGTAGGATAGATCGTAATTATGCACTGGGCCTTTATCTTGGTTTCTAAAAATTTCTCGATAAGAACCCATTGTCAGACTTACTCTAGTTTTTTTAGGAGAGAAAAGAATGTTAACTATTAAAGATTTAAAAGCCCAAATTGAAGATCAAGCGATTCTGAAAGGTGTTGACCTTGAGGTTAAGCCTGGCGAGGTTCATGCAATAATGGGCCTTAACGGTTCAGGGAAAAGTACTCTTGCCAGTGTTTTAGCTGGTCGAGAGGACTACGAAGTAACTGGTGGCTCCGCTCAGTTCAAAGGGGAAGACCTTTTGGATATGGAAGCGGATGAAAGAGCAAGAGCAGGTCTTTTTCTGGCTTTCCAGTATCCGGTTGAACTTCCAGGAGTGAATGCATCATACTTTTTAAGAACTGCGCTGAATTCTGTTAGAGCGGAGAGGGGTGAAGATCCTATCTCGGTTCGTGACTTTTCTAAGTTGGTTAAAGAGAAAGCAGAAATATTAGAGCTGGATCAAACCCTTCTTAATCGTTCAGTGAACGAGGGGTTCTCAGGTGGAGAGAAGAAGCGTAACGAAGTTCTTCAAATGTTAGTACTTAATCCTGAGTTAGTTGTTATGGATGAGACTGACTCAGGGTTAGACGTCGATGCTCTGCAAATTGTCTCCAAAGGAGTGAACGAATTCAGGGCTGCTGATAAAGGCATTATTGTTATTACTCATTATCAGCGCCTTCTAAATTACATTGAGCCTGACTTTGTTCATATAATGCTCGATGGAAAAATAATTAAAAGTGGTGACAAGTCTCTAGCTCTACAAGTGGAAGAGCAAGGTTATAACTGGTTAAAAGAGGTAGGAGCTACTGCCTAATCGATATGGAAAAGACTCAAGCTAGAAAAAGCGCTTCATTTAAGACTGATTGGAGCGAGGAGCATTTTAGTAAGCTAGAAGATTCCTTAAACGGGAGTGCTGGCGGCGCTTATCATAAGTTTAAGCAGAAAGCATTTGAACGGTTTAATTCTGCCGGCTTTCCTACAACTAAGAATGAAGCTTGGAAGTATACCAATCTTCAGCCAATACTTAAGACGAAGTTTAAACCAGCTGCTGCTAATGCGTCTGTTGATGAGGCTCGACTAGAGGGTTGCATACTTGGCGAACAAAAATTAGTTCGAGTTTTCGTTAACGGCTTTTTCTCTAAAGAGCTTTCGGAAAAGTTTTCTAATGTTGAATTGCCGAAGGGTATTCAAATTCAATCTTTAGCCCAAGCTTTTTCTAGTAAGGATGCTGAGAGATTGTTTGAGCTTGTAAAAGGTAATGACGAACAGTCAGAGCCATTGGTTAGCTTTAACACCGCATTGTTTCGTGATGGCCTGCATTTGAGTGTCGAGGCCGGAGCAGAAATAGAAATTCCTTTGCAACTTATCTCTGTAACTACTGCTGATTCAGATAAGACAGTCTCTCATCCTAGGTTTGTTGTTGAGGCTGCCGAAAAAAGTTCGATTAAGATTATTGAACAACATTATGGTGAAGAAGGTTCTGGTGAATATTTAACCAGTTCAGTTGGACATATATTTGCGGAAGCGGAAGCTAGAGTCGAGCATGTTAAAGTTCAAAAGGACTCTGAAAAGGCTTGTTTGCTTTCAACTCTGAAGATTGTTCAGAAGGATAAGAGTCATGTAGAGACTCACCTTTTTTCTTTAGGTGGGCAGTTAGCTAGAAATGAAGTTTATCCAGTTCTAGATGGAGAGTACTGCAACAGTGTATTGAATGGTTTAACGATTCTTTCTGACGAGCAGCACGTAGATAACTATACTTTGATCGACCATGCTCTTCCTAATTGTGAGAGTAATGAGCTGTTCAAAGGTATCTACTCTGACAAGTCTCGTGGTGTGTTTGGTGGAACTATTATTGTTAGGCCAGATGCTCAAAAGACAAATGCAATTCAGTCGAATAAAAGTATTTTACTTTCCGATGATGCGTCAGTGGAGACACGTCCCCAGCTAAAAATCTGGGCTGACGATGTTAAGTGTACGCATGGTGCTACCGTGGGACAACTTGATGAAGAAGCGCTATTCTACCTTCGCAGTCGTGGTATCTCAAAGCAAGATGCTATAGGGATTTTGGTAGATGCTTTCGCTACTGATGTAGTTGAGCAGCTGGAAAATGAAGAACTAGTAGATTTCTTAGCTAAAGAGATTCGAAGCAAACTAGCTCGAATCATTAGCTAGATCGCAGGGCACTTTTTAGAAATGTGCTCTCAGGATCATAGCCAAACGCTACTTGACCATAGCGAATACCCTCGTAACACCGGTGAACTAGAAGGCTCAATTGAGCCTTTCTCCTTTATTGAAAATCGTAAATGTGGCGATAGCCTCAAATGTCGCCTAGAGCTTGTTGATGGAAAGGTTAAAGCTATTCAAATCGATCCTCAAGGTTGTGCAGTTTCCAAAGCTTCTGCTTCAATTATGAGTGAAGCGGTAAAGGGACTTAGCTTGGATCAGGTTGCTGAACGTCTTAAACAAATTGAGGCAGTGCTTTCCGGAAGTCAGAAAGAACAAATTTTGAATGGAGATCTATTGGCTTTTGCCAGTCTGAAAAGGTTTCCTATGAGGCACAGGTGTGTGACTTTAAGCTGGGATCTAGTGCATTCCATTTTAGAGAAACTTAAGTAAGAAAACAGCTCCCGTAGGCTAAGTTGTTTTTGGCCTTTGTTGAGACTTGGAGTTAATTCTTCTTCTCTGTCTATTTAGGTATCTTACTCCAGCATCTACCAAACTTTCGGCTGTTTTAGACCTGGTGCGAGGTTTAAAACCTAGTCGCTTGGCCTTTGAAGAAGCTTTTGCCACTTCTTCTCCAACTCTTTGGAAAATAATATCGACAGTTTCATCAAGTTGATGTGGGTAGACACCAGGAATTTCGTTCCTAGTTATTAGAGCGTTCATGGCGTCTTTGTCGTCTCTCAGTGGAGTATCGAAGATTATTTCAGCTTCTAGCATTTCGCCGTATGTGCCCTTTGCCAGATGAGACTGTGCAGCAGCACTAGAACGTTCGGCTGCTGCAATAAGCCTTTTAGCGATTTGAAGTTCTCCTCGGACTTTTGGGTCGATGTCTGCAAGGTAATCTTTTGCATGTCGGTCGATTAAACCGAGACGGCGCTTACTTTCCTCAATGCTTTCTTCAAAAGCCTCCGCGTAAGATCTAAGTTTTTTATCACGGGCAGAGCGCGTAAAATACAAGTTGATCATACAAATTGTGGCAATCACCACGCAAGCCACTAGTGCAATAATGTATAATTTGGGTATGCCGTTAATGTCGCCGCTTATGTCGATCATCTTCCTAGTTCCTTAGGGAAACAAAACTATTAGCTTATAATTGTTTTTAAACTTCAGTAATTAAGATGCTAGGAAATAGTAAGATGAGCAAAAAAAACACCTCTAGATAGAGGTGTTTTTTTAGAAATTGAGAGGTCTAGACGTATTGGAGCATCTTTTCCAGTGATTTTCTGGCTTTATCTCTAACGTCTTTAGGGACGTCTATGATTCGCTCATTGTTTTTTAAGGCGTTTAGAGTGTCCTCGAGGGTAATTTCATTCATGTGAGGGCAGCGCACACTACACATCCTAACCATTTCTTTGTCGGGGTTTTCGGCTACGATATTGTCTCCCATCGCGCATTCCGTCAGCAACAGAAACTTCGAAGCTGAGCTCGTCTTAACCTTATCAATCATTTTCGAGGTACTTCCTGTAAAGTCAGCTACTTCTACAACTTCAGGTGGACATTCTGGGTGAGCCAAAACCTGAACGTTAGGAAACTGTTTTCTGGCAGCTTCCACATCTTCTACTGTAAATTGGTCATGTACCTCACATTTTCCAGCCCAGCCAACTACAGCAAAGTCGTTTGAACCAGCGGAAGGGCCATGGTCTTTTTGGCTAGCTACAATGATTTTTTTGCCGGTCTCGGCAGCTACGTTTTTGGCTAGATATTCGTCAGGTAGGAAAATTACTACATCGCTATCTAAAGCTTCAACGATTTTAGCTGCGTTACTCGATGTACAGCAGACATCTACTTCGGCCTTTACATCCGCGTAGGTGTTTACATAGGCTACGATAGGTACTCCTGGGTAATTTTCCCTGAGCTTGCGAACATCTTCCGCCGTTATGCTCTCGGCAAGAGAACAACCTGCAACTTTAGCTGGAAGTAAAACCGTTCGCTCTGGATTTAGAATCTTTGCGGTTTCTGCCATGAATCTAACGCCACAGAAGATTATAGGGTCGCAGTCTGTATCAGCAGCAGCTTGAGCCAGTTGTAGTGAATCTCCAACCACATCAGTGACTGTATGATAGAGAGCAGGCTCCATGTAGTTGTGACCTAGGATTATCGCACCACGCTCTTTTTTCAGTTCGTTGATCTCGTGAACCAGTTCAGCCTTCTTTTTAAGTTCAAACTCGGGCACCAAATGTCCAAGTTGCTCAATCATTTTTTCGGTTGTCTGCTTGAGTGTCTTAGTTTCTAATCCCATTGTCTCAGCCGTGAGTTGTAGTAATGTATAAAAGCAGGGTTTTAAGTTTTGACAGAAAGTCTGACAGACTTAATAGGATAGATCCATACCCTGAATTGTTTCGTATTTTTTTCCGGCTTTTCGTTTTGGAGGAAGCTCTTGGCCAGATTCTATGATTTTTTGGTAGTCGGAGGAGGAATTTCCGGCCTGACCTACGCCCTTGAGGTTGCCGACCGAGGCAAAGTCGCTGTGCTTTTCAAAAAGGCTATCTCTGAGTCCTCTACTTCTTATGCTCAAGGGGGAATTGCAGCAGTTCAAGAAGAGAATGATTCTGTGGATTTGCACATAGAGGACACTCTTCGCGCTGGGGCCGGACTTTGTGACAGAGATATCGTTGAGATCGTTGTTAAGGAAGGACCAGAGAGAGTTGCCGAATTAATAGCTCGGGGAGCTCAGTTTGATAAGGATAGTTCAGGCGAGGGCTACGATTTACATAAGGAGGGCGGACACTCGCGGCGACGAATTCTCCATAGTGCGGATGCTACTGGGAGAGAGATTCAAAGAGCTCTTTCTGATGCTGCAAATGCCCATCCTAATATAGAATTTTTAGTAGACACTAGTGCTGTAGATATTATCTCAAGCCATAAATTAGGTTTGGAAAAAGATGCTCCGAACCGAGCTCTAGGAGTTTACGCACTCAATCCAGAAGAAGAGGTCGAAGTTCTTTTGGCTCAAAAGATTTTAGTCGCAACTGGTGGGGCTGGAAAAGTTTACCTTTATACCTCAAACCCTGATGTTGCGAGCGGTGATGGTATAGCAATGTGCTATCGTGCAGGTGCTGCAGTTGAGAACATGGAGTTCTTTCAGTTTCATCCAACCTGCCTTTTTCACCCCAAGGCGAAGTCTTTTTTGATTACCGAAGCTATGAGAGGTGAAGGCGCCATTCTTAAAAGAATTAGTGGGGAAAGATTTATGCCCCATTATCATGAGTTGGCTGAGCTTGCTCCACGGGACATAGTTGCTCGGGCTATCGATAGTGAAATGAAGGAGCATGGTGATGAGCATGTTCTTTTAGACATCACTCATAAGGGCCCTGAGTTTGTTAAAGAACATTTCCCTACAATTTATGAAACCTGTCTTGAGTTTGGGATTGATATTAGCACTGAACCTATTCCGGTTGTGCCGGCTGCTCACTATTGTTGTGGAGGAGTTCGCTCAGGAGAGTATGGCGAGACCACAATGAAGAATCTTTATGTGGCGGGGGAATGTGCTTCAACTGGTTTGCATGGCGCTAATCGTTTGGCCTCGAATTCCTTACTTGAAGGATTGGTCTTTGCATCAAGAGCTGCAGAGGATTCTCTCAAAAATTTTGATGAAGAATATCGGCAACCTTCAGTTCCAGAATGGGATAAGGGAACTGCGACAGATAGTAACGAGGCTGTTGTTATCACCCAGAACTGGGACGAGATCAGAAGGTTCATGTGGAATTATGTTGGTATTGTTCGGAGTAACAAACGTCTTGAGAGGGCTTTAAGACGATCAGAGATGATAAGTAGCGAGATTAACGACTATTATTGGAATTTTACCCTAACCCCTGACCTATTGGAATTAAGAAATCTAAGTTTAGTGGCTCACCTTGTAATTATTTCGGCTTTGGAGCGAAAGGAGAGTAGGGGGTTACATTTTACCGTAGATTACCCAACCCCTGATAATTCTTGCACAAAATCAACGGTTATTATGCCGTTGATCTAGATAAAACTGTAAAATCAATAGGTTAGTTATAATAATAATCACAGAAAATATTTCTAGCCCCCTTGCTATTGTGGAAAAAACTCTGTAGTTAGACCTACACTATTTTAGTATTTATTCATGGAGTTTGTATAAAATGTTCAACCTAGTGACCCGTCCCATTGCTGCACTTTGCTTGGTCTTGTGCCTAGCAATTTCAGACGTAAACGCTCAACAATGCGGAGCCTCAATTGACGCCGACATTGTAATATTAATTGACCGTACTGGTGGATTGTCCCCAGAGGAAATTCAGCTAGAAAAAGATGCGGCAGTCTCATTGTTAGATTCCCTCGAAAGTGGGGTTGGAAGTGCCAGAGTTGGGGTTGCTACGATTGAGCAGGATAGCTCAGTTTCACCAGCTGCGTTAGGAGGCATTATTCCAAATGGCTCACTAACTAATGACTATGATTTGTTAAGAACTGCTATCAACTCGATCGATAATGACGGTGACGGACTGACTAACCTTGCCGGCGCTATTGACCTTGCTCAGCTTGAGCTTGATGCTAATGGCCGCCCTGGATCAGAACGTTACATTGTTTTGATGTCGGATGGTGTTCCAAACCAACCTTTTTCTGATGGTTGCGACCTTTGTGATTGTCCTTTTGCTGATGTGGCTGCAAACGTAGCTGGTTCAGTTGCGGAGTCGAAAGGAACGAGAGTTTTTGGAATTCATTTCACTGGAACTGCCGTTTTCTGTCCAGACGAACCCAGTGCAGGGTTTGAATTTTTGAGAGACGAGTTAGTTACAAACACTGCTAGTAACTCTTTCTTCTTTGATGGTAGCAGCGACCTAAACGGAGTTCTAGAACTAATCGCAGGTGAGGTTGCTTGTGATGATGGTTTGGACTGTACTGCCGATATCTGTGACTCAGGTTCTAACTCATGTATCTTTGATGAGTTTGATACTGACAACGATGGAATCGGTGATTGTTCGGACATGTGTCCAGCTGATCCTGATAAGAACTTACCAGGAGAATGTGGTTGTGGCGTTCCAGACGTTGACTTGAACAATAACGGCACTGCCGATTGTAATGAGTCAAACGATGTTTGTGCAGATGGAGAAGAGTGTATCTTTGAGCAACTTTCTCCTTTTGCTTGTGCTGGAGCTAATGGATTCTTGAATCAGACCAACATCGCGAGTGTTTTGAACCTTCAGGCAGTTCCTTTGAATGTTAATGTTGAATACCGTGACTTGACGGGGAATCTACTTGGCAGCACTTCTGCCCAGGTTGATCCTAATAACAGACGGGACTTCGTAATTAACGACCTTGGTCTGCAGCCTGATACTTACGGAACAGTTTGCGTCCAGACTTCTGCTACCGAAGATGGAGCTTGGGCTGGTGGAGTAACGGTTTACAAGCCAAACGTTCGTAGTGGTTCTATTCCAGTATTTGGAACTGACGATGACTTCGCATTGTTCCACCCTTTTACTAATCCTAGACGTGGGGTTCTGACTCAATCGCTAAATACTTTTCACCTAGGCGTGCGACCAGATTCTACAGTTGCGAACTGGTTGAGTATTACTGATGCTGTCCCAGGTGATGGTCGAGGTTTGACAGGAAGAATCGTTTACTTTGATGCGAATGGTGTTGCGATTAACGAAACACCAGTGAACATCTTTGATGGTGGACGTTTTGACTATGCTGCTCATGAAGGAGTTGCTGGACCAAACAATACCGATACAGTTGGAATGGCGAGGTTTATTCCTGATAGTAATGATTCAGAATACTATATAGTGTTGATTCGTTACTTCTACGACTGCTTTGCTGCTACCTGTGCTGACTTCCATACAGCTTTTGTAGTTCCGTTTAGACCGGCTACTAATGTTGAGACTGCTGGAAATATTTCCACAATCAACGGGGAGCTTAGTGTGGTTGAGGTTAATAACGTATTACCTAACCCAGTTACTGGTAATATCGTTGTCTCTAGTGAAGAAGGAGCTGGACTAGGTAATGTTCCTCTTGATGTTCCAGCCAATGGTGTCAGACACACTATAATGAACCGAGCCGGAACACTAGGATTCTTGGATAATAACCGTGTTGGAGCGGCTAGAGTTCAGTCTTCTGGAAACAGTGCAATTAGTGCGGTTTCGGTTTTCTATCAGCTAGATGATGCGGGGATTCTTCAGTATGCCTACGCTAGTCCGTTGGTTCAGCCAGCTGGAACTTCACAGGTTGCTGACTTCAATACTTTCATTGGTCACACCAATGAAGCGGAGGTGTTTAACCCTTCAGATACACTAGTATCGGTTAATATCCGAGCTGTTGATGTATCGGGTGCTGAAGTAGCGAATGTTGATGTGAATCTTGACCCACGTTCCTCAGAAAGACTTGATTTCTCAAGCCTGCCTAGAGATACGTTTGGTGTTTACATCATTAACAGTGAGCCTGAAGGGGTGGTGTTTAGAGCCTATGTTATTAAAGAAGGTAGATATGTTCTTCCTTCTATAGGTCAGTAGCCTCTACCTGCTAGAAGATTGTCATCTTAGATGACGCTTTTTAAAGCCCTTCTCGAGAAATCGAGAGGGGCTTTTTTCTTTTTCTAGGTATTTAGACTTCGATTGTTTCCCCATCTTTGGCTGAGGAGCTATCGATTTTTAGTTCTTTATAGAGTAGGTCTGCAAAAGCGGAAGCAGCTTCCGGTTCCCCATGGACGATTTTGGCTTTTGCTGGTGTGCCCTCACATCCTTCCACCCAGGACTTCATCTCTAGCCGATCTCCATGAGCGGAGAGACCATTTATTTTTTCAATCTCAGCTTTTACTTGAACTTTCTCTCCAAAGATTTTTATTTCTTTTTCGCCCTCGATCAGGTCGCGACCTCTAGTTCCTTCAGCTTGATAACCCACAAACAGCGCAGTAGTCTCCTCTTTCGAAAGGTTTTGCTTCATGTGGTGAAGAATACGACCTCCTGTCATCATTCCACTGGCAGAAATAATTATCCTCGGCCCTTTTAAAGAGTTGATACTTTTAGAGTCTTTTCTATCCCTGCAGAAACGTATGTTGTCGGTGAGAAGAGGGTTCTCACCAGCGGACATAATCTCTTGAGATTCGTCGTCGAAGTCGTGTTTGAACTTTCGATAAATTCTTGTGGCATCTACTGCCATTGGACTGTCAACAAACACCGGGAGGGTAGGAATTTTACCCTCTCGTTCCAATTTAGCTAGTTCGTAAAGTAGTGTTTGTGTTCGGCCTATAGCGAAAGCTGGAATAATTAGCGGTCCTTTTTTATCAACCACCCCTTTTATCACCTTCTCTAGATGAGCGGGAACTTCTCCATTTCTAACTTCCCTTTCGCGGTTTCCATAGGTGGACTCGCAGATCAGTAGGTCTCCGACCATGTTTGGGGCAGGGTTCGGAAGAATAGGTGATTCGTAGCGCCCAATATCACCGCTAAAGGTAATTCCCTTACCTTCTATTTCAAAAAACATATTAGTTGAGCCTAGGATGTGTCCGGCGCATCTTGGGGTTACAACACACTTTGGTAGTATCCTGGTTTCTTGATCTCGAGGGATTGTCTTTAGAAGAGCCAAAGTCTCTTTGGCGTGCTTAAGCTCATACAAGGGCTTGGCAGGTTTGTGTTTTGAGAGTTTATGCTTGTTCATGTAACGAGCTTGCTCTTTTTGGAGATGGGCGCTGTCGGGTAACAGTAATCCAAGGAGTTCTTTGGTAGCTTCGGTGCAGTAGATTGGACCCTTAAAGCCGTGCTTTACGACAAGCGGTAGGTATCCCGTATGGTCAATATGGGCGTGAGTTAATACAATTGCTGAAAGCTTGTGGGGTTCGAACTCTGGTTTGTCCCAATTCCGAGCACGAAGCTCTTTTTTCCCCTGAAATAAACCGCAGTCAACCAGGAGTTTATTGTCACCCCATTCAATCAAAAATTTAGAGCCAGTGACGCATCCAGCTGCGCCGTAGAATGATACCCTTACTGACTTGGCCATATAGATTTCCCTATTATCGAACGTTTTAGCAGATGGTTTAAGACTATAATGTCGAAAACTAGTTTTGCCTATTAGTAAATTAAAGAACAATTATTGATATCTTCCCGAAAGGAAGGGGTTATTCGAAGAGCAAACTTTAACTCGGCTAGAGTTTTTTTATTTTTAATCAGGGTCTATAATTGAGAAGGTGTCTGAGCCTTCAATCCGAGCAGGAAAAGATGATTTAATGACTAGTAATTTTCTAAGAACAGCCCTAGCGATTATATTTTTGATTTCTGTGAATGCACAGGCTGAGTCTCAGCCGAAGTTAAAGTCTAAGTGTATAAACACGTCTTGTTTTTCCAGTAGAGTGAGTATTGGGAGTTATGATCTGCCGATTCGAGCCGTCTCACGCTTTCGGTATTATTTCTTTAAAGTTTATGATGGGGCTTTGTACTACCCACAAGATAAAAATAGATTACAGCTGGGGGTTGATCCTTTAAAGTTGGAGCTAGTTTATCTCAGGAATATTGAGCGAGATGATCTAGTTCAGCCTTCGATTGATTACTTTCAGAAACATTCGAGCTCTAGTTATGAAGGTTTGAAGGAAAGGCTTGATTTGCTTAATACCCACTACCAGTCTGTTAAGGAAGGGGACCGCTACTCGTTGGAGTTTGTACCAGGGAAGGGAACAACTTTAAGTTTCAACGGTGAGGCAAAGGTTACTATTCCAGGGGATGACTTCGCACGAGAGTATCTGGGAATCTGGCTTTCGAATAATACCCAGGCCAAGAGTTTTAGAAAGAGCTTAGTCGGGCAGTTAGAGCGAGGATTGGAATAATGTTGAGCCCTCAAATATCTGTCTTGGTTGGATTTCTGATATTGTCGGGTGTTATGACTTATCTTTGGTTTCGTCAAAAACGCACCGGTAATGCTGGTGTAGTTGATGTTGCCTGGGCCTTTTCATTCGGACTTTTTGCTATTTTTTACTGCTTAACGGTAGAGGGTCTCTGGGAGCGCAAGCTTTTTGTTTCAGCCTTAGTTTGCATTTGGTCGTTTCGTCTAGGTTCTTACTTATACTCCCGTGTGGCCGGCAAGGATGAGGATACGCGTTATGCGGGATTAAGAGAAGATTGGGGGGAGAATTTCGAAACCTGGTTGTTTTACTTTTTCATTTTTCAAGCACTCGTTGCCAGTGCTCTTTCGGTCTGTTTTTTAGTGCCAATGTTTGTGGAAGAGCCGTTGTTTAGAGGTTCTGATTTACTTGGCGCGTTAATTCTAATTGTATCTGTGGCTGGGGAAGGACTAGCAGATTTGCAGCTTAAGGCTTTTAAGAAGGACCCATCCCATAGAGGGCAAGTATGTAAGCAAGGCCTTTGGCGATACTCTAGACATCCTAACTACTTTTTTGAGTGGATTCACTGGTGGGCGTATATCCCTCTTGCCTGCGGCACTAGTTATTGGTGGCTGACTCTTATCGGACCAGTTTCAATGTTCTTTTTTATTACCAAAATGACTGGTATTCCTGCAACTGAAGAGCGCTCAGTTGTGAACCGGGGTCAGGCTTATATAGATTATCAAAATGAGACTAATGCTTTTTTTCCATGGTTTCCCAGAATTAAAGAGGAAGATAAATGATTGATAACTTAATATCTCAAGCTGAACAGCGTAGATTGCCTGATTGGATTGTTAGGCAAGGTATTAGGGGGCTACTGGGATATCGAATAAGAGACACAAAAGTCTCGGCTCCAGAAACGGAAATCTATCAGCAAAGTGAGTTTATTCGTGAATTAGTGGATTCTCCAATTGCGCTTGATGTCGACAAAGCCAATGAACAGCACTACGAAGTGCCAGCTGAATTTTTTAAAGCTGTATTGGGGCCTCGGTTGAAGTATAGCTCTTGCTATTATCCAGAGCGTGATTTGACTTTGGAGCAGGCGGAGGAAGCCAGCCTTAACCAAGTTTGCCACAGGGCGCAGATACAAAATGGTCAGAGCATTCTCGACTTAGGATGTGGTTGGGGTTCATTGAGTCTTTGGTTAGCAGAGCATTATCCCTCTTGCTCAATTACCTCGGTATCTAATTCAGCAGGTCAGAAAGAATTCATTGAATCACAGGCTAAAGAAAAAGGCTTTACCAATTTAACAGTTGTCACTGCCAATATTGCAGAGTTTAAACCTGAGAAAACCTTTGATCGAGTAGTTTCAATTGAAGCTTTTGAGCACCTTAGAAACTATCAAGAAATACTAAAAAGAATATCTACTTGGCTGAATGAGGATGGGAAGCTTTTCATTCATATTTTCTGTCATAGGAGGACGCCTTATTTATTTGAAGTTGGCGAGACAGCTGATTGGATGGCTAAGTATTTTTTCACTGGAGGTATGATGCCTTCTGACGGACTTTTCTATCATTTTCAGGACCAGCTTACAGTTGCTCGTCAGTGGCGCCTTAGTGGAATCCATTATCATAGAACTCTTGAAGCTTGGTTGCAGAGAACTGATAGAAAAACGAGCGAAGTCTTAGATATTTTGACTAAGACTTACGGGAAGAAAGAAGCGGAGCTTTGGTTGCAGCGCTGGCGAATGTTTTTCATGGCCTGCTCTGAACTTTTTGCTTATCGGGGTGGTAGAGAGTGGTGGGTTTCTCACTATCTTTTTGAAAAGAGAGTCTAGCTATAGCTATGAAGATTGCAGTGGTTGGGGCGGGGGTGTCTGGAATAGTTACCTCATGGATACTTGGACGAGAGCATGAGGTCGATCTCTACGAGGCTGACTCAAGGATCGGCGGCCATACCAACACTGTTACGCTTAGTGATGGTGAAGATGCCGGAGCTGAAATTGATACTGGCTTTATTGTTTTGAACGATAAGAACTATCCTCTATTTCATCGCTTTTTGAAGCAGCTAGGAATTGGGTTTCGTTGGAGTGATATGTCCTTCGGTTACCAGTGTCAGCAGAGTGGGATGGAGTATGCTGGGCGCAATATTTTTAGTTTGTTTTGTAAAAAAAGCAACTTGCTTAGCCCTACTTTCTATAAGTTTCTTTGGGAGATTAAAAGATTTTGTGAAGTTTCCACCCTAGCTTTGGATAAAGGCGAGTTAAGTGGATTAAGCTTGGGTCAGTTTTTATCTAAAAAGAAATTTAGCGAAGCCTTTGGGAGGCATTATCTGTTGCCAATGTCGGCTGCAATCTGGTCTTCGCCTGATGAAGATATTCTAGATTTTCCTGCAGAACGTTTTGTTCAATTTTTTAAGAATCATGGTTTGCTAGGGCTCTCTGATAGGCCTAGGTGGCAGACGGTGGAAGGCGGGAGTCATAGTTACTTGAAAGCTTTCGAAGAGAAATTCAAAGGGACTATTCATCGCTCCACCCCCGTAAAGGCTGTGGTGCAGTCAGAAAATAAACCATCTCTATTGATTGATAAAGAAGTGCAAGAGTATGACAAGGTGGTTTTAGC
This sequence comes from uncultured Bdellovibrionales bacterium, assembly GCA_964510575.1. Taxonomy (GTDB): domain Bacteria; phylum Bdellovibrionota_C; class UBA2361; order SZUA-149; family CALKYB01; genus CALKYB01. The sequence continues at coordinate 41,235 of CAZECN010000012.1, read as the reverse complement.
TTGTCATGCGGACCAATCGGCTCGAATTTTAGAAAATAAAGAATCAAAGCTTTCGAAGGTCGTTTCGAAGTGGTCTTATCATCGTAATCGAGTATACCTGCATTCTGACCCTTCGGTAATGCCATCTAGTCGGCGCACCTGGTGTTCATGGAACTATTTAAGAACCTCTGAAGGTAGTGATCGAAGTAAACCAGTCTTTGTGAGCTACTATATGAATCACCTCCAAGGACTGAAGCTGAAGAAAGACTATTTCGTAACTCTAAATCCCCCTCAAGAGATTGAACCAGATTTGGTTGAGGCTGAAATAGTATACGAACACCCCTGCTTTGAAATGAGTGTATCAGGGACTAGCTCTCTCTTAGCTGAATCTAACGGTGAGGAAGGTGTCTATTTAGCAGGTGCTTACACCGGTAATGGTTTTCATGAGGATGGAGTAAGGTCAGCCGTGGAAGTTTGTAGAAAAATGGGGATGGAGCTGTAAAGTGGGAGAAGCAAAGTTAAAACTAGATTTTCCGCCTAGAGAGTTAGCTGAGCAAGTTAAGAAGCCTGCTCTTCTATTTAGCGGAAAGTTGATGCATCAGCGTCTATCTCCGGTAGGGCATGGCTTTACTTATCCAGCGTGCTTTTTTGCCTTTGACTTGGACCAGCTAGAAAAAACTGACAGTTTATCGTCCCTCTTTGCTTATAACCGTCGCTCCTTGTTGTCGATTCGAGATCAAGACTACCTCGGAGATGAAGTTGAAGGGAGTATTAAGGAAAAAGCACTTCTGGCAGTGCCTGATAAAGAGCTTAGAGAGCAAGTGCATAGAGTTGTGCTGATCACTTCCCCAAGGTTTCTAGGCTATGTTTTTAATCCGGTTAGTTTTTATTATTTCTATGATGCAGCTGGCGTTACCTTAGGTTATTTGGCTGAAGTTAATAATACTTTTTCAGAGAAACACATATATTTTGTGAAGGCAGAGGTAGAGCAAAAGAGCAAGAAATTGGATTTTTGCTCTCACAAAAAAGAATTTTATGTTTCTCCTTTCTTCAAACCAGAGGGGCAATATCGTTTTTACTTTAGTCCTTTGAGTGATTCGGTAGAGATTAGGGTCGATCTAGTTCAAAATGGCCAGATGGTTTTTACCTCTAGTTTGAAAGGGGAAGCCCAAGATTTTAGCAAAGACAGTGTTCGAAAGTCTTTTCTTAAATTCCCCGTAATGTCCTCTTTTAACTTTCCAAGAATTCTTATCCAGGCCGGATACTTATATTTCAAAAAGAACCTACCAGTATTTTCCAAGCCAGCGCCGTTTCATGACAATACTAGGCAATACAAGCCTTCTGTTCCTCAAAAATTATTTAGAAATTTATTTGATCGAATATTGGCGCGCATTGAGATTGGCCAATTTTCTTTAGTTTACCCTGAGGGAAGTAAGGCAACTTTTGGCAGTAGCAAAGAAAAATTCTATGGAGAGCTCAGAGTTAGAGATAATCAATTTTTTACTAAGGTTCTAACTGGCGGAGATATTGGCTTCGGTGAAGCAGTGGCAGAGGGATTTGTTGAGTCCACTGATATGGTGAGTTTTTTACGACTGGCAATTAGAAACCAAGAGCTGATGAAAGGGGATACCACCGTTTCTGGTCCAAAGAAGGTGTTAGGAAAAATTGGCCATGCATTGAGAGCTAACAGTGTCAAAGGCAGCAAAAAAAATATAAGTGCTCACTATGACTTGAGTAATGAGTTTTTTAAGCTATTTCTTGATTTTTCTATGACCTATTCATCTGCAGTCTTTGGAGCAGAGAACAGTAGTTTGGAAGAAGCTCAGTCTCTTAAGATTGATAAAGCTTTGGCTAGGATTGATCTCGATGGAGATTTAGGTAAAGAGTGTAGGGTTCTGGAAATTGGTTCGGGCTGGGGTAGTGTTGCAAGAAAAGTATTGGCTAGGAAGAATACTGATTACTTGGGCATTACTTTGTCTGAGCAGCAGCTTAGCTATTGTCTCCAAGAACTATCTGGCTTTATTTCAGACAAAAGGGCTAGATTCGAACTCTTAGATTACCGCAAAGTCTCAGAGAAGTTTGATCGAATAGTGTCGGTAGAAATGATCGAAGCCGTAGGCAAAGATTATTTACAGACTTACTTCCAATGCCTAGATGAACTTTTAGTTCCAACCGGCAAGGCAGTAATTCAAGCAATTACAATTGCAGATGACAGATACGCTGACTATTGCGAAGGCTGTGACTGGATACAGAAATATATTTTCCCAGGTGGACACCTTCCCTGCCCACAGGTCATTGATGAGCTAGTCGCCGGAACAGGTTTGAAAGTAGCTGAAAGAGAAAGTATTGGATTGCACTATGCTCGGACTTTAGCTGAGTGGAGAGAAAGGTTTGATTCCAAGTTGGATGAGGTACTTGCTCTTGGCTTTGATGAGAAGTTTATAAGAATGTGGCGCTATTATTTTGACTATTGTGAGGCTGGATTTCGAGAGAAAGCAATTGACTGTTATCAAATCTCATTGGAGAAAATTTGATGTTAGTTAGCTTTTTTCTTTTTCAAATTGGTTGGTTTGCCTGTGTTTACTTAGGGGCTGATTACCGAGGAGAGATAGGAGCTTTTATAATGCTGGTTCTTAGCCTGGGTCAAGTTGCTCTGTCCAAGCAACGCGGTCGATTGCTCGGCTTTATTGTTGCAGCAACACTTCTGGGTTCTTTTTTAGACTCCTGTTTAAACCATTTTGGTTTTTTTGAATTTATGGTGCCCTCAAAAATGCCTTGGTCCTATCCTATATGGATGTCTGCACTTTGGTTTGGTTTTGCTCTGGTCATGCACAAAACCTTAGGTTGGATGGCGGGGAAGCCAGTCGCTTCTGCTCTATTTGGATTTTTAGGTGGTGCTGCTTCTTACTATGCAGGTAGTAATTTAGGTGGCATAGCTTTCCCCGAAGGGATTTTATTTTCCCTTATAGTGATTGGATTTTTCTGGTCTACAATAACGCCATTTTTGTTTTGGCTTCATCGAAGGATGGGTTTGACCTATGAGTAGCCCGGGCATCTCTATTTCTAACGAAAACGATGAGTTTGTTTTACGCACTGAGCTAGTTGTCTCGGAAAAACTCAATAAAGTATTTGATTTTTTTTCTGATGCCGGGAATTTACAACTTTTAACCCCTGACTACCTAAAGTTTGAAATTACCAGTCCACTTCCCATTGAAATGAAGCCCGGAGCTTTGATTGACTACAGACTCAAATTGCATGGCATTCCTTTCAATTGGCAAACTGTTATCCCGGAGTGGAGTCCACCGGAGTATTTCGTGGATAGGCAGAAAAAAGGCCCTTATCGCTACTGGATTCATCGCCATGAGTTTGAAGAGCATGGTGAAGGAACTTTGGTGCGAGACATTGTTCGATATAAGGTCCCTGGAGGAGCTGTTATCAACAGGCTCTTCGTTGAAAAGGACCTGTATAAAATCTTCGATTATCGGAGCGCTAAGATGGTGGAGCAATTTGGAGTTCCCGCTTCTTAACATGACCGTCTCCCTTTTTGCAGGACCGAAACTCCCCTAAATAGAGCTAAAAATAGCCTCAGGGGCTCCCCATATTGCTTTTTAGAGATTTTTCTCTAAAATCCTCCTTTAAGACAGAAAAACCTAGCAGTTTCAGGCCTTAAGGGCAGTTTTGCAGGGTGAGTTTAGGGCCCTGATGGAGCCTCAGATCTTCCATATACGGCATATTTTGGTTTAGAGCTGGTTTAATGCCTTTTGAAATGGAGGGTAAGTGGCCTTATTTGCAGGATTATTGAAGCATTTAGGCTGTCGTTCGGATTAGAGAATAACAGGTATTAATTGAGGATTGAGTCAGGAAGTTTGGATAAGGTATTTATAAAATTAATGGGAGTTTTGCTGGTTTGCTTAACTGCTAGCCCTGTTTTGGCTTCAGATGAAGCTCATACCTGTGTTCATGTGGGAGCGGACGGTCATAGCCACGAATCATCTGATATGCCTGAAACAGCAATGGCTGAAGTTGCTCCATTGGACTACTCCGCAGAAGTAACCACTATCTGGCGTAGTGGCCCTTCGGAAAATAGACTTGATATAGTTTTTCTTGGCGATGGCTACACCGAGGAAGAGCTTGTCACCTACCATTCACATGTCGAAAGAGCTTTAGATGCTTTTTTTGAAGAAGAACCTTTCAAGAGTTTTAAACATTTAATCAATATTCACAGAGTTGATGTAATTTCAAACGAGAGTGGAATTGATAATGATCCTTCTCAAGGAATTCGTAAGGATACTCCACTGGGAGCTCGTCTTTGGTGTTTTGGAAGCCAAAGAAGCTTGTGTGTAGATATAAACTCTACTCAAGCCTTTGCTGCTAACGCTGAAGATGTAGATCAAATAATTGTTTCGGCGAACAGTAGGTCTTATGGAGGACTTGGATATACTCACAGTGGCATTGCTACTTTTACTGGTGGAAATATCCTTTCTCCAGAACTTCTTCTTCATGAGTTTGCCCATAGTTTCGGTCTCCTCGCTGATGAGTATGATGGAAATGGAAATCTTTTCTCAGGCAATGAACCTGGATTGTTGAATGTAACTAGTCTTACTCAGGCTGAGATGGTTGAGTCAGGCGCTAAATGGGCTGATTGGCTTGGTTACGATGCTGGAAATGGGACTGGAAGGGTTGGTTTATACGAAGGGACAAATCTTTTTTCTTTCGGTCTTTTTAGACCAACTCATGACTCCAAGATGAGAACCTTAGGGATGCCTTTCAATTCTCCTTCAATGGAGGCAATGGTTGAACAATTGTTTCGAAGTGCTAGCCCAATTGAAAATGCTTATCCAGAAAGTCTTGAAGTATCTAGTGACCAAACTCTTTTTCTAGATGTAATTGAGGACATTAGTGGATACACAGAGGTGAGCTGGTTTCTGGATGGAGAGAAGCTGCCGGCTAGCGATATTCAAATTGAGCCTGCTGAGTATGTTAGAGCTCCTGGGAGCTATCAGTTTACAGCTGAAGTTCAGTTTAGGACCCCATTTGTCCGGTCTAAAAGGGCTTCGGAACAGCTTTCCGCTAGCTATTCATGGACTGTTGAGCATATTGCAACAAGCTCTTTAGTCCATAGCGCATCTACAGATCGTTGTTCTTTTTCAAACAGTTTTCTTGGTCAGGTAAATATCGCGAGCTTGGTTAATAACGGTTCGGACTCGCTGAGTGGAGAGCTTGTGCTTTTGGATAGTCTTGGGGCTGTTCGTGGAGACCTTAGACTTTCACTTGAACCTGGTCAGAAAAGCGATGTTAGCTTGTTTGACTTAGGTCTTCTGGCTGATGAGATCGGCACCGTTTGTTTTTCATCAGACTCTGACAGTTGGGCTGGCAATCTTAATCTTTATGCCCCAGGAACTGATGGACAAGGGTTTGACTTCGCTATTAGCTACCCGTTTTTAAGTCCAGAAACAGGAACATCTACAGTGCCGGTTAATACCTTTCATCTCGTTCCCGGTGAGGAGATTGCTTATAACTGGATTAGAGTTATTGACGGTCGAGCAGGAGACGGTAGAGGTTTATCAGGAGTTGTTAACTACTATAATGAAGTGGGTGTGTTAATCGGATATGATCAAGTGGACTTGGTAGACGGAGGGCGAATTGATCTCGCAGCTCATCTTTACTACGGTCCAGCAAGAGTGGGTCATGCTGAATTTGTTTCTAGCCTAGAAGATTCACCATTCTACTTTGAAGCTACCCGTTACTATCCTACTCAGACTGGTGGATATTACTCCGCAATGCCTTTGCAACGACGAACACCATCCTTGGAGCCTATGAAATCCTCGTTCAGCCAGACCGAAAGTGAGCTGAATATCGTTGAGATTTTTAACGCTAGTGAGACGGAAGCTAACACCATTGTTGTAGTAAGAGATTCTTCAGGGAGTATAGTGAGTTCAGAGACTTTAGTTCTCGAAGCGAAAGGAAGCTTTCATTTTATCTTGGACGGGTTTGAAGATGAGTCAGGCACTGTCACAGTTGTCGGTGACAACCCAATTGCCTCAAGACTTTTAGCTTACGTTTATGATCAAGATTCTTTAGTTTGTGGAAGTTCTGCTAGAGCAATGAGTAGAGACTCCTCAACATCACTTGTTGGTGAATTTAATACTTTCATTGACCAACGTAATTTGTTGAACCTGACTAATCGTTCTGGAGAAGTTTCGACAGTCCGATATGTGATTGTTGATGTTTCAGGAAGAACCCTTGGTCAGGGAGAGCTGTCGATCGACGGTTTTGGTTCCACCTTAGTTCCTTTGGAGCTTCCAGTTAATACTTATGGTAGTATAATTTTGGAGTCAGACCATTTGATAAGTGCTGAAACAATAGTTGACTCCCCAGAGAACTATCAGCTGATTGTTCCGGCTCGATAGAAACAACAACCTCCCCTTTAACAAGAATGAAGTTTTTATAGATTAAGCTTTTTGATTTGCGCGCGGTAAATCAAGTAAATTAGTATAGGATTTACCAGTAGACTATAGTATGATCTACGAGGGTAATCGTCATTGTTTTACTAGAGATTCGAACTATGTCCTCAGCCAGCGACCAAGAGACCAAGGGTAGTCTTAGAACTACCAACGGTACGTCTCCGTCCAGTAAGAAAACGGAAAACTCCGAAAGTGCAAACTTAAATAAAGTTCGAGATATACTTTTTGGGGAATCACTCTCTGGTCTCCAAGAAAGTCTGGGTAAGCTGGAAAAATCGATTATGGCTAAAGTTGATGCTTTAGCTTCCGAACAATCCAAAAGGATTGAAAATTTGGAAAGGCTTCTAGATAAAAAGATTTCGGATATTGATAAAATTCTAAAAGAAGAAAAAGGTGAGAGAATTGATCGAGTTGAAGAACTCAGCAGCTCAATTGTTGATGTTAAGACCTTGATTGCGGCGCAAGTCGCTGAGCTTTCCACTCGCCAAGATAGTGTTCAATCTGAACTTGGTAAGTCCATTGATGACGAAGTGGGCCGCCTGTCCAAAACCATCAAAAATTTGAACGATGAGCTTGATTCTAAAATGGGTCGCCTTGGAGATGATAAAACTGATAGGGCGACTTTGGCTAACTTGTTTTCTGAACTGTCGAAAGGGCTAACTGGAAAAAACAGTTAAGAGAGTTAGCTTGTGTGGTCCTGTAATCTTATAATTTCATAGTATGTCGGGAGAAACCATCTCTGTTCTACCTGAAATGAGAGGAGGAGAGGATTTAGAGGAGCTTTGTAGGCTTCTTACGAGCTTTTCTCAAGAGGAGCTTAGCCTTCTTAATGAAAGAATTTCTAATCCAGGCAAACGCGCTCTTGATCTCAGTGAAGTTCTTGCAGAAGCGGTGCGTATCAGTTCCAGCAGGGATGATAAGCTTGCTAAAAATTTATCTCCTTTAATTGAAAGGGGAGTCAGTACCTCCATAAAAAACAACCCCAGAGAGTTTACTCAGATTTTAGCCCCAGTTATGGGACCTGCTATTAGAGCCTCTATTTCAAATGCTCTTCGAGAATATACGACCTCGATGGATAGGGTTATTCAGGATAGTATCTCTCCCAAGGGGCTTTCTTGGAGGTTTGAAGCTTGGCGAACAGGCAAGACTTTTGGAGAGATCGCTCTTTACCATACTCTTGAGTATCAGGTTGAGCATATCTTTCTTATTAGGAAAGAAGATGGAACTCTGATCTCGCATGTTAGTAGTGCTGATTCTAAGACCGAGGCCCCTGATGCAGTCTCGGGAATGCTTACCGCTATTGATGATTTTATAAATGATTCGTTTGGAGTCGACTCAAATACCGGTCTTGGTAAAATGCAGATTGGGGATTTGAGTGTACTTATTTCTAAAGGTAACACAGCGATCATTGCGGCGGTAATCCGAGGGGAGATTCCGGATGGTTACAGAACTGAAATTACCTCTGTGCTAGATGCCTTTGAGTTTGAGTATCTTGATGAGCTGAAAAGTCCAGATTTGGACACGGGGTTTTTTCTTGGTTTTAACCAAAGGCTTATTGAGCTTCTTCAGTCTAAGCTAAAGCATGAAGAAAGAGGAGAAGCTCGAGATAAGGACAATAATAGTAAGCTTAAAAAGATTTGCCTAGCTTCGCTACTTTTACTTGGTTTGGGTTGGTATTGGTTTCACAGTTATACCAGCGGTCGGACTTGGAAAAAATTCTTTGAATATATTGATGATCAACCTGGGATAGTGGTTACCGAAGTTGAGAAAAAGGGAGAGTTCTTTCGAGTTCAAGGCTTGAGAGATCCTCTCTCTACTGATCCTGAAAAGCTTTTTATGCGCCAAGAGTTTTATGAGCAGGATAAAGTAATATTTGATTTCCAACCTTTTCACTCTTTGGAGACTGAAATAGTTCGTCAAAGAGTGATTCGAAAATTCTCCCCACCTGATGAAGTTAAGGTTTCAGTTAGTCCAGAAGGAGTGTTGTCTGCGCAAGGGGTCGCTTCTTTAAATTGGGTGCGTAATTTCGGAAGACATTCTCCTAGTGTCTCAGGTGTTAAAGAAGTCGATGTATCTAAGCTAGCTGTTTCTCAAAAGGGCAGGTTTGATGAACTTAAAACCAAGATCGAGAAAGAATTTATAGTTTTATCTACAGATTCGGACAGCCTTAGCAATACCTTAAGCAGCGAGAGTATAGATAAACTTCATTCTATGGCTAAGGATCTTCTTGAGTTTGGTCAGTTAGCAATTCGCTTGTCTAAGTCTCAAAGGTATATTTTAAAGATTTATAATCCTTCAAGGAAAAGAACGGATCCCCCAAGAGCTATAGATTTGGTTTACTTGAACAGGGCTAGAAATGAATTGCTGGATAAGGGTCTTCCGCCAACTATGATCAGAATAGACGATAGCTCAAGTCCTGATGAAGCTTGCTTACGGTTTTCAGATCTTTGCTCGGCAGATCAAGCATTTATTTACCTCAAGGGGTCAAACTAAAATGTTGAAGAAAAAAATCTGTATTCTCGGCTCTTTTTCGGTTGGGAAAACTAGCCTGCTTCGACGGTTTGTTAGCAACACTTTTAGCGACGAGTACCTGACTACGGTTGGGGTTAAAGTTGAGCAAAAGCTCATTCGTTCCAATGATAAAGATTTAACTTTGGTAGTTTGGGATATTCATGGTGATGATGCTTATCAAAGGTTGCAGAAAAGTTATTTGAGGGGAGCCGCTGGATATTTTCTTGTTGTTGACGGTACTAGGGAACAGAGTTTTGAGGTTGCACTTGAAATCAGGCAAAGGTTTGTTGAACAATTGGCAGATATTCCTGGGGTCTTTTTGGTCAATAAATGTGACTTAGAGGATGACTGGAAGCTAGGAAGCGCCGAATTTGAGAAAATAGAAAGTTTAGGTATGCCCCTTTTGAAAACCAGCGCTTTGACCGGACAGAAAGTGGAAAAAGCTTTTGCATTACTTTCTGAATTGATGCTTTCTGATGGCTGACGGTAAGAAAGATGCAGTGACCGCAGATCTTGGATTTATTTTAGAAAGTCTTGATTTGGTGCCGTTATTTAGAACTGGTCCGTATCAGTATACTCTTCCAAAGTCTCAACCAGAATGGTTGAAGCAAGTCGTTGCTGATTTAGACTGCTCTAATGATTCTATAAATCTATCAGAGGATTTGGGTTTTTTTGGGAGCTTTGCCTCCGAGGTTGAAGATTTATACAAGCCAGGAAAGTCCTTTAAACACAGGTCCGTGCCTTGGATGATAGAAGATGAGCAAGGCTTGCTTATCGTAGAATTGTTAGCCATTTTCAGCGAAACGAAAGAGTCCGTTTTAATCAAAAGAGCTGACTCTAAGGAAATTCTAGGACTTTATCAGGAGGCAAGGGATCAGTTGCTGGGGAGAGAGCAACTTTTCGACTATCTTAGAAATGTCGAAGATGAACTATTGTCCATTAACCAAGTTATTGACGGCTTTCCAGATTTGATAGTGAGATTTACTGAAAGTGGGGAAATTACCCAAATCAGATCTTCTCGACTTGAAACTAGAAAAGAAAAGACTGTCCAGGAGCTTTTTCCAGCAGAAGTAGCGGAGTCTTTAGTAGAGGTATACCAGAAAGTTGCTGAAGATGGTGAGCCACGGTCTAAGCAATTCTCTATTAAGAGCAAAGACATTGAAATCAGGATTGTTAGGTTAGAACTTGGCAAACTTCTAGCTGTAATTAGAGATATTAGTAATCAAAAGAAGTTAGAAAGAGAGTTAAGGTCAGCCCGAACTAATGCTGACCAAGCTAGTCGAGTGAAGTCCGATTTCCTAGCTAACATGAGCCATGAAATAAGAACACCAATGAACGGTATTTTAGGCATGGCTAGCTTACTTGAAGATACGGATTTAACAGAATTTCAGAAAGAAGGTCTTTCAATTATCCGCAGTTCTTCTATCTCACTTCTGGATATTATTAACGACATTTTGGATATCAGCAAAATTGAAGCGAACAAGTTAACTTTGTTGACTGAAGAATTTTGCATCCTTAAAGAACTGCGGGACATTTCTGCGCTTTTGGTGGTCAGAGCGAAAGACAAAGGTATTGAGTTGGTTGTAACTTTATCACCAGGGCTCCCTTCAACCATTGTCTCCGATAAGAAAAGAATAAGGCAAATTTTAATTAATTTGGTTGGCAATGCGATAAAGTTCACAGAGAAAGGGCATGTAAAACTTGCGGTCGACATTGATCAAACGAGTGGTTCTGTAAAATTTTCTATTGAAGATACCGGCTTGGGTATAGCTGATAAAGACCAGGAAAAGATCTTTGATGCTTTCGAGCAAGGAGAATCGAGTAGAGCCACGCAAGGAAGTGGTCTAGGGCTTTCGATTTGTAGACGCTTGGTGGAAATGATGGGGGGAGATATTTCCCTTAAGAGTGAACTTGGAGTTGGTACTACTGTCGAATTTACGGTTCCTACAACTGCTACTATTAAGCCCTTGGACCAAAAAGGTAGCTCTTTGAGTGGTTTTGAAGCTTTAGTAGTTGAGCCCGAGGCTGAAGAAGCTAAATCCTTGGTAGCTACTTTGAAGCACTATGGCATGCAAGCTAGTAGTGTCGAATCGTTCTCAGAGACAGATTTCGGTGTCAAAGGAAAGAATGCTCCTGACTTGATTGTTGTTGGAAAAGGAATTGAGTTAGCTGACTGTTCATATGGTAAGTCCGAGGATGACATTCTTATGTTGAAGATTGTTTCTTCGTTGTCAATTGCTTCCAATGTAGAATTAGTCTTTGCTGGTTTTAGTGCTCGCATCAACTGGCCCTTGATACCTGAGAGATTCGCAAAGATTGTTGAACGGTGTTTAGACGGGTCATTTAAAAAAGGCGCAACTCTTTTGGATGAACGGGAATTGTTTCCTTCAGAAGAGGTAAAGGAAAGCACTGGTAAGGTCAATCTAGATTTTTCCAGATTTAATATTTTATTGGTTGAGGATAACAGGGTAAACCAAAAAGTTGCGATTAGTATTCTAAAAAAACATGGCTTAAGTTGTGAGTTGGCTGAGTCAGGAGAGAAAGCTTTGGAGATGATGGCTAGCTCTAAAGAATATCATCTAATCCTTATGGACTGCCAGCTTCCTGATATTGATGGATACGAAGTGACTCGGCGGATTCGAAAGTTTAGGGATAAAAGATCTAAAATCCCTATTGTTGCGATGACTGCCAGTGCTATGAATAGCGACCGGCAAAAATGCCTAGACTCGGGGATGAATGATTTTATCTCTAAGCCTTTTAAGTCTGACCAGTTAATTGATCTATCGGCTAAATGGCTACAGGTCAAGGGTTAGAGAGATTTTTGTAGTAGAATTACTCTCGAACCAACAGTTTCTAAACTAGCTGAAAACCTATCTGCAATAAATTCGAAAGTTTCTTGGCTGTAAAAGAATGTATGACTTGGGTCTTTGGTATAATACCAGTTTTCAAAATCTGTATCGACTTGAAGTAAATCTGTCATCAATCCCATCCAACGGCCGGGTTTGAGTTTAGAGAAGAGAAAAGAAAACTCATCCAAAGGTTTAAAGAAATGTTCTGCAGTTTCAGTACAGGTAATGAAATCATAGGACTTTTCAAATTTCAGATCTGGGTTGAAAAAAGGATCGTAAATGTCCATTTTAAAACCCATTTCTTGCATCATTAGATGAAGAGTCGGTCCTGGGCCAGATCCAAAATCTAGGCCTTTGTCTCCTGGTTTAAGCTTCTTAGATAGTGGGTCTGAAACCTGAGAGAGAAAGTTCCTATATCTAGGATCTTCTGGGCTATTTTGATGCTCATCATATCTGGCTTTTTCTAGTGTTGGACTAAGCCTGTCTTTGAGTGAAAGAAACCAGGAAGAGCATTGATTGCAGTTAAAGTAATTGCGCCCAACACTTTTAATGAAGAGATGTTTGTCCGAGCTGGCTGAGCAAAGAGGGCAGGTCTCTTTTAGAACTCTTGCTTTTTGGTTTATTGACATCAATCAGCTTAGTTTAGAGAACGGATTTTTCATCCAGAAGTATTCTTTGAAGTTCTGCCAAGTTTATATCTTGGACTGGTACCTTATCTCTTTGAGCCAGATGAGCCGCTACTCCGGCGGCATGACCAAGGATCATAAAAACAGGCTCCATTCTTACAGAACTGTAAGCAACATTAGAGGCCGAAAGTGAAACTGGTACTAAAAGGTTTGTGATTTCTTCTTTTTTGGGAGTGATGCTCCTGTAGGGGATTTGGTAAGGCTTATTTCGATAACCAACTCGTCCCTCATTTATAACTCTTTTATTATCTAAAACTCTTTGAGTATGGTGAAGCTCTATTCTACAGGTTCCCCAGCCGATAGAGTCAGGTTTGAAATTATTTTTGAGTAAATCGTGCTCTGTGAGCACATACTCACCTATCATTCTTCGACCTGAGCGGACGTATAGTCGGTGTGGCCAGTTGTCTGTCTCTACGAATTCATCCTTACAGAGACCCCATTTGTTTAGATCTTTTTGTATTCTTTCAGGTATTCGAGGGCTGGTAGAAAGAAAGTAGAGTAATCCTTGAGTGTATAGCTTGTGTCTTTGGAAAATTTCTTCTCGTTGATTCCAATCAGACTCTGCCCAAGAACTCGAATTGTTCAGCATGTCAGTGCTAAAAGGGCCGATTGAATTGATGTCTGCTTTATTTTGAACAGTTGTAAGAAAAAGAAGAAGCTCTGAGAGTTTTATGGTGTGCCTTTCTAGTTCTACGTATCGGGCTAGTAGTTCATATCGCCCAGGATCATAGTTGGTAGGTTTCTTGAATTTTACCTGATTCTCAGGATCTTTTGAAAAGCAGGGTCGAAAGTTATAAGCCATGGTCATGTTGTCACCAGAGCCTTCAGGCGCAAGAGAACCCGAAGATATTTCAGGTAGCAAATTGCCTTCCGAGCCGTAGGGATCTATTTCTTTTGGGAACTGGTTTTTGTCGTCATAAGGAGATCTTCCGGCGAAGTTCTCATTGTATTTGCTTCGCGCCTCTCTTCCTATACTGAAAGAAACTTTGGCTAGGGCCATCAAATCTCCTTCATAACTGGCATCAATAAAATTGCTAGCTGAAAACCGCCTACCATTTTTTGTTTTAACCGAAACTACTTTGGAATTCTGGATCTCAGCGCTATCTAATTTGGTGTTAAGGAAAAGAGAAATTTTTTCACCGAGGATTAATTTTTCAAATTCTTCTTCGGCCACATGAGGTTCATGTCTCCAGCTAATCTTCTCTCCGTATTGCTCACCGACTCTCTCAAAATATTCTCTACTAATTCCCCCAATCAACTTATGAATACAAACATCACTCGCTGTTAAGCCTGCAGCAACAATTCCCCCAACCCTTTTGCTCGGTTCTATAATAGTGACTTTTGAACCGTGGCGACTAGCTGCAGTCGCTGCAGCAATGCCACCGGGAGTGGCGCCATATATTAGAAGGTCTGGATTTTCGGCTCTGGAAGTTTTCTCGCCAGTTGATGCGTTTGTTGTGGAACGTCTAGGTTCGTCGCCTGAGCAAGAAGCAAGGCAGAAGATTACTAAAATAAAATTGGCAAGATTAGTTATAAATGTAGCTATCGACTTATTTGCCAAATTAAATTCAGTGGTCATCTATTTAGTTAAATTGACTGATTCAAGAGAGGTTGTTGCTAGTTAATAGACGATGAAATCTTAGGAATATACTCAACCTACTTTAAATTTCCTCTGATAAACGGTCTAGCAGGGTTGAGTATATCCGCCATGCGTTAGCATGGCCAGAGGACAGATACTGCGCCGGGGAATTTGTAAAACGCGACCAGCGTTTTTCTACTAGAGTCTTCAAATAACTCGATTTCTCGGGTTAATAATTAATTTAGACAAGACTAAAGGTCTTGAGAAGCATATTTAGAGGTTGAGTAATTATGTGCAAATGCTAAACGCATTTGTTCTGGCTGTTCTACGTCAGGCTATTTCTTGCTCCGCAAGAGCCAGACGTTGTCTAATGGCCTCACTTACGCTCGGCTTATACCCGCGCCTATGCTTAATCTAGCAAAACCGAAATTTAAATGAGGCGCAGTATATTTCTACCAATAAGATCTTCAAGTCTGACTGTGTGTCTAATTAGACAAAAGCTGGATTATTGTAAAACCTACTGAAGCTGTCTTTCCTTTGAGTTTCAGGAGAGGGCTACTTGTGTTAGTTTTACCCTTCGTTCGTCTCTGGTAGGCTCGGAGTCTTCTTAATCTTCTAATTTTAAATAACATACCTCTTTACTATGGAGTCCAGTAAGAGCAATCTAAATAGATTTTTTATTTGCTCAGCCATAGCCTCAGCCGGGCTCTCTATCATTCTGATCTCCATAATATCGCAGACTCAGTCCCTATGGACGGTGAGATCAAGCCAGCATCTAGAGACAATCTGGTCAGGGGTTCTTTTTGGACTGCTTATTTACATTGGAGCTAGGTTTGCGAAGGAGCGTGGTGGGCCAAAGCTAGTTATGGATCCTCGAGGGTTCGTTGTTGGCTTGGTGGTTCTTTTCACTATCGACTGGTTTACAAGAGGTTATTCTTTTCTGCCCGGGCCAGAGATACGAGGGGAACTTCTGCTTTTGTTTTTCCTTATTTTTGCATTCTTCAAATATATTAAGAAAGAGAGGTTTGTTATTTGGGGTAGCTTTCTATGCTGCCTTCTTTTGTTTTCTGGTTTCCTCTCTTATGCAAGAGGTAGATTGTTGTTTTCTGACGATCACCCAGTTTTTCTATACCGTCTAATTTTATTACGAGAACATTTTCCGGATATTCCAGTTTATAACCCTCTTTGGAGTATGGGTAGGGATACTCTACATATATTTGCGACTGGAAATTTAAATATCTTTTTGTTGTTTTACCCATTAGTTAGTTTTTTTGATCCCCTTTCTGTCTACACCTGGCTGGTTGCTATTTTGTTATTTATTTTAACCCCCGGTTGTATGTGGATAGGAGCCAGGATATTGGGGTTTTCTAAGGTTTCCGCAGCAATTGCTAGCCTTTTGTCCGTATCAGCAAGTGCTCTCTGGTATCAATGGTCTCTAAAATACGGCACTCTAGGATGTACAACTAGTATCGCTTTACTTCCTATAACGGTGGCACTGATATTTAAGGCTTTTCAGGGGAAGCAGGATTTATCAGTAGCCGAGGGTATTCTCTTTTTGATTTGCACCACCCTTGCTCTATTTTGGAGCCCTTCAGGTCTTGTGCTGCTACCACTACTAGGGGCTGGCCTAATTAGTTTGAGGCGCCAAATTGTGAAACCTATTCTTGTTGGCTCGTCTTGCCTAATCTTACTTCTAACAATTCCTTGGCTGTATTTTTTCTGGACTGAATGGAATGTTAATAGCTTTTTGGATCAACCTGAGACGACGGTTGTTAGTCAGGCTGAGCTTGGGGAAATGGGGGAAGATAAAGTTGTTGAGAAGAGGGGGTTTAGAACGAAAGAGCCTCCCGGTTTAAATTTAGAAGAGTCGAAACGTTTGTTTTCGGATTCATTAATAAGAATTAATCCCCTTTTACTAATTCTTACAATTCCTGGCCTTGCTTTGATGCGGCCTTATATCAAAAAGGTCTTTTCTATTTTATTGGGTTGGTTGGTGATTCTAGCAGGAGTTTTGCCACCGCTGATTCCCCAGATCGAACTAGACCGCATGTTCATGGTTCTGGCTCATTTATCATCTTTGCCGGTTGCGTTGGCCCTTGAGAGTTTATTGTCTAGGACAGACTTACGCGGGCGCAGATTTTTTGGATCAGTGGCTATGTCTTTCTTGTTGGTGGGACTGATAGTAACCAAAGCTATTGTTGGAAATAAACTCGAAGACAGGTATTCCTTTGCAAGCGAGGAGTTGGCTGAAGTAGTGACTTTTATTCAGGAGAATGTATCCGGTCCTGGACGTTTACTGTTTTCGGGTTTTGTTCTACATGACTTAGATCGAGGTCATATAGCACCGCTTCCTGCCTTGACAGGTAAACCATCAATTGCCGTAAGCCCTTTTCATGATCAGTGGAGCTATAACCAACCTTTTCCAAAAGATGTAGTGGCAGCTGGAGAGAAAGCTATAATAGACTATCTTGCTTTAGTGGGAGCTGACTCAGTGGCAGCTCATGAGCGTAAGTGGAGAAAGTATTTTTTAGATCGTCCTAAATATTTTGACTCAATAGGTAAGGCCGGAAGCTTTGACTTCTTTTCAGTAAAGAAACCAGCAGATTACTTCTATGAGGGTTCTGGAGAAGTGCTAGAACAAAGTACGTCAGGATTAACTCTTAAACTGGCCGAGGGTGTGGATACTGCTGTCGTGAAATTTCGATACTACCCACATCTTGAGAGTGAATGCGTAATTAGCCCGGTGGATGTTGGATTTGGCCTTGAATTTGTTAGGCTTTCAGACTGTGATGCAGGGCAAGTGGTGTCTATTCGTTCCAAGGGATTCCTCACTCGCCTGTTCAAAAGCACCGGAGGGTCAACGCAGTGAGAGGGATTGCCCCAATAGTTTCTTTTGTTTTGGTGATAGTCACTTTCATTGCCCTTATCCACTCTGTTAAGGTTTCCGAGCCTTTGCAGATACAGCTCTTTGAAAGCGAAGATCTATTTGGAACCTGGGCCCCCATGGTTCATAGAACTCATAATGCCTACCTACTTTGGCAGGAGAGTCCAATTTTTAGCCTGCCGGCTTCTTTGTTTAAGAGCGATGAGTTTACCATTTTTCATTATGCTATTACGATTAAACTTAGCCTTTTTTTTCTTGGTCTTTGGTTCCTTTTGCTCAGGCTGAAAGTTGCCGATGGGGCAGCTCTACTCTCAGCTTCCTTTACTTTTTTGATCTTTTTATTGTTTGGCTGGGATAATGTTCTTTTGTCTACTATTTGTCTCGTACCAATTCTTTTCGTCAGTTTCTGGAATTGTGAGTTAGATGGTGGAAAAGTAAGAGTAACCTTCTCTGTATGCTCGGTTTTGACAGTTATTCTACTTTGTATCTTCGCTAATCAACTTTCTTTGTTGATAGTGCTACTCTGTTTTTTAAGCCTCTTTGTCCGTGGTAAATCATTTAGTAGTGGTCTATGTGTTCTGCTAATCCTGATCCCGCTAGCACACCAAGCTTTTTTTATTCCTAAGACCACTATCTCTGAATCTTATCCCGCCTTGGGTAGAGTTGTATCCGATGATGGTTTGGTGGGGATTATTAGACCGTTTATTGGTAGTGACTTGCCGATTAGCGTGATTGATTACCAAAGTATGGAGATGGTTTACGGACAATTTTCGTTATTTCTTGCCATTTTATTTACTGCTTTGTTCTTGGGATTGTTCTGGCTTAATCCAATAGCAAGTCGATGGTTTGGGATAGCAAGTCTTTTCGCTATTGCAGCTTGCCTCGAATGTACCCCATACCCCGAAGTTCGGTTGATGATGCCTTTGGCTGTTTTGTCTCGGATTGTGCCGAATTCGTTTATGTTTCCTCTAGTGAGCATAGCCATGGTGTTCTCTCTTCTTTGGGCACTGCTTGGACTGTGGCGCCTGTATCACCCTTATGTAGTAACGGGGATTTACTTCGGTTTTTCCTGCCTGCTATTTTCTTTCCAAGTTTTAACTTCCAGTTTTGGGCCTGGTCTTGTTCAGATTCCGTTTTCGGATAAGGCTTTTAACTCTAAGGTCATGAGTGGCAATAATGGTGGTACATTACCAAAATCTATTTTGGTATCTCCCTCTTATCAACTGTATCGAGTTAATGGTCCAGCCGTTGTGGAAATGGCGGCTATTGTAGATGTTATTCAGTTTAGCTCAGTTGAGAACATGGTAGCCCAAGTTCACTCCAGCCATAAACCGGAGAATGCTAGACTTGCTGTTGATGGGAATACAGAAACTCGTTGGTTTAGTGGTTTTCCTGGACAAACGGCTAAAGAGAATTTTGCCCTTAGGTTTTATTCTCCCAAAGAGTTTGATGGCGTCTCATTGGAACTAGGGAACTTTTACAGTGATTTTCCTAGAGGAATCAGAATTGGAGTAGCTGAGACCTGTGATAATTTTGCGAATGGTCCTGAGCAGACCATTTACGAGGCCCCTACTTGGCAAGGTAGAATCATGCTTTCAAAGGATGGCTACCCTTATTACGGGGCTCAGACTGATGTGAAGATAATGTTTGGAAGACCTGTCAAAGGACAGTGTGTTTACTTTGAGCAAATAGCAGTATCAGATGTTTTTGAATGGTCTATAGCTGAAATAAAATTTCATTTTGCGGGCTAGACTATTCCCCGTCTATCTTAAATTCCGGCTTTTTCTGTACCTGTCGTAAAGGGGTTTCAGTATATTCAGACCTGAACCAGCAAAGACGGCCACTGTGATTGTGATCCAGGGAATGTGTCTAGCCTCTTGAGTCGGGCTTAAGGGGTAGCTAGTAGTAAATATAAGCAAGGCAGTAAAGCTCAACAAAAATAATAGAAGTAAATAGCGTTCAAGACTAGCGTCTCTTCTCAGACAGCTAAAACTACCTATCGTTGACAGGGAAAGAATTATTAGTAGCCCTACAATAATCGAGGTTGATACTAAACCTTCTTTCAATATCTTAAACTCCCCGCTTATTGAGGATAGTAAAAAGTATTCGAAGAAATTATTTTTTCCGTAATTATCACCATAAGATTGGTTGAAGGGAGTTTCTAAGACCCTTCTTAGGTCAAAGCTAAGAAAGTTTCTCTTGCTGGGTTCGATCGACAGCTGAGGGTTGATAGCGGAGATTGTATCTTTTCCAACGATGCCAGATTCTTGGTGATAAATGTTTCTAATAGCTATTGGGCTAATTATTATTAGAGCTAATAAGGCTTGTTTTAAAATGTGGGGTTTGTTTACTCCTTTCTTCAGTGCGAAAAAGAGTAGGTTGGCTAAAAGAATAGGTAAAGCTGAGCTTTTAGAAAGAATTGATAAGCTTGCCAAGGCAATGCTCAGGTAACTCAGCTTATAGCTACCGCTGGTCACAGATTTTACGACAGCTAAAACTGAAAGACTGGCTAAGCACATAGTTAGAGTGTCATTGCTGATTCTACTAGTAGGCATAATTAAGAGTGGAGCGATGGAAGTAACTACATAGGCTAGGACTAGGCCCACTGATTTACGTTTAAGTACATTTTTTACTATGCCGAGTATTGCCCAAAAAGTTATTAGAGAAAGAGCGAGGGAGAGTATTTGGATTGAAAGGACTGCTGGAAAATCGATAAACCTAGCAAAGCGAAACAAAAGTGCCGCCATGATATAGTACAAAGGGTTTTGATAAAATTGCCATCCTTGATGAGGGCTAGGAATAGTAAGGTTGTTGGCAATCATCAAAATGTAGTCTAGGTGTTCCTCGGCGTCATAAGAGTATTGCCAGTAAGGAATAAATAAAAAATAGTAAAAGCGGAGTAGTGAGCCGAATGCACCAAAGCTCAGAAGCAATCTCTTTTCATCAGTGAAATGTTTTTTTAAATAACTTAGGGTTATTAGGTATATAGCTAGGGGGGCCAAGATAACAACTGTAAGGTAAGTTTTATCATCCCTCGATGTATCCAACCACAAACCTGCTCTACCACCCTTATTTTTTAAAAGGCCGGTGACTTTAATTTCTTGGTTTTGGCTTTTGAAGTTGAGCCTTAAATTTATGGGATCAGGAAAACTGCAAATTGGCTCCACTGACTGTAGTTCGTCATCAATTTTTAACTGCTCTACGCAGTCATCTGCTCTTAACCAGTAGCTCCTGCTTCCAATTGGACTTTTGGAAGATAGCTCGATTATGAAGCGGCTAGTCTCTTCTGATGATGATAGAAGCGGTAGTAGTTGGGACTTCCAGCTATTTTCTCTTACACTAATATGGGCTGTGGCAGAGGGGCTGGAAATGCTTGCGACTAGCAATAAGGCTATCGATAGTATGAAGAGCAGTGGCCACGCCGATTTCATACTTCGAGTCACTTCCGGAAAGCTTTAGTTCACTATTCGAAGCTTTTTTTCAGCTCCCCAAGGCCTGCGTCTTCTAGTTTTTCTTTTGGTATAAATCGAAGAGATGCAGAGTTGATACAATACCTGAGTCCGGTTGGTGCGGGGCCATCATTGAAAACATGGCCCAAGTGGGTATCGTCAGTTTTTCCCCTAACCTCAGTTCTAGTCATGAAAAGCTTCTTGTCGACCTTTTCAACTACTTCCTTTTCATCGATAGGGCGTGTGAAACTTGGCCAGCCCGTTCCTGACTTAAACTTATCTTTGGAGCTAAATAGAGGCTTACCGGAAACAACGTCTACGTAAATACCGTCTTCTTTGTTGTCCCAATATTCATTATTGAAAGGAGGTTCAGTTCCATCTTCCTTTACCACTCGATATTGGATAGGTGTTAGCTCTACGTTTTCGCCAGCTTTGTTTTTCACCGTTTTTAATTCCGTTTTTTCGCTCACAGTTTTTGCTACCTTACCTTCAGCTTTGAGGCTCGTTTGGCTCTGAATTAAAATCAGAACAACTAGTAGTGAGATACTACAGATTTTTAGAAATAGATTCATTTGCTACCTGGCCTTTTGTTCAAGTGATTCTTCTCTTTCCACTTAGACTGATTTAGTGGAGAATTAAAGTAATTACTATTAAATTCGTAGCGTAATGCCTTAGGTTACAGCTTAAGGCTCTAGTTAAGCTCTTGAGTGAATAAGTAATTGAAATTACAAGGTAATTCCTCACTAAACTCTGAAGCTTACAAAGAGAGGTTATACTCGATTAAAACTATAGGTATTCATTGTTTGGCTCAATCTCATGGCTTGAAAAGATACTAAAAATATTAGATAGTCTCCCGCTCTCACTAGGAGAAAGATTAAATTTTTATTTAAGTTCAGGAGAAGTTGGATGCCATATACAGGTCCCAAGGTTAGATTATCAAGAAAGCTAGGCGTGCCCATGAGCCCGAAAGCTTCTTTGGTCATGTTGCATAAGCCCTATGGTCCTGGTCAGCACGGTCAACGCCGTAGTGGTAGAAAGTCGGACTATGGTCGTCAGCTACTCGAAAAACAAAGATTGAAGTTCCAGTATAATATTACTGAAAGGCAGCTTAGGAACTACTACCGAGAAGCCAACCAAATGAAAGGCAATACGGCTGACAATCTTTTGAGAATCCTAGATAGTCGATTGGACGCTTTTGTTCTAAGAGCGGGATTTGCGCCCACCATTTATGCAGCTAGGCAGCTAGTTAGCCATGCTCATGTTTTAGTTGATGGTAAAAGAGTTAATTTCCCAGGCTTCCGTATTGATGGAAGTATGGAGGTTTCTGTAAAAGAAAAAAGCCGCGCGATCCCATTTGTGCAGGAAGCCCTTCAAAACACTACTCCACCGGAGTATGTTGAGGTTCAGAAAGACCAATTCAAAGCTAAGCAGGCCAGATTACCTGAAGCTGAGGAGATTCCGGTAATCTGTGAAATCTCGCAGGTGATTGAATATTACTCTAGATAGGTACATTTGCTTATTGTTAAGTAAAAAAAAGCCGTTCTTTAAGAGCGGCTTTTTTTTTATTGTCGTGTGCCTTACACCACGCCAAAAGCAAGCATAGAATCAGCAACTTTTTTGAAACCAGCAATATTGGCTCCCTTGACGTAGTTTACGCTTTTGCCCTCTTGTCCGTACTGTACGCATTGGCTGTGTATATCAGACATGATTTTTTGAAGACGACTATTTACCTCTTCTTTATCCCAGGAAAGTCTCAGGCTATTTTGCGACATTTCAAGTCCTGAAACCGCGACACCTCCTGCGTTAGCAGCCTTAGATGGGCCATAAGCGATCCCAGCTTCAAGAAAAGCGTTAGCAGCTTCAATAGTGGAGGGCATGTTTGCCCCTTCACCAACCCCAACACAACCATTCGCTAGTAAGGTCTTGGCATCTTGGATCTCTATTTCGTTTTGGGTTGCTGAAGGGAAAGCCAAATCGCATTTAATATCCCACGGTCTTTTGCCTTCGCGGTAATCACATTTAAAGTGTTCAGCATACTCACTGATTCGCCCCCGTCTATTTGTTTTTAGATCGATTAGCCAAGCCAGTTTTTCTGGGGTCACTCCCTCTTTATCGTATATCGATCCGCCAGAGTCTGAAAAACTGACCACTTTGGCACCAAGATCCATTAGTTTTTCAGCTGTGTATTGAGCAACATTCCCAGAGCCCGAAACGGTGCAAACTTTACCTTCCATAGCACCACCTTTGTGCTTCAGCATTTCATTCACAAAGTATACGCAACCATATCCAGTGGCTTCTGTTCTAATAAGGCTTCCTCCAAAGGGTAGTCCTTTACCAGTCAGGATGCCTGTGAATTCATTTCGAAGTCTCTTATATTGCCCAAAGAGAAAGCTGACCTCACGACCTCCAACCCCAATATCACCAGCAGGCACGTCAGTATCTTTTCCTATGTGGCGCTGAAGCTCGGTCATGAAGGATTGACAGAACCTCATTACTTCATTGTTAGACTTGCCTTTGGGGTTAAAGTCAGACCCTCCCTTTCCGCCTCCTAGGGGAAGAGTGGTTAAGCTATTTTTAAATATTTGCTCGAAGCCTAGGAACTTTAAGATACTAAGGCTCACGGAGGGGTGGAATCTGAGTCCACCTTTGTATGGCCCAATAGCATTATTGAACTGTACTCTGTATCCGCGGTTGACCCTGGTTCGACCTTGATCATCTTCCCAACACACCCTGAAGATTATAATTCTGTCAGGCTCAGTTAGTCTTTCTAGAATTCTTGCTTCTTCATATTCAGGGTTTTGTTCAATGAAAGGAAGGACTGATTCAGCCACTTCAGATACTGCTTGATGAAACTCTGATTCCCCAGGGTTTCTTCTTTTAACCCCGCTCATGAACTCTTCTAAACGCGATGACGCCGCATTGGCCATATAGTGCACCTCTAAATTAATAGGTTCAGGTCTGCATCGAAATCTACAGCAGGGTTTTGAGCTGCGCAAGCAAAACTCTACTTGACATGGAGAAAGCTCTTGATTTGGTAAAATGATTGGCAGGGGAGTAAAAAAAGAAGCTTTTCTACAAGGTATGGTAGAACCTGGACACCCCAGGAGAAAAGCAAATGAATTTCTAAATTATTCTAGTGAAAGAATTAAGAAGAAGCTCAATATTTTCAACTTGGGTGTAAAATTGAAAAACTTAGTCCATTCTATGCTCTAAGAAAATTAGTCGAGAAGTTAATCTCAAGAAAAATATCTTAGTCGTAAAATAGAACTTAAATTTTTGGGTCTTTCGTAAAAAGTTTAAGTCGCTAGTTGCAATTCAGTTTCAAGGCAAGCCAAGAAGATTGAATCGAAAAGCAATTAAAACAATTTCGAGAGACTTCAATAAACCAGTTTTTCTGGTTTTACCGAATCGGAACAACTCCAATAAGCAAACATTTACTAGTAGGTGTCTTGGTTAGTGCGTAAGCAACAAAACCAACACCCGTAGGTGCTGCTAAGGAGCGGAAAACCGCCCGATGAATCTCCCTAAAAGGGAGAAAAAAACCAGAACAACACCGACAAAAGTCGATGTGTGAAGGAAGCAAAGCTCCCAACAAATTATATACAGTCCATACCTGTGTAGAAACCAAATCTCTGAATTTGGATTCTACAAGGTGTCTTACTCTACCCATCTAGTTTGGAACTGCCGTTCCATGTCAGTTATAGCCCTAATATAATGCCAATTTATCCATGAAAATTCAATAGAATCTAGGCCAAAAGCTAGTCTTGCTTGCCAAGGCAGCTAAGTCATTGTTTTTTTTGACTTTTCAGCCTTATTTTTGGGGTCAAAGTGTTCCAGTTCTGAACTTCCCTCACTGTAAGGCTGTTCTAAGTCGATTTCAACGAACTTTGAGATGGCGTCAGGCCCGGCCATTTTTTGGACTGCTATTGCTTCGGCCTTGGCTATAGTGATGGGCGTGTTTACATGAGACTTTTTAGCTTTTTCTCCACAGTGTTGCTCAGACCTTCCTAAGTTTGAGCAACCAGTAAAATCTTGACCCAATTTGGAGTAGAAGCCTTGAATTCCCAGTCTGCGGATTCGGTAGAAAGAGCCTCCTTGAGTTTGTTGCTCTACTTCTAAATCACTTTTTCTACCATCAATTGCATTAACTGGATAAATGTTATCAGCAAAATTCGAGTCGCTTGTGACTGGCTCTAGCATGTCCTCGGGCGAGGTCATAAACCCTGTCAGTTCTGGCTCTTCATTGGTTTCAACCCCTAGCCTAGGTAAATTCGATAAATCTGTCCGATCTTGAGGTAGCAAAGGCAGGTCTAGCTCGGCAAATCTAGAGAAAGCGCCTGGGGTGATTGAAAACTCCGCCGTTGGTTTAGCTGGTTCCGGATTTTCAGTATTTCGTTGATGTGAAAATGAAAGTCTTGTCTCTACTGGCTTATCTGGGGTTGGTGAATTGGGATTTGTAGCCTCTGGCGTCTGGTTCCCTCCAAAAGATAACCTAATGTTACTTTGACTACCAAAGTCGGTTGAGGGCTTAAGCGGATTGAGTTCAGAGCGAGTTACTCCCGCTTCCTTTGCGGCCTCTGAGGGCTTCAACTGCTTATCTGGTTCAAATTCTGACACTTCTATGACCTCTGTTGACCAGTCTGATTTATATAGAGCCATCGACTGGAAAAAACGAATAACTATCCATTTGTAATGTTATTGCGAATGATTTGGAAAAAGTGCCTTTTAAAAACTAGCGATTTTAATAGCTTATCCAGGATTAAGCTCGTTGCTGCTCTTTGAGGGGCTGAAAGACCAATTTTTTCATCAGCTGTTCGCCTAAGGGCGGAAGCCAAACTCCCAGAAAAGAAACAAGCTTATTGCCCATGCCAGGAATGAGAAAACTTCGTTTGTTTGCAACTGACTTTTTAATCATCGAGGCCAACTTTTCAGGTTCCATTCGACTGTCAGGCTTGGAGTTTCTAGGGCTATAACGTTCAGCATGAGGTGTTCGCGTTGGACCCGGAAAAATAGTTAAGACTGTAATGCCGCTTTCTTTAAATGACTTTCGAACGGAATTCGCCCAGGAGGTAACACCATCTTTTGTAGCAGCATAAACAGAAGCCCCTGGGTAGGAGAGGAATCTCGACATTGAGGATACAAATGCAATTGTTCCTCCAGATTTAAGCAGTGAACTTCGCAGAGCTAAAGAACTTAAAGCAATAGTTGAAGTCAGGTTAAGGTCGATCACTTTCAACTGATCTTCCATATTACTATCTATGAAAGGCCCGGCACAGCTTATACCAGCATTTAGTACTAGGGCGTCAGCACGTTCGATAGCCCCTGAGTGGATCATTTCTTCAAGTTTCGAAATATCTTGATTACTTGTCAGATCTAGTTCGATCTCTGTCAGATTTTTTTTTGATCCTTGCTTACCAACAGACTTGTCTATTCCAGTGACTTTCCACCCTTCGGACAGATAGAGCTCTTTTAGAGCTGAACCAATTCCGCTAGAGCTGCCTGTAATGATCAAATGTTTCTCCATTATTTCGTCGCCACTGAAAGTAGCCCTGCTACTCGTCTACCAGCGAAAGCCACTAGTTTATTACCGAAAGTATCAGAGCCTAGGTTTGAGTTAGACTCAATTGCTTTTACAATTTTTTTGGCCACTGATAGGGGTGATTTTAATTTGAAGCTCCCTATCGTTTCAGCAGGCACCCCCGCTTTTTGATGCATACCAGTGCTAGTTCCCCCAGGCTGAAAGTTTAGTACTGAGCATTGTCCTTCCAACTCTACTCTTAGGCTGCGGGCAAAAGAATCTAGAGCAGCTTTACTGGCGGCATAACTGGCGAATTCTTTACAAGGCATATTAGACATAATTGAACTAATGAAGACCACCTTGCCGGAGGACTGAATCAGCTTAGGTAAAAGGCTGTGGGTAATTTCTATTGGAGATTTTAAGTTAGTTTGGATCAACTCTTCGAGTTCGTTTCCGCAAACCTCCTTTACCTCTTGATACTTCCCAATCGCAGCGCAATGAATGAGTAAATCAATTTCGCTAATATTTCTTTTATTGAGTTGTTCAGCGAGGATTGAGTTTCCACCAATTTTACTAAGGTCGAGCTGGAGATAGTTGCTCTCCTTAAAGATTGCGGAGTCCAGTTCTTTTAGAGATCTCCTCCCGATCAATATCAACTCCTCAGATTGATCAAGGTAGTGCTTTGCTAATTCCAAACCAATGCCAGAGGTGGCACCGGTGATTACAATAGTATTCTTCATTATATAATCATCTCATAAAAAACTTTAATTTGCTCCACAGTTACCCACAGGATTTTTTAGGTTTATAAAAAGACGATAATTATTGAAACTACTTACTGCAGTTGACGAAATAACCCATGTGTCTAGCATTTAGGGTTAGCTTAGGAAGTTATTTTGGTAGTTGGTAATTGCGATAAAATTAGTCGGGACTGGGTGTTTCTAAGAAAGAGCTTTGACGGGGTTCCTATTGGTCACTATCAAATTAGCCAGCATGGGAGAGATATCTCCTTAACAATAGATAGGTATAACTATTTTTTACCAAAAACCGTCTTGTGCTTCTGTTCACCAATAAAAATTTTCACTGCCAGTAAAATAGTTTCAGAGAAACTGATGCACGAGCAAAGACTCAGTCGTGACTTCGCGACGATAGGGAGAGAGGTGTTGCTGGAGTTTGACGAAGCCAGAAGTGATTTTGGCTTTAGTGCCAGATGAGTTTGGAGTAGCAAATGAAGATCTTTTCTGCTGTTGAATGGATTCTTTGCTAGAGGGATAGCGGTTATGCTAACCACTTTCCGAGTGTTAGCCTGATCCTAATACTAGACCATTCAACTCACTTGCAGGACAAGCCTAGATGGATCCAGTTTTTTCCATTGTAATACCAGCCAGAAATGAAGAGAATCATCTTCCAGTTTGTCTTGAAGCTTTAAAGAAATCTCTCTCTTTGGTTGATTCTAGTTTTGAAATAATAGTCGTTTGTAACCGATGCACTGACCGAACTGCTTTAATTGCCGAAAATGAAGGTTGTAGAGTTGTCGATAACCAAGACAAAAATCTCTCAAAAATTCGTAATGCGGGGGCAGCTCTAGCAAAAGGAAAGTTCATCGTCACTGTTGATGCTGATAGCGTTGTGTCTGAAAAAATGTTTGCCAACATTAGTTCCTCGATGGAGTCAACCAAACATATTGGTGGTGGCGTTGTTATATTGCCGGAGCGATGGTCTTTGGGAATTTTTATTACCGGTTTGATGCTTCTGCCACTCGCTCTGAAGCATATGATTTCTGGCGGACTTTTCTTCACAGAGAGGAAAAGTTTTGAGGAGATCGGCGGGTTCGATCCTTCTTTGGTTAGTGCGGAAGATATAGACTTTGCTAAGAGGCTAAAAGAATATGGAAGGACCCAGGGGAAGAAGTTTAAGATATTAAAGAAAGCTTGGATTGTTACCTCTTGTAGAAAGTTTGATTACTATGGCGATTGGTATTTTGTACTTAGGCCTTGGTTGATGAGGGATTTGCTAAAAAATCGAAGCAAAGCCTTCGCCGATGAATTTTGGTATGATTTCAACTAGAGTGGAAAAATTTCAAGAAATTACCATCAGAAGTAGCGATTCTGAACCATCCGAGACAGCTGCCCGAGAATTAATATCGTTAAAGGCTGGGCAGCAGGTTGAGATTGGAGAGATTGAACTAATTAAGCGTTCACTTGACGCACGCCCTAGGCCTCCAGTTTGGGAACTCGTTTACCGTGTTTACCCGAAAGGAATGAAACGCAGCAGGAAAAAGAACAATTTTACCTGCTTAGGTAATGTCGCCGGAAAAGAGAGCGTTGCTGTGGTTGGAGCAGGTCCAGCTGGGCTTTTTGCTGCTTTGAGGCTTATTGAGATGGGTCTTCGACCGGTTTTAGTTGAAAGAGGGAAGCCTGTCAGAGAGCGCAGAAAAGATGTTGCCACAATTTCGAGAGGCCGAGATTTATTGGCCGAGAGTAATTACTGTTTTGGTGAGGGCGGCGCTGGGACTTTTTCGGATGGAAAGCTTTATTG
This sequence comes from uncultured Bdellovibrionales bacterium, assembly GCA_964510575.1. GTDB lineage: Bacteria > Bdellovibrionota_C > UBA2361 > SZUA-149 > CALKYB01 > CALKYB01. The sequence continues at coordinate 12,781 of CAZECN010000012.1, read as the reverse complement.
CCGCAGCGTTGCGAAAAATGATCGGGATTGGGTGCTTAGTCATTTGATCGAGTTTGGGGGAGATTCAAATTTAAAAATAGACACCCATGCTCATGTTGGAACTAATAAGTTGCCAGATATTATTAGCGCTATCTCAGATAAGATTGTTTCCCTGGGAGGAGAGATAAGATTTGATCAGAAAGTGGTTGATATTTCCGCTAGAGAAGCTAGCAAGGTGATAATCAAGCTTCATTCTGGTGAGGAGTTAGACTTTCCTGCCGTGTTGCTTGCCACTGGGCATTCATCTCCTGAGATCTACCACCTGTTAATCGATAAAGGTGTCAGCCTAGAGCCAAAGGGCTTTGCTTTGGGCGTTCGAGTTGAGCATCCGCGAGAACTTATTGATGCTTTGCGTCATGGCGACTCTCGAGAAGATCTTCCAGCAGCCAGTTATAGTTTAAAAACCAGAGTAGCCGGTAAGGGAGTCTATTCATTTTGCATGTGCCCAGGGGGTATAATATGTCCGGCTGCAACCCGAGAGGGGCAATTGGTTGTAAATGGTTGGTCTCCATCTAAACGTAATAGCAAATTTTCGAACTCGGGAATCGTAGTAGAGATAGATGGTAGCGAGGATTTTTTGGATGCCAATGATAATGCTCAGTTGAGATTCCTTTCTTTTCAGGAACGAATAGAGCAAAATTGTTGGAGTGCAGGTGTAAAAGGTTTGAAGGCCCCTGCTCAAAGGTTAGATAGTTTTGTAGAGGGGGGTGGTTCGCAGGAGCTTCCTGATTGTTCCTATAACCCAGGTATCGTACCAGTTGCCATGGAGGAATTGTTCCCAGAGGCTATAATATCATCTCTTCGCCAGGGATTTATCGATTTTGAGCGAAAGATGCCGGGTTTTATATCTTCAAAAGCAGTGATTGTTGCACCAGAGTCTAGAACTTCTGCACCCGTTCGCATCCCAAGAGATTCTGAAACTGTTCAAGTCCCAGGGATGCCAGGGGTCTATGCAGCAGGGGAAGGGGCAGGTTATGCTGGCGGAATAGTCTCGGCTGCAATCGACGGGGCACAGGTGGCATCTAGAATAGCTGAAAGATTGTGCTAGTTGGTTGTTATAGGAAACGTTTAGTTTGGAGAAATCTAAGTGAAGAGTGAAGAGAGTCGAAAAGATGTTGAGGGGAGTCAGGAAAAGTCTTTACTGAAGAGTTGGCTTGGATTCGTTCCGTTGATTGTTTGTTTGATTCTAGTTTTTTTAATTCAGTCTTTTAGTTCAGATGAGCAACAGGTTCACCTGGATGGCGAATCCCGCCCTAATGCGAACTTGAAACAGCCAATGAGCGATCAGGAGTTGGAAAAACTTGCTAGGAAAAATAGTGATTTAGTTAACGAGCAAAAAAAACAAAAAGAAAGGACTGGAAATTCCAGTGCTGCTAAAAAACAATCTCCTCAGGAGGCCCAAGGTAGTAAGCCTCAGACAGGCGAGTCTTCTAGAAATAGTTCGATAAGAGAAAATTTGTCAGGTAGTGGTTCGCAAGGAAGCTCGGGCCTTTCTGATCAGAGCAGTTCTGATCAAAACTTGCCTTCAGAGTCGCAGAAACTTACTTCTGCACTTCCTGTTGGTTCTTTTGGAAATGAAGGGGTTGGCTTAGATAATTCTGTTGGCTCAGCCGCTGCTCAAGCTGGGCCATCAGATCTTGCTGCGCCGCAAATCGAAAAGGTTATTCATTTTGACCAAAACTATGCCGAACCTGTGGAGATTAAGCTTGAACAGCAGGGAAGTATAGTTACGGAAAATGGTTCATCTGTTCACAGGTTATCTGAGGCGCTTAAGCTGGGTGAAAGTGAAGCAAGTTTTAACTTGGAGCGTATCGGGTTTGAATCAGGTAGTGCTAATTTGTTAGGAGGCTCCGATATTCAAATTCGAAACCTAGCTAGTGTTTTAAAAAACTACCCGGACTACCAACTTGAAATAATCTCCCCAGTTTCTTCGGATCAAAAGACAGCGAAGCAAAGGGCTGAGCAACTTAGAGGTAAGCTAATGTCTGAAGGGGTTGAAAGCTCAAGGTTAACTTCAGGAACGTCAAGAGAGCCTAGCTCTGAAGGTCAGATAAGCCTTCATTTAAGTCGAAGATAAAACTCCTAGTGGTGCAAATCCGCTGACTTTGTGGCTGCAGTAAGAGCCAAGGCGATGTCTTGGTCTTGTTCCTCTGCTAACTGTCTAGCCGTTACTGCTTGATCTATTGTGAGATTTAGTCTGTTTCTTAGGACAGTAGCGAAGTTGGTTTCTAACCTATCGGCAACACCATCGGCCAGAGCTAGTGACCAAATCATTGCGAGAACAAGTTGCTTTTGCTCTTCGTTGAACTTTTCATTAACAATTGAAACAAATTCTTCGATATTATCAAAATTCTTACTAAGCGGACTAACCAACTCAGTTAGCTCGATAGCTTCGGTTTCATTGAGACCAAAATGCCTAGAAAGCGCTCGAGCAACGCCCTTGCCTTCGCTAGGACAGAAGTCGCCATCTTGTCTAGCTAGCGAAATCATCAATACTACAACTGCAATCCTGACATCCTGGCTACTTGGTTCACCATCTTTATCGAACTCGAGCCTGGATTTCCCTCTGAAAAAATCAGAAATACTATTATCAAACATTGCTAAGTTTAAACTCCCTTAATACTTAATTGGCCAAACGCTGCTATCGTAAACCCTTTATTACGATTCTTTCAATGCTATATACTGAAACCACTTTAAATTTCGTATTTTACTAAAGCTTACATTAGGTTTCAGTATAAGCTTTGCGAAAGCAAAGCCATTAGACAGATATACCTCGTCTAAAAATATACAGTGAAGCGAAGCTTCGCAAGAAAATCATAAAAATCCAGTAAAAATGCTAGAATTATATCTTTTCTAGCCAAGGGCTTCGCCCTTGCAGTTATATTTCTGGTTTCAGTATACCTGTTGTCTGGCAGTGCTACGCACTGCTTATACCCCTTTACGACAAGTACAGAAAAAGCCGAAATTTCAAGTAGACGGGGTATATTAGGGTCAAGTGTCAACATTATTGATTGTTTTTAAATGTAAGAGATTGCTATACCTTGGAATTGAATCAGAATAAAGCTGAACAAGGAGACTGCCATGTGGACTGCGTTTTTGAAATTTGCCTGCGGACCAACCGATAAACCTTCCCCAAATGGGCGGGATTTGGGGGTTCTACTCGTTAGGCTTTACGCTGGTGGGTTAATGATATGGTTGCACGGGTGGAGTAAGGCTCAGAAGATTGGTGCTGAAACAATAGCCTTTCCAGACCCGCTGGGAATTGGAGCTGAGCTGAGCTTGTACTTAGCAGTTTTTGCTGAAGTAGTCTGCGCGGCCCTGCTGGTAGTTGGTTTATTTACTCGTTTTGCTTGCTTACCTTTATTGGTGACGATGCTAGTAGCTTTTTTCATTGTTCATGCTGATGATCCTCTAAAAGTACGTGAACCAGCGCTATTATACTTATTACCTTACTTGGCTCTCTTATTTTCGGGTGCTGGGCGATATTCTTTTGATAGAATTTTTCGAGATAAATTTTACCTTTGAGAGATTTTTCTAGGAAGGTAGTTACCTGAGAGGGCTTTATGGGTATCACCCTGAAATCTCTCTATTTTTAAAAAACTGCACCCTTTTCACCTACTTTTTAATCTAAATCGCAACAAGTTTGCGCAAATTTAAAGAGTTTTTAGGGTGAAAATGAGTGACCCAGTAATTTTAATTGTTGATGACGAGGAAGCCCTTCGTAGGGCCCTTAGTCTTCGTCTAGAGGATGAAGACTTCGAGCTTCTTGGTGCTGAAAATGGCCAAAAGGCTTTAGAGATTATCAGCACTAAACATGTAGATATAGTCGTCACCGATCTACTAATGCCCGATATGGGTGGGCTGGAGTTGATGCAAAAACTCCACGAGTGGCAAATGGAGATCCCTGTAATTGCCATGTCTGGTGGTGATGTCTCATTAGAGTTTCTAGATGCAGACAGTCTTCTTCAAAATGCGGAGCGCTACGGAGCTTTTGAAGTCATTGAAAAGCCTTTCAAAGCTCATGACCTAATTGCCGTCATTCACAAACTCCTTGCTGAGCGCAAGCAAGCTGATACCTAGAAACTTAATATATATTGGATAGCACTAATGAAATCACTAATTTCTAGAATTTCAATCAGCCAGATGATCACCGGCTTGGTGCTGCTGATAGTTTCTATTTTTTGGTACTTTAGTTATTACTCATTGGGGAAATCCTCAGTGGAACTTGAGCGACAAACTCGGGATAATGCTGAAACTCAGCTAAACACCTTATCTGCTGAAATATCAGAAATCTTCAAAGCTCATGAAACTCTTTGGAAGGCTTTTTCCAAAAATCCTTTGATCATTAATTCCTTACATGGCTCAAACGAAGCTTTTGCAAATCTTCCTGACCCCAATCAGCAGGTGCTAGAGTTGGATGAACAGTGGAGGTCAGTTCCTGAGGATCGAACCAGTGCCTTAATGGACGGTTTGATGGCGAATGATTTAGCAATTTCGCTTAAAGACAGACTGAACGAATATTTAGAGGGATACGGTTATGATATTTTTGCTGAAGTATTCGTGACTAATAAATTTGGGGGCAATATTGCCCAAACTTCTCGAACCACAGATTACAAACAGAACGATGAAATATGGTGGCAAACTGCTTGGGAGAATGGAAGGTACTTGGGAGATATAAGTTACGATGATAGTTCAAAATCCTATTCTTCAGGCTTGGCTCTAAGAGTTGAGGATGCGGCAGGGGATTATCTCGGTGTTATTAAAATTAGCATTGACATAAAAGATATCGCTGCAAGGGTGAACCGCTTTTCTAAAAGCCTACAGAAATTTTCTGAGAATAAAATTATATTACTGAATGGGAGCAATGAAATTGCCCACCAGACCCATGGGTCATTCACACCTTTAGCAGATGGTTCTGGATTTCTAGGTCTCTTTAAGGATGGTAGTAATTCTGCAGAATATATAGACGAGGAGAATAACAAAACACAACTTGCTCTAAAGGATAGTATTTCTGATCTTAAAATTAACTCAGGCCAGCCTTGGACTCTACTACTGGAGCTAGACAAGGAGAAGATATTCTCCGTTAATACAAAGCTAAGAAAAAACTTATTGTTTTTAGGTGGTCTATTGACTATCGGAGCGTTATCTTTGGCAGGTCTTGGACTTCTAGCCATTAGGAGAAAGTTTTCTCAAGTAACTTCTGCCGCTATGAGGCTTGCCTCTGGGAACTTCGATGCAAGAGTTAACGCCACAGGAAAAGACGAGCTAGCCGAACTGGGCAATGCTTTTGACTATATGGCCTCAGAATTAGAAACCCTCACTACGGATTTGGAAGAGGGGAGAATGGAAGCCGAAGCTAATGATTTGCGAAGGCGAATTATTCTGGTAGCAGCCAAAGTTATTGAGTGGGAATACGACATCAATACTAAGCAGCTAAAAATTCCAATAAACTGGAGGTATGAGCTGGCTTTAGATGAACTCAGTGCTGATGGCCAAACTCTAGAAAAGCATGCAAAAGGGGATGACTACAAGGAGTTTATTGATGAGATCCATAAGGTAGCGGAGGGAGAGCTACCGGTGGTGGAGTATCAAATAAGAATTAGAGAGAGAGGGGGAGAAGAGTCATGGATTCTCGCCAGAGGACAAAAGGTTAATCAGTCAACCGATACAGTGGGTGGAGTATTAATTAATATTTCTGACCAGAAGGAACTTGAGCAACGAGTAGCTCAAATCAACAGGCTGGAGTCAATAGGTCAACTATCAGCTGGGATAGCGCATGAGATTAACACTCCAATGCAATACATAGGAGATAACCTTGAGTTTCTAAAAAAGGCCTGTGATAGAATTAACGAATACGGGCTTTTGTGCGAAGAGACTTTGAATGGCATGACCCTGCCAGAAGAGACCAAAGAGAGTGTTGAAGCCAAAAAGAAGAATCTTAGAATTAAAAAAATTCGTAAGAGACTACCTAGTGCCATTGATGATTCTCTTGATGGTGTGACAGCTGTTTCCAGGATTATCAGGGCTATGAAAGACTTTTCGCACCTTGACGATGATAAAAAGGTAGATGTTAACCTCAACTCGGTGGTTAGTTCAGCTTTGAATGTTAGTCAGAGCGAGTGGAAGTATGTTGCAGACATTGAAACTCGTTTGGATGAATCTATATCGACGGTTCCCGCCTATGCTGGAGAGTTAAACCAGGTCTTTTTGAACATTGTAGTTAATGCGGCCCATGCCTTGGGTGACTCGCTTGGCCCAGACAATCGTAAGGGCTTAATAATTATTGAGACCAAGGACAATTTGGAAGAGGGTACTGTTGATGTAAGCATATCTGACAATGGACCAGGTATTCCCGAGCAAGTGAAAGAGAAAATTTTCGATCAATTCTTCACCACTAAAGAAGTAGGAAAGGGGACTGGTCAGGGATTATCCATTTGTCGCTCCATCATAAAGAATCGTCATGGAGGAGATATTACAGTTGACTCTAGAGTAGGAGAAGGAACTACCTTTACCGTAAGTTTACCAATCAATGGTCATCAGGAAGAAAACCAGGAGGAAGAATCATGAGTGAAGATAAGAAAGTAGTAGTGATGTTTGTTGATGATGAGGAAAAGGTTCTTAGGGGACTAGAGTCAATGCTCTTTGATCACGACGATCGTTGGGAAATGAGATTTTACAATATTGCTCAGGAAGCTCTTAAAGAGATGAGCGATGACCAGGTTAGTATCCTGGTAACAGATATTCAAATGCCTGAAATGAATGGAGTCGAACTAATGAAAAAAGTTCGTGAGGAGTATCCATCAGTTTATTGCATTGCTTTGACTGGTGAGGCTAAGAAAGAGAACTTGCAAAGTATATTAGATTTAGCAGATAAGCTTCTAGATAAGCCTTGCTCTGAAAAAGTATTGGTAGGAACCCTCAGCCAAGCCGAGGAAAAGATTCAAGCTAGTTAGTTTGAAAATTACTACCTCCTAGTTTGAAGCCCTGCTCTGGTGATTACTAGATCAGGGCTTTTTCTTTGCCTATATACCCATCCTGATTTAAATTTCGGCTTAGCTTTTGGCTTGCCTAGATGGGTATACGCAGTGCGCTAACACTGCCATTGGACAGATATACTGCGCCAAAAAATGCTGCAAGTCCGAAGGACTTGGCAAGAAAAGTACTAAAGGCCCATTTAAATGGCTCTTTTCTTGCGAAGCTGCGCTTCTCTTCCATATTTTAGGATGGGTATGCCTGCCTTCTGCCTCACTTACGCTCGGCTTATACTGCGCCTATGCTGAATCTAGCAAAACCGAAATTTCAATGAGGCGCAGTATATACTGCTCATCTATACTTAGCTTCCTCCTTAGGTTATACCCTGTTCCTTCCTAGGTCTTCCAAATTTGAAGCGAGAGAGTATTTTGGATAAAAATTTTCTAGTTTGTAGTTCATACTATCTAAAAGACAAGCATGTGTTGTTGCTGCACTGTGATATGAGTCAATTCTTAATTGACTACTATCTCGCGCAGAAAGATCTTCTAAACAAGCCAAGCCCTGAGCAGGACTATAAACTTAAACAGCTTTTTGCTGCCGCAGCTTTGCATATTACTCAAAGGCACCCAGAGGAATCTTTGGCGTGGACTCTTCTAATGAGATCCAGTGAACCTTATTCTTTATTTGTAACAGCAAGCCCTGCAGAGAAGATGCTCGTTGGGCAAGTAATAGTCGATAACATCAGGCATACAGATGTAAATATCTTTCATGCTCAGATGAGTGGCAAAAAGGGCGAAGTCTCCAACAGTTCAGTTCTGTGCCAGAGTACTGATGTGGAGAAAATGGTGGAAGAATACTATCAGCAAAGCGAACAACTCCCCTTGAAGGTTTCTTTGCTGCGAGATTCTGATATGGCGTTGGCTTTGGTTGGAATGCCTGAAGTGGATCTAGGTTGGTTTGAAGAAAATGAACCGGAAGAAATATACACTAATCTCTCTGATTTCTCCCATAAGCTGATGAAGCAGTGCGAGTTTAGTTATTTCTGCAATTGTTCTCCAGAGAAGCTCTTACCGTTTCTAAAAAAGATTCCTAAAGTTGAGTTAGAAGAACTCTATGGAGATGATCCTAAAATTGTTGTTAATTGTCCGAGGTGTGGTAAGAATTTTGAAATGAGCAGGGAAGAACTTTTGCCTAATTCTAATTAATACCTTTCTAAATTGAAGCTTTGTAAATATCCAAAAACAAAAGACAGATTGAAATGAGCGATAAAAAAATTATCTACACCATGATGGGGGTCAATAAGACAGTTCCTCCGCAGCGACAAATCATCAAGGATATTTCACTTTCTTATTACTATGGCGCGAAAATTGGAGTGCTTGGCTTAAATGGTTCTGGGAAAAGTACTCTGCTGCGGATTATGGCCGGAGTTGAAAAAGATTTTGATGGGGAAGCTCATCTCTCGGACGGCTATAGTTTAGGATACCTGGAGCAAGAGCCGGAGCTAGAGGCTGGAAAGACAGTTAGGGAGATTGTTGAAGAGGGTGCTGCTGATATTGTAAAGCTGCTCAAAGACTTTGAAGAGATCAATGCTCGTTTTGAAGAAGATCTTTCGCCAGAGGAAATGGAAAAGGTTTGTGAGAAGCAAGCAAAGTTGATGGAACGGATTGAGCTAACTGATGCTTGGAATCTTGATTCGAAACTTGAATACGCAATGGAAGCTCTACGCTGTCCATCTCCCGAGGAGGTAGTTGACCACCTTTCAGGTGGTGAGCGAAGAAGGGTTGCTCTTTGCCGGTTGCTTATTCAACAACCGGATATTCTTTTGCTGGATGAGCCAACAAACCATTTAGATGCTGAGTCCGTGCGTTGGCTCGAAGCTCATCTTCGAGATTTTAAAGGAACAATCATTGCAGTCACCCATGATAGGTATTTTCTAGACAATGTAGCTACATGGATTCTGGAGCTAGATCGTGGGCATGGAATACCTTATCAAGGTAATTACTCTTCTTGGTTGGAGCAGAAGAATCAAAGGTTGGCGCAAGAGAAGAAAGTGGATGCTAAGAGGCAGAAACTTTTAGAGCGGGAATTGGATTGGATAAGAATGTCTCCTAAGGGAAGGCAGGCGAAAGGAAAGGCTCGAGTAAATTCTTATGAGGAGCTTCTTTCTAAGGAAAGCCAATCTGTACGCGATGACCTACATTTAGCTTTCCCTGTCGGGCCTAGACTAGGTGATGAAGTGATTCGTGCTGAGAATGTATCTAAGTCCTTTGGTGATAAGCTTCTTTATCAAGATATGAACTTCAACCTGCCCAGAGGTGGAATAGTTGGAATTATTGGGCCTAATGGAGCTGGTAAGACAACTCTGTTTAAATTGATCAGTGGGGAAGATAAGCCTGATAGCGGGGAATTTAAGGTTGGATCTACCGTTAAGCTTGGTGTGATGGAGCAATCGAGACTTTCACTGGATTCAGATAAAACAGTTTGGGAGACCATTTCGGGAGAGAGGGAGGTGGTGAATTCAGGAGGCAAAGAGATAAGCTCTAGGGCTTTTGTCTCGCGTTTCAATTTTGACGGTTCGGCTCAACAGAAAAAAGTCAGGGATCTTTCTGGCGGAGAAAGGAATCGTGTTCAGCTGGCCATGCTTTTTCAGGAAGATGCAAATGTCATCTTATTGGATGAGCCCACTAACGATTTAGATGTAAACACCCTTAGAGCTCTTGAAGATGCTTTAATCAACTTTGCGGGTTGCGCAGTCGTAGTTAGCCATGATCGTTGGTTTTTGGATCGAGTGGCAACCCATATTTTAGCCTTCGAAGGGGAAAGTAAGGTTGACTGGTTTGATGGTAATTTCAGTGAGTATGAGGCTGATAAGAAAAGACGACTCGGCGAGGACTCTCTTGTCCCAAAAAGAGTTCGCTACGCCAGTGTAGTTAGAGCCTAAACTATCAAAGAGCCTTGAAAGAGCTAGCTCATTGCTTTTAGTTGAGCAGGGCTAAGGAATTTTAGAGCTTTGTTTGGATTAACTCTGATAAAAGCATTAACTTTTGTCAGTTGATAATCGTTTAAACCGGCCTTGCTGGCAGCGTTTTGAAACTTAGTTCCTCTAAGCTGCCTGTTTTGGTCACTAGCTGAGGCCTTTCGGTAATCAGCTAATTTGAAAGTTTTGTTTGCTTTAATGTAGACTTTATCCGCTACCCCAAGGGCTTTTGATTTTTTAACAAGTGTCTCGGCGGAAATTTTATTTGGATCAAACCAGATTCTTGTGACTTCTCGTCCGTCATAGAACCCAGCCTCTGTGTTTAGAACACCATCAAGGCCACCTATTTTCATCTCTCCCGTCCAAAAACAATGCTGAGAAACTGCTATCTCTTGAACGCTAGGCGCTATATGGTTATTAGCCAAAGAGTCAATGTAGCCGGGCGTAGGTCTTCCGGTCTTAGTTAAAGACTCTTGCATCCTTTTCGCTACACCAGGAAGGGTCCAAATTCTGTCTTTCCTGGAGATTATATCTTTACCTTGGCTATCTAGAAATCGAATAACTTGATAGTTCCAAGAGGGCTCTTTGTACTTAGCTAGAAGCTCAGCATCCTTTCCACCTTTGTTGTTATAAATTACAAGAGGTATGAATTCTGACTCAATTGCTTCTACCAGGAGAGGTTGTGAGAGAACTAACTTTCCAAAGTCTTTGCAGCCTGCGCAACCTGGCACTTCTTGAAAAAGGGCGAATACTGGTTTTCCAGTAGATTTGGATTTAGCTAGTGCTGCATCGTGGTTTCGAGTCCATTTGACCGTACCGATCTCGATTGGCTGATCGGATGTTCTGTTTCCAAATTGAGACTCCGCAGGAGGTAAGTTCGCCACAGATTCATGTGAGTAGCTCTTGACTAGAGCTGTCGAGAGAAAAAATAGACCCAGAGGTATTAAAAGATAGGTATTCAAGGGGACTCCAACAAGAAATTTATAATGTTCATTTAGTTAATACGCATCAAAAAGGTAAAGGTTACTTTTACAGGGTTAAATTTTTTTCTTCATCTTTTGACAATATATTGTAACCTTTTGTTCCGCTGACGGAATTCGACAGTAAGACGTTAGTGTTATAATTATAATAAATTTAATAGGATATTGTGTAATGGGAAATAAAGAGCTTCTAAACAAATTTTATGGCTTCTCCAAGGCTGGAATTGCTGCATTGGCTTTGTCTGCTTCAATTTCTGCCTGCGGTGGCGGATCAGATGGAGGTTCCGCTGACGGTGGTGAAGGAATGACCACTTTTGAAGTCAGAATTGAGAATATTGGCGCTGACGCCATTACGACTTCCCTCGGATCTACTCTTCCTGCTGTTTTTGCTCCAGGTGCGGCTTCTGTAAATCTTCCAGGTGTTAACGCTTTCTTCAGTAATGGTGGAGTAGCCACTCCTGGTCTTGAGATTATGGCTGAAGATGGTGGTGGAATGCTTCTAGCTCAAGAAGGTTCTGCTTTGGAAGGAGTTTTCAGCACAGTAGCTTTTGGCGTTCCAGAGGGAGCATCTGAGCCTGGTCCAATTACTCCAGGTAATTCATATGTATTCGAGCTGGTTGCGATTCCAGGTTACTACATGAATTTGGCTACAATGTTTGTTCAGAGCAATGACCTTTTCATAGCTCCAGTTGCTGCTGGTGTTCCAATGTTCAATGAGGATGGAACTCCAAGATCTGGGGACATTACATCTGAAATCCTATTTTGGGATGCTGGAACTGAGGTAAATCAAGAGCCTGGACTAGGTGTGGATCAAGCTCCAAGGCAATCTGGTCCTAATGTAGGAGCTGTAGAAAACGGGACTGTTAGATTGCTAAATGATAGCGACTTCCCACTGCCTACTCTAGATAGCGTAGTTAGAATCACTATCAATCCAAGATAGTATCTAGTGACGTAATGAGTTCAGTTTGTGAACTCAATAGAACTGGGGCAGCCTTCAGGCTGCCTCAGTTTTTTCAGAACCAATCTAGAGATGGAATCTCGGCTAGATGTTCATTAGCTGTATCAGTCCAGCTGCTATTATTGAGATATTGAAAATGCAGTAAGCGGATATAATTAAACCCCTCATCATTGAACCTCCCTAAAAGTTGAAGCTGGTCAGCATCCCGATCAGCGTAAATTGAACCCATAGCCAGAATAACTGTTTCTAGGCCCTATTTCCCATCCGGCAGTTCCCTCATTTAATACTTTTAAATTAAAAACCTCGGGTTTTCGGGCTTTTATAGCCTCTGGTGTTTCTATCTGTTATAGATTTCAGCTTAGATCGTCGATAGACTGTGTTCGATAGTTATTTCAAATGGGGGTGACCCGGGTTCGACGTGATTGATTGGGTCTCTAAGTTGCATGTCCCGGATGCCACCGGCCGGGTTAAAAAGTGGCAAAAATGTAATCGCAAACGACGCAGATTACGCACAAGCCCTAGCTGCTTAATTAGCTAACTAGGCACTTACCGGGGCTGGTCTAGGGTTCTGGATAAGTTAATTTCTGGACTAGGGTAGGGCTGGTGTTCTGACAGTTCTGCCCGAAACTCTTTCAGAACTGGCTAAGTAGCATCTTGCCCATGAGAGATTACTTGGTGAGATTAAATTGTGGGATATGCATGTAGACGCTTTTAGATTTGCTTTCGCGGACGGGGGTTCGACTCCCCCCACCTCCACCACATGGGCTTCCAAAGAGGTCCAATAAAGTCTTAAAACACCCATTATATAACGCTTAAACCTCTCTGGCTAGTCCAGAGAGGTTTGGGGGTATCTAT
>CAZECN010000011.1:80513-82644 GCA_964510575.1 uncultured Bdellovibrionales bacterium | reverse complement strand
TTTGCTAGCTCTAAAACTGGAATGAGGCCCCTGGATATAGGAAAATTATAAAATATCTGCTCCTGATAGGGCCTAAACACCATCAAAACTAAAAGCCCATAATTTTTGAGGTTAAGTCCTTAGAAAATATTGGCAAAAAAAAGTTCTGAAGAAAATTAAAGTTCCTGCCGAAGGTTAGTTTAAGAGCAGGTTTTACTGCAGGGTATTTTAGTAATTACTTTACGACGGTTACAAACGTGGAAATAATAAGCGGCGACAAACCGAATTCTAAAGAGTCGGATAAAGAAACTACCTCAGGTAGAGGAACAGGCACTAGCACAGGGACTGGCACAGGCACTCGCAGTGGCACAGGGTCTGAGCATAACTATGTCAACCTCGACCCAGGCACCATTATATCAGATCGATACTCAGTCCAAAGTGCGATCGGCCATGGTAATATGGGAAGTGTATTCAGAGTATACGATCAAGAAATTGATAGTGACTTAATTGCCATTAAAATTCTTCACAGCAGATTCTCTAGCGAGAAGAACCTTATTAGGTTCACCAAAGAAGCTGAGATCATGCATAAAATCGCACACAACAATGTAGTGAGAACATTCTCAGTTGGTAAAGACGGCGATTTAGTTTACTACACTATGGAATTCCTGGAAGGTGATTCCTTAGCAGACTTGGTTACGGAAAAGAGACTTCCCTTCTCTCAGGTTAATGGGCTAGCGCTGCAAATTTGTAAAGGCTTAGAAGCCATTCATGCTGCAGATGTTATCCACCGAGACCTAAAGCCTGGAAATATTTTTGTAACTTCTAGCCAAGTTGCAAAAATCATGGACTTTGGAATTGCCAGGAGTGAAGATTCAAATCTTACCGCTCATGGCGAAATGCTTGGATCTGCAGGGTATATGGCACCTGAAATTTGGTTAGGTAAAAACCCAACAACTTCAGTTGACCTTTATGCCTTAGGAGTGATCTTTTACGAGATGGCTACTGGCGAACTTCCTTATATGTCGAAATCAGCAGCTGCGTTGATGAGACATCACTTAGATACTAAACCAGTTCCTCCTGTTGATAAAAATCCTGAAATTTCACCTGAACTAAACGAGCTAATCCTTAGGCTTCTGGCTAAGGATCCATCACAAAGACCACAGTCGACAACAGAGGTTATTAGCTTCCTACAACAAGGAAACTACGAGATTAATCTCACGGCAGACCCACTTCAGAACAAACTTCCAAGGGTAACTGGTGAAACGCTTGATACTTCAGCTGTGCTTGGAAAAGACAGATCATTTCAGAGACCTGATTCAGAGCGAAAAGGATTTCCAGTTATACCGATAGTTGGTTCCTTGTTAATTCTTGGGCCTCTACTCTACCTAGCCTCTTCAATGTTTTCTGGCAGCGAGGAAAGTAATGTTGTGTCCCAACCTGTAGAAAAGGTTGTTACAGCTAAAGTCGACTCTAACGCCAAGACTGATATTGAAGCTCCTAAAACAGTAGCTGCTACGAATAAACAAGAAGTAGAAGCAGCGCCAGTAATAGAGGCGAAACCAGCAGAAACTGAAGTTGCCGCTGAAAAAGCAATAGACAAAATAGATCTTGCTGAGAGAAATGTAGAAAGACTATTTATAGAACTTGAAGGCGGCGGGAGAAGTGCTACTAAAGCCGCAGCTCGAATCGTAGCTTTAGATGATAGATTCTCCAAATCTCTAATCGAATCGGAGATACTAAAGAAATTAAAAAATGACGGCTCAGATGCTGACCAAAGTATAATCCGACTTGCTGGAGACCTTGGACTAAAAAAATCAGTTCCACTTTTAGCAGACATAATGAACTCAGGTGGCTCTCAAGCAGAATTTGCGATGGCTGCCCTATCAGAAATCGGCTCTAGAGAGGCTAGATCACTAGTCTCTAAACGCCAACAGTTTCTCAAGCAACAAGAAGACCTGAAGTTAAGAGAGATTGCTAAACAGGAAGAAGCAAAGCTTAAAGCTGAAAAAGCAGCTAAAGACAAAGCAGAAGCCAAACTTAAGGCTGAGCAAGAGAAAAGAGATTTAGCTGAAAAACAAAAGGCTGAGAAAGCTCAAAAAGAAGCTGCTAGAAAAGAGGCTGCTGCTAGAAAAGAAGCTGCTGCTAGAAAAGA
>CAZECN010000011.1:59089-80413 GCA_964510575.1 uncultured Bdellovibrionales bacterium | reverse complement strand
AAGAAGCTGCTAGAAAAGAGGCTGCTGCTAGAAAAGAAGCTGCTGCTAGAAAAGAAGCTGCTGCTAGAAAAGCGGCAGCTGAAAAGAAAGCTGCTGCTAGAAAAGAGGCCGCTGAAAAGAAAGCTGCTGCTAAAAAAGCGGCTCCTACTAAAAAGGCTAAACCAACTGCTGTTAGAAGACAGGCAACGAAAAAGCCCGTATCAAAAACAAGCAGTGCGCAACAGCGAAAACTAGCAAAACAGGCAGTTCAAAGAGCGAATAGAGCGCTTTGGTCAAAACGATACGAGCGAGCAATTGGAGATTTCAAACTCGCGATATCCATTGACCCGAACTATCAAGAGGCAAAAACTGGACTTGCTAGGGCTCTAAAAGCCCTTGAGGAAAGCAGATAAGGTAACTAGGCTAGGGCCCGTTTAGAGATTAAAAAATGGAACAAGTAAGTATAAACTCAGAGAAAGAAAAGAAAGCAATGCAAAGCTCTCTGCCATCACTAAATCACGCTGTCGCTACCGACGTTGGTTTAAAAAGATCACAGAACCAGGACTCCTTTGGTTTCGCTGAAACTGCTGAAGCCAAGCTATACATCGTAGCTGATGGAATGGGTGGTAGTAGCAGCGGTGAAGTTGCCTCTCAGTTAGCAGCACAAATCTCTGCAAGAGCTTGCTTTGATAACGATGGAACTATTTCACAAACCTCTATTGCTAGAGGAATTCAAGCTTCGAACCGTGCTATTCATTTTTTAGGAACTCATACTGAAAAGTATAGAGAGATGGGTAGCACAATCGTTTCTGTGGCCTTTACAAAAGACCAGGTAATTTATGCTCATGTTGGAGACTCTAGAATCTACTACTACCACCAACGTGGTCTGATTAGATTAACTAAAGACCATACGCTTATTCAACAGCTTCTTGATGAAAATCAAATTACTGAAGAGCAAGCAGAGTCTCACCCTTTCAACCACGTGCTTTTGCACTCTGTTGGAGGAAATGAAGAAACTGAAATAACAGTTGGAACTCTTAAAAACGACCTAGAGGTTGGAGATAAATTTCTCCTCTGCTGTGACGGGCTTACTAACCATGTTAGCGATCAAGAAATTGCTGACATTATGGCCTCACTAGGAGCTGACGATGCCGTTCAGTGTTTATTAAGCCTTGCCAATCATCGAGGTGGGTCTGACAATATTACAGTAGAAATAGTAGAGGTTCGTGACTCTGAGGGACACCACTCTAACACTCCTGACTTGAGCGCTGGTCAGTTTACAGCGGTTTTCTCAAGAGCCCTAGAGGATGAATTCAAAGATATCATTGCCCCGTATTGCGAGCATTTATCTGAAATTCCAGCTGGTAATTTAACCTCTGAAGTCCTTGTTCCAGTAGACACCCCTACTCCGAAACTCTTTGAATCTGCTTCACTTGGTTTCATCCTAGAAGAAACCAAGGAAGAAACTTCAAAAGCTGATAGTCAATCTGAAAAACAAGAGCCTTCAGTAGAAGCTAACCCAAGCTCTGAGCCTGAACAGGACCGAGAAGGGATCGCATTCGACACCATGATTTTCGAAGGCGATAGCATCGACGATATTCTTGAGTTGAGAGAACTATACTTTCAAGCCAAGTCTATGGGCAAAAACAAGCTTTCCGAAGTGCTAGCCGAGGCTGCTGGCAGCGAGAGTGGAGGCGCCCGATCAGGCCGAGGAATGTTCTTCAATGCAGCGATGTTTCTTTCTGGTGGACTTGCCGTTTTCTTTCTAGGACAAAAAGTTCCAGAATGGACTGCTACGGATACACCAGAGACTGTAATAGCTAGCAATGGCTCTGAACAGTTAGCTCTGAACAAAAATTTTGAAGTGTCTCCAGCAAACACTAGAGGATCTACTTCCTCTTTGCAGGATATAACAGTTCCAGCTAAAACAATTGAAAGGCCTTCAGTTGAAGCTGGTTCCGCTTCCAGTGCAGTCCCAGTTGATAAAGTTAAATTGGAGCTGGATAATAGAGCAGAACAGACTTTAAATAATGTTCAAAAAGGAATCAAAGAACCGCTTCCTGAAAAATTCGATACTGCTTCTTTTAAAAATGAAGTTAAAGAAACTGAGACTAAGCAGCAACTTGCCGCAGCCAAAGCTCGTCAGGCAGAAGTAGAAAAAAGAGAGGCTGCTGCTAAAGCTGAAAGAGAAGCCGCTGCTAAAGCCGAAAAAGAAGCTATTGCCAAAGCTAAAAGAGAAGCCATTGCTAAGGCCGAAAAAGAAGCTATCGCAAAAGCTGAGAGAGAAGCCGCTGCTAAGGCTAAGAAAAAAGCTGCTGACACAGCTGCTCTCGCTAAAGCTGAAAAAGAAGCTGCCGCAAGAACAGAGAGAGAAAGTGTTGAAAGAAGAGCTGCTAGAAGTAAGCTAGACCAGGAATTAGCTAGCATTGAAACTTCAATTAGAACTCTAAAGCAAGACATTAGCTCTGCCAAGAGGACAGCAGCGAAAACTGTAAAAAAATCTTCTTCTAGTTCAAGTGAAGTTAGAGCAATAGAGACAAAAATTGCAAAAAATAGACGTGAGCTAAATAAGTGGAAAAGTTTTCTCGCTAATTCTTCTAACGGAGATATTGAGTCAATGGCTCGAGAGGTAGCACCTGTCTCTAGTCAAGTTAAAACCACACTAGCCGAGCTTAATCAGAAAAACAGCGAACTAGCTACTCTGAATAGACAAATCAAAAAGGGTGGAAATTTCGCGCTTAAGAAAAAGAAGAAAGTCTTAGAGGCTAGAGTTGCTTTAACTAAAAAACAGTTAAGACAAAGGGTAAACATTGGAGCTTCTAACCGAGTCTCTTCTCTAGAGAAAGATTCTGGTCGGCTACAAAGTCAATTAACTGCCGCTAAAAAGAACGCTAAGCCTGGAAAGCCTAAGCAAAGTGCAGCAAGCAAAGCTAAGATCAATAAGCTAAACGCCGAGCTGAAGCAGTTGGAAAACAAACGAACAAACGTGAAAAAGCAAATTAAGAGTATTCGCTAAGCCTTTAACTTAGGCTTTGCAAAAACTCTTTTTCAGATACGATCTTAATTCCTAGCTTTTGGGCTTTGGTTAGCTTCGAACCTGCTTTTTCACCAGCTACTAAAATAGTTGTTTTCGAACTAACAGAGGAAAGCACCTCTCCACCCTGAGCAAGAATCAGTGATTTAGCTTCTTCACGAGAAAGCTCCCTGAGCGTCCCAGTTAGAACCACTCTCTCCCCACTAAATACTCCCCCTTCAATAACTTTCACCTCAAACTCATTAACTGCCACTCCACTAGCTAGCAGATCATCAACAAGCTCAGTGTTGTCACTAGAGGAAAAGAAAGCGGTTATGCTTTCAGCAACTTTTGGTCCGACGTCCTCGAGCTTTTCCAAACTTTCAACATCCATCTCCATTAGCTTAGAAATAGTCCCAGCTGCGGCAGCTATCGTCTGCGCCGTTCTTTGTCCAACATGACGAATTCCTAAAGAATAGATAAACCGATCCAAATCGACCTGTTTACTATCTTGAATAGACTTAAGGATATTATTCGCGGACTTATCCCCCATTCGTTCTAGGTTGATTAAGCTATCAAGCTCCAGCTTAAAGATATCAGCTGGTGTAGTGATCAAACCACTACTAAGTAACTGTTCTAAAAGCTTCTCCCCTACACAATCGATATCAAAAGCCCTACGACTAACAAAATGTTTAAGCTGCTCAATTACCTTTGCTGGACAACTATCATTTGGACAACGTAAAGCTACATCATCATCCGAATCTCGAACTGCTGTAGTTCCGCACTCAGGGCAGGCTGAAGGCAGTTTAAATTTTCGCTCGGAACCATCCCGTTCCGCCGTTAAAACTGAAACAACAGCTGGTATGACATCACCCTGCCTTCTGACAACTACTTTGTCGCCTATCCTGATATCCTTACGATCAATCTCATCCTGATTATGCAATGTTGCTCTTTTTACAGTAACACCACCAATCTCTACTGGTTTAAGCTCTGCAACTGGCGTAAGTGTTCCTGTTCGACCTACCTGGGTGGTTATAGATACTAAAGTTGAAAAACCCTCTTCTGGGGCAAATTTTAAAGCCACAGCCCATCTAGGACTACGAGAACGCTCCCCCAGTTTAAGTTGATCCTTAAACGAATTAAGCTTAACCACCGCCCCGTCAATTTCAAAAGGCATTGAATCTCGGGCTAGTTCAGTTTGCTTGAACCACTCCTTAATTTCCTCGATATCATTTGACACCAATGAACCCACTTGCACCGGGAAGCCTATCTTTTTGAGCAGCTCAACCGATTTAGATTGAGTCCGTGAAGGTAAATCATGTTCTGAAGTCAAAGAATACGCGAAAAAACCCAACGGCCGCTCAGCAGTAATTGTAGAATCAAGCTGTCGCAAGCTTCCTGCAGCAGCATTTCTAGGGTTGGCGAATGTACTCTCTCCACCTGCAGCTCTTTTCTGATTTAGCTTCTGAAAGTCATTTTTGGCTATTAGCACTTCCCCTCGCACTTCAAAGCTTTTGGGCAGAGACTTTCCCTCAACTTCTTCAGGGATACTGGAAATTGTTCGAATATTTTGAGTTACATTTTCTCCGACGAGACCATCACCTCGGGTGGAAGCTACTGCAAGCTGACCATTTTCGTAAACCAGCTCAACCCCCAGACCATCAAATTTATACTCCACGAAATACTCAGTTGATTTTTTCTCTAAGGAACTAAGTGTTCGTGCATGAAAGGCATTAAACTCTTCAAAGTTTAAGGCATTCTGAAGAGACAACATTGGCACACGGTGAACAACTTCAGAAAATGGTGTATTGAGCTCAACGCCAACCTTAGAAGTTGGGCTATCTTTGAGTTTAAGCTCAGGATGATCTCGCTCAAGCGCTTCTAGCTCCCTGAAGAGTGAATCATATTCTGCATCAGAGAGCTTTGGACTATCCTCTTGGTAATAAGCTCCGTTAGCATCCTTAATCTGCTCAACTAACTCTTCGATCCGCTTAGAAATCTTTTTTTGAGCTGACAAACTAGATCGCCTTTTCGAAATCTTGGGATACTTCAGCTAAAGAGGAGAACTTCTCAAGAGCATTACCAAACCTCTCAAGCACCGCTCTCCAGTCATAGACCGCTTCGACGTATCCCTTACCGTTAAGGCCGAGCTTTTTACGAAGATCTGGCTGCTCAACTAATCTCAGGGCTACAGCCTCGAATTCTTCTAAAGAAGTAAAGAACAAACCTCCAGATGATCGAACGACGTTATCCCTAGTAACGGCACATTCTCCGTGCACCACTACTGGGCAGCCCTGAAGCCAGGACTCCATCATCACAATAGAAAAAGACTCGTTTAAAGAAGGCTGACAAAGAAACAAAGAATTGGCAAATAGAGCTTCCTTCATCTCCTCAGAGACAAAGCCTAAATCGAAAACATTTCCAGGAAGCTCCTCTAAAAAGTTAATCTCACCTGCACCAATAAGTATTAGCTTAAGGTTTTTAAGGGAAGGGTTGCGTTGTTGAAGCTTTGAAAAGTATTCGATCAACAAATCAAGATTCTTCCCCTGCTCTTTCCTACCAGAGTAGAGAATATAATCTCCTTGAGCCTCGATCGGTAAATCCAGAGCTTTCTTACTAACAGAACTTAAACTATCTGATCCCTTTGAAGAGTCTGAAAACCCCATACCAACTACCTCAGACCTCTGATCTAAGTTAGCGAAGTTGTAGATATCTCGGGCTAATTCTCGTTCAGCATCTGTATTAAATATCAAACCTGACACTCTTGAAAACATTGCCTTGAAAATCGGTTGATAAGCATAACCTTCATCATGCAGGCACGGGAATACAATTGATTTCTCTGGACAAATTTGGCTGCCCCAAAAACTAGTCGCAAACAAATAAGGAGCGAAAAGTATAAAGTCCACACGGTGGTGATTTTCTTTAATCTGCTTATATAGCCCAGAGGCATTTACACTATTTGCCATCCAATCCAATTGTTGGTCGAGAGACATGCGAATCCCATCACGGATCGCAAATTCCCCTTGCAAGAAAACCTCTAAATCTCGGTCATCAACAGGGAAACGATGAACTTCAATACCATCTTCAACGGATTTGCCAGGAGGCAATTCATTATCCCAAGTCCTGTGGTCCAAAGCGCACGTGGTCCAGACCTCTGCAGTTTCAATTACCGTATTCCTTGCCAATGCCTGATCAACCACGGTTTTAACTAAAGTCTCGGCACCCCCTCCAAGAGACTTACCGTACCGGGGAAGAACTACCGCTATCTTATATTTAGCTTTACTATTAGCCTTCATCTGCAAACAGTTTCATCCCAGCCTGATCTATCCCTTGCACTCCAAAACCCTCAACCACATCACCAAGAAGCTTCTGCCGCTGTTGTTTGACTAAAGCTCTCTCCTCTTGGAGCTTATCTTTTAGTTTTTCTCCGCTAGCCAGACCTTCAATCTGTGAGCAAAAACTCGCTGCAGATGTACACTGCTCTAAAGACAGTTTCATTGCCTCTGTCATTTGAATTAGTTTTTTTGGCTCATTTAAAATACCGAGCAAGACATGGGAGAGGCCAAGCACTAAACCTTCCTGCATCTCAGGTCTAATTGTGTATGGCAGGCTAGAGTCACTACTGATCATTGGAACACAGTATTTTCGACAGAGCAATTGGGCAAAACTGGGGCCACGCAGTAGATCATAATTAATATCTAGAAAAAGATCTGAAGCAAGGAGCCCAGCTGTCAAATCTCCCTCATTACCAACTTGCTCCACAGACAGGGCAACTTTCTCACCTAGCTTACTATCCTCAAGAACCTTGTTTAACTTATCAAGCTCAGCGGGTTGATCAACATCAACAAGCCATAACAAACAAACTTCACCCTCTAAACTTTTTCTATTTTCCAAAGCTAAAGCCAGAGCTTTTGCGGTCTCTTCTGTAAAGTTCCTAAGAAAATCAATTCCAAAAATAGACAAAACTAAAGAATCATCAGGTAATTTTCTTTGACTCCTGGCTTCTTTTCGTTGGCGCCTCTGCTCTAATTCTGAAACAGGGGATAAGGGAAAAGGGCAAAAAGAACAGTCTACTTCCTTTGAAATATGTTGGTAAACATTTTCAAAAAAAGCCAAAGCTCTATTAGCACTAAGAAACTCTTCTCTACCATTGGGAAGGTAACGGTCGAAAATTTCTAAAGACCATCCACGAATAGAAAAATCTCCGAGCTTGAGAGCATCCTCTCCAAACTTTTCTTTTAACTGCTCATCAAGAGCCACGCCTGTAGTGGCATGGGACACTTTATCATGTTCAAGGCGATTTAAGTTAGCGTCGTAAAATAGGGTTAGGCCTGGCCAGCGACTTGAAGAAATTTGACAAAAAGCGGAGCGCTGATCATCTTCAATATTACTAATAGCAAAATCGAATTCCTTTTGATGATCGTCTTGAAAAGCTCTCAAGAAATGTCGGGCCTCTAACTCGCCTAACTTGATGACACCTGGCTCAGCCTGTTTACTTCCACCAACAATCTCAAGCCAATCTTGATCCCCAACATAGACGATAACTCTGTGCCCTCTAGAAGTAAGTTCCGGCACGACCTCTTTGGTAAGTAAGGCAGACTTGAGATTCTCTCCAAGTGGGGAAAACCAGGCAATATTAAAACTGCTTTTGGACACAGACATTTAAAGAATACTTAACCCACTAATAAATTGGGTTATTAACGAATCAACTAGCGCTCATTATATCCGCCAAAGGGGTGCATGGCCAGAGGGCATAAAGAAAGGAGGCTAGAAATCCCAGCTAGAGATCGTTGACCTTATCCAAGTCGGCTTCAAATTCAGAAATCTCAGGCTCTTCTGAGTCCTGATCCCAGAAGTCCTCGTCCTCAAAATCAGCTGGGGCCTTAGAATCCGAGAATTCACTGGCTCCTGAAAGTCTTGATTCAGCCAACCTTTTTACGAAGAAAAGGACAATTCCAGCTAAAATGGTAATTATAATTACCCAAACCATGGCAGTAAATATCCAACCTCCTCCGGAGGACTCCTCGCGGAATTCTTCCTCCTCAAAAGACTCAGAAGTCTCCTCCAGATCATCCGCTATCCCTAACTCAGAATCTTCGTATTCATCAGCTTCTAAGTCTTGTTCAACTTCACCGGCTTCTTCGTTTTCAGTCAAAGATCCAGAAGGCCCTTGATCTTCTGAAGCTTCCTCCCCCTGCACTTTCATCACTTCCGGCTCAGCAGGCTGCGCCAGGGACGCACGAATATAAGACCGAACTCCTTTATATAGTTCCTGTCCAGGGTAAAGTTTCTCAGCGGTTCTGAGATTTACTTTTGCTTCCTCAAAGGAACCGGCCTCTAGGAAATCTATTGAACGCGCAGAATACAGACTAGCCATTCGCTTCTTAACAACTTCAGAAGTTTGCGCATAAGTCTCCAATTTAGAAACGAGTTTATTGTCTCTTAATAAGTTTTCTCTTAGCGACTTACTGCCGTTCCTAGATACACGATTAATAATTCCAGCAACTTTAGACTCCACAACTGGATCGCATCGGCTAAATTCCAGCTCGCCCAACAAATTGATTTGTTTTTCAACCCAGTCAGCCCTGGCCTCAACGAACTTGGCAAAAAACTGGCATCTCTTGCTCTCTAATGCAGAAACAAAGCTTTGATTAGAAATAATTGAGGGAGAAAAAAGATAAGCGGCTGGAACATAACTGTTGGCCCTCACACCAACTAGGCTGTCTGCATTGTTAATCAAATCCTGTAATTCTAGTTTAAGATCAAAACTAGAACCAGATTCGGTCCGTAAATATAGTCGGTGCATTAAGTGTCCTGCCGTGTCGGCAAAAATACCCAACTCCGTATTTACTCCAGAAATATTCTCAACAAAGCTTCTGGCTGGCGTCATCTTGGATCCACCAGCAACTCCTATTTCGGCCCACTCTTTCCAATCTATACTCTTAAATCTAAGCAAGATCTCCGCAAGCACCATACTCTCCAAAGCAGGTAGAATCTCCGAACGATAATTACTCTTATTTTCTAGAACCTCTTCTCTTAAAATTTGAAGAGATCTTGCATCACCTCTCTCTAACGCTAATTCAAGTACTTCCAGTTCAGTAGGCTTGGCAAAGTCTGAGCCGAATAATGGATCTCTTTCAGAGCCTGGTGCGCCATAAACTGGCTTAGTCTCTTCCCTATTACTCCTCGGAAGATTAGTTTCGAGAGGCTCCTTATCTAGATCTCGATAGATTTCCAAAGAAGTGTCTAATGAATCAAAACGAGAGGAAGCAGCTCTAGGCACAGCTTTGGCAGGTGCAGATAGTGTAGATTCCTGCCCACTAGCAGAGTCAATCCAAAGAAAGCTAAGGGAGCCAGCGAAGGCTGAAATGAGGCAAAGGGTAGCCTGAAAAAAAGGACGACTCATAAATTGACTCTAATACGAACTCAATATCGGAGTTAACAAATCTCAGAGGGGATTTTTACTATTTTTGATTGATTTTGTCAACTTTTAGTTAGGCGAGAGATACCCTTTATTACCAGATACTTAGGCTTATAACCAATTCAACCCAGGATAGAAGACTAGTATTGGACCAATCTTCAACTCCATCTCTGGCTTGAAAGACCAGTCGTATTTAACAAACTATTGGACAAAAAAAGCCCGGGACAAAGCCCGGGCTAAGTTTTTTAAGCCATAGCAACGCCAGAAAACAAGCGCGCTAGCTTAGACTTAAAGAACTGCGTCTTTAAGAGCTTTGTTTGCAGTAAACTTAACTCTCTTTTTAGCCTTGATTCTAATAGGCTCACCAGTTGCTGGGTTTCTACCCATTCTGGCTTTAGACTTCCTTACCTGAATTTTTCCAAGACCAGGAAGGGGTACTCTGTAGCCCTTCTTCAAAGCGCCTTGAATCATTCCAGAAAAAGCCTCGTAGAATTCCTTAGCGTCTTTCTTGCTATTAAAACCGAGAGAACCAGTCAAGCTCTCATACAACTCAGACTGAGTGTACTGCTTGGTGTTCTTATTTTTCGGTGTAACAAGAATTGGCTTTGCTGGTGGAACTGGACCAGTAGGTTTTTTCTCAACCTTTTTAGCTTTTACAGCTACTTTCTTTTTAGCCGCTGTTTTCTTCTTGGCTGGCTTCTTCTTAGCTGTAGTTTTTCTTTTAGCAGTAGTCTTTTTCTTTTTAGCTGCTGGCTTTTTCTTGGCTGTTGTTTTCTTTTTAGCAGCCGGCTTTTTCTTAGCTACTTTTTTCTTAGTAGTTTTCTTTTTTGCAGCGGTTTTTTTCTTGGCTGCTGGCTTTTTCTTAGCTGTAGTCTTTTTCTTAGCTGCGGTCTTCTTTTTTGGAGCAGCCTTCTTTTTAGTAGTTTTCTTTTTAGTAGCCACTGGCACCTCTAAAATTATAGTTCAAAAGTTAGCGATAATCGGGACTCAGAACATCCGCCCCCTGAAAAACTCAAGAAAATTTTCTTGAAAAATTCCAGTCAAACGCCGTCATGATTCCAAACTGATTTAACCGAAACGAGTCTCCTTCATTTCAGCTACAATAGGAATAAAGATTTTTATAACGATTATCAAGGAAATAATACTATTTTTATTGAGCTAAATAGATTTTCCTAATTACTCCGGCCCACGAGAATCGCTGATTATCTTTAATTTTAGAAGTGAAAAGCGATCACGAACCTAGATGCAAACCTCTTTCGAAACGACCCTGGAATCACTTTTTTGAATTAAAAACGCTCAACAAACCGTTTAGAATCGGAAGCTGAAATCGTTCTTTGTGGACAACTTATTTAGAGCAAAAGAGAAGTTAGAGCAGCCATAGAATCCATTCTATGGCTCTGATAGTAAGGTAAATAACTCTTTGTATTCACTAGCTATTTTGGTCCAATCGTAACGCTCCTCGGCAGCACGAAAAGCCAATTCTCTGAACTCTTCAACTCTAGTTTCATTATCAATTAAGCTTCTCAACTGCTCACTTAGTTGCTCTAGGTCTCCAGGTCGATAAGTAAGCCCGTCAGAACCTACCACCTCACAGTTCTCTGGAGTTCCATTGGCAACTATACAGTTTCCAAAACCCATTGCTTCCACCAAGGCAGGATGGGTTCCACCAACTTCAGTGGCCTGAATATAGACCAAGGCCCCAAGCTGCAAAATCGAGTAATCAGCGCCAAATCGATATCCAGCAAAAATAACGCGATCTTCGCCTTCACCACTGGCTGACTGTGCTAGTTCTCTCAGCAGACCTTTATACTCTTCTGAATAGGGGGCATCCCCGACAATCACCAAAGGGACCTTGGCTCCCTCCATACGGGTATAAGCCTCAATAACCTGGTGAGCATTGTTCTCGGGCTCTAATCGGCTGACGTAAAGCAAGTATCTTCCAGGTTCTATCCCTAGCTCGTTGAAGATTTCTTGTCCCTCAGTTTGAATCTGCTTTCCTTCAACTTTGGCTACAACAGATTCACGAAGACTATTGTTATGGCCATAAGCAATAACTGTTGATTCAGCTGAATACTCTTGTTGATAATAATCCCGAATCACCTCGGCATCTGCGATAATGCGAGTCGCAAAAAGTACTGAGCAATACTCTCCAAGTTTATACCAGGCCTTACCGAGCCAGTTCCACTTTGCTCTTTTACGCTCAATTCCATCTACATTAACAGCAACTGGCATCCTAAATAGCCTAAGCAACCATATGAAAGGACTGTTTGCAGCATTACAAACAAGAACAGCGTCAACTCGATTAAAAACTAAGTGTAAAACACAAAGAATTGTATGAACTGGTGTATCCAAATACTTTGAGCGAATAGTAGGAAGCAGAACCAACTCCACTCCTTTATAAAACTTTCCGGGGTGCTTAACCACGTGACTCCTTCCATAGACCCGGACATCCATACCGGACTCTACCAAGCGAGGCGCCAGCTCTTCGGCAAAGGTTTCAAAACCACCGTATCGGGCAGGAATACCTCTTATTCCGCATATCGCTATAGTTTTAGACATCGCCTACTTACACCTTGTTGCTTACTGTAGGAGGGACAATCGAACCCCTAATCGAGTGGCAGAAAACAATAATTTAGCCATAAAAGATACTTTATTTGGCCCTAAAAGAAGTATACCGCTAGCAAAATAGCCCTGATCTCAATATTCATCTTTATTTTCAGGCACTTAGGCCTTTAAGTTAAAGCTAAATGAAACAACGTCCGATGATATAAATACGGGGTAGTTGGCAGTTCCCACTACGCGTTTAGTTTACACCCGACTGAACGCATCAAATTGACGACAAATAGGCATGACACCCAAATAAATACCTACCTGCCAACTCCCCTCCTTTTACCTATCCTTCCGACTTTTTGTTTCCACTTAACATTCGAGATACAATCCTCCCAAGCTCCGCATTTAGATCAAACAAACTTAGGCTCCAGATCCATCCTTTTTGCCAGATGAAAAAAGAAGTAAAAAAGCTACTCCTCAGATTTAAAGAACTGTCTGGAGCAGAGTCAGTCCCTAATCAGGCGAAACGAAAATTTGACTGTTTTCCCTTGGCCTCAAAGTCCCAGACTATTCCCTTAAGACCCCTACCCGGTCTTTCAGCAATTATTCCAGTTTACAATCACCGGGCCTTTCTCAGAGCAGCTGTCCAATCAGTGCTTAAAAACTCATATCAGAACACAGAAGTCATCATTGTGAATGACGGCTCCACCGATGGTGTCGAAGAAATCACAAAGGAACTTAAGAAAGAATTCCCTACTCAGGTTAAAGTCTTTGAACAAGCTAATCGAGGCATCGGCGCCGCTCTCAACCTTGGAATCCAAGCAGCCAAGGGTGAGTTATTAAGCTGGCAATCTGCAGACAACCTAGTAAAGAATAATGGATACACCAAGCTTGTCGATTTTATGGCTATCAATCCACATGTCGAGATCGCTTACGGTAATATTTCCCTAATCGACAATGAAGGAAAGTCCTTGGTGACTGACAGCTATCGCCCTCAAGATCAGCTACCAGGGGGATCGGCAAAACTTCAACTACCTTGCCAGGGAAATACTTTATCCAGCTTTCCAGATAATTTCCTAGGCTCTATGTTTCTTTTCAGAAGAGAGACTGTGCTTGCTAGTAGTGGCTACCAATCTGGTCTTTTGGGAGCAGAAGATTATGCTCTAGCTTTGGAGCTGGCTCGTTACGGAGAGGTTGCTCACATTGATAGTGAAGAAGTTCTGGGAGAGTACCGGCTGCATCATAACACACTTACAGCATCTCTCTCTGCTGAGAAACTAGTTAGCCTTAACTACAAGCTTATTCAGAAAGAAGAAGACTTTAATAAAGAAATTGAAGTTTCCTTTCCGGCTAACAGTGAAGTCGATATATTTAATATAGATGGCGTGGAATCCGAAGTGGAAGATTCTACTTCAGGACCTCTCTCAGATCATTTTTTGTCTAAGCCTGGCTATAAGGTGATTACTGGAAAGCGATTTGAAAATACTGAACTTAGTCCCAGTCTTCATGTGCTGCCGGAACTCAAGCTGCCAGATTATCTTTTGCGGGCTAGAGACTCTAACTTTAGAGCACTAAACCCGACCCCGACTAAACCAGCACTTCTAATTTGGCCTTGTTCAATTGATGAGCTTGATGAGGTGAAAGCCCTGGCCGCCAATTATCAACGATATGCCTTCAGTTTGCTGGTTACTGATCCAGGACAAGTTGAAGAGTTGTCTTCATCGGAACATCTTAGAGTCCTAGATGTCTCATCGGAGTACAAAAAGGGTTTAGAGCAATTTAACAAGGCTCTGCTTTATATTCTTAGTTCCTTAAGCGGCACTATATCTATAGGACAGCCAGCTCCAAGAGCGGAGTTTCTCTGCCAAGCAGCTCTTTCAGCACTTGCTGGACTTAACATGGGTATTCAGAACTCGAATAACGAACTTGAAAGCCAAGTTTTACTCAGAGCCCCTCATATCTATTCTTTTAATGGCCAGGCTAGTTTTCAGGATTTAATTAGAGCTTCAGATGCTTGGCTAAGCTATCTGCGCTCTGATAGAGCCAGAACTTTCTTAGCCTCTCACTTGCCAGTCAAATCTAACTTCAGCTCCGAGCAAATAGCTAAGAGGGCATAAAAAAACCGGGCAACAAAGCCCGGTTCATACCGCAAGCGTTCAAGTTGCGCTTCTCTTCAGTCCACAAACTCTTCCTCGTTGCGACGTATGTTAAATACGACTCACTAATCAGAGCCTGAGGGCCTCAATAAGCCCAGCTTGAATGCTCACCTAGATAGGAATTACTGAAAATCCCGATCCATGATGGTTTTTCTACCATCAGCCTTGGCGTTATCAATCGCCTGGCGGCACATTTGCTTAACGCGTTGAGATAATACTTCAGGAACATTGTTAGAAGTGTTCATCTCAGCTTCTTCTTTGATATATTTTTTTAGCTTACTAACAACTACAAGAACTTCGTCGGCCATGGAATTATCTCCGCATAAGTCGGGAGCAATCCGAACTACCTGAGCCCGGAATCTCCGAATTAAAACAAGTTCTCCCCTGATGGGAAGCCTATCGATACCTATAAGGGGTAGCAGTAAGATTATCAGCTGGCAATAATTTCGTTTTCACAACAAAATTATAGGCTTTTCGCTTCAGGGGCTATTTAGGCAACTTTTAGAGTTGTGGGTAACTTAGATAGGTCGCCGAATTCAACTAGATAAAGCTTAGCTTTACCCAGTCAATTATTCATCTTCAACTTTCGCAGCAAAATTAAGTAGAATTGGAGAAGCAATAAAAATTGAAGAATATGTTCCCACAATCACCCCAATTACCAATGTAAATGCCAAGTCAGCGACCGCTCCTCCACCAAATACAAAAAGAACGAAGACCACAAAGAAGGTCGTCAAACTGGTTAAAAAGGTTCTACTTAGAGTTTGGTTGATACTCAGGTTAATAAGGTCGCTAAGGCTGGTGCCAGCTCCTTTCTTAAGTCCGTACTTCTTAATATCTTTCTCAATATTTTCTCTAATTCGGTCATAAACGATGATTGTATCGTTCAAAGAGTAACCGACAATAGTTAGTAGACCGGCAAGAACCGCAGCACTAATCTCTCTTCCTGAGGCCACATAGACACCAGAGGTGATGATTATGTCATGCACCAAAGCGACAATAGCCCCGATAGCGAAGCGAAACTCAAATCGCACTGAGATATAAACTAGGATAATTATAAGAGCGACAACTAGAGCGGTAAGACCGTCTTGGCGAATTTGTTTACCAATAACGGCCCCAACACTGTCTTCTTTTAGAAGTTCAAAGCTAGACCCTTCAATCGTTCCTAAGGCATCTCTAATCTTCTTTCCAACTTTGGCATCCTCCCCCCCGCTACTCTGAGCTGCCTCAGCCAGTGACTTCTTGATTCTAATTGAGAATTCCTGCCCAGCGGTGCCGGCTAGACCAGACTGGTCTAGCACGCTAGTTCCAAACTTTTGAACAATTGCGTCATTCATTCCAGCATTAGAAAGAGCTGAACGAATGGTCCCAGCTTCCACAGGCTTGTCGAATTTAACAACTACCTCAGCTCCACCGAGAAAATCCAAGCCATATTTGGCCTCGCCTCTACTCAACCAGAAAAATATACTGGCTGCGATTAAAACCAAGGAGAGAATGAAGCCAATGCCTCTATAGCTCATGAAAGGAACATTGGTATTTTCAGGGATGATTCTCATTTCTTATACCTGCTTACGAATTCAATATCGGGTTTTAAATTTAGGTCCTATGGAACTGGTGTCCAGCAATCAAATACTCAGCTCACCTTGACTATCTCTGACTTTAAAAGCTCTAAAGAATGCATAGGACACAACCAAGGCGGAAAACACACTGGTCAGTATTCCAAGACAAAGTGTAACCGCAAAGCCTTTGATTGGACCCGTTCCTAACCAATAGAGGACTAGTCCAGTCAGAAAAGTGGTTATGTTGGCATCCATAATAGTCCAATGAGCCTTGGAGAAACCGCCTTCCACAGCTCCAGCTGGAGTTGCCCCTGCTCTGAGTTCTTCTCGTATACGCTCAAAGATGATCACATTGGCATCAACTGCCATACCAACTGTAAGAATTAATCCTGCGATACCTGGAAGCGTCAGTGTAGCCTGGAGCAAGGCAAGCAGCGCTAGCAAGAAAGTAAGGTTGATAAGCAGGCTAGCTACGGCAAGCATTCCAGCTTTGCGGTAGTAAATGATGATGAAGATAATCACCAACCCAACCCCCGCAAGCATCGAGAGAACTCCCTTTCTAATGGAATCCTCTCCAAGAGAGGCCCCGACAGTTCTTTCCTCTAAAAACTCAAGAGGAGCAGGTAAAGCACCTGAGCGGAGCACAATTGCGAGTTCTCGAGCTTCATCAGCCGTGAAACCTCCGGTAATCGATGCAGTTCCACCACTAATCCTTTCGTTTATATTCGGACTGGATTGAACCACTCCGTCCAGCACGATAGCCAAGCGGCGCCCGACATTATCAGCAGTAATTGAATCAAAAAGTCTGGCTCCTACCGAATTCAATCTGAGTGTAACTTCAGTTTCATTAGTATCGGGACTGAAACTCACATTAGCGTTTTTAATAACATCTCCGCTCATTAAAATTTCGTCTTCAAGCTGAACTTCCCCACCTCCTCGAAACTTTTTAGTGACAGTAGCAGCTCCTCCAGGATCACCAGGATTAGCAACTAGCATGAAATCAAGCTTGGCCACCGAGCCAATCGTAGATTTAATTGCATCGATATTAGTGACATCAGGAAGCTGAACTATAATTCGACTTGCCCCAGACTTTTGGATCGTCGGCTCTCGAACGCCGGTCTGGTCAATTCTATTTCTAATTGTCTCAATCGCACTATCAACTGAGTCAGATTCGATAGTACCAGCTTTGTCAGCAGGCATCGTATAATTCATGGTAGTTCTTCTACCACTTTTAGAATCCTGACCGCGCCGAAGAGTCGGGTAGTTTTCTTGAAAGTATTTCTGAACCTTAGGAATTCCGCCATCTCTAACCAACGTAACCGCTAAGCCCAATTCTCCAGTCTGCTTAACACGAACAACCCCAGCTTTTTCTTTTCTCAAGTCTCTTTTTGCCTGAACAGCAATAGAGTTGAGTTGGCTCTTAACGGCCTCTGCGGTTTGAACATCCAGAACGAAGTAGCTACCACCCTTAAGATCAAGCCCAAGGTTGATCTTATCCGAGGGCCACCAGCTAGGCATCTTACCCGGAAAGAATCCCGGAGCTAGGGCCGCTATGGCCAGAAAAAACAATCCAAGAACTGTATAAAGTCTTTTTTTATCACTGTCAGTCACGGACTAATTCCTTTTTCTTTTCAGCTTCTTGCTTAGCCTAGAAGAGCTCAGCAAACACATTAAAATAAACTACTATCGCTAGGCACTGCTAATCAGCCAGCGCTCTACTTCTTTTTATCTTTCTTTCTAGCCGAGCTAACCCCAGCATCTTGTTTACCAGCATCTTTTTTACCGGCATCCTCTTTCCCAGAATCCTTTTTCTTGTACTTCTCAGGATCGTAAGCCTGCACTGCAGTAGCCTCAACCTTGACTTTAACGTTCGGTGCGATCTCCACCGTGATAAAATCCTCACTGGAACTTTGCAACTTGGCAATTATTCCAGATTTAAGAACTACCTGGTCTCCCTTTTTAACTTCTTTTAGAAATTTCTCATGTTTAAGTTCCTTCATCTCCATTGGCCTTGTAACCAGCCAATAATAAATAAAGGCAGCCATTAGTACGAAAGTAACTGTTTCGATCAGAAACTGAGAGAAGGCTTGTTGTCCTGTTCCAGCGCTTGCGGGAGGCTGACAACCAGAGATAGCGAGCATAAGGCCCACTACTACTATAGGTCGGGCTAATTTTCTCGCAAGCTGGACACTTCGAGTAGAAAAACAAATATTTAATAAAGTTCTAAACTTAGACAAACCTTATACCCGGTTTATGGATTTAAAATAGACAACAATTCATCCAGAGACACTAAACGAGCCAACGCCCAAGAACACCAATTAAGTATTCTCTTTGGTTAGCTCGGAGTTTCTGGCGGAAAATTCCTTCCAGTCAGCGGTGACTTCCTCTCTTAACTCCTGGAAAGTCCCCGCAACTATCGACGAACGAATATCAGCTAAAAAGGATTGATAAAAGTGCAAGTTGTGGATAGAGAGCAAGGTCACGGCCAAAGCCTCTTTGGCATGCATTAGATGGGATAGATAGGCCTTAGAGAAGTTCTGACAAGTATAACAGTCACAGTTGCTATCTAAAGGGTCTGGTGAGTTTCTGTGCTCTTTGTTTCTAATGTTAAAGCAACATTTCCTTGTAAAAAGACGTCCAAATCTTGCGCTACGGCTGGGGATAACACAGTCGAACATATCAACACCCTGAGCCACAGACTCGACAATATCATGTGGGTAACCAACTCCCATCACGTAGCGAACCTTATCCTCCGGCAATAGTGGAGCACTATGTTCCACTATTTGGCGCATTCGCTCCACTGGCTCACCGACACTCAAGCCACCTAAGGCATAGCCATCAAAACCAACTTCAACTGTTCTCTCTGCTGACTCCCTTCTCAACTCAAGATCAAACCCTCCTTGAACGATACCGAAGCACTGACAGTTAGGATTTTTTCTAGCCTCTTGGCTCGCTTTGGCCCAATCAGCTGTTCTAAGCAATGCCTCTCGAGCTTTTTCCCTCTCCGCAGGCCATGCAATGCACTCGTCAAGGACCATCATAATGTCCACGCCCAAGTTCTCCTGAATTTGAATAACTTTCTCAGGAGTAAAGTGAATTCTTCGGCCATCTGTATGAGAGTTAAACTCCACTCCTTGGTCAGTCACTTTTCTAAGCTTGGAGAGAGAATAAACCTGAAAGCCACCACTATCAGTCAGAATTGGACCATCCCAGCCCATAAACTTGTGCAAACCCCCTAGCTCCTTAATCAACTCATCTCCGGGCCTAACATGTAAGTGATAGGCGTTTGAGAGAATAATTTGAGCACCAAGTGCCTTGATTTGTTCCGGGGTCAATCCCTTTACAGTGGCCTGAGTGCCGACTGGCATAAAAGCAGGGGTTCGAAACTCACCATGGGCGGTAACGAAGGTTCCTGCCCTAGCCTGCCCATCTTGAGCCTGTTTAGTCCAACCAAAGTCTTTAGGTGATATACTGGGCGCAAAACTGTCAATCATTTCAGGTGCTTATATTCGAGTAAGTGGTTTCCGATTGTTCGGATTTTCAGTCACGGATTGCAAGCATCAGTGCATAACATGAATAAGCACATAGAGGTTAATTTTAAGGGTCAATTATTATGTCAGATAAATCTTCTCTCCAAGTCGCAATACAGTCAGGGGACCTGTCCGATACAGGAATGATGAAGGAGCTGGAAAAGCTTAACTCAGACATGGCGGATTTCCTCAGGCGCCTTCCCGTGGACAAGAAACTAGACCTACTAAGTATAGATAAGATAGCGAGGCACGCAGATGACTCAATGGACAGTCAACTAAACGGCCTAGCCATGCCGGTTGTAGGAAATCTCAACAACGACCAATTGGCAGAAGCACTTACTGTAATGCTTTTGCACAGTGGTGTTATTAACTCTGTTGAAGAACTTAGCACTGTCAAAATAGACGATCTCAGGAATGGCCCATTTGTAGACCAGCTAGCTAAAAAAGTCGTCGCTGGCCAGGAAGACCTAGCTTCTGGTGAAACAGGAATTGAAGCTGAGAATTTCGCCCGTAATCTTAAGCGAGTGTTCATCTCGCAAAAAGCTGAGGTTGTGGCTCAACAGAATCAAAAAACTGAAGCTCCGGAAACTGAAGCTCAAGCAGCCAATAATGAAGAAATCAACACTTCAAATAAGCCGCTAACAGCAGCGGCTGTGACAACTGCAGCTGAACCTGGTTTCTGGAGTAAACCGCTGTTCAACGCCACTCAATACATGGCTGACACAGAACGAAAAGGCGCTGTAAAATTGGTCCAGGAAGCTTTGACTCCAGGCAACATAGCAATCGGTGCTGCGATAGCAGTAACCGCGCCTATATGGGGAGCAAAAGCGATTGGATTGGGAATAGCTCTAAGTGCTGGCTTCTTTGCAAAAGGAGTATGGGATAGTGTCTCAACAACTTTAAAAATAAACAAACAAAAAGAACTGCTCAATGGTGACCCGAGTGAAGCAGAAAGAGCTAAGATTCAGAATAAAATCGGAGAACTAAGGGTTGCTAGAGGAGAAGCGTTTCTCTCTACCGCTACTTTAGGTATTGGCGGACTTTATCTGAGAGCTGCAGCACTTGCTTCCAAAATCGGAAAAGGTGGGCAAACAGCGAAGTATGCCAACTACCTCAGTAAGAATAAAGGACTCAAGTTCGTTGGAAAAACCAAAGTCGAGCGAATTAAGGCGTTAAAGGACAAGCAAGCTGAGATAGAAAGTAAAGTTACTGTTCCGGAGCATGTAAAAGAAAAAGGGCCCAAATCCAAGAAGGAAGCCAAGGTCTTGGCTGAAACTGCAGATGCTGAAATCAAAGAACTAGAAGACGAAATTTCTGATTTAAGAAAATTTCGTCCAGATGGATACAGCATAGAAATTAAGAGCATAAGAAAAGAAATACAGCACCAAAAAGATATAAAACATCAATGGGAGAACTATAAAGCCCTACCTGATAAGGAGATAGAACTCTTTCATAACTGGCAAGACCACAAAGACAAAATCAACGCTCTAGTGAAAAAAGCCGAAAAAGAGCTAACTAATTTGTCACCCAAAGCAGTAAAATCAAAATGGGGTCGTATGGAAGAGGCTTTCCATCGGAGTACTACCGGAGCAAAGACACCTAGAAGGCAAATACGTGAGATGAGAAAGTTAAGAGATAGCTTTAAACAAGGTGACGTTGCCGAAACAAATCGATTGAGAGATCTAAATACCCCGAAAATAGATCTTGGAGCCAAAAGAATGATCCGTATCGGAGCAGCTACCCTACCCGCTTCAGAAGCCACAGAGAGACATCTTGAAAAATTAGATTCATTTTTAGAGCCAGAGTAGTCAGAAAAGAAGCTTCAAAGTAGCAACATCCCATCTCCATAACTAAAAAAGCCATAGTCCTGTTTTAAGGCATGGCTATATATCTTCTCCGTCAGCTCAGAGCCTGAAAAAGCGTTTACAAGCATCAGGTGGCTTGAATTAGGTAGATGAAAGTTAGTTACCAAACTATCAACCAACTGAAAGTTAAAGCCGGGTGAAATACAAAGCCTGGTTCCTCTAAAGGCTCCTGAATAACTAGAAAGATCAAACCCAACTCGAGCTTCACATCCTTCTATATCTCCCACCAGAGCCGCACTTTCCAGGGCCCTAAC
>CAZECN010000011.1:2546-58989 GCA_964510575.1 uncultured Bdellovibrionales bacterium | reverse complement strand
GAGCTTCACATCCTTCTATATCTCCCACCAGAGCCGCACTTTCCAGGGCCCTAACAGTAGTAGTTCCAACAGCAATAAGTTTAGGTTTACTAGTGGATCCCGAATCTCTAGAACGAACTAGCTTTTCAATTTTCAGCTTTAAGCTCTCTGGAATGAAAAATAACTCTTCTGGCAGCTCTCCACTCTCGGCAGCCTCAGCCGAAATTGGAGAAATGCTATTTCTTCCCAGCTCTAGGGTAAGATAGTCAATCTCAACTCCCCTTTCCTCTAATGCATTAAGCAATTCCTGGTCAAAATGAAGTCCAGCAGTTGGAGCAGCTACTGAACCAGACAAACTATCCTGCTCAGACGCAAAAACTGTTTGGTAATCCTCGCAGTCTTGTCGGTCGGACCTGCCAGATCTAATGTACGGCGGAATTGGGGGAAGGCCTAACTCTTCAAGCTTTTCTCTGGCATCACTGCCGTCAAAAGTTTTAAGAGAAAAAAGAGCTGTATCCCCTGAAGCTGAACGCTCTAGGTATTTCAGCTCAAGGGCTTTATCAGCAGCACTGTCAATTTGCAGGCAATCACCGGTTTTAAGCTTCTTTAAAGACTTAACCAGAGCCTCATAGACAATATTACCCTCGGGTCCTTGATCTTCGTGCTCTGAGACAAACAAAAGCTCGAACTCTCGTTGGTCAGATTGTCTCTTTGAAAAAAGGCGACAGTTTCTAACCCGGGTACGGTTAAAAATTATCAGGTCCCCGGGTGAAAGAAAAGAAGGCAACTCGCTAAAGCTGCTATCAGTCAATCCGGTTTCACCAGCAACTAGAAGTTTCGCTGCACTTCTTTTCTCTGAAGGACGGTCAGCGATACGGCTCTGGTCGAGATCGAACTCCAGAAACATTTTACTTACAGACAAATCAACGAAGAAAAGACTATTTTTTTTCAGTAAGAGCTTTCATAAACTCAATCGGGATCGGAAAAAGCGTAGTCGAGTTATTCTCAACAGCAATCTCACTCAAAGTCTGCAAATACCTGAGCTGAAGTGCAGAAGGCTCTTTTGAAATAACAGAAGCAGCCTCTGCAAGCTTGGCGGAGGCTTCAAACTCCCCCTGCGCTGAAATAATCTTTGCCCTTCTCTCCCGCTCAGCTTCAGCCTGTTTAGCCATGGCCCGCTGCATCTCTGGTGGCAGGTCAATATGTTTAAGCTCAACAGTGGTTACCTTAACCCCAAGAGGATCAGTAGCTTTGTCCAGAATTTCCTGCATGCGGTCATTAAACTGGTCCCGGCCTCCAAGCAGATCGTCCAGCTCCCCCTCACCACAAACGTTTCTCAGAGTAGTCTGGGCAAGTTGACTGGTGGTATAGAGATAATTTTCAACTTCAACTACTGCCTTAGCAGGGTCAAAGACACGGAATAAAACTACTGCGTTTACCTTAACCGAGACGTTGTCTTTAGTGATAACGTCCTGAGTCGGCACGTCCATAGTGATTACACGGGTATCTATCCGACGCATGGTTTCAATGATTGGCCAGATCCAGACAACTCCAGGACCTACAGGCTCTCTCATTCGACCAAGAAAGAATCTAACGCCACGCTCATATTCCTTTAGAATCTTTAAGGAGTTCGCCGTAATAATAAATAGTAAAGCCCCTACACCTATCAATGCTGACATTCTAGTCTCCGTTATCTTCTAAAGTTATAGTTAAACCTTCGATTTCTTTTATTTCAAGCCGGTCGCCTTTTCCAAGCTTTGAGTAATTACCCTCGATTTGAGCATTCCAAATCTCTCCTCGGGCCGAAACCTTACCAAAACTCATACCGCGCTCAGCATCAAATTCAAAATCTCCGAGCACGCTAACCTTTTCCCCAATCATACCCTTTCTGCCGGTCACCACAGGGGCTCGAGTCACTTTTATAGCCATCATTCCGTAAAAGAAAAGAAAGGCTCCACACACAGCAGCCATAGATCCAACAAACCAGTAGTCCACCGCAAAACTGTCCACTCCCCAAACTACACCGGTATCTACCAAGTATATTGCTCCCAGCACCATACAGACCACACCGGCACCCCCAAGCAATCCAAAGGCAGAGGTGAACATTTCCACAGCCAGTAGTGCTGCTCCAAGTAAGAACAAAGCCACTCCACCATAGTTAATTGGTATTACCTGGGCGGCAGTTAAAGAAAGAATCAGGCATATTCCTCCAAAAATCCCTGGAAAGATGGAACCTGGATTCAAAAGCTCCAGTCCAATCCCTACAATTGCTCCAAGGCCCAGAAGAATTGCAATATTAGGGTCAGAGAGAACATTCACTAACTGCTGGCGCAGGGTCATCTCCACTTCCTTCACCGGAGCAGATTGAAGACCATTAAGCCCGATGGTCTTTCCTCGAACATTAATAGAGCGGCCCTCAGCATGAGCTAAAAGCTTTTCCAAGTCACCAGCAATAAAGTCGACAACCTTTTCCTCTACAGCTTCTTTAGCTGTGATGGCGACACTCTCTCTAACAGCTTCTTCGGCCCACTTAACATTTCGTCCTCTTTGCTCAGCAATAGCCTTAATATGAGAAACAGCGAAGTTTTCAATCTTCTCTCGCATATCGCCCTTAATATCATCACCTGAGCCGGTAACAGGATGAGCGGCACCAATCGTGGTTCCCGGTGCCATCACAGCAAGATGACCCGCCATCGTGATAAAAACTCCGGCAGATATTGCTCCCCCACCCCGTGGGCTAACGTAAACGGCAACAGGAACTTCAGATTCTAAAAGAAGCTCTACCATGCTCTGCATCGAGGTCAGAAGTCCACCTGGAGTGTTGAGCTTGATAACTAAGAGCTTTGCATTTTCCTTTCTGGCCTCCGCCAAACTAGACTTCAAAAAGTCAAAAGTAGCAGGGTTAATTGAACCGTCTATTGTAGCCGTAAGAATCGGTCGCGAACCAGCGCTATGAACAGACGTCTGGGCAACAGCAGGCCCCGCCACAGAGAAAAGAAATAGTAGTAGCGAAAAAAATAATCTAAGAGCTGGTAATTTCAGAGCTGACATTAACGTAGTAATTAAACGGGTTTTTCAAGCCCTAGTTTTTTCATTACTTGCTGCAGGTCCAACCAAAACTCTCTCTTAGCAGCTGGGTTTGTGAGCAAATAAGCGGGGTTGAAAGTTGGCATCAATGCTACGCCTTGAAAACTCAACCACTTACCCCTAACACTGGCAATATCCTCTGCCGAATCTTTTAAGCCAGAGCCAAGCAGCACATTATGAGCTTCAACCCCCAGAGCTACAACTACCTCAGGCTGAATCCTCTCAATTTGATCTTGGATTAAATAACCCTCTTCGGATCCTACGACACTGCAAATATGGACTTCATTTCTTTTTAAACCCATTCCCGCAGTGATTGCCTTTTCAAGAAGCTGCCTACCTTCCTCACCAATTGAAGGTCCACTTATAAAACAAACTCTAGCTTTAGCGGTAGGATCACTAGAAACTACTTTAATTGGATTTTCTGCCACCGTGATATTCGAAGCCGCTTGCTGCAACCACTCAACTGGCAACTCTTTAATACCATACTCTTCGACAAAGGTTTTTAGTAGATTGGTCATCATTGCAAAAAGGGATTACTAGTCGCTTCTATTTTAATCTCAGTGTCTGGTCCATGCCCTGCTAGAACTCGAGTTTCTGGCGGCAAAGTCAATAACTTTTCCTTGATACTAGAAATAAGTTGCTCGTGATTGCCCCCTGGAAGGTCGGTTCTTCCTATAGAGCCCTGAAAAAGAGCATCCCCGGCAATGAGCAAAGGTCCTGTTCCTTCTTGGTCCGGCTCCTCCTTGCTATCCCACTCAATCTTCCATTCCCCTAGCTCTTTAATAAAAAACGATAAGTGACCGGGCGAATGTCCAGGGGTGAAGATAGCCTCTAGAACGATGGAACCAAATTCAATACTCTCCCCTCCAGAGAGCAACTGGTCTGGCTCTCTAGCATTTTGAAAAGTGCCCTGCGGCAAGCCAAACATCTCACACTGAAAACCTATTGCTCCTCTCATCTCTTTTTCAACGGGATGGCCGAGCAGCTTGGTAGATTCCCCTGGAAGCAATTCTTCAAACTTAGCTAGGCCACCAACATGGTCTATATGAGAGTGAGTTAAAAGAATCTTTTCAACAGTGAGGTTTTCCTCACTCAGATAATCAACTACACGCTTCTCTTCACCACCCGGGTCAATCAGCAAACAACGGGATGTATCTGTATCAATCAAAACTTTTAGGTTTTGAGCAAAAGGAGTAACAACAAAGGTTCTAATTTTAATCATTAGAGCAAACTACTACATGCTGGGCGGGAAAAGAAAGATTGTTTCTAAGACAGGGTAAGACTTAAAAGTTTTATTTCGTAAGAGTTGTTAATAAGAAGCTTGAACAATAAGCAGCTTTCCTGATAAGTTTCATGCATCTTCATTAAGCTGCCCTAACTTGAAGGCCTCTGCTTTATTTTAGCCGTAAAAGGAACTGTCTTGAATTCCAGTTTTCCAGATTCAGAAAACCCTAACCCTAACAGCACCGAAGCTGAAACTACTCCAGTTCAACCAGAGTTAATTGAGGAGAACTCTGCTGACCCTTACGTATTTTTTCGAGGCACTATCGAGAAGATTTCTTATAGAAGTGAAGAATCTGGCTTCACTGTTATGAAATGTAAACCCGAGGCTGACCTAGTTGGAATGCTTGGGGACTCCACCAATGTTGTAGGACTGACTTCTGAAACAGTAACCCGCGGCTGTAACATAGTCGCCCGCGGCAGCTGGAATGTTCATCCCAAGTTTGGCAAACAATTTAAAGCTAAGTCCATTTCTGAAACTCGACCTACTGGCTCGGACGCAATCTGTAGGTATTTGGCCTCGGGGGCAATCAAAGGTTTCGGTCCGGTGCTAGCAGAACGACTGGTAGAGGCCTTTGGAGATGAGACCTTAAAAATTTTAGATGAAGATCCTGACCGACTATTAGAAGTACCCGGCATTGGAGATAAAAAGCTTGGTGAAATAAAAGAGTCTTGGAATGAAAAAAGCAACCTAAGAGAAGTCGTAATGTTTTTTCAAAACCACGACATTTCAATCTCTTTGGCCCAAAAAATATACAAAGAATACAAAGATCGTTCTATC
This sequence comes from uncultured Bdellovibrionales bacterium, assembly GCA_964510575.1. Taxonomy (GTDB): domain Bacteria; phylum Bdellovibrionota_C; class UBA2361; order SZUA-149; family CALKYB01; genus CALKYB01. The sequence goes on along the minus strand of CAZECN010000011.1, from coordinate 53,861 downwards.
GAGCTGGTTAAATCAAACCCATATATGCTCACTAGTGAGGTCTGGGGCATTGGTTTCAAAACAGCTGACCAAATTGCTTTGTCCCTAGGGCTAGACAGAGAATCAAACGAAAGAATCTCTGCTGGAATCGAATACACTGTAAAATCTGCCTCTGATGAAGGGCATTGCTTTCTCCCCAATCCAAAAGTAATTGAAAAGTCATCGCAGCTGCTTGAGATTCAAAATCACGACTTACTAGCTGATAGTTTAGTTAATTTAATTTACGGCGGAAAGCTTGTTCAGGATGGAGAGGATATCTACACTCCTCGCCTTTACAAAGATGAATGCGCAGTTTCTGAGATTATCAGCCAAAGGGTAAAGGCTTCTGGCGAGCCTGCTAAAAAAGTTCCTAAGGTAATTCTTGAGAAATATAGCTCTCGCCTGATGGAGATCAGTGTAGCTGGGCAAGGTTCAAAAATGCTTGAACTCTCAGAAGAGCAAAAACAAGCACTTACTTTTGTTGCGAACAATACTATCACTGTTATCACTGGGGGTCCGGGTTGCGGTAAAACAACAGTAGTTAAGGCAGTGTCCAAAATGCTTCGAGAAGCAGGTCTTAAGGTCGGCTTAGCAGCCCCGACTGGCCGAGCTGCGCAGAGACTTGGTGAAGTCTGCGGTTTAGAGTCTTCCACTATCCATCGATTACTAAAATTTGACCCAATGAGAGGCTCCTTCGTTCACAACAAAAAGGACTTGTTGGACTATGAAGCACTAATACTAGACGAGTGCTCGATGATAGATATCAGCCTCGCTGCTAGAACATTGGAGGCACTTGAGGGACGAGCTAGGTTAGTTTTGGTTGGAGACGCTGACCAGCTACCGAGCGTAGGCCCTGGTAGGTTTCTCGGTGACTTACTAGAAGTACCAGAGATACCAAGAGTAAGACTTAACCAATTATTCAGGCGTACCGAAGAGTCTTCGATTAACCATATCGCTCACTCTATCAATAGCTCTGAAGTGCCAAGGATTCCAGAGCCTGACGGAAAAACAAAAAGTGATAGCTATTTCTTAAGGGCCCCTACTCCTGAAGACGCAGTTATCTTGATCGAGAAATTAGTCAGTGATCAAATTCCAAGGAAATTCGCCGACTCTTTTAATATTGGCCCCAAGGACATCATGGTGCTCAGCCCCATGAATAAGGGTAACTTAGGAGTAATCACTCTCAATCAGAGACTACAGGAAAAATTTATTTCTGAGGAACGACGGAACTCTAAGGTTCGCTGTGGCGCGCTAACCTTCTACCTAGGAGACCGTGTAATTCAGCGGGTCAATAATTACAATATAGACCCTGCAGGAGTGTTTAACGGAGATCAAGGTGAAATAATAGCCATTGATGCCGAAGCACAGATTGTGACAGTTCGACTTTGGGACGGCAGAGAAGTTGAATACAGCTCGAAAGAACTTCTAGAGCTCGATCTGGCATACGCACTAACTATTCACCGCTCACAGGGTTCGGAAGTTCCTGTAGTAGTATTGGCTCTACATGACACACATAACTTCATGCTTGAAAGACAGCTTCTATATACCGCCGTCACTAGAGCTAAAAAACTGTTGATTGTAGTCGGCAGTAAGAGAGCTCTTAATATTGCCATAAAACGTGTCAGAAGTACTAAGCGCCATACCAACTTGGTCAAACGAACAGGCTCCGACTCAGGCCAACTCTCCCTTACATAGGCGTTTAGGAGGCTCGACGAGAACCTCCCAAACGCTTACTTTATGAAGTGAAAGGTCGATATAATAATCCCAAATTATCAGAAAAATTATTGGCAACTGCGGTTAGAAGGCATAAATTAGCTGAACTTTGTTTTTAACATTAAGCTTAACTACGAAATGAATAGTTCAAAAAAAAGTAATGGCTCGCCTCGGATTGGAATTGCTCTTGGAGGCGGTGGTGCTAAAGGCTTCGCTCATATTGGAATCCTAAAGGTGCTTCAAGATGCTGGGATCCAGGTAGATATCGTAACCGGCACAAGTATTGGAGCAATCGTAGGAGCTGTATATGCGTCAGGTAATCTCGGTAAACTTGAGAGCACTGCAACTTCAATAAAGCTAACTGAACTACCAAGGCTGCTAAGCCCTTCTTGGTCTCTAGGTGGAGTTTTCAGCGGTAAAAATGCCGTAGAAATGCTTATCGAATTAGCCGGTTGCAAACTTATCGAAGATCTTGAACTACCATTCGGTGCAGTTAGTGCAGATTTAGAATCTGGAGAACTAGAAACCTTTAGTTCAGGACCTTTGGATCAAGCACTAAAAGCAAGCTTTGCTATTCCTGGTATCTTCACCCCCGTAGTTCAAGATAATAAGCTTTTAGTTGATGGTGGAACTCTAGAGCCAGTGCCTGTGGAACTTAATAGATCTCTAGGAGCAGACTTAGTGATCGCAGTGGATCTTTTCAGCGATTCTTCAACTTCAGTAATTGAAACAGATGAAACAGAAGAAGATAAACGTCTATGGCCAGCGGAGGTTAAAACGGCAGCACAATACCTTATTGGGCTCGCAGAAAAACTGCCGCTAGCTGACAGACTACAAGGACCCAATGCTCTTGAAATTATGGAAAAGACAGTTTGTGTCAGCCAAAAAATCCTCTCTGAATTGAAACTAAAAGCCAACCCACCTGACTTAGTCATAACACCGGCTGTATCACATGTTGGCTTCCTGGACTTTCACCGTGGAGGCCCCGTTGTAGATATTGGAAAGATAGCAGCAGAAGAAAAGCTAGAAGAAATCCATCAAATGATAGCACAATTCAAGTGAGACCTAGGATCTCTAAAGGCTGGTCAAAATTTCCTCCAACCATCCTTTTTTATCGCTGAGCTGAAGCCATTCCTCTTCGACTATTCGTAGATATTTATATTCCACTTTTTCAGTTAAGCGATCTTTAACCTCAACCCCTCCCTTCTTTCTGCCATTAACATCTCCACCGACAAATATTTCCTTTTGCGTCACGTAGTCAATGAAAAAGTCTTTTCCAAAGGTCTTGGCTTGATAGTCAAAAAACAGTCCTTCTTTACATGAATGTTGAACCATATGCTCATCAAACTCTCTAAGCATTTTCTCTAACTCGCCATTATGACTTTTCTCTTCACCAGGCGTATCGAAATCATCTCTGACAACCCTCTCCAGAGCCTTTCGAAACTCTCTCTCTAGCCATGGAGGTGCCTGGTAATCCTGAATCAGAAAAGCATGATACAGCTGCACTATCTCGACACTAGATCCTTTGGAAAACTCCGAATTCTCAGCAAGTAACGGCAGGTAAGCTTCAAAATCTTCCTTTTCATAAAGAGAAAGTGCCCAGAAAAGATTACAAATATTTTGGGAATTAAAATTCTCTTTCTTAGTCAAAACTCGAGGCGCAAGTTCTTTACAAAGTTTGGCACTCTTAAAGTTCAGAACGCTTAGAGCCCAAAGTGTATTAGAAACATCTTGGGAATTACATTCCTCCTTGATTCTAATAGCTGCATCAACCAAAACTTCAAACATTTTTGGCTGATCGAAGTTAAGAGTAGCGTAAGCCCAAAGAACATTAGCTATATTCTGAGGTTTAAATTGGTCTATCTTATTTATAGACTCAAGAGCGATAACTCGGAAAAATTCCTCGTCTTCAATATTTAACCTAGCGTACGACCAAGCAATACTAGAAAGCTCCAAAGGGTCAAAAAGCTCTATTTTACTCATAGCAACTTTAGCAATTCTACCAAAGAATCTCTCTTCCTTAATTTCCCCCTTAGAAAACTCTCCAACCACGTTACCTAAAACCCTCGCATAAGCCCATACGGTATTGGCTAAGTTCTGTGAATTAAAATCCGCCAGTTTCTTTTCCACCTCAACCGCTAATGCCCCAAACAATCTCATGTTACGGACATCAGCAGTAGCAAAAGCCCAAGCAATATTTGAAAGATTCTGAGGAACTAAACTTTCAATTCTATCAATCGCACAATTGGCGAAGGTATCAAAAAGCGTTGGGTTCTCTATTTCTAGAGTAGCAAAAGACCAAAGAGTATTGGCCAATCCTTGTGGATTAAAACTATCGGCTTGAGCCACAGCTCTGGTAGCAAGCGAAGCAAAAAGCGGCTCATCACGAATCCCTAGCTTTGCATATGCCCAAGAAGTATTTGAAACGGCCTGTGAATTAAAATCTTTTAAATTCTTAACAACATAGGAAGAAATTTGATTAAAGAGTTCTTCATTCTCAATTCCGACAGTCGCATATGCCCATGCCGTATTTGAAATATTCTGGGCCCTAAATTGACCAATTGACTCACAAGACTTCTCAGCAAGAACCTCAAAAAGCCGTTGATCAAAATGTCCATTCTTAGCAAAGGCCCAGGAAATATTGGCTATATTTTGTGGACGGAAACTACGCACTTCTTCTATCGACTTGGCCGACACTGCTTCAAACAAAGCTTGGTTAGGAATACTCATTTTTGCGAAAGCCCAGCTAATATTGGACAGTGCTTGCGGAGTAAAGTTATCTATAATTTTTACACCCTGAAAAGCTAAAGCATCGAAGAGTCGATCGTTACGCTCCCCCGCTGAAGCAAAAGCCCAAGCCGTTATTGATAGGCTCTGCGCATGATAATCATCAATTTTATCAATGGCTTCTTTGGCGATCTCTTTATAGATGGCCGGTGCAGAGTAACCTAAAGTAGAAAAGGCCCAAACCGTATTAGCCAAAGCCACAGAGTTAAACTCAGAAAGCCTCGGTAATGCGAGAGCAATAAATTCCTTAATGATTTTTTCTTCTAAAAACCCTAAGGGTTTATTTCGTGGCTTACTTTTGGCTATCGAATAGATAATTGTAGATAGGTTAACTTCATTGAAGTCCTCAGAGGATTTTTTCCAAATCCTGTCGAACTCAATCAATTTTTCCGAATACTGCCGATCACGACAACGAGATATCGCTACTATACTTTGATTAAGTTCTATATTCAGTTTTGAAGTTTTCGATTTCGACACAGGTCTCAAGGGAGCCCAAGCCCCACGATTTCAAAGGAGAAAATTCCTACTAAGAAGGGGCGGAGCCAGCACTGATGCCGGACAGAACACTTAAATCCAAATACATGGCTACCGTCTTAATCGGAAGCCAGTTTAAGTAAACTGTTTTTTTTCTATGCACGCACCTTCTAGAGAGTGCCTAGATTGTTGTTTGACGTCTAGGTTATCACAATAAACTAAGGTTCTTCAATCAATAGAGTTAAGAAACAATCCCTAGTTTTTAGCTTAACTTTAGACTAAATTAACAAAACTCTGCTGCTCGGCTAAACTTGCCAAAAAAGACTACAAAAGTAACAGCTAGCCAAAACTCCTGTAATGTCCGCAAGCAGAGCAGCTACAACAGCATGCCTTATCTTTGTGACCCCAACAGCCCCAAAGTAAACCGCTAAAACATAAAAAGTTGTTTCAGTGCTGCCCATCATGGTCGAGGCAACATAGGAGCTATAGCTATCCGGAGCTTGCTCCACAATTGCACTCATTACGCCAAACGCCCCACTACCAGAAAGTGGTCTAACAATTGCCATCGGTAGGACATCCGCTGGCAAACCAAATAAACTAGTTATGGGAGACACAAGGTATTCAAGAATGCCCATGGCCCCTGAGGCTCGGAACATAGCAATTGCGACAAGAATAGCGACTAGATAGGGGATGATTTTCACAGCTATGTCAAAACCCTGCTTAGCTCCTTCACAAACTGCATCATAGATTTTCACTCCTCGCCACAGTCCGTAACAAATTATCGCAAGCATCAAGAATGGCATTAGCCAGTTGCTCATCAATTCATTTAACAAGAACTCTCTGGCGGTATCTTGAGTTTGAAAACCTGCTCTGATCGCCAGAGCAAATATGCTAACCAAAGCGATGAGTGAAACAATCTTGGAGGCACCACTCGGCTCCACCAGAAGATGTTCGTAGCTATCTACCTCAACTTCTTCCTGTTCAGCATCTACTGATTCATCTTCAGTTAAAGGGCCTGCTTCTCTGACACTTTTTTTATACTTCCGGTCTGCTCCTGCCAGCGCTAAAGAAAAGGTAATTGCAACCATAGTCGAGGCCAAGGTGGCCAAAATCGTCGGCACAAAAATACTGGCTGGCACACTGCTTCCAGCAGCAGCTCGAACACCAATAACTCCAAGAGGTAACAAAGCCACGCTGGAGGTATTAATGGCTAAAAAAGTACACATTGCATTGGTGGCGGTACCCTTCATCGGGTTGAGACGGTTCAGCTCCATCATCGCTCGGATACCAAAGGGAGTAGCGGCGTTACCCAATCCAAGCATGTTTGCAGACATGTTGAGCATCATCGCGCCCATAGCTGGATGATCCGCCGGAACATCTGGAAAAAGTCTTCTCATCAAAGGCTTGACCAAGTTAGCCAGTGAGAACATCGCTCCACCAGCCTCTAATATCCTAACCAGTCCAAGCCAAAGGGCCATCACTCCAATCAAGCCAATAGCTAAGGATACAGACCCTTTGGCTGCGTCAAAACTACTGTCTGTGATTTCTTTCATCTTTCCCTGCCAACCCGCAACCAAGATGCTGGCTAGAAGAAAAAGTATAAAGATGTGATTAATAGCTGAGGTTTTAGTTTTCATAGAAACCCGACTAATGAGCAAACTCTCACTAGTTACTTACCAAAAGTCTTAAAGAGGAACTATGAAATAAATGAAATAAGTTCCTTGGTAGTCATTTCTTGAGACTATTCCAAGGAACTTAAGTTTCCAACGAATCAGACAAGAGGCCCTTAGGCTCAAAGCTTTACAGCCCCGTGTGAATTCATCAATTTATGAGAGGAGTGAATTAAGGTCTAGTGCCACTTGGTACTGACTTTTCTTGAACCAGGCTCGGTTACTGATTGGCGACCACCAAGGCCTTTCATAGGCACAACCACTAGCCCACCTGACTTAAGCTTGCGCTCTATATCAAGCTGAATTGAGTTAGAAGGTGTAGGTTCAACAGTATTCAATTTCTTAATACGATTAAGATGTTTTCTAGTGAAATTTTGATCGCTTACGAATAGGTTTCTTGGCATCAGACCAGTCCTCAACAAAGACCCGAGTTAAAACCAATAAAAAATAAGAAAAAACAAATAAAACCGTTTAGGTCGGTTATGGCTAATAAGGGTTTCCCCACTCTTCTATAGCCGTCTAATATTGTTATTACAAAGGCTGGACAATATGTGACCTAAAAAGGCTTTGAAAACCTTGCTAGGAGGCCCCTATTGGGGCCTCCTTAAACCTACAACGCCTAGATTTAGGTCAGCTAAGCTTTTTACTTAACAACAAAAGCTAGCTTACAGTTGACTCGAAATTGTGAAATTCCGCTTTCATTTACTCTGGCAGAGTGCTTAAGCACCTCAACCCCAGTAATTCCCTTAATGCTCTTAGAGGCCTTAGCTACCGCTTGCTCTACAGCATTTTCGAAGCTCTTGGTTGAAACACCCATGACTTCAATAATCTTAATTGCGCCTTCCTCGATTTGTTCACTCATTGTAGTGCTCCCATATTGTGTTAATTATTAAGACTACTTAGATGTTCACCATCAGGGACAAAGATCAACATAGAAAATTTAGAATTCAAGTCCGTGTCTCTTAGGGGCAACTTCGACAACTAAGATTTATTTAATGTTTTTAAAGACTTAGACCAATAAGGCCGATTTTGCTAAAATTATCGAAGAAAATCAGTGATTTGCAGGAATGCCTGCCTATTTTGCAGCATCCTAATTCTAACTTTAAAACACCTTAAGAATACGGCGGCTTGAGCTGAGGAATGCCAGAGACAAAGCGACAAAAATCTGAGGCAAAAAAAATCCTCACCCTTGAGGAAAAAGCGCGCCGATTGAGAATGACCAAAGGTGGTTACATCTCCTACAGAGCTGCTGACAATATTCAGCGCTGGCTAGAGTCTACTTCTGTAAACATCATCATCGCCTTAATGATCCTGATCAGTGTCTTCCTGATAATCTTAGAATTCCTCCTCCCTAAAGGACCCAGACTAACTAGCATAGAAGGGCTTAACGACATTCTTACCTGGTTTTTCTGTGTTGAATTAACCTTAAGAGGTGTGGTTGCCAGGAATAAGAAAATATTTTTCTCTAATTACTGGATAGACATCATTGCAGTCATTCCGTTGTTTAGATTCTTTCGAACCTTGAGGGTTCTGAGGCTTCTAAGAATACTTCGTTTAGCCCGAGCCGCAACCTTACTTTTAAAAGAGTCTGGTTGGCTTTCATCAAGGCTTGAAAAACATTTTGGAAGTTTTGGCTTCCTTGCGCTGACTGCTGCTTTGCTGATCGTATGTTCAGCTGTAGCCTTTCTAAATTTTGAACGAATTAATCCTGATACGGCAATTCCTATTTCAACTCTAGGAGATCAGGTTTGGAACTCTAGTCTTCTTTTTATTTCCGGTGAAGTTGTGGGTGAAATACCCAAAACTAAAGGCGGAAAGATTGTTACTTTACTAACCACTCTCGCCGGACTGGTGGTATTTGCCATTATGGTAGGTACAATTTCAGCTGCGATGACCAACTATTTTAAATCAAGAATGGAAGCTCACGACCTGCAACTAAAAGACCTTGAAAACCATATTATCATATGTGGTTACGACTCTAAGGTGGATATTATTCTTCAAGAACTTGAGGCAGCGCCAGATGTCTGGCGAAAAGGAGTAGTTCTCGTAGCAGAAACCGAGAAAAACCTTTTAGAATTGCCATTGAAGAACAAAAAGAGACTCTTTCATCTCAACGAAGACTTTACGAAAATCGAAGTTTTGGAGAAAGCTGGTGCTGCTAAAGCCAAAACTGCACTGGTGCTAACTGACTCAGGCCTAACAGGCAAAAACCTTGGGGATCAGGATCGTGATGCCAGAACAGTGCTAGCCGCCCTGACAATCGAAAAGTTAAACCCAACTATCTTCACCTGCGCTGAGCTGATTAGTGCCGATAATGCTTCTCACCTTAAACTCGCTGGGGTCGAAGAAATTGTTTCAAGAAATAATCTCTCAGCCGGACTATTTGCTTCTTCCGCAGTAAATGAAGGAATCTCAGGTATTGTCTCTGACATTCTCTCACACAAGGAAGGAAACTATTTCAGAAAAATGGACCTACCAAAGGACTTAATTGGAAAAACTTTCTACGAAGCTACGAACTATTTCAAAAAGGAGCTTGACTCACTTTTAATTGCAGTAGAAAGAGTCGAAGAAAATGGACTTACCGAACAGCATGTCAATCCTTTTAGGGACTACGAGCTGCTTGAAGGAGACCGCCTGACTTTAATTATTAAAAGAAACTCTAGTATTTGCGATCTATAGTAGGAAAAACGTTTAAGCCTCTACGATTCTACTTTTTTCAATACTGGACATAGAATGATTGAAAAGAACTCTAAGAGCCGCAGCTCCTGGAATAGCCAAGACCATTCCCGCAAGACCAAATAACTGCCCACCGATTATCAAAGCTAGAATTACACCGAGCGGATGAATACCAACGCTTTCGCCAACAATTTTTGGAGTAAGCAACACTCCTTCACAAAATTGAACAAAACCAAAAACTATAAAGACTTGTAGTATAGACCACCAGTCTGGAGTGGTAACCAACGTTAAAATCAAAGCGAGCACTAGCCCAATTGCGATACCGAGATAGGGAACAATGTTTAAAAAACCTGCGATAACTCCTACAACCAGTGCTGAAGGAAGTCCTATTATTGAAAGGCCTATTATATACAGCACAGCCATTGTTGCCGACACTGTCAGCTGCCCCTTAAAAAAAGCGTGTAGGTGACCCAATATCTCCGATCCCACCTCCCTAACCTTAGCTCTCGTGTCAGTGGGCAACACGCTTCCGATAAAGCTATGAATCAGATCTAGGTCTTTAGTAATGTAATAAACAAAGAATGGTAAAAGAGTAAGGTTAATCACCGTAAGGGTAAACGAATACCCCTTCAGTACTGTATCCCCTAACTGACTGGCAACAAGACCAATTTGCTCAGCGCCCAACCCTGAAAACAATTCTCTTCCCCGAACAAGAAGAGCTGCCGGGTCAAGACTCACGCTACTTCCAGTAATGTTATGAACAAAAACTTTCAGGCTTTCTGCTCCCTGATCAAGATAACCAGGAAGAACCTTGGAGAAATGCTGATACTCCGCAATCAGAGTCGGTACCAAAATGGCTATAAAACCAACTATTGCGAAAGTTAGTGCGAAGAGAACTGTAAAAATAGCTAAGCCTCTACGTACACCCCATGCTTCAAATCTATCAACTAAAGGGTCCAGCAAAAGAGAAAGAAAATAGGAAGCAAACAAAAGAACTGTCACCTCTTTGACAGCAATCATTAGCCACAATGAAAAGACAATGACGAGCGACCAAACTAGAAGTCGTCGATTATTTGAGAGATGTTTCCCTAAGAAGGATAGTACTGGTTCAGGCATTAGCGAAATGTCATCACAGGCTCACCAAACAGCTGCTCCACCTTATTACAGAGTCCTTCCGATGGTTCAACCTGAATTTGACCAGGCAAGGCTACAACGGTTTCGCTGTGGCCTGAACGGGTCAATACCACCTTTACTGGGCAAGCACCTTGATGGGCTCGAAACAAGTCTTTCAGCTGGGATATTTTGTCGCCAGAGCAAACATCTGACCGAATTTTAACCAAAGCTTCTCTAGCACTACTATCTCTAAGCCTAATAGCTGATTGAACCCCTTTCGCAATGATCTGGCGTCTCTCATCGGAAACATCGAGCTTTCCACTCACCACAACTGGATCCTCGGAGCTCAAAATTTGGTCAACCTTTTTGTAAACATCAGGCCATACTATAACTTCTATTGTCGATCTTAGATCTTCAAGAACAAATGTAGCGTAGCGATCGCCCTTCTTCGTGTTCTTCTCTCGAAGCAGAGTAATAATACCCCCAATTGTCACCTGCGACCCTTCAGCTGAGTTAGCAAGACTATCAATTGAGCCAGCACCAATCATGGCTATTTCCGAACTAAACTTCTCTAGAGGATGTCCGGATAAATAAAAACCAAGGGCATCTTTTTCATTGGCTAGTTTCTCAGAACTCACCCACTCCGGTCTTAATTCTCTGCCCGGATCATAAACTCCATCCGCACCTTGCCCTTCTGCAGCAGCAAAAAGACCAAGCTGGTTACTTTCTCTCTGCTCTCGCTCTTTGGCAGCTCGCTTGATCACATCTTCTAGACGCTCGACAAGCTCCGCTCTGCTAAAGTCACACCAATCAAAAGCTCCTGCCTTAACTAAGTTTTCAAGCGCTCGTTTATTAAAGCTACTGTCCACTCGAGAACAAAAATCAAGCAAGCTCTTAAAATCTCCGTTAGCTTCTCTTTCCTCGATTAAATGCTCGACGGATTTTTTACCAACACCTTTCAAAGCAGCCAACGAAAACACTATCTTCTTATCAGAAACTGCGAAGCCACTTTGACCTCTATTTACATCAGGTGGAGAAATTTTTATCCCCATCTCTTTACACTCATTAATGTTTTTGAGTGTCTTTTCAGTATCCCCCATTTCAAATGTCATCAGCGCTGCTAGGTAATACTTTGGGAAGTGAGTTTTTAAATAGGCCGTTTGGTAGGAAATCATCGCATAAGCAACAGAATGACTTCTGTTAAAACCATAACGAGCAAAAGTTTCCATTTGATCAAATACTTCACGTGCAATTTGATCTTTCACATTAAGCTTAGATGCTCCCTCCTGAAAGATTTCCCGCTGCTTCGCCATTTCCTCAGGTTTCTTTTTACCCATGGCTCGCCTAAGCATATCCGCTTGACCAAGAGAATAACCCGCCATATCTCTGGCAATCTGCATAATCTGTTCTTGATAAAGAATAATTCCGTAAGTGTCTTTTAGAATTTTCTCCAGCATTGGATGTTGGAAGCGAACTGGCTCTCGCCCATGCTTTCGGTTGATGTAAACATCCGCCATTCCGGAATCCAGCGGACCCGGACGGTAAAGAGCAAGAATCGCAACTATATCCTCAAAACAGTTGGGCTTCATCCGGCCCACCATATCTGTAATACCGGTAGACTCCAGTTGAAAAACCCCAATAGTTCGACCTGAGGAAATAAGCTTGAAAACTTTTGAATCAGCTAAGTCTATTTTACTTAGATCTATCTCTTTCCCTGTCCCTTCCTTAATTAGCCTTACTGCTTCGTGCAAAACTGTTAGGGTTTTTAGGCCAAGAAAATCAAACTTTACTAAACCAATTTTCTCTACCCCGTTCATGGAAAACTGAGTTACCACTTGGCTGTCTTTATCAACCATCAGCGGTAAGTATTCCATGATTGGCAAATCGGAAATTACCAGTCCGGCAGCATGGGTAGAAGTATGGCGAGACAGGCCCTCTAGTTTCTGAGCAAGGGTAATTAGCTCCTTGCCTTCACCTTCAGCATATTCTCGAAGGCGTTTCTCCATCTTTAGAGACTCGGCTATTGGATAGTCAAAGCCTTGCCTTGGAGCCGGAATCAATTTAGCGATTCTATCCGTTTCAGCATAGCTCAGACCCAAAACTCGCCCAACATCTTTAATCGCTGCTTTAGCCTTGAGCGTTCCAAAAGTTACGATCTGAGCAACCTTATCTTTTCCGTATTTTTCGGTAACGTACTCAATAACTTTCTCCCTACCGTTAATACAGAAATCAATATCGATATCAGGGAGACTAATTCTTTCAGGATTTAAAAATCTCTCAAAAAGAAGATTATAGGCAATAGGATCAATTTCAGTAATGTCCAGCACCCAAGCCACTAATGAGCCTGCAGCACTACCCCTGCCGGGACCAACCGGTATATCATTGTCTTTTGACCATTGAACAAAATCGGAGACCACTAAAAAATAGCCGAAGAAGCCCATCTCATTAATCAGGCCTATCTCCTCTTCAAGCCTTGCCCGGTATTCGGGGAGATCTTTCTCACCAATCGCTTGACCCTTATCGGCAAGCTCTTTTAACCTTCGTTGCAATCCGTCTTCACATTCTTTCTCGAAAAGCTCCTGAAGACTAAGCTGCTTGGGCGGCTCGAACTGAGGCATGTGATAAGTTTTAAAATCAAATTCCAGTTCACATCTATTGGCAATTTCAAAACTTTGGTGAACAGCCTCCTCTAATCCAGGCATGGACTTGAGCATCTCCTGCTCCGTTTTAAAATGAAGGCTAGCACCTTCGTGCTTCATACGGTCGGGATCAGTAATTAATTTACCCGTAGAAACACACATCAAAACTTCTTGAGCGTAATCATCTTCGGGATGAAGATAGTGACAATCATTGGTAGCTACCAATGGTATACCAAGTTCCTTACTACAGTCGACGGCAATGGAATTGAGAGTCTGTTGCTCTACGATATTATGCGGTTGAACTTCGAGATAAAAACGATCTTGGAATATCTCTTGGTAAAGCCTCGCTGTCTCCTGAGCCTTAGATAAATCACCAGCCCTCGCTCCAGCAGCGAACTCGCTACTCAAGCAACCACTTAAACAAACTATTCCCTTCGAATACTCACGTAGGAGTTCATGGTCGATTCTAGGTTTAAAATAAAAGCCTTCGATGTAGGCTATACTAACCAAGGCACAAAGATTTTTGTAACCTTGCTTATTCATAGCAAGCAAAGTTAAGTGATGTGTTGGGGCTCCACCCTGAGAGCGCGGTTTTCGCTCATGGCGACTTACGGGGTTAAGGTAAACCTCACAGCCTATAATTGGCTTTATTTCATTGTCACAAGCAGCTGAATAAAACTCTACGGCCCCGTGCATGTTTCCATGGTCCGTCATGGCCACAGCCTGCTGCCCTTGACGAGCGGCTTCCTTCATCAAACCAGATATCTTGTTAGCACCATCCAGTACACTATACTGGGTATGTAGATGTAGATGAACGAAACGGGACATTGACTAAAACACTATTTCCTTGGCTTAGAACTAAGCCGTAAAATAGCACTAAAGGGCTTTGAAATCTAAGCTCTTTAACCTCTGCTCCTGTGGACAAATTGTGACCACCAAGACATAGAGATGAGAAAAATACTAAGAGATTTAGAACAACTATTATTTTTATCAACACTCATCTAGAATTTATCCTGAGCTTTAGCAAGTCGCTGCTCCTAAATCTCGGATATTTTCTAGCGGGCACATTGGTCACTTTACCAGTCTTGGGATGGCGAGCTTTCCAGGCTTTTCTTGCTTGCAAGTAAAACGAACCAAAAGAGCGAATCTGCACTCTCTTACCTTGGCGAAGAGCCTCTTCAATAGCTTGAAAAACTTCTTCAGTCTGCTCCTTTGCAGCTCGGTGATCAATACCATGGCGCTTCTCAATTAACTCTGAGAGACAATTCACCGTACATATTTTGGCACTTTGAGCCTCGAGACTGGGAACATAAAGAAAAGACATAATGGGAATTAGAGCTAAAAGCTTCATGGCGGATCCTTTTGTAGTTTTTACTATAACTACTATCGAACCTTACTCAGCCTAGTTTCAATTCTTAGAATCTTTTTAGCTTAGAGCCACCTGATGTTGCTGGCCCTTTAGCTAGGCCCCCACCTGAGCCAGAAGCTGGATCCTGTGAGCTGTAGCTAGTAGGAGTTTGTTGAGAATTGGATCTACCCCTACCGAGAGAGGGAGCCTCTGGACCAGAACTTCCTTGACTGCCTTGACTATAACTTGAGCCCCTACCGCCACGAGACAATGAAGGTGGCGCAGCGTCAGGACCTTTGCCGTTTCTTTTAGCTTGCTTACCTTCATACTGAGCAGCCATCTCATCAGAGAAACGTCGCATTTCAGCTTTCCTTTGCCGCTCTTTTTCCCTTTGCCTTTCAGCCTGCTTCTTCTTCCGCCTACGCTCTTTATCGGCTAGAGATCTTAGCTTCGCAGCTTCGGCAATCTTGCGACGGCTTTCATCAGTTTCAAACATGTTATAATCCTCAAAAATCTCTAATTTGGGGCTCTATAACAATGTTATGAAGACTTACTGGGAGTTTGATACCTAAAATTACAGTAAAATAACTCTAAAAACAGCAGCTATTTTAAGCAATTAGCCCTCAATTCGCCTTTGAACAAGTTCTTTCAATCCCTGAAAACCGGGACTTTGAAGCTTAACCTTTTTAGCCCTGCTTCCAATTTGAGCAAGTGCATGGGCGTTAGAAAAGGAGAAGAATGTAAAACCTCCGCTCGGCCAAAACTTTTTGAAAAATTCTGGATTTTCGGGGTGAACTAAATCGAAAGCATGAATCCCATATTTCTCAACCAAAGCAGGAATTGCTAGTTGCCGATAAGGTGTCTTATCCAATCTACTTGGGATAACTACCCCACCTCTTTTTTCGACAATTTCCAGCACCTGCTCAAAAGGAGTTGTAATACAGTACTCTTTTCTTCCTTTAGCAGACTCAGGAACCTTAAGCTCATCTAAAACCTCTTGCAGCTCAAGTGCTGTGTAAGTCTCAGGGAAAAGAGTTGTGATGTAGACTTCTGCGCAGTCTTCCACCTGACAACACATATCCATGCCAGGAATAATTGTCATCGATGAATTTGCGGCTGAGGCCTGGACTTCATCAATATAATCTGGATTATAGTAATCTGTAAGGCCCACCATATCCAAGCCCTTTACTTTAGCTAATCGAACCAAAGCTGGACCAGGCTCAACTCCACCTGCAGTAAAATAACCTACTGTTCCAGGGCTATGAACACGTAAATCCACTGAATATTTCTTACCCTTCGAAGGAGGCTTCGCAAGAAATCCCTTAATCTTTTTCTTTGCCTTTTCCTCGTTCTTAATTCGCTTTTTGTTGTCAGCAGCTACTCGTCTGAAAGTCCTAAGCTCTTTTTTAGTTGGCGAAGGTATCGTTCCTGGCTTAGTTGACTTAGCTTCAGGTGCTACAGATTTCCTTTCTATTTTAAGACCACTCTTCTGCTTTTGCTTTCGCACCAACTTTTCCCTAGCTGTTTCAAGCTTGCGAGGAACAACTTCTTGCTTCTTAGGAGGACGCCCTGGACCTCTCTTCTTTACAGTAATTTTCTCAGCAAGGTTTTTTTCAGTCTTAGCTTCAACCTTTTTTGCTGACGCTTGTTTCTTTTTAGTAGTGGCATTTTTAGCCCTAGTCTTTTTAGCTACTGCCTTTGTCGACGCTGACTTTTTAGCTGTAGATTTCTTGGCTACAGTCTTTTTAGTTGAAGCTTTTACCTTTTTTGGCTTAGCAGAGGCTTTGATCGCTGTCCTCTTAACAGTGGATTTCTTAGCCGAAGTTTTAGGCTTTTTAGCCGTGGTCTTTTTTGTTGCTGGTTTCTTTTTGGCTGTTTTTTTCTTCTTACTGACAGTTGCCATTTCTTAAGCTCTCCCATGAACCCGGACCTTGTTTAGCCCAAAGTGTTTCCCGACAAAAATAGTACCCCAAGGGCCATAGGGCCAGTGAAGATCAACTAATAACCGTAATTAGCTAACGGTTATTTTGATGTCGAACATCGATTTAGGATTCAAAATTTGGAAGTTTCTGTAATATTTTCAGTGATATAAGGACATGCAAGGAGACGCTCTGGACCTTTTCCGAGCCCCTAACCACCAAATTCACCCCTTCGACCAACAATCAGCAATTCTAGTATTAGATCTGACTAGGACCGCTCTTAAAAACAGAAGTCTGGGACAATCTGTCATGCAGAGTAAGCTTATCTGCCGACAAAATAAGAAAGCATCCACCAGCAATAACCATTCCGCCGATTCCGCCCAACCAACTAAAAAGGCCAAGGGTAGTTATTGCACTCAACAAGTTAAAAAGATTACCGCAATTTTTAATTGCCCATCTTTTCATCAAGACATCTTGCGAGGCTTCGCTGCCATCCTGATTCATAATTTTTAAACCGAGAACTTTTTTACCTGGAGTTTGAGCCCATAGAACCTCCAAGTAAGAATAGGCCAAAAGAGCGCCAAAAAAGATCAAACCTCCAATATATCCTAGACCTCCCATAACGAAAGGGCTTCCGAAAACTAAACCAAAAAGGGTTGCGAAAAGGACTAAAACAATAAAATCAATAAAAGAAGCGCCTAGACGAGGTAAAATTCCAATTCTTTCCATATTTCTATCCTCTAAAATTTAAGGCGATACGCTCTACAAAGCCATCACTCAATTTCCAACTTCGATCTCTTCACTTTCATCAGCTTGGGTGAGAACTAGTTTCACAGACTCAATTCGGTGTCCCTCCAGTTTATCAACTGAAAGCTCTCCTAATTTGACTCCTTCACCTTCGCCTTCTTTGACTTCACCTTTCATTAGACTTACCAGGTCTCCCTGCACAGGCATCCGACCCAACTCTGACAACAAATATCCAGCAACCGTGTCATAGTCGCCTTCTGGAATCGACAGAGAGAACTTCTCATTAAGTTCATCGACGGTGACCCCTCCGTCAAGCAAAACCTCGCCCTCCCCTTTTTCCAGTATTTCTGGCTCAGGAAGATCGCTTTCATCGAAAATTTCGCCAACGATTTCTTCAATTAAATCCTCAAGAGTCACGAGGCCATCAACTCCTCCGTGCTCGTCAAGCACCACAGCCATGTGCTGCTTCCTCTTTTTAAACTCAGCCAGCAGATCATCAATAACCTTAGTATTAGGAATAAAGTAAGCGTCTCTCATTACGGAACGAACCGAGAAATCGCTCTTTCCGGCTTCAATATAGCTGGCCACATAGTCCATTAAATCTCGGGCCATTAAGATTCCAACAACATTATCTACTCGGTCCTCGATTACTGGAAATCGTGAAAATCCAGATGACTTAATCAGAGCAACCACTTCCTCAAAACTTGACTCCAAAGGAATGACAACAAAATCCGTTCGCGGTGTCATCACCTCTCTGGCAACTGTTTCGCCAAATTCACAAACCCCTTGAATCATCTCCTTCTCTTCTTCATCGAGCTCGACTTCCTGATCCGTCCCTGCCACTACCAGCGAAAGATCAGCAGCGGTTTTAGGTTTTTCAGGTTTTGGACCGAGCAAAAGATCAAGCAGATATGCCGGAAGTAGGGCAATCAAAGTCAAAGGGTATAGCAACCAAGAAACAGCGCTATATGGCCATGAAAGAATTGAAAGTATTCGGTTCGCTTCAAAGTAATCTACTAGGCGCACCGACAGAAACGAGATCTTTAGGTAAGTCAGCACTAAACTAAAAAGGGAAAAAACTACCTGAAGTAGTAGCGGAAGTGCCGACAGGTAATTGGAAGAGAACGCCAAAAAAAATACGAAACAAATAGCTGAGGAAAGAACTACAAACCCCTGAGAGATAGCAACGTTGCGATCTCTTCTCTCAATAATTTTCCTAGCCCTGGCAGCTCCAAAGGCCTTCTTTCGTTCAGAAGCCTTAAGCCTAGGAGCTGCTGCGCTAACAAGAGCTGTTTCAAAAATTATGCAAAGACCATAGAACAGCAAGGCTCCGACAAAACCGGGCCAAAAATAATGCCAAAGCAAGGTGGTTATAAAAGTATCGCTCAAATAAGTATCGCTCGTTTGGTTAGACCCGCCGGCTTAGCGAATATTTGTTGAGGAAAGAAGGGGTGTTGAGCATAGGGTACGGAAAGGGGCACCTTTTTAGGGCCGCGCGAGATAGTATGCGAAAAAATACTCGGGGGTTCATCTTCGTTCACTGTAAATATTTTGACTTAATCATGTGGTTTTTGTCAATAGTCTCAACTAGTGGATCAGCTATATACTGAAACCAGTTTAAATTTCGTGTTTAGCAAGTGTTTCCATGAGGTTTCAGTATACGCTTTGCGTAAGCAAAGCCATTAGACAGATATACTCAAGCTACTTTAAATTTCGGCCTTTATTGATCGTGTCGGGTTGAGTATATCCGCCATGCGTTAGCATGGCCAGAGGACAGATACTGCGCCGGGGAATCTGTAAAACACGGCCAGCATTTTGCCCCTAGAGTCTCCAAATACCTCGATTTTCCGGATTAATAATTGATTTAGACAAGACCTAAAGGTCTGGAAAAGCATATTTTGAGGTTGAGTATATGGTTTTTTGGCCTCGCCTGCGCTCGGCTTATACTGCGCCTATGCTTAATCTTGCAAAACCGAAATTTCAATGAGGCGCAGTATATACCTCGTCTAAAAACATTCTGAGAAGCGCAGCTTCGTAAGAAAATCATAAAACACATCAAAAATGCTAGAATTATAACTTTTCTTGTCAAGAGCTTTGCTCTTGTAGTCATATTTCTGGTTTCAGTATATTTGTTGTCTGGCAGTGCTTCGCACTGCTTATACCCCTTTACGACAGATACAGAAAAAGCCAACGTTTCAAGTAGACGGGATATATTGAAGGCTATCGGTATGAATCAAATAGAAAATAAGCCTTTTTTAGAGGGAAGAACCATCTCTCTGCTTAGAATTTCTGAAAGCCATAGAGCTGGTATCAGGGCATGGGTTACCCATGCACCCGACTCAGAGTTTGATTACATGAGCTATGGGCCATTTAAGAATCAAAAGGACTTTGACAGCTGGTTTGATGAGTCGCTATCAACCTGTGAGCGCCAAGTGCTTTGTTTATCCAAGGACGGCGCCAATAGTATCGGACTAATGTCGCTAATGAGGGAAGATATCAACAACCAGGTTGTGGAAATTGGCTCGATCCAATTCTCCCCTGAGATTCAAAGAACGGTTGAGGCCACTGAGGCACTTTTCCTGCTAATCAATTACGTCTTTGAAAATCTTGGCTATCGAAGGCTCGAGTGGAAATGTGACATCAACAATTTACGCTCGAAGAAGGCGGCTTCTCGACTCGGCTTTAAGTTTGAAGGCGTCTTTCGACAACATATGATAGTCAAAGGAAGAAACCGTGACACTGCATGGTATTCAATTATTGATTCCGATTGGCCACAGTTAAAGCCAAAGTTTGAGAGTTGGCTCAAGCCTGAGAATTTTATCGACGGAAAGCAGAAATCACCGTTAGCTATGGCAAATAGCTAGCAGCTTGTTTTTGCTCGCTTCAAGCCTCCTGCTCGGGTAACCTTAGCAAAAAAACAGGTAATTTCATGGCCAATAATCTAGACCCTTCCACTGCCTCCAGAGAAATACTTTGGAACATAACCTCGCCTTTTAACATGGTGGTTATGTATACCCTGTTCGGCATTAGCATGGTTATTTTTTGCTATGGGCTTTACCGAAGATTTAGACTCTACTCAGCTGGCCGCCCAGCAAACCAGTTACTAGGTGATTGGGGCACACGAGTTAAGGCAATCTGGAGCGGCGCCTTTCGCCAAAAAGGTGTGAACAGAAAAAAGAAGCCCAAAATATTTCACAATCTAATTTTTTGGGGCTTCATGGTCCTGACTTTTACCACTACCATGGTCGCAATTGATCACGACTTTGGAATAGATATTTACCAAGGTAAGTTTTATCTAATTGTAACCATACTTTCAGATCTATTTGGGCTTGGTCTAGGAATTGGGGTTCTTTATGCTGCCTGGGTCAGATACGTCGACAAACCAGACAGACTTCACAACACAGCTGGCGACTGGATGATGCTGTTGCTGTTAGCCTTAATGGTTTTTCAAGGCTTTGGGTTAGAGGGACTTCGAATTGCTGCTACTAACGACCCTTGGGCTCCCTACTCGCCGGTAGGGCTTCTGACTGCTATTATACTTAGCCCTTTACCGGAAGCAGCACTTCCCCCACTACATTTCAGCCTATGGTGGATACACGCTGTCACCGTGTTCGTATGGATTGCACTGCTTCCCTACACCAAGTTCATGCACATCTTCACAGCTAGCGCGAACCTCTTCTTCAAGAAGCTGGCTCCAAAAGGAGCACTTGAGAACATTGGCGATATCGAAAAAATCATGGAAGAAGCCATGGAATCCGGGGATGAAGAGTTCAACCTTGGTATAAACAACGCCACTGACTTAAGCTGGAAGCAAAGACTAGACTTGGATGCCTGCACATCCTGTGGGCGATGCCAGGAACTTTGCCCTGCCTATAACTCTGGTAAAGTTCTATCACCAAAATGGTTGGTACTTGATAGCAGAGACCATCTTCTATCCTTAGCCTCTTCTGGTAAAGATCCTCAAGGCGAGGTCACGAGCAACCCCTTAGACAAGGTTGACAACTACCTTCTTGAAAAGCTTTACATGCCAAGCTCAAGCGCACAGTCCGCTAAACGTGCCTCGAATGAGCTGGTGCAAAATTCCAGGCTTTCAGTTGGAGAGTCTTGGGACACTCCCTTTGCTGGCGGAGTAATGGAAGAAGACGTCTTTTGGTCTTGCACCTCCTGTAGAGCTTGCGAGGAAATTTGCCCTGTAGGAATAAATCATCTCGATATGATCATGGGCGTAAGACGTAATATGGCGATGATCGAAGGTAAGATTCCTTCGGAGGCCCAAGGTAGTTTGAGGGCTATTGAGACCAGAGGTAACCCCTTTGGCCCTGCCGAAAGCAGGACCGACTGGACCGAGGGGTTGGAAGTTCCTATTCTCAAGGATGGAGCAGAGGTTGATATCTTGTATTGGGTCGGTTGCGTTTCCGCCTATGATAAGAGAAAGCAAGAAATTGCTCGCTCAATGGTTAAGATCCTAAACAGCTCAGGCCTTAGTTGGGGAATACTCGGAAACCGAGAATGCTGCACCGGAGACCCAGCACGTAGACTTGGTGACGAAAATCTTTTTCAAAACCAAGTAAAGCAGAACATACCAAACTTAACAGGAATCAAGTTTGAAACAGTAGTCGCTAACTGCCCTCACTGTTTTAACTCCCTAAAGAACGAATATCCTCAAATTGGTGAATTCCCTCCAGCAGGCACGAGAATCATTCACCATAGTGAGCTTATTAAGGAGTTGATTTCGGATAAAAAGATTGAAGTCAGTAACGATATTAACGAAAAGGTTACCTTTCACGATCCCTGCTACCTAGGAAGGTATAACGACAGCTACCAAGAACCTAGAGATGTTCTGGTTCAAATTGGAGCTAAAAATCTAGTCGAGATGAAAGATAATAAAGAACGTGGTAAATGTTGTGGTGCCGGTGGAGGTCACTTCTGGATGGATATGAAGGTTGGTGAGCGAGTGAATGTTCAAAGGACGGAACAAGCGCTAGAAACTGGTGCTTCTACAGTAGCAACAGGATGTCCCTTTTGTTTACAAATGATGGAAGATGGCGCCAAGCTTACTGAAAGTGAAGACAAGCTAGCAGTTAAGGATATTGCAGAGCTTGTTGCCTCCGGCATTCAGTAGAAAGACATTAGGATTAGCATATCATGGATGAATTTAATCAGGGCGGTTTTAGCTATTTTTCTAAAGGTGGCAGTGGACCAAGAGTCGTCGGTCTAAATAAGGCTGGTTGGAAAGGGCTATTTTTTGTCGGGGTTTGCTTAGTTCTTTTTGCTCTGTTGATGATCGCTAAGCCAGAGCTACTAGTTTATTTGATTTCAAGTGCTGTGATGATGCTTGGATTTTCAATAATCGGTGTGAGTCTTACCTTAAGAAAAATTTCTCGTTAGCAACTCGAGATGGATCCAATCAGCCAGGGCGTGGTCGGGGCAACCCTATCCGCAAGCCTTTCCTCCAAAAAAAACACTAGGCCTGCAATATTAATCGGCTTCATATCCGCCCTTCTTGCAGACTTAGATGTTTTAATTCGCTCCTCAACTGATCCTATCTTGGTGCTTGAGTATCATCGGCACTTTAGCCACTCACTCGCTTTTGTTCCCATTGGCGCTATACTCGGAACAATTCTTTCCTTAATCTATTGGAGACGCGCACTTTCTTTTGGTCAAAGATTTAAATTTGCAGCTCTAGGTTACCTAACAGCTGCTCCTCTTGATGCCTGCACTTCTTACGGCACTCACCTGCTCTGGCCTTTCAGTGAATATCGCTCAGCCTGGCACCTTATATCTATAGTAGACCCGGTCTTCACACTTACTATCTTAGCTCTGGTGCTAAGTTGCTATATTCTTAGAAAATCAATTCTTGCAAAAACTGCTCTGCTGTTTGGTTTAGCTTATCTTTGCTTTGGCGCCTATCAGAGAGACCAAGCGTTAGCTGTTTCTAAAAATTTAGCCTCAGAGAGAGAACTAGAAGTTCTTCGTTACAGCACCAAACCATCCCTTGGTAATCTATTTCTTTGGCGCTCAACCCTAGAAACCGAAACTGAATTCTGGATTGATGCTATTCGAGTTATGCCAAGTAAAACCTCTAAAGTTTTTGAAGGCGGAGTCATTAGCAAAGTAAACCCAGAAACGGATTTTCCTGACCTAGGCTCAAACTCGACCTTAAAAAAAGACATAAAGCGATTTGCCTTTTTTTCTGACAACTATCTAGCTTGGCACCCAAGTGTTCCCGAGACCTTAGGTGATATCCGCTACGCCATGCTTCCCAATTCTTTAGAACCGCTTTGGGGCATTACACTAGACAGAAAAAATCCCTCAAATCATGTAAGAATGAGTCATTTCAGAAACTCCGGTTCAGAAAAGCTCCAGGTCTTAATTGATATGATTTTCAAGGACTAAGTAAGCAGCAGTAAAAACGCTAGGCAGTAAGACAAATAAATTTTCCTGAAGGAATAGTCTTCGGCTGACTTAGGGTACCAAACACTTCCAAGTCTCCAGATTCTTTGAGGTGAAAAAAAGGAACCACTGTTTCTTTACCAATCCCTGAAACAAATCCTTCAAAGTCAGTCTCACTTTCAACATCGAAAGTCTCTACTTTAGCACCTTTTTCGTAAAGCTTATCTATTACTTTATAACTCCATTCATTTCCAAATAGAATTCGGCTCGGTAAGTTCTGCTCATCAGCAGTTTCCCCTGATGCAGCTTGAGGAGGAAGCTGAAATACTCCAGCTTCCCCAAAGTGCTCGATAAAATGGAAAGAAGATAAGGTATTCACCTCATCATTCGATGTCATTGCGACTAACTTACCTAATCCATCTAAAACCAACTCTTCAATGGCAGGGTCAAAGACCACATTATTATTCTTAGATTCAATTCCCAACTCTCGGGCTTTCTTTATATTGAAGGAGTTAGTGTCAATCATCATCACTTTAGAGCCAGCATTCTGTAAGGCGACGGCTACATCTCTTGCCCAACTATGCGCACCGATAAACAAAACGCCTTGAGGGTTGGGGCTACTCAAACCTAAGATACGGGCGACAATTGGAGTAAAAATTCCATAGATGAGAACAGTTCCTATTATCACTATGAAACAAATATCAGCTATTATACCTGCTCCTTCTTGACCATTATGGGCAAGCTCAACTGCAAAGATAGAGGCCACGGCAGCAGCCACTATTCCTCGAGGAGCCATAGATGAAAGAAACAACTTCTCCTTCAAAGATAAATTACTACCAATGGTTGAGATAAAAACTGAGGCAGGCCTTACTACAAGTATCAAGATTGCAGTGAAAATTGCTCCCTTTACTCCTAAGCTAGAGAGTGACTCAAGATCAATTCGGGCCGAAAGAACAATAAATAAGGCTGAAATTAGAAGAACTCTCAGTGTTTCTTTAAATTCGGCTAATTCCTTGATTCGAACGTACTTTTGATTGGCCAAAATTACCCCCATCAAAGTGGTAGTAAGAAGGCCAGATTCATGCTGAATCACGTTAGAAGAAACAAACGAAACAACAACCAAGGCCAAAGCCACTGGATTTTTTAGGAAATCCGGCACCATGTGGTGACGAAATAGAACTATTAAAATGGCGGCTGCGACTATTCCAAAGGATCCACCAACTAGTATCGTATAAATAATACTAGTAAAAGTCTGAATAGCTACTTCATCCAAGCCCCCAGCGAGAACAGCATTCAGCACAAGAACCGCAAAAACAGCTCCGATAGGATCTATTACTATCCCCTCCCACTTCAAAGCAGTTCCTACCGGACTACTTCCGCTTAATCTAATATGTCTAAGTAGAGGTATGATAACTGTCGGACCAGTTACCGTTAAGATTCCTCCAAGCAGGGCAGCAAACTTTAAGTCTAAATCAAAAACTAGGATGGCAGCTCCAGTGGCAAGGACCCAGGTTACCAGCAAACCAATTGTAACCAGGTTTCTAACTATCCCGCCTACTTTCTTAAGCTCTTCCCTTTTAAGATCTAACCCTCCTTCGAAAAGTATTATGCCGATAGAGATAGAAACAAGCGGCATCAAGGCTCCACCCAACATTTCGTCAGGTCTTAGGTAGCCTGTAATAGGACCAGCAACTATTCCAAAAATCATCAACAACAAAATTGCTGGAAGATGAAAGCGCCAGGCAATCCACTGTGCAGCAATACCGAGACCTAAAATGGCAGAAAGTCCGGTTAAAATACTATAGTCCATTAAATATGAGCCTGTTGTGGAAAAGCCATCTGGCCATTCAGTAAATTAAATAACTGACATTCTTTATTGCTGACGAAATCAAAAGCAGTTTGACTCGACTGGTGCTGGCCTGCAAAGGTTATTTTTGCAATACTTTTTCTCAGATTGTCTACTAACTACTCTTTAGAGGATTCGGCCCATGGTCCGTTTGTCCAAATTATTGATTCTAAGCATCCTTTTTTTATCAACAGGATGCGATGAGGACGTTGTAATCGGGCAAGCACCAGATGACTCCAATTCTGATACAAGCTCTTCAACTAGTTCCCCAGAGGACTTTGATTCAGATGGTCTCTCAGATGATGTAGAAGAAGAGAATCGGGTTGGCAGCGAGCCTATGGTTAGAGACACAGACCGTGACGGCTTCGATGATGGAATGGAGTTTATCTCCCAATCAGGCGACCCTCTTAACTCTTTGGTCGTTCCTGCCTCTGAGGCTCGAGCTAGAAACCTTTTAGACTCTGAGAACGAAGTAGATTTAATTGACTCTGATGGTGATGGTCTTGGCAGTAATTTTGAAAACAACAATAATCTCGATGATAATAATGCCGATATCGACGATGATGGTTTCAGTGACAGCTTAGAGCTTGTGGCTAATACCGACCCTTTTAATGCCTCTAGTGTTCCTATCCGAAACCAACCTCCGGCTAGTGATGGAATTGACCCTACTACAGTCCCAATTCCACTTGATAGCGACGGGGACGGAATCTCGAATGATCGAGAAGCTTTCTTTGGCTACGATCCAAACGATAGAGATACCGATGGAGATGGATTTAGTGATAATATCGAGTATCTGATGGGCTCAGTCGCAGTTGACCAGTTCAACGTACCTAACTTTTTCGTGCCCAGCAGACCCGAGAGTTAGACTCTCTGGTTTGATGGGTTTGATTGACAATCTCATTGTAACTGAGGGTTTTTTCTAATATGTTTAAGAAGTCAACCAACTTAAAGGCACTTCAAAGTTCTTGGAGAATTTTTTTCAAATGACCAAATTTTACTCAGCTACCCTAGCTTTTTTTCTATTAGTTCCAAATCTTGTTTTTGCTGATGTTGTCGAACATGGAGGTGAGGACGAAACAATCAAGGGTGATGGTGACCAAATTCCGCCTAAATGCCAGTTAGACTATCCCAACTCTGCAACCAGTGCGTTTGATGTTAAATGGAGTTGCTTTGACAACTTCACCCCGCAGGAAGAAATCAGAACAGAACTCTGGGTGTTTAGACAACAAGACTTAAAACCAGTTTTGATGAGATCTTTCCTAGGCTTTCCCGCTGCAGCAAGGATTGACGAGACTGTGCTAGAAACAACAAGTTTCGCTTCGGCTCTTCCTGTAGGAATAAAACTCAGAGCTGTTGATTTCGCCGGTAACAGCACGACCAGTCCTTTAGTTAGTGTTGGGACTACGAGCAACGCAATTTCAAACTGTAGCGTTTCGATTGTAACTGAAGCAGTTGAAGCAACGGAAACTATCACTGGAACACCTTCCCTGACTGTATCAACTACAGACTCTGCAGTTGCTTCTTCAAAATCAGGCACTAGCAATTACAACGTCAGCACTTCTTCAGAGGCTAGCACAACCGACTGCGAGATTGACTCGATTTGCATCAATCAGGGAAATATTAGCTTCGGTGCAGCATTCGAAGTTGCTGAATCGGATTCTTCTGTCAGTGGGCAGGTGACACTAAGCCCGGGGGAAATCGCTGTCGAAGTTACAGGGTCGGCAACTCCATCTGGAAATACCCTCTCTCAGCTGCAAGCTGAAGGTGAGACTACTGTAGATGGCACACCTGCAATGCTGACCGTTAGTTGTAGTCCTTAGAAACCTACCTAGGTGGTATCGTGAAGTTGTTCCCCACTGCAGTGATTGTTATTGTAGCCTCTGCCACCCTTTGGGGCATGGCCTCTGTGATTAGCTCCGAGACTGGCGTCAGCGAAGAGTCAAAACGAGTTGCTGAGAACCAATCCACAAAACCTTCAATAAATGAAACTTCATTTGTACCAACTGGTTCTTTATTAAGACAAAAAGAGTCTGTTGATAATGACCCCGACAACCTAGAGCTTCGCTTCAACTACGCAGAGAGCCTACTAAGAACTGGAACCAACGGCTCGGATATTTCTGCGATTATCGCATCAATATCTGAGTTTTCTAAAGTCCTTGAACGAGATCCAAAACATCCAGCTGCCCTGCTTGCCCTAGCTAGAGTCTCGTTTGAGACAGGCGCAGTTGAAAACTCAATTAGCTATTTCGACCGCTACTTAACCATCAAGCCCAAAGACAAAAGGGCTAGAAATGATTTGGCTTTAGCCTACATGCAAGCCGGGGATTATAAGACATCAATTGCTATCCTCGAGGAACTAACTTTTAGACATCAGGACTACTTTGAATCACGCTTTGGCCTAGCCATGGCTCGAAGACTGAATGGTGAAACCGAGCAAGCTAAGGCAGATGCTGGTGTGGCTTTCAATTTGGCTGGCACAGATCGCCAAAAAGATGCAGTTAAAACTTTCATCAGTACAATAGCCCTGCGAGCGGAAGAACTGCAGGCCGAATCAGCTAGCTCTTCAAACAAAAAAGAAACTGAACTAGTTACCTCCTCGGCTTCAGCCCCCCATTCGGAATCTGCTCAAGCTCTAGCGAATTACCTAAAATCTCACCCAATACTTTCTGAGAAACTTGTAGCTGTTAATTGGACCAGCTCCGATCAAGCTGAGGTAGTCCTGCGAGAATTTCCAATTATCGGAATGCCGCAAGTGGCAAAAGATACTTTTCGAGCAAAGGCACAGGCTAGTCTTGCATCTAGCTTGGCAAAGCATAGATTCAGCGTAATTCTAACTGAACAAGAAAACCCAAGCAGCCGCTTTAACCTTCTACCTTCTGAGTAGTAGAGCCTGTCGGCCTAAAGATAAATAGTAACCCCGCTAGTGCAATAAAAATCGCAATCCACTGCGCTTGAGTTAGACCAGAGCCAATAATTGGCTCAATTCTAATTATCTCTACCAGAAATCTTTCAATCGACATCAAGATCAAATAAAAGCCGAACAAACTTCCTGCCTTTGAAGAAAAGGCCTCTGTTCTTTTCAATAAAAGCCAGCAGATTGCAAAAGCCGCTACGGACTCGTAAATTGGCGCTGGATGAACCAATACTCCAGGCGAAGTTGGAACTGCCCCCAGAGGATAACCCATTGCCCAAGGCAGGTCTGATACCTTTCCGTAGTCTCCATCTCCAGACAACTGACACCCAATTCGACCAACTCCGTAACCAATAGCAAGACTGGGGGCAACTATGTCAGCCATTCTTAAGAAAGGAAGAGAGTTTTTCTTTAAATAGTAGACAACTGCTAGGAAGCCTCCAATAAACCCGCCATAAAAGATGAAACCAGCCCCTGTAAAAATCATTTCAAGTGGTTTCTGCAAAAAAACTGAGAAGTTTGCGATCAGAAACAAAACCCTCGCACCTACCACTCCTCCAATCGCCGCATAAAATACCATCGGTTCAGCATGAATTCCCTCATAGCCGTGGTCCTCCAAGGAGAGCTCAAGCCTTTTCCAACCGACTACGAAAGTCAGAACCATCATCAAACCAAAACTGTGAACACTCAAAGGGCCTAAGCTTATTAGTTCGGGGATCATTGTGATGCCTCAATGACGTTTTTAACGGACGCAACAAAATCTTCAGAGTCCCAAGGTCTATCACTTACTAACCGCACAGTGGCAGCCCCTAGAACAGGGTCAGGAAAAGCAATAAACCTCCCTTTCTCATCTACGAAAAAACTCTCGGGGATACCTTCCACACCAAACTTACGTCCGACTTCACCACTGGGGTCATGTAAGATTGTAAAACTAATATTTTTATCTTTTACAAACTTCTCCAGGTTAGAACGAGCAGAATTACTATCAACTGAGATGGCAACAATTTCAAAATTGTCTTGCTTTAACTGGTTATAAAGATTTTCCATGGCCGGCATCTCAGCCACACAAGGTGCACACCAAGTTGCCCAAAAATTAATTAGAACTGTCTTCCCCTCTAAACTTTTCAGACTAACATTCCGGCCAGTAAGATCAGGCAAAGAAAAGCTGGGGACATCGCTATCAGGAGCTAGAAACTTATCAACTTGAGGTTGAACAGCGCGCTGGGGTTCCGTAAAAGGAACAAAGATAAGACCAATTCCAGCAAAAACTGCAATCATGGCAGGAACTCTTAAGGCTTTATAGCTCATCAGAATTCCAGACCCTTCACAATTCTGCATCCAACGGCAGAAAAAGATGTAAAAATAATACTAGAGTAAATATACCTAGAAGCTAACTCTTAGGTGCCGCTTTTTTACCGACGTTGGCATAACGCTTGTTAAAACGTTCTACTCGACCAGCAGTATCAACTAGCTTTTGGGTACCCGTATAAAAAGGATGGCAAGAGCTGCAAATAGCCACTTTAATCTCTGGTAAAACAGAGCGTGTTTCAAAACTATTTCCACAGCTACACGTAACCTTACATAGCTGATATTCCGGGTGAATTCCTTCTCTCATCTCACACTCCATCTGGAAGCTGTGTTTCATCAATTCCCAAGTAGCTTTCAAAGCTTGGACTTGAGGTCCAGAGAAACCCGGCTCTCGGAAAACAGCCTGGTTTTCGGGAAGGCTTAGCTACACCCTAAAGGCCTTAACAGTCAAGCATTAATGCGGTATTTTCATGCCACAAACCCAGCCTAATAGTCTTGAAATTAGCTTTTGTTGATCTTTCCACCCCCTTTCGGAATTTAGGCAGTTATGAGAGTGTTTTAGTCGCTTTTTAGAACCCCAAGCGGAAAGAACCGTTGCTTCCAAGACTCATTCTAAAACTGGTAGCTTTTCTACCCTTATGGCTGTCCCGACTAATCGGAGGGCAGGTGGCCTTGGTTGTAAGCCAGATCAAACCCAAAGACTTTAATATTGCACAGAACCAGATCTCCTTTGCCTTAGGTCTAGACCAAACTGAAAGCCAGCGGATGGCCAAAAAATCCTTCAAAAGTGGAGGTGAAAATGTAGTTGATGCTCTCCAGATTCCCCGAATACTAGCCAGACACGGCTACAGGGGTGAAAAGAAAGCAAAAGCCGAGCTGTTTCCAAACTTTGAGCTTTGGGGAGATAGTGAACAAATTCTTAAAAATGGTTGGGAAAAGCGAGGCTCAGTAATAATCTCAGGGCATATTGGATGTATTGAACTTTTGGCTGCTTACTATGTCGCCAGAGGCTTGGATCTCTATGCAATTGGCCGTTCCCCTAATAAGCAGTGGATTGATACTTGGGTTATAGCACTTAGAGAAGGCTACGGAGTCAAAACTATTTGGAGAGAGCACCCTAGCTCTGCAATGAAAATTCTGAAGGCTCTCCGCTCTGGGGCAACTATTTCAGCTTTGATTGACCAAGACACTAAACTAGAGAGCGCCTATGCTCCATTTTTTGGACTAGATGCTGCCTCACCTTCTGGACTTATCAAGCTTGCAGTCAAGAAGGACATTCCTATTCTTAGCTGCTTTATTGTTCGCTCAGGCCCTGATAAATATGAGCTGCATTCTAAAATTATTGACTACGACTCTAGTTCACTTGATTCTCTCAATTCAATAGTCTGTCGCTACAACCAGGAGTTGGAAAGAGTAATCAGTCTTTATCCAGAACAATGGGTTTGGTGGCACAAGCGCTGGAGACGGAGACCCGGAGTAGACTACAATGCCAATCCTAATGAATTAAAAAACTCTGTCGATTATTCCGACTGGATTGCTTCTATTTCTAAAGAAAACCTGAAAACAGTCAACAAAAATTAGAAAAATATGGGAAGAATAATGAACACCTTTGAAACTTTTTTGGGAACCACTTCAAGATTTTTAGCTCTAGCTTTAATTCTTGGAGCTACAAGCTGCTCACTGTTTAGCACTCGAAACGAGCTATCTCTTGCTCGTAGGGCGGAGCAGGCACAGGAAGCTGGAAACTGTGACAAAGCGATTGATTTATACAGCAAGCATATTGAAGATCGAATCACTCAAGAGAACAAAGCCGAAAAAGAAAATCCTTGGTTCTATCTAATCAAAATTGGCGACTGCCAGTTTGCACAAAACAAAGAAACAGAGGCTCTCAATACTTACCTCGAAGCTAAAAGCAAAAAAGTATATCCAGACCTAATTGCCGACCGGATAATGAAAGTCGTAGACATGAGAGTTAAGCGAAAGCGCTATGATGACGCCATTAACCTACTAAAAGATCATCGAGAGATAGACGAGTTGAAATTCGATAGTCGAATAGACGAAATTCATAAAGAGATTGTTGTAAACGAGGAATTCCCAATTATTCCCGTCCAACCAATCGATCAGTGAAGAATAACTTAGGCGGTAATACCTGTTAAAAACCCTGAAATACTAAAATATGAACCGCGAGCAAATGCCACATAATTTTCCTGGCCGCTCATAACAATTGTATACTAGGTTCGAGTTTTGGTTACAGCAAGCCTTTCTCGGAACCTTATACCCTCAAGCTTTTAAGTCTTCACCTGGGCAAGGGGTTTTTGAGGGTGTTGACATAGGTGTTTTTAAGCAGGGTTTTATATATGAAGAAGTTTTTATTTCTACGCGCGCTTTTCCTTTGCCTTATAATCCTCATCCCCAGTTATTCCTTTGCTCAAACCAATTGTTCTGAAGAGCTAAACTTCAGGGTAAGTTCTTATGGTTCGGAGCTTCATGGAGAACTCTTTTGGAACCATTTAAGGCACAAGTACAAAAACTATCAAATTTTAGCCTTCGGAATTCCTTTAACAACAATAGATGCTTCAAGCTTTTATTTCTCAAATGCCAAAAACTTAAGAACCTATGACCCTAGGCAACAATCTAACTACGATCGCGCAATTAGCAACATCGGTTCAGTCGAAGAGATAGAATTCTCAATCAAGCCCACTAGCTATTTCGGTCAACAAGTGGATACAATTGGTCTACATGGTCAGTGTAATCAACCAATAGCTACATCTTCACCTGCACCTGCAATGAGCGGCTTCACTCCCTCAGCAGTAAATATCAACAGGAACTCCGACCTCTGCGATAGTGGCCTCAATTTAAGTATTAGCAATTATGGCGATGATCTTCATGGAGAGCTCAGCTGGAATCACCGACGTCTAATATACAAAAAATATCAAGTCTTGGCGTGGGGCATAGAGATCGCATTTGTTGATGCCAGCAGTCTTTACATTAAAAATGCTAGGCATCTAAGAACTGCAAACTCTTCGAGACAAGGAGAGTTCGACCACTTAATATCGAATGTATCTAGTTTTGAACAAATCGACTTCAGTCTCAAACCTCAAAACTATCAAGGACAATACCTTGATCCGGTCTATCCAAACAGCAACTGTCCAGATTTAGACATTTCTACAAATAGCAATACTAGCGGGAACGAAGAGCAAACGATCCCTAACCCGGGCATGCCAACCCCTCCCCTTGATGGTCAATGGGATTTAAAATGGTCAGATGAGTTCGATTGGCTAAACCTAAACAATTGGAACACTCAATATATCTGGGATCGTTCCACCATAATCAACAATGAAAGGCAGTGGTATGTTGATGATAATTCAGAGTTTCATGATCCTTTTCAAGTTAAGAATGGCGTTTTAAATATAACAGCCTCTCCTACTCCCAATGATCAAAAGTGGCGATTTAACGGACAAGATTATCTCTCTGGAGTTCTCACCTCTCGAGTAAAGGGTCACTCTCAACTTTACGGATATTTTGAAGCTAGAATGAGACTACCTAGAGCTAGAGGCGCCTGGCCTGCCTTTTGGATGTTACCTACACACGATCAATGGCCGGCCGGAATATCAGTTTTAAGTGAAATTGATATTATGGAAGCAGTTGGTGAAGTAACAGATGGCATTTACCACGGATCTGCCCACACCAATCAAAATGGCTACCTACAATCGGATGGTAGTGCGATTCATACCGGAACAAATCTAACAGACAACTTCAATACCTACGGTTTATATTGGGGGCGAAACGAAACTATATGGTATTTCAATGGGCGAGAGGTAAAAAGAATTTCAACCCCAACTGATTGGCACCACCCCAGACATTTCCTGCTAAACTTAGCTGTTGGGGGAAACTGGCCACCACCACCAGTGCAAAGTGATTACCCAGCTTCATTCGAAATAGACTACGTAAGAGCTTGGTCCAAGAGATAATCACCTATCAATTGACCATCAAACTTGGTTGCTACCAACAAATACCCCTATCTATTTAGGTTTTGGCTTTCGATTAGCTAAATCAAGGCCACCTCAAATGGCTTAGTAGCCATAGTAGCGCTAGGCAGGTATACTCCCCACTCCTGTGAATAAAGAATTAACTGCTACTTGGTCGCCTTTCACTCAAAACTGCCATGCTAAATAGACTCCGAAATACTGCCGAAAAAGTTGAACCAGTGCTGGAGAGCAACACTGCTATAGACTCTTACCTTTCCCTTTTAGAAAAATGTATCATTAATACAATTTACGAGGATGAGTGTATAAAGCCATGGTCTAAAGATTCACGGTTCAATCCTGACAAAAGAGAATTAGGTCGAGACTGGCCGGCTAAAGCCCACAGCATGATCGGGGCTGTTCGAATGAGAAATTTACGTTGGGCCTGCGAGAAAGTTATTAAAGAAAATATCCCTGGTGATTTTATTGAGACCGGTGTTTGGAGAGGCGGCGCCTGTATCATGATGAAAGGGGTGTTAAATGCTTACGATGATTATCAGCGCAAAGTTTGGGTAGCAGACTCTTTCGAAGGCTTACCAAAACCAGACGAAGACAATTATTCAGCAGACGAGGGTGACCCTCATCATACATATAAAGAGCTGATTGTCTCCGTGGAAGATGTAAAAAGGAACTTCAAAAAATACTCTTTACTAGACTCTAGGGTAAAATTTCTTCAAGGCTGGTTTAAAGACACCCTACCCAACGCAGCAATTGATAAGTTAGCTGTGCTAAGGTTGGACGGAGACATGTACGAATCTACTGTTAATGCGTTTGAGGCTTTATACCACAAGCTCCAGCCAGGAGGGGTTTTGATCGTCGATGACTATGGAGCTATTGATTCCTGCAAAGAAGCTGTTCATGACTTTAGACGTCAAAACGGAATTACCGAGTCTATCAATGATATTGACTCAATTGGAGTATACTGGGTTAAGAATTAGAAAACCCTGTTCCAAGAGTGACCAAAACAATAATTATCTATAGTAAAGCACTACCGGGCTAAATCCTTTAAGCTCTTCAGTTAGTTAACTATCACCTAGCAAAATCCCCTATGCTCTATTAGGGGATTCTCGGACTATCAATTGGCATTTATTCGCATCTGTCTATCCCATATTCAATGATTCTGGATCTGTTCAGATCTGATTATAATAAGTTACAGGCGATGGAAATAAGACCAGACAGTAGGTTTTACCCATCACGGGGGTTTTACAGCGTAATGAAAAATTAGAGGTTTAAATGAACGACGATAAGCATATACTTTTAACTGTTAGAGAAGTGTCCACCTTACTAAGGGTTCAACGACCTAAAGTGTATGAGTTAATCAAAGACGGGGCAATTAGTGGCTTTAAAGTAGGTGCTGATTGGAGAATAAGAAGAGATTCTGTTGAAAATCTAATTGGAGAGATTCCGCAAGGATTCTTTGATAAAAACGGAGAAAACGCCGGGTCCAGCATGGAGGAAATGGCGGGGACGATGGAAGAAAATGCGTATTAGTTAAAACCTAAGCGCTAGGAAAGAGAGACATGGGCCCCACTAGGGCCCTTTTTTTTAGCTTAGCGCTCTAGAATAACCACTCTAATCGCTAATCACGGGTATCGCTAAAAAAAGCATAATACTGATAGTTAAGAATTTTGCCGCAAACGGCTTTTTAAACATAGTTTGTAGTTCCAAAAAAATGCCAAAACATTCCTGTGATAAATTAGTTAAAGACTTTAAAAATCTCGATAACGGAGATTCTAAAACTCTTGAAAAACTAGAGTTAAAAACTGGAATCAGTAGAGAGAAGCTAAAGCAAGCAGATATCCTTTCTATACAGTGCAATGGCTCTACTCATCTTGTTGGTCGTAATCTGAGAGCCGCTGAGGCAAGTACTAATCAAGAAATAACTACTCAACAACAGTTGGAAGTTACCAATGCCAGAATTTTTAATAACCCGATAAATGGCGGCCTAGTGAGAAACTTAAACGGAAGGCTAGGAAATCAAATCGTTCAAACTATTGAACCTCCCCCTCCCTCTAGTGGGGCCGACCCTGTTCATCTCCAGAATAAACTTACTGATCTTTCTAGCTTCGAAAATATTCAAGCTTCTGGC
Organism: uncultured Bdellovibrionales bacterium; assembly: GCA_964510575.1. Classification (GTDB taxonomy): domain Bacteria; phylum Bdellovibrionota_C; class UBA2361; order SZUA-149; family CALKYB01; genus CALKYB01. The sequence continues at coordinate 18,185 of CAZECN010000011.1, read as the reverse complement.
CTTACTGACCAAGAAATTGATCAGCTAATTGCCTCACCTCCTATCAAGCCACGGCCGTTAGAAAGATACAAACTTAGATTAGCGGCAGTTGCTCTTGAGAAAGCCGGCTACGACGTCAGCTCACTAAGAGAAAGCTTGGATAGGGATGCCCCCCCTTCCCGCATCGCTTTAAATCAAGAGTAATAAATCTAAACATATATTTAATTGAGCATAAGCAACTACTTGGGAGCAACCAAACTGCCCTCTTTTGATTAACTCTCTGTTCCCAACTACAATATAGCCTCAGTCAAACTTCCCGTTCTCTAAATAACCACATTTAGGAGTAGGCGGCCCAGATTAAAATCCGGCCTGCACATCTATAAAATCTACTATTCCAACCTGCTAAGGATGGGAGAGTAGAAGACCCTCAAAAGGTTTTTAGTGTGAGTGAACTTGTTGGTCAAAAACTTTTGAGGCCGAGAGGTTCATTCACATGAGGAGAAAAAAATGAAGCTCGCACTAGATAGAAGAGGCGGTCGTGTAAAACTGGACTATCCTGAGACTACCAAAAATAAACTCGGTGACTCATTGACAATGAGTGATGAGATCCAGTTTGAGGTAACCACCGATAGCCCTAAAGATGGTTTTAATATAGTCAAGGCTCATTTCCAGGGTAACTCTATTAGGTTTCTTATACTCAGAGCCTACATCCCGAGTCTTTTTGAGAGCAATGGCGAAGGCACTTTGAAAACCAAGGATACAGCTGCAATTCTCACTTTAACAGAAGGTGATACAGTAGTGGATTTGGACGACAAGGATCGAGACTGCTCCAAGGTCGAGGCTGTTCTGATCATTTGGAAAAATGGCAAAAACCAGTTCGTCACTAACCTAGCGGACTCGTTTAAGTCAGATATAAATGACTAAATCGATAATGGTTTATGATGAGGGGAATTATAATTTTTCCCCTCCAGCTTTTTAATTAGAGCGTTTTTCTGGGGTCTTTTACTCAATTCCCGCAACAAATTTCATGAGAATTCTGCTGCCAATTTAACATAGCTCTCTAGTGAAAGATTCTCAGCTCTAGCACCAGGGTCAACCCCAACACTCTCAAACTTTTCTTTTAAGGCTGCTTTATCATCACCAAAAACCTTACTATCTGCTAAACTATTAGTTATGGTTTTTCTACGATGAGAAAAAGAAGCCCTCACAAAACGCTCAAAATTCTCCTGATTCACTTCAGGAAAAAGGGGTTCTCTATAAAACTCAATTTCAAGTAATCTCGACTCTACTTTTGCTGGAGGAAGAAAGTTTTCACCAGAAATAACTGCTCCTAACCTACACTTTCCGTATAAAGCCCGTAGCACAGAGAGACTCCCGCAACTTCTTTCTCCTGGTTCAGAGGCAATGCGCTCGGCAAACTCTCGCTGTAACAATAGACATGCTCTTGAAATATGAGAGCGGTTCTCAATACACCAGAGAATTACCTCTGAAGATATAGAATAGGGTACATTGCTAACAACTAGCCTGCTCTCCCCTTCAAGCTCCACTTCACGAATATCTCGCTCAATCGCTTTGTCAGGTGCTAAGCTAAATTTCTCTAGCAAGTAATTTCTAAACTTCTCTTCTACTTCAACAAAAGAGTATTCATTTGCTCGCTCAAGTAGCTGAGCAGTCATAACTCCAAGCCCAGGACCAATTTCAAGCACTTTCTCTTGAGATGAGACTTTTGCAAAATCAACGATCTTTTCGATTGAGGAGGCGTCACAAAGAAAATTCTGCCCACGGCCTTTACTTGGGCGAACCCCGAGCTGGGAAAGTATTTTTTTAACTTCTGCTTTGTCCATGGTCTGAGCTAGGCCTCTGCTGCTAGGGGCCAGCGATTTAAAGGGCTGAAGTCTAGTTCAAGCCCGGGACCGGCTTGTTCAGCATTTATTTTCCAGCACTCCATTTCAGACTTATGTTTTTGATAGTGGTAATTAGCAGCTACAGCAATCATCGCCGCATTATCAGTGCAAAAAGCTGGTCTTGCCACATAAAATCTAGAATCAAACTCATCACCTAGACATTTAAAACGTTGCCTAAGCCTTCCGTTAGCGGCAACACCTCCAGCTAATATCAAACTCTTTGGAGAATATTTTTTTAGCGCAGCTCTAGTCTTTAGCTCCAAAGCATCAACAATCGCTAGCTCCACACCGGCAGCTAAATCTTTAACGATCTGTTCAGAAGACAGGTCTTGATTCTCAATCTCTCGCCACACTGCTGTTTTCATTCCACTGAAGCTAAATTTCTGATCATTGTTTGGCATACCAATGGGAAAGCTGAACCGACTAGTGTCCCCTTCAGCTGCGAGTTTTGAAAGCGCAGGGCCACCTGGATATCCTAATCCCAACAACATAGCTGATTTATCAAACGCCTCCCCCGCTGCATCATCCTGAGTTTCGGCAACAGTTTGATAAACCCCTCGGCTTGGAGAAAGAATCAGCATAGTATGCCCACCTGAGACTAAGAGAATTAATCTCGGAAAGACTGCCTCGGAACCTTCAGGCTCCAATTCGTGAGCCAATAAATGACCTTCAAGATGATTTACAGCGATTAAAGGAACACCGAGCCCGAAAGCCAGAGTTCTAGCCCAAGTAATTCCAACAAGTAGACAAACTTTTAGCCCTGGCCCCCGAGTGACTGCTACCGCCGTCAAATCTTCAAAACTGACACCGGCCTGCTTCAAAGACTCATTAACGACCACTGGCAGATTGGTAATATGTTTTCTAGCTGCAAGCTCAGGAACTACCCCTCCGTAAGGAGCATGTGCTTCAACCTGAGAGGAAATAATATTGGACTTGAGTGAATCAGAAAGATTAACAGCGGAGGGGTCTAAAACCGCCACCGCCGTTTCGTCACAACTGCTTTCGACAGCCAGAATCATGAGCTAGCTAGCAGCCGAAAGAGGGCTTACTCCTCATCCTTCAGTGTCATAAACACGGTGCCACCATTTCGATGGACAAGGAAGAGCAACAGCTGGCCTTTCTTAAAGCTCTTGGTAGCTTGATAGAACTCATCGGCCGTTTTAATTTCCTTACCGCCAACTTCAAGCACTACGTCTCCCCTACTAAGCCCTGCCCTTTCGGCAGCACTTCCGGTTTGCACTGCTGACACAACAACACCAGAGGATCCAGTGATCCCCAAGCTCTTGGCAATATCAGGGGTTAAATCCTGAACGATCGCACCAGTCGTATTCTTTACTGGCTCCTCTTTTTTAACCACATTTTTATCGTCGTTAAGCCTTTCAATGGTGACATCTAAAGATTTCTTCTTTCCATTTCTAATCACGTCGACAGAAACAACGTTACCAACTTTTGTTTGGGCAACCATTAGCGGAAGTTCATCGTTCTCAACGACTGGTTTACCATCAAAGGAAACTATAACATCTCGTCGTTTAATTCCCGCAGCCGCAGCTGGGCTATCTTCCATAACCTCTGCTACCAAGGCCCCTTCAGAAGCTTCTAGTCCGAGAGCATCAGCTAAGTCAGGAGTAATGCCCTGAATTAGAACACCTAACCAACCCCTAGTAACCTTACCGTTTGAATGAAGTTGACTAACAATATCCTTAACTAGGCTTATTGGAGTGGCAAAACCAATTCCAATATTAAAGCCACCTCCCGCTACCCTTCCAGGGCTATAAATAGCAGTATTGACCCCTACCACCTCTCCTCTAGAGTTAAAAAGAGGGCCTCCTGAGTTTCCTGGATTAATCGATGCATCAGTTTGAATGAAGTCATCATAAGGGCCGCCACCAGGCATCTTTCTACCTAGAGCACTAACCACTCCAACAGTAGCTGTGTGACCAAGTCTAAAGGGATTACCAATGGCAATAACCCAATCACCAGGTCGAAGCTCATGACTTTTACCAAAGACGACTGGTTTTAGTTTCTTTTTTACATCGACCTTAATTAAAGCCAGGTCGGTTTTAGCATCACGGCCTATAACTTTGGCTGAATAGTTTTTACGGTCATCCTTGAAAGTGACCATTATCTTTTCTGCCTTCTCGACAACGTGGTTATTAGTGACAATCAGCCCGGATTCAGAAATAACAAAACCACTACCTAAACTTCTAAACGGTCGCTTGTTCTGTTTTTGACCCTGACCCTGCCCTTGAAAAAGTTGATTCAAAAGCTCCTGCTCAGCAGTAAGTCCTGTTTCAGTTCCTGAAATTGAAATGTTTACAACAGAGGCTCCTAGCTTTTCGATAACCGGGGCAAAGCTTGGTAACTTCAAGCTGATTGGAGCTTTGGCTTCATCTCCCTCTACCCATAGCTTTTCTGAGCTATTTTCTTCACGAGCTTGAGCGATACTAGTGACAGAAAGAGCCACTAAACAATAAAAACCTATTAACTTAAATAATCTTAACTTATTAACCATCTTCTCTGCCATTATTCTCCAATCCATTAAACAGTCTAACCTTTACTCGGCAGCTGCTGGAGCTCCGGTTACTTCTACATAAGCCATTCTCAAACCAGCAAGAGCTTCCGTAATCAGTTTTTCTTCGTTACCTGTCAGGTTGCCCTTAGTCTTCTCTTCGAGAATAGCAATAGTATCAATGGTCTGACGAGCACCTTCCATATTTAGTGTCTTCTGCCCACTATAAGGATCCTCAACCTGACCAAGGAGGATTAACGCCTGATGAGCCAAACCCATTATAAAAGTTGAAAAATCAAGCGGTGCCATATTGGCATCCTGCTCAGTCAGACGAACATGCTCGTCACTAGATTCACTGTTTCCAGCCATAGCTGATGCTCCAGCTGCAGCCTCAACCGGTTCACCGGCGCTATTTAAAATTGAAGATTTTCCAGACTGGTTCGTCTGAGCAGCCTTGGCTTCAGCTTTTGGCTTTACTTTCTTTTCTTGGGCCCCTGAGTCCTCGGATGCCTTGGCCTCCCCTTCAGTATTAAAGCGTCTTCTGTCGACAATTTTAACACCTTGATTTTCCTCTTCAGATTCTGACATCTGGGTTCTCTCCGATATAATGAATTTTTAGGGCGGGCTTCTATAACCACGGCACCATACACAGCCAAATACTCTTCTAGCCGAACACCAGCCGAATATTTTACTGCCGAACAATAACCACAAGCTCTCTGCATTACAATCAATAGAGCTAACAAGCAGGGTGAGGGATTTATAAAAGGTGCATTAATTACTATAGGTAAGGAGAGATAAACATAATTTACACATTAACTCTGTATGAAAATAACTGTTCTAGGCACTGGTACCTCAACAGGAGTTCCTGTTCCAGGCTGTGATTGCCCTGTTTGCCAGTCAGATAACCCTCGAAATCAGAGATTTCGCTGCTCGATTCACATTGAGCTACAAAATACCGACTTGCCCAAGGCCAGCGACTCTACAGAATCCGTTGGCAGCATTCTGATTGATACTGCACCTGACCTTAGAAGCCAGGCCTTGGCTTTTGGAATCAGGGACGTTCGTTCGGTGCTCTACACCCACTCCCACGCGGACCACTGTCACGGAATCGATGACTTAAGGGTTTTTAACTTTATCAATAAGTCTAGAATACCAGTTTACGCCGCTGAGCCTGACTTCAGTGAGCTAGAAGAAAAGTTTAGCTATGTGTTTAAAGACAACCCTAGATATCAGGGCGGAGCAACTGCCAAGCTAGACCTAATAAAAATTGAAGCCCTAAAAAGTTTTAATCTTTTTGGAGTAGATGTTCTTCCTATTCCAATTTTTCATGGCGATAACCCTATTCTAGGTTTTCGTATCGGAGACTTTGCCTACTTGACCGACTGCTCAAGGATTCCAGAAGAATCGCTTGAAAAACTAAGAGGCTTAGAACAACTAATTATTGATGGCTTAAGAGACAGGCCTCACCCAACCCACATGACCGTGGATAATGCTCTTTCCCAAATTAAAAAATTGGAACCAAAACATGCTTGGCTCACTCACATCTCTCACGAACTGGAGCATGAAGAAGCTAATCAAAGAATCAGAAAAATGGGCTATTCTAACGTCGAGTTAGCCTACGATGGCCTAGTGCTAAACATCTGATCTACGAGCTGCAAATCATCCTTCGTTGTAATTTTCAGATTCGTAGATGATCCCGGAACCAGGCTCACAGCTTCCCCATAGTTTTCAACTAAAGAACTTTCATCTGTAGCCTTGAATCCATCGCTCTCAGCCTTGCTGTATGCTTTTATAAGCAGCTCAGTGGAAAAGACTTGAGGTGTCTGCGCAAGCCAAACTCTCTCCCTATCAATAGTTTTTTCAACTATCGGATTATCGCCTTCTTTGAGGTTTGAATACTTAACTGTAGCCGAGCTTTTCTCAGCTAGTATCGCGGCACCTGACTCGACTCCCTGCTTTAACACAGCCTGAATAAGTTCCTTTGTACAACTAGGCCTGGCCGCATCATGAACCATAATAAAGTCAGCTCGATCCTTAACTTCTAGTAAAGCGTTTTGCACAGAGCTTTGCCGGTCTTCACCCCCTGGCACCAAAACCAACTCCATCGATTCAGGAACAATTTTTTTTAGGCTTTTTTCTCTTTCCGGTATGTCCTGCTCGCGACAAGCAACAACTATCCCTTGGCACACCCCTGATTCCACAAGTGAGCTCAGGCACTGCTCCAGAACGGTAGCGCCATTTGGAAGCTTATAATCCAACTTGGAAGCCTTGCCGCCGTACAGCCTCATACTAAGTCCAGCTGCGGGAACTATGGCGTAGACCACTTGTGGCATTTTCGGGGGAAGGTTAGGAGTTAAACGAAAAGTTCGTTTAACTCACTAAGCACTGCGTCCTCAGGTCTACTTTTGGCAATGGAAATTTCCTTAACCAAAAGCCCTTGAGCAGACTCAAGCATCTTTCTCTCACCGAAAGAGAGCTCCTTGTCTCCTTTAAGAACCGAGAGATCACGAATTACTTTCGCAATTTCATGAACTGAGCCAGTTTTGATTTTCTGAGTATACTCTCTATGACGACGATTCCATGTTTGGGTATCGACGGTTACATTACGGTCTCTAAGGATATCGTAAACCTCATCAACTGTTTTAGAGTCTACAACTTTTCTTAGGCCAACAGTGTCAACTCTACTCAAAGGCACCATTGCCTTCATTCCAGTTTCAAGCACTGTCAGGTGGTAAAATTTCTGGTCGGTTCCAGCTACATTCTTAACTTCCGTCTTTTCAATTATGGCCACGCCATGAGGAGGGTAAACTACTTTATCACCTTTGGTGTATTCGTCTTTTTTTGCCTTGGCCATGTGTTCCTTTCGGTTATCTGTGTAAACACGATTTGGGGTTCAGGATACAGCTGGTGAGCCAGGCTGGGGACATATCCCCGATAGTTGACAACCCGCTTAACCCCCCTGTCTCTCCAAAAAAAGGCAGATTAGAGAGCGCCGGATTATACCCTAAGAGTGGAAAAAGATCAACTCAGGGCGTTTTCAGCTCGGGACTGCTGGCCCCCTTTAGAAGGGGTTAAATCACTATTATTATTGGCATTAAGCTCCCTAGTTAATACCAGCGCATCCTCGCCATTATCACGGTAGTAAGAGCTTCTTTTGGCGACAAACTGAAAACCAAAACTTTTATACAAACTTTGAGCTACCTGATTGGAATCTCTAACTTCGAGAATGGCTGAACGAGCTCCCATTTCTATACCTTTATCCAGAATTCGCCTTAGCAGCTCTCGAGCTAAACCCTGCTCTCTATGCTCTCTGGAGACACTCAGGTTCAAAACATGAAGCTCATCGACCAAAAGCATGCAAAAAGACTGGCCTACCAGACGTCCCCTTTTACTAATTCCTATGTTCAAGGGACTATTTTTACCCAGCTCGCGAAGCAAGAGCTGACGACTCCAAGGGTTTGAAAAAGACTGCTGTTCGAGCTCTAAAGACTCATCAATTCTTTCAGCAGAAAGTTGCTCAAATTCATAAATACCAGCCGAAATTCCATCAGCAACTACCAATGAGTAGCCATTTGAAAAATCAGTTTTCAAGTTTCTCGCTTTCACTATAGCCCTAACTCCTGAGTTCGTAGCTACTTTTCTCGATCCCTTTAATTACAGACTGCTGAAGCTTTTCAAGCTCTTCACTGGAGAGCGTTCGATCACTAGCTCCGAACATTAGTTTCACTGAAACACTCTTCTTATCAGCAGCTATCGATTTTCCTTGATAAACGGATACTAGCTCCAGTCCTTTTAACAGTTCCGAAGGTGCAGCTTGCCTTAAAACATCTTCTATTGCTGAAAACTCTTCCTTTTCAGAAGCAACAATACTGACTTCGAAAAAAGACTCAGGGAACTTAGGAATTTCAGAAAACTCCCTGTCCACTTTTTGGTCCAGTAAAAGCTCTGTGTCGATCTCAATCAAACAAGCTCTACTTCCACCAACTAGCTCAGGTGAGACCTCTGCTACCTCACCCACTTGATTTGCTTCAACTGAGAAAGTTGCCGCACGGAAAGGGTGCATCCACTCTCTGAAACAAGGGAAAGTCTCTCTTTGCTCGGCCTTAACCAATGTAACCTGCTTGGGACTAACTAAAGAGGCTATCTTTTTTACAAGCTCGGCAGCCTGGTAAAATAGGCGTCCATCAGCTGACTCCTTGCTATCATCAAATATTATAATGCCCAGCCTACGACTCTCTTCAGCCGGTGCATTCTTGTAATTGACTCGGGACTCGGGAACACTACTAGCTTTCTTAGCATTGGCCTTTTTGTAAACTCGACCCAGTTCAAACAACAGCCCAGAAGAGCCAAAGCGTTTGTTAAACTTAACGGCCTCAATCATGCCAGCAGCCAAGCTCTCCCGCATTTTGTCTTGATTAACATCAACCGCGTTTTTGACCCGAACATCGCTACCCTCTGGGTAGCCAAGCTCAGCTTCTACGCTGGCAGAAACAAAACTCTCAGACTCATACTGAGAAAAGCCAATCCCTCTAAGCAAGTCAGCTAGTTGATATTCAAGTTGTTTAATATCAGACCTACTGCTCGCAGATGAAGCAATTTCCGGTGCTTTCTCAGGTATATTTTCATACCCAGAAATTCTGCCAACCTCCTCAACTAAATCCATTGGAATAGAAATATCTCTGGCTGGCCGGTACCATGGAACAGAATACTTTAAGAGACTACCCTCATTCTTCTTTACCACTTCCTTCTCAAAACCTAAGGAGCTTAAAATATTATCCACCCCCGCTTGGGCCATTTCAGAACCAAGACGCTCTGACACGTAGCCATCACGAACTGAGACCTCTACTTTCTCGGGCACGTCAGTAAAACTCTCGCTCCAACCACTGCTTACACTAATTTCAGGCTGAAGCTCTTTAAGCAGCTCAATATACCGAAGAGTGGCTAGTGGCACCGCCCAAGGGGTTCTTCCTTTCTCAAAACGGTTTGACGCATCCGTTCTAAGAGCCAGTCTCTTCCCTGTTTTTCTAATTTGAACTGGATCAAAGTTAGCACTTTCAATCAACAAGTCTGTTGTCTCTTCACCTACCGCAGAGGGTCCACCACCAATGATACCACCCAAAGCCACAACGCTGCTTTGGTCAGCGATTACAATATCCTCTTTAGTAAGGTTGTAAGTATTGTCATCCAAAGCTTCAAACTTTTCTTTCGCAGCAGCATGTCGAACAACAATCTCTTTACCGTTTAATTTAGAGGCATCGTAGGTATGGTTAGGCTGACCAGTTTCCAGCATTACGTAATTGGAAAGGTCTACGATCAGGTTTCTTACACCAGCACCTACGGCATGAAGCCTGCGAACTATTCTTTCCGGACTAGCCTCAACTTTTACCCCGGACAGGCCAGCAGTACTGAAACGAGCACAACCAACTTCATCTTCAATTCGAACAGTCCACTCAGCACCTTTAGCTTTTTTAAGCTCTTCTATTCTCTTACTACCGGCGTCAGTGGCATCAGAGTAGTCATCTAAAACAAGTTTCAGTTTGGAACCGGTAATAGCTGAAAGCTCTCTAGCGAAACCATAATGGCCCCAAAGGTCAGGGCGATGAGTTAGAGACTTATTATCTATTTCAAAGACAGTGTCAGGCTTGCCAAAAATTTCCTTTAGACTAGTGCCAGGTTTTAAGTCTTCAGACAGTTCAATTATCCCCTCACCTTCTGGTGAGATATCTAGCTCAGATGCAGAAACCAGAATTCCTGGGCTTTCAATACCAGCAACTTTCCTTACTGAAATTTCGAACTTTCCGCCTTTACCATCAGAGACGATTCCTCCAGGGGCAACAAAGGCCGTAACTAAACCTTCCCTAACATTTGAAGCTCCGCAAACTACCTGCCGTTGGTCAGTTCCATTATCAACCGTAACTAAACTTAGTTTTTTACTTTCTGGATGCTTTTCTACCTTAAGAGCTTTCGCTACCACAGCATGCTCCAAAGTCTCACCCGAAAGCTCAACCCCCTCAACCTCAGCCACACGAGTGGTAATCAATTCCTCGAGCTTCTCATCACTGAAATCAGAGAGGTCAACAAAATCTTCCAGCCATTGTCTTGAAATCTTCATCTGCTCTCTCCCTAGCTAAACTGCCTGAGAAATCTCAAATCACTAGACTGGAGATGTCGAATGTCGTTGATCTTATAGCGACTCATAACAAGGCGACTTAAACCAAGACCAAAAGCAAAGCCCTGCCATGTATCAGGATCAATTCCGCCATGCTCAAGAACTTTGGGATGAATCAAACCGCAAGGCAAAAGCTCCATCCATTTTTCATTAAACCAAATATCAAGCTCGAAGCCAGGCTCTACAAATGGAAAGTACCCAGGCCGAAGTCTGATTTTTGGATCAAATCCAAAAATCTCACGAAGCAAAGTCCTCATGAAGTAAATCAGGTGACCAACAGTAACTTCTCGGTCAATCATCATCCCTTCCATTTGGTAGAAGGTATGGCCATGGCTGGCGTCAACCCTTTCGTAACGAAAGACTTTCCCTGGAGCTACAATTCTAAGAGGCGGCGTATTTTTCTCATCCTCTAAAGCTCGAACTTGAATAGAAGAAGTGTGTGTTCGAAGCAGATCACCTGCCGTAGTCCAGATAGTATCCTGCATATCTCTAGCAGGGTGAGTTGCAGGAATATTAAGCGCTTCAAAATTATAATACTCTTTCTCAACTTCTGGGCCATCAACCACTGTAAAGCCAAGACCTCTGAATATATCTTCAAGCTCTTGCTGGACTTTAAAAATGGGGTGCAGTGAACCAGGAGAATCGATAACTAAGGGTTGCTTCAGCGGAAGGGTTACATCAATCCATTCTTTTTCAAGTTTGGCCCTTCGAGCCTTATCAGAAAGTATTCTCTGCTTTGAACTTAGAGAATGTTCTACTTCCTGCTTTGCCTTATTTAGCAATCCACCAAACTCTTTTCTTTTATCAGCGTCTACTTGACCCAACTGTTTCATCAGCTGGGTTAGCTCACCCTTTTTTCCAAGAAGTTTGACGCGAAGGTCCACTAGAGAGTTTTCATCTCCAGCAGACTCAATAAGAGTTAATGCATCTGATTTAATTTTATCTACGGACTCAGCGCTAATCATCGCTGGACTCCGGACTAGCTAGCTTTTGCAGCAGGACTTGCAGCTGAATCTTTGGCAATCGCAGCAACGGCAGCAAATGCTTCTGGCTCTGTGGCCCCCAAGTCAGCAAGGATTTTTCTATCCAGCTCAACTCCAGCATTATCCAAACCATTGATCAGCCTTGAATAGCTAATACCGTTAATTCTAGCAGCAGCGTTGATTCTAGTAATCCAAAGCTTTCTAAAGTCACGCTTTCTATTCAGCCTATCACGGTAGGCATACTGAAGACTCTTCTCGACTCTTTGAGTTGCTTGGCGAATAGTATTTTTTGAACGACCTCTAAAACCTTTGGCCAGCTTCAAAACTCTATTTCTACGGCGCCGTGCTTTGACTCCTCTTTTAACTCTCATTGTTCCTTCCCTCTTTTAGGATATCTTGGAGCAACCTCTGCCTAGTAAGGCATCAGTACTTGAATCTGTTTAATGTTTGACTGATCAACTTCAGAAGGCTTTCTCAAAGCACGCTTTCTGGCAGTGGATTTCTTGGTAAGGATGTGACGTCTGTAAGCCTTTCCCCTACGGATAGTTTTTCCACCAGTCTTGCGAAAACGCTTGGCTGCCGCTCTGTTTGTTTTCATCTTTGGCATTGCTATTTTCCCTGCCTGCAGTTCTTCTTTAGAAACTTCTTCTTAAAAAATCTGATGGGTCTGATACCACTCAAAGGAGGATTCAGTCCCTGCTCGAAAGGCCCTAGAGGGTCCCTGAGGTGGCGGAGACTAACAAAGTTGAACAGTGTTTTCCAGTCCCAAAGGTCTACAAACGGGGAAAAAGAACGGCATTTATCCATCTAATCGCTCAAAGTTTGATTTTTTGGGCAAATTGGATACCATAATGATAGAGAATTTATGAGTAAAGGTTCACTTCTAGAAACAACCTGAGGCTGCCAAACTTAGCGTCTGAGGTTGTTTCTAGTTTTATTTTTTTACAAAACTTCTTCAACTAACTTCCGGAGAACCGCCATGGCAGCAAAGAAAAAAGCTGTCTCTACACGAGCGGCTATTGAAAAAAAGGAGCAAGAAAAACAGCTTCGATGTTATTTGGCCCATTGCTTCAATAAGCAACTGGATTCTTTTGAGGCCTTCCCTGCAAAGACAGACTATGACGCTTGGCTATGTTGCTTAATAGCGATCAGTTTTCGTTTGTATGGAGGGAATTTAGGAAAATGGCCCTTTAAAGCTGATATAATCGTTGCAATTGAGAAGTTCACTAAACTAACTCGCATTGCCATTCATCAAAACATCGAAACATTTGGTCTTAGACTTTATTTTCGAGACAATGACGGAGATTTAGCATTAGTTGAATCGCACTTTTACGGCGTTCCTTTAATAGATGATACTCCTCAACTTGAGGATAACATCAAAGGAATTAGCTTTGGTCCAAGAAAACTCTGGGGTCGACGTACTGCTTGAGGTAAAGAGGATTAAGGTGGGTTTAGACGTCTTGTCTACCCACCGAATCCTCGATTTTTTTCGAAAGTTTCACTCTTGAATTCTCCATTCAAACTACCTTAGCCCTCTAAATTACCAGTTTTAAGCAAACTCTTTTATACTACCCCACTATTTGTTAAGGTCGCGGCCCTGTATAAGAGCGTAGTTTAGTTTTACGGCACAGTCGGCTAGAGTCCCTATTTACTTTCGGCCTTAACGTTGAAGGGCGCAGCCCGGCTCTCGCAGGGCGAGTGCGAGCAGAGACAAGAAGAGTCCGTTCGTGTAAACTTCGGCTAAAGTTGTTGTATTGTTGTTAGTTGTATTTTTTTAGGCGCGTAGTTTGGTTTTGCGGCAGTTGGCTAGAGCACTTCTTTAACATAGAAGGGGTCAGCACGGCGCTCGCAAAGCGAGCGCGAGCAGGGACATGGAGAGTCCGCTCGTGTAAACTTCGGCTAAAGTTGTTGTATTGTTGTTAGTTGTATTTTTTTAGGCGCGTAGCTCAGTTGGCTAGAGCACTTCCTTGACGTGGAAGGGGTCAGCGGTTCGAGTCCGCTCGTGCCTACCATTTCTATCTTTATTTTCAGATACTTACGTAGAACAATCAAAGGTCATTTAAATTCTTTAACTTATTTGGACTCGTTCTGGACTCGCGTAGCTAAAACAAATTTAACAAGACAGTCTATTTCAGAACAAATCCCTAGCCTCATTTTCACAAGAATAATCACTGCAGTTAACTTATCATACTAATGGTTGAAAATTGACAAACCCCTTGGCTGTATTATTGATCCATTAAAGTAGAATATAGGAATCGAGAGTCCACCAACCAACACAGGTGAATCAATAGGTATGTATAACCTTTCCTTCAAAACAAAACACAAATCGATTAGCGGTTTCCGCGAAGCTGAGCTTCCTAGTTTCACGTTAATTACAGGAAAAAATGGTTCAGGGAAGACCCATCTCCTTGAAGCGATAGAAGAAGGTTATATCAACTGCTCTCTCATCACCGAGAGAGAGTCTGAAATTTCATCTTTTAACAGCTATAGTTTCCATCCAGGTGGTCATTCTATTTTCAAAACTGGAGATGAACTCAGCAGGACAGAACAATTCCAAGAGGGTTTTAAGGACATTTCTAAAAAGCAGTTCGATCAAATTAAAAATCAGTGTAACTCGGTTGTTAGCAGTGCTCCGGACTCCATTTATAAAGTTTTTAGCTGGCACTCAAACCTTGATAAGTCAAAACAGGCTCTCCTCCAACACAAGCGAATTATTTCTTCATTAACGAGACAAATTCTAAATACAGTCCTTAGAGATCATAATGGAAATCAAATACTAACGCCTTGGAAAGATGCTCTTCTTACTCTATCTAAAAGAAATCCTTTAGCATTTTGGGAGGCACTAAATAACGACTATGAATACTTCTTCGAAGAATTGAGTTCTTCTGGATCTAAATCTCATTTATTTACAAACACTCTGGCAAAACGCTTTGGATTTTACCGAAAAAAGTGGCGAAACAATTTCTGCAAGCAATATAATCAAAAAGAGTCTTACTTAGCTGAGCCAGATTTTCAGGCCAAACATGGAAAGCCTCCTTGGGAAACACTGAATGAGCTACTTCTTAAACTAAATACCGGCTTCAAAGTTGAGCCAATCGATCTCGCTACCGAAAATAATATCTCTATTTCCTTAAAAACTCTTGATTCAAACCAAGAGGTCAAACTGGAACACTTATCTTCTGGAGAAAAAATTATAATCAACCTATCATTTTCAATACACAAGCTTGAAGAAGATCAAGTTGGGACAGGGGTTCCTAAGCTTCTTCTCTTGGATGAAATAGATGCAAGCCTTCATCCTGAGATGACTAAGTTTCTATTAGACACAATTCAAAAAAATTTTATTAGCGAAAAGAATATCTCCGTAATTCTTACAACTCATAGTCCTTCGACAGTAGCTCTCGCTCCCCCAAACTCTATTTTTCAGATGAATTTTGATGAGAGCCTTCAAGAACATTGCCTCTCTAAAGTTGCTCCAGGTGAAGCTCTATCTCATCTTTGCGATGGCGTACCCCCTCTATGCGTCTCTTCGGATGGTAAACGCCAAATATTCTGTGAAAGTCAGAAGGATGCCAACCTATTTAATCATCTCTACAGCTCCTTCAAAGGTCATCTCGATCAAGATCTAGATCTCATTTTTATTGGAGTTGGTGCTAAGAGTAAGAACAATTCAGAAAGAATTGAAACAGATGAATCCGATATTTCTTCAGGATGCAACCAAGTGATTCGAATTGTAAATGAACTAAAAAATAACCCTTTTATTTTTGGACTAGTCGATTATGATAATGGCAAAAATAAAAATAAAATTAAAAATAAAAGGATAATCACTCTCTGTGACGATATTAGAGACGGACTTGAATCTCTACTTTTTGACCCAGTTTTACTAATTCTACTTCTTAGACACTATCATCCAGATACTTGTAAGGATCTAAAACTAATTACAGATCAAGAATTAATATTAGAAGAATGGGATCAATCTCGTTGGCAAATATCAGCCGATTTAATTCAAAATCTAATTCTCGAAGCTACTACACCTAAGACAGAGACAGAGACAGAGACAGAGACAGAGACAGAGACAGAGACAGAGACAGAGACAGA
>CAZECN010000011.1:0-2446 GCA_964510575.1 uncultured Bdellovibrionales bacterium | reverse complement strand
CAGAGACAGAGACAGAGACAGAGACAGAGACAGAGACAGAGACAGAGACAGAGACTATCTTCTATTTAAATGGGAT
The DNA here is from genome assembly GCA_964510575.1 of uncultured Bdellovibrionales bacterium. Classification (GTDB taxonomy): domain Bacteria; phylum Bdellovibrionota_C; class UBA2361; order SZUA-149; family CALKYB01; genus CALKYB01. Next base: position 2,370 of record CAZECN010000011.1, on the reverse strand, counting down.
GAAACTAAATATTCGCAAAGATTATCTCTTACTTGATGACCACACCCTGGAAGCTTTTATCATCAAAAAGTTAAAACCCTTGAGTAAACAGGCTGGGGACTCCAAATATAATATGGGTTTAGGCTTAAAAGGTTTTATTGCAAAGGGACTGCTTCCTTACTACCCGGATTACCTACCAAGAGATCTAATTGACACTTTCAAAAAAATAGAGAAAACCAATGCGCACCTTTAAAAACAGCATTAAAAACCCGACCTGAATCCCTCAAGTCGGAAAGAGGAACCAACTCTCAGCTAAACTATTCTTTAATTCCTTTCACAACACTAAAAGCTTTCGGATGAAGAATTCCAATATCAGATCTTAATACAGCTCGAAGCTGAACCTGATACCTTGAGAACGCTTCTCCCTTTCGATCTATTTCAATACTTAAACCAGTTCGAAAGCCAAACCACAGTTTCGTAAAATCTCCAACAAAAGCAGGGCTAGTATTTGCACTAGCACCATGAGCGAGATCTGACGCTACCTGATTTGTAAATGAGGTATTTCTTGCATACTTGCTGGCCTAACCAATGGTTGATTGTCCGTTGCTTTAAGCCTGTCATACTGACCTGCCGTTCTAGGAGCGTATATCATTGCAGTTGGCTCATGATTTTCCATTATATGGACCTCTTGTTTACTTAAAAAAGATAGCCTTCCGAGTGAACTCAGAAAAACCATCGCCTTGGAGCATAACGCCTCCACCAGACAGGTACGATTTACCCAACCCAGCGCAGGGTTAATTAATTTTCTCTTAAACTACTCTGATTGGGATTTGAGGCTCTTATACTATTTACTATGTTTTCTATCAAGTATTGAGACCTTATTGCTAAAACAGCCTTTTCAGGGATAAGCAGCTACAATTACGGCCTAAATTATAGGCATGTTATTCTCAGCTTAGTTCAAAGTACCAGCATTTTGCTCAACATAAGCTCTGACCTGGTTTGCTGGCAGCAACTGGTAAGAATAAGGAATGTTTGGCGCTCCCGGTCCACTAGTACTGGATTTATGTACATGATTGGAGGCGTTACAAATTGGGTGACCGTTGTAGATACTCTGCCCGTCCGTATATATCCATCCACCATAGGCAAGCCCCGGAGCTGGATCTGCGCGTTCACCACATCTATTTGAAGCTCCTGGTGACTCGAGCACATTACTTTCTGAAAGCATATTTGAATCTACTGTTCGGTTCCCTGCGGTTGCGGGAAAATTTGTTATACCCAAACCACCAGAATCTACACTTCCCCATTTCCAGTCATGAATCCAGTTATTAAAAAAATGAAAATGCTCTCCTCCACGATTTAGTGGATTTCTATCATTTGCAGCAAGCTCATTGAAAAAGGCTGTGACATGTCCCTGTCCATGATTCACCTGATTCTGATAGAAAAGGTATAAAGCTTTGTCTGTGTTATACATTTTGCAATTTGAAACAGTGATGTAATCTGCTCCATTGTTTTGAGTAAAGCCAACCAAAATTCCATCGTCTACAAAATCTGTTATTTCAACATGATCAATCCAGAAGTCTCTGCCGTGCGCAATTTGCAGTGCTGCATGCTGTTGTCTATGCTGGGAATAGTTTCCATCCATCTTGATACTGTGAAAGATCTGGTTTCCTCGCTTGGATCCACCGATCACGTTTAGCATGTTTATACTGCCGGTCATGTTTGGACTGGCAACCAAAGAATGGCCTGGAGCAAGACTTCCATCAAAAGTAGTATTATCAGCAGGATAGATAGTATGGGTAAAAGTTATTGTTCGCCCTGAAAGACTTGGATCCAGAAGAACATAGTTTCCAGATTGCTCCAGTGCTGACTTAAGTTCTGCAAAAGTTCTTACATATACGTAATTCGAACCACCAGTAGCATTTGCACCAAAGCCCATTCGATCAGGACTGGCAAGCAGCCTCGTACGCGGATCATTTGAGCTAGCCGTCGGAGTTGTGGCAACTGGGGCTGGAGCCGCTACAACTGGCGGAGTATTGTTCGAAGCTGGAGCACCGCTCCCCGCTATATAAGTATAAACCCGTCCATTACTTCCGGGGTCAGAGCTGTCCGAAGCAGAAAAATACAATTGACCTCCCCAGTGACTAAACCGTCCAGAGCCAAAGTCTCTAATATCCTGATGCACACTATGCGCGTCTCCCAGTTCTATCCCATCTTCAAAAACTCTAAGCGTAGACGCAGAGTTATTTGACTGGGAATCTGACACGACGCCAAAGTCCTGTGCCACAATGTAAGCAAATCCTCCATTGGAAACAGATGACTGAACATCTATTGTTCCATCAAACTGACTATTAGCTGGAGCTGGTGGAGCCGGAGTTGTTGGGGCCGGCTGAG